>CAWGUF010000018.1:0-48003 GCA_963825625.1 uncultured Alphaproteobacteria bacterium | reverse complement strand
ACCCATTCAACATTACCCTCTGACACCGCCGCCCCGAAACCCTTTTCGCGGCCTAGTATGTTCCGGATGAGTAGAAAAAATTGATAGCCGAAATACTCCAGTAGGACCGGGCCGATCAGTTCATAGACCTCCTCAATGCTGGGGGCGTCGTCGCTTCCTTCATTTGTTGTTGCCGACATTCTCACGACCTCCGCATCGGAACGATATCGGCGGACGTGCCGTCGAGGGCGGCAGCTACGCGATCCCCGATTAAGTCGACGGTAGCGCGAACCGGACTGTCCGAAAGGTGAGCATATCGTGCCGTGGTCGCCGGAGACTTGTGGCCCAAGACGCCGCCGATGAGCGGGAGACTAGCACCGGCCGCAACCGCAATGCTGGCCGCACTGTGTCGCAAATCGTGAATGCGTGCCTCGATGCCGGCTCTGGTGAGGACGCGCGCCCAAGACTTATCTACGTTCACGATTGGGCGACCTGTCTTTTGGCCAGGAAAAACGAACGGATTGCCGCCGAGGGGCTGCAGGTTTGTCAAAATCTCAACGGCTGGCGCTGACAACGGTACATCGCGCTGACCGGTTTTGGCGTCGAGTTCGCCAAGCACAAGAACCCGTCTATCCAGTTTGACGCGATCCCAGGTCAACAACCGCAACTCGTCCTTGCGCATCCCGGTGAGCAAAAGCAGCCGAAAATAGGCGGAGACATATGGAGAGACCGCACCTCCAACCTCACATTCTCGCAGCGCCTGCCCGAGTGCGGCGATTTCAACCGGCGAGAGATAGCGACGGCGGGCCACCTCGGGGAAGCGCTCGACGGCGGCGGCCGGATTACTTTCGACGTGCCCGCGCTGCAATGCCCACGCTAGCAGCTTGGACAACACTGCAAGCGCGCGGTTTGCTTGATATGGCGTGTCTCGCTGGGCATGGTGCCAACGCTCGATCTCGGCCGCAGTGATGGTCTTGATCTTGCGCGTGCCGAATGCGGGCAAGATGATGACATCTAAGAGGCGGTCGTATTCGGCGGTAGTGCGCGCCCGGCGCTTGGACCGCGTGTGCAGCGTCATAAAATCGGAAGCCACTACCGCGACAGTCGCCGCTCCCCGTTCTTCGGCGATCTTCAGTGCCTTGACCGCAGCAGGATCAACGCCGCGCCGGATGTCACCGAGCAGAACCTGCGCCTGCCGCCGCGCCTGCTCTGGTGTCAACGGACCATAGGGGCCGATGGTCAGCGTCTTCTTCGGGGTGTCGCGACCGCCGACCCTATAGCGCAACTGGAAGACTCGCCGGCCACTAGGCGTGATCTTGCACGCAAAGCCGGCGAGGTCGGTGTCGAATACGATGAGCGGCTTGCCGTCGGTCGGGATGGGTGTGCGGTCGAGCGTGGCCTTGGTGATGCGGCAGCGCATGTCGTCTCCGTGGGTGCCCGTGGGTGCTGGAGTGCCTCGTAGCACCCACCGTAGAGCAATCGGTAGAAGCACGCATCAATTCGCAGCAATCAATTAGCCTTGAATTCACAGAAATTTTCATCTTGCGTCATCTCAGGGAAACGCCCGGAAATGTCAGAACGTCAAACTTTTAATCAGATGGTCGAGGGTTCGATCCCCTCCCCGCTCACCAATAAAATCAAACACTTAGTATTGTTCGATCTAACCTGCAGGCTTGGCCGGCTACCGCGGGGCTACCAGGAATGCGGGGGATTGGGCGGGTTTGCACACGAAGCGGTGTTCGCTATCGCGGCAGTGATGTCGGTTTAGAGCCAGGGCAGACGTCGCTAGGCAGAGAAAGCGGTCGTGCGCTGCTACAGTCGTTTGTCTGCAGTACCTGCGCTCTGGGTCGGCTGCAACAGAGCAGTAAGCAGACGTCGCAGAGAGCGGGAGTCGAGCCGGGTCGCAATGATCGCAGTAGCAAGCACGACAAAGTGGTCTGCAACCGACTGTCAGTTGCCCGGCGTGATGGCTCGGCTGCCGCCGCCGTTCGCTCAATTCCCTTACTTTTTCGTCGGCCCCGCCATCGCCATATGAATACTTGGCGGTTTATGCGATCGTCACTCCAAAAGCAGGAAGGTCGTCATGAAGCTCCGCGTCGGCTATGAATTCAATTATCGCTTTCCGCAGCCTACGCCTTGTCTGCTGGTCCTTAACATTCACCACTCGCGTATCGGCGACCTCGAGAGCCCCGACGTCATCTTCACGGCTCCGTCGGCGACGCTCGGCTGCTATCGCGACGGGTTCGGCAACTGGTGCAGTCGCATGGTCGCACCGGCCGGCGTTGTTCGGATAACTGCAAATACCGTCATCCGGGACACTGGCCAACCAGACCTGATCGCGCGAGATGCCGGCCAGGTGCCGGTCGAGGATTTGCCAGACGATTCGCTCGTATTTCTCCTGGCCAGCCGCTTTTGCGAAAGCGACGAGTTCCTCGACCTGAGCTGGCAACTATTCGGCAAAGCTAGGCCCGGTTGGGATCGCGTCCAGGCAATCTGTGATTTCGTCCACAACCACATTAGATTTGACTATGCCCAAGCACGCCCGACACGCACAGCCACAGAGGGTCACAACGAGGGGGTCGGCGTTTGCCGTGACTACGCTCATCTGGCGATTGCGCTCTGCCGCGCGCTCAATATTCCTGCGCGTTACTGCACGGGCTACCTCAGCGATGTGGGAACAATGCCGCCTTTCCCACCGGGCGACTTCGCTGCTTGGTTCGAAGCCTATCTCGGCGGTCGCTGGTACACGTTCGATCCGCGCAACAACATACCGCGTGTCGGCCGTATCCTAATTGCGCGCGGCCGGGACGCCGCTGATGTCGCGATGGTTACAACCTTCGGACCCAATAAGTTGGAAAGCTTTCGCGTCTGGACCGATGAGGTGTAAGCGGCGGCTGCTGGGACTCGGCCCGCAGAAATACCGTTTCTGCCTGCAGCGCTACGTCAGCGCCTCGACGGCACGGCCGCAACTGAGGATGGCAAGACCGTCAGCGTGGCACAACGAATGACGTCGCTGGGCAGAGGAAGCGGTCTATGGTTGACTCCGACAATCCGAACACCTGTGCTTTTTGGGCTGCGCAGGTCGTCCAGATCCAAGCCGAAATCTGCTGCGCTGCAACCGGGGAAAACGTATCGGTGCATCAAAGGGACCGTAGGCGGCAGTGACCAGTCGCCATCCAGCAACTCGACTTCGAACTGCTCGCAGGCGAATCTGCCCCCGGGCGACCCGGGGCAGGTGCAGCATTGCGTTGCGCACAGATGACCACCGGGGATAAGAGGCGACATCGGCGAGGGAACACGATCAGCGCAAGGATCGGCTTTGCGTCATCGTCGCGATGCCTCGATCAGCCGACTTCGCCAAGCAGAACCAGCGCGCTCCGGGATAACAGCTGTTGCATCCAGAAGTGGTAGCCACGAAACCACCGTCTGATGACGAATTATCTGTCCTGCGCGAGATGTTGGCTAGCCGCGATTGGCCGACAGCCGTGGAGCCTCGATGCTAGTTTGTCTGCCGCGGTTGCCATTGCGTCAAACTTTGCCAACGACGGGGAGCACGTCAACGGCAACGTCGACGGTATGCTCGCCGCCACCCACCAAGATGCCTGTGATCGGCGCGATATCGCGGTACTCGCGGCCTACGGCAAAGGCGATGTGCTCCAGATCTGGAATCAAGTTGTTGGTTGGGTCGAAGTCTATCCAGCCATTCTCCGGTGTCCACAGCGAGAACCAGGCGTGCGATGCGTCTGAGCCTTGCAACTTCTCCTGACCTACCGGCGGCCTGGTGAGCAGGTAGCCGCTGACATAGCGCGCCGGCAGCCCGAATGCGCGGCAGCATGCGAGCGCCACATGCGCGAAGTCTTGGCACACCCCGCGGCGCTCCTTCAGCACATGCTCAACCGGCGTCGAGACATCTGTTGCCTCGTTATCAAAGGAGAAATCAGTGTAAATGCGGTTGGTCAAATCCCATGCGACAGCCAGCGCCGGGCGGTCACGTAGAAAAGACGGTGCCGCATAGTCCAGGATAGTCCTGGACGTCGCCGTGAAGGGGGAGGCCACAGCGTGTTGCGCAGCATCGAGATCAATGCCGTTGCGCGGCTGTGTCACTGCATTGCGCAGTTGCTCCCACGCGATGCCGCTCTGGACGTTGATGGCGCCGCGGGGCGCCACCTCAACGACAGAGCGGGCATGAAGAACGAGCTCGGCGTGCTCGTCGTCGATCTCCAGGATCGAGACGGGGTTGCCGAATGCATCAGTGCGATCAGTGCGGGAATTTGGAGCGGGATCGATCAGCAGGCTATGGCGGTGCATCGTCTGCCGCGGCATCGGCCGTGGTGCAAGGTGAATGAGGTGCTGCGACTGGGTGACTGGAGCACTGTAGCGATACGCCGTGCGATGGCCGATTTCGTAGATCATCGCCGTGGTACCGACTGCGTTACAACCCGCCTGGGGCGCTCTTCAATAAGGCGGAAATAGCGCCGAGACATCGAATCGGACAGATTTGGCAACTCTGCAACAGCACGCTTCATCAGCCTGGACAGGCGCTTGCGGTATCCGTCTTGGCCGACCTCGCTCAACTCGTCGACGCTCGCCAGGCGCACCGCAGTCTGTAGCTCCAGGGCGATACGCCTCTCTTGTGGCATCGTTGTGCCTTCATTTGCCATTGGCAGGGCCTGCAAATGAGCGGATAGGCCGACCAACTGATAGGCGAGCGAGCGCGGGTTGGTCTCATCCATCAGCAACAGGTCGAGCACAAGGGGCAGTAATGGCTCAAGCCGGTAGCGCGAACGATACGTGATGTAGCTGTCTGCGAGGTCGAGGATGAATTTGAGCCGTTCGGAATCGCTGTCCGCCGATTGCGAAACCGCGAACAGGGCGTCCAATGCGTCACACAGATTGTAGCCGCGTTCCAACCGTCGGCCCATGTCCAGAAAATACCAGCCATAGTTACGGGTCATGCTCTCGTGCATGTGACCACCAAACGTCGCTATAGCAGAGAGCTTGTCCTCGATCTCGTCCTGCATCTCGCTAGCGCTCGAGCCTTCGAGTCGCTTGTGCCATCTGTCAGCGACCTGGAAAGTGGAAATCGTTCTCCACGCCTCAAGCGACAACCGGTCTCGGGTCAGACTGGCAACCCGATATATGCCGGCAAAGCTCAGCTCCAAGCTGTAATCGCCGGTGCGGCTCGAGGCCAGGGCCATCGCCAGAGTCGCCAGCTGTCTCGGTCTGCTTATTGTGGTATCGAAATCCGGCAGCATACTCCCCTTGCTCAAGAGAAGCCGCAGGCAGATTTCCGCAGCCTCGCTGCCTCCCGAAGTGCCGAAATGGGTCTGCCTGCGCTGGTTGAGCGCACTGCGGATGACCCGCATCGTCCAATCCGCGCGCTCGACGTACCGGCCGAGCCAGAACAGATTGTCCGCCACTCTGCTCTGCAGTGTTCGTTGGGCCCTGTCGACGCGGGCCGTCTTGAGCTGGGACGTCCACAAGCTCACATGCGGGGGTTCCGGCTCGTCATCCAGCACCCACACATCATGCGCCTCGCCGCTGGAAGCGCTCAGAGCTACAGCCGAGCGCGGATCGACTGCCATGGCAATGCCTCCGGGCAGCACACTGAAGCCGTCTCTGGCCGCGCTTGCATAAAGGCGCAGCGCGATCGATTGCGGCTCTAGCCCCTGCGCGGTCAAACGCGGCATCGTACTGAAGCCGACGGGGTGTTCCGCCACGAGGCTGTTGCCCCGCATCGTGAGCTCCTGGCGCAACTGCTCCCGGCCAGTGCTGGTTAGGGCGGCAGGCGATTGTCCAAGTCCGGCTCGTCCCGGGCGGCCGGTGCCCTCGCGCGCGGGCCTGATGACCATGGCGTCGAGGTTGTCCTCGACGTGCGCGCGCGTAATCTCATCACCGAGCCACCAGCGCGGGGCGTCCCATAGCAGGAGATCCTCGCCAAGGAGCTTCTTGCACAGCTCTGGCAGATAGCCACCAAGGCCCCGGTTCTCGATCACCGCGGAGCCGAGCCCATTTGCAATCAGGCCCGGCGATTTGCGCACCGCATTCAGCAGACCTACCGAACCGTCGAATGCCCCAGGATCCAGCTCGAGCGGGTCTGCGCGTGCCGCCTCGATGCAGCGGATGATGCTGTCAACGGGCTTAAGGCCTTCCAGGGTCTTCAGGTAAACGAGATCGCCCATCACTCTGAGGTCGCCGCCCTCAACGAGATGCACACCGAGGTAGCGCGCGAGATAGGCGTGGCTGAAATAGTCGTCGTGATCCGGACCGGGCGTGAGCAGTGCCAGGGATGGATCGCTGATGCCGGTTCGTGACAGCAGAGCGTCCTGCAGCTTGCGGAAATGAAGCGCTATACGCCGCGTCCCGCATTCGCTGAAAAGGTCATTACTGACGTCGGTTAGCATCATCCTGTTTGCGACAAGATAGCCAACGCCGGCTGGGGTCTCTGCGTGGCTGTCGATGACCCGCCAAGTTCCGTCGGGCCCGCGCGCGACGTCGAATGCGCAGAATTGCAGATGGCCAGCGGGCGGCTCAATGCCCTGGCATGCGCGCAGAAAGGCGGGATCTGCAAAGACCAGAGCGGCCGGGATCGCGCCGTCGCGCAGCAGCGTCTGCTCCCTGTAGATATCGGCAATGATCGCAGATGCGAGGCGCGCGCGCTGGTCCAGGGCCTTCTCGAGCCATCGCCACTCGCCTGCCGAGATGATGAACGGGACTAGATTGATACGCCACTGTGCCTGGTTCTGTTCCGGGTCGGCGAATATGTCGTGGACCAGCCCGGTCTCCCGGACCTGCCGGTCCAGCCGGCTGGATCTGGCAAGTCGTTCGCGGGGGGCCAGTCTTTGCAGCTGATCAATAAAGATCCGCCAATGGCTACGAGGCTTGTCCGCGTCATCGAGCAACTCGTCGAATGCGCCGGGAATGCGATCGTAGCCGACTAGGACGCTCGGCAACGAATCACGCATTGCCTGATTTTTCATCGTCATTGCCCACATCATCCTGCGTCAAACGCATTCAACGCAAGATCAGTTCCAGGTTGTGCGCGACCAACATGGACGCGGAGCCGGTCTGGAATAATGCTCACACCAATGGTGCTACGCTATTGCGATTACAAGAAAAATATGACCTCGTGTTGCCACATGGCAACGGTGGTGTAATTTCACATCTGCCATCTCAAGGTCGCCGCAGGTCAAGCGTTAGCGGAAAATCGGGGTTGGTTTGGTGCGGCTTTCCCGCCAACGGTCCTGGTGTATGCCCGGTCGCCTCGAACCGCGCTAGCCGCCGGCCTTCGGCTTCGTAGGCATTGACCGGAAAGGTTTCAAAATTGCGGCCGCCGGGATGTGACACATGATAGCGGCAACCGCCGATCGACCTGCCGGACCAGGTATCCACGACGTCGAATGTGAGGGGCACATGTGGCTGGATCGTCGGATGCAGAGCCGATGGCGGACACCATGCCCTGTAGCGCACGCCAGCGACGGCCTCGGCAGCCTTGCCCGTTGACGTGAGTGGCAGCGCATAACCGTTGCAGGTCACGACATAGCGGTCCCCCGTGTGTCCGCGCACTGTCACTTGCACCCGCTCCAGCGAGGAATTGACATAGCGCGCCGTGCCACCGATGATCCCCTCCTCACCCAGCACGTGCCAGGGCTCGAGTGCCTGGCGAACCTCGACGCTCAGAGGACCGGCCTCGATCGTGCCGAATTTGGGGAATCGGAACTCGTAGTGCGGCCTGAACCAATCGGCCTCGAGCGGCAGGCCGTGTACTTTGAGGTCTTCGACGACGTCGACCATGTCAGCCCAAATAAAATGCGGGAGCATGAAGCGGTCGTGCAGGCCAGTGCCCCAACGCACTAGGCGGCCCCGATAGGGCGCTTCCCAAAAACGCACGATAAGGGCGCGCAGAAGCATTTGCTGAGCCAAGCTCATGCGTGCATGCGGAGGCATTTCGAATGATCGAAACTCGATCAGTCCGAGGCGCCCGGTCGGGCCGTCCGGCGAGTAGAGCTTGTCAATGCAGATCTCTGCGCGGTGCGTGTTCCCGGTTACATCGACCAGGAGATTGCGGAAGATGCGATCGACCAGCCAGGGCGGCACGTTGCCCGCATAGGCCTCCTGCACCTGCGACAGTGCAATTTCCATTTCATAGAGGCTGTCGTGCCTTGCCTCGTCGAGGCGCGGTGCCTGGCTGGTAGGGCCGATGAAGAGCCCGGAGAACAAGTAGGAAAGCGAGGGATGGTGCTGCCAATAGGTGATGACGCTGGCGAGCAGATCAGGGCGGCGCAGAAACGGACTGTCTTGCGGCGTGAGGCCGCCGAGTACGATGTGATTACCGCCCCCCGTGCCGGTATGGCGTCCGTCTAGCATGAACTTCTCGGTACCGAGGCGAGAGAAGTGGGCGTCCTCGTAAAGCCCCTCTGTTATTTGGATGGCCTCGCGCCAGGCGGTTGAAGGTTGCACGTTGACCTCGATGACGCCCGGGTCAGGCGTCACCTTGATGACGTTGAGGCGTGGATCGTCGGGCGGCGTGTATCCTTCGATGTGCACAGGTAGATCTGTCGTGCTTGCGGTTTCCTCGATAGCTGAGATCAGCGCGGCGTAATCCTCCGCATCGGCCAGCGGTGGCATGAACACGCACAGGCTGCCGTCGCGCGGCTCGATCGTCAGGGCCGTGCGCACCGAACCATGGATCTCGCTGGGTCCTGCCGCAGGTGTAGGCGGGGCTTCCAATGTCACCGTGCGCCGGGCCTGTAGCAGGGTCTGGCGCGTGGGCAGCGGCGGCGAGGTCTCGAAAGGATCGCGCGGACCGATCTGCGGCATTTCGAGGGCCGACAGATAGGCGAGTGAGCCCAACGGCAGGCGAAACCCGGCCGGTGAATCACCGGGGATCAGAAATAGCTTGTCACGTCTCATCGCCCAACGTTCCGTCACCCAGCGGCGGCCGCGATCCTCCGTATGCCACACCTGAATCGGCATGACATAGCTCGCCGGTGTGTCCAGGCCGCGTTCGAAGACGCGCACGATTCGGGCCCGCTCTGCCGGGTCTGATAGCTTGTTGGCCTCGGGAGGCGTGTTAATGGGCAGCTTTTGCTCGACGAGCGCAAAGTGGGCGGCATCCTCGAACGCGGGGATCGCGGTGGCCGCAGGCAGACCGAGCTGCTCGCAAAGTCGGGTCGCGAACCGTGCTGCGTCGTCGATCGTGACGGACTGCTGCGTCGCCTCGCGGGCAATAAGGCTGTCATCCTCCCACAACGGCTGGCCATCCGCGCGCCAGTAGATGGCGAGTGCCCAGCGTGGCAACTGCTCGCCGGGATACCATTTGCCCTGCCCGTAGTGCAGCAGGCCACCCGGAGCGAACCGGCGCTGCAAACGCCGGACGAGCTGCTCGGCGAGGCGGCGCTTCATCGGACCGACAGCGGCGGTGTTCCATTCGGCGCCGTCCATGTCATCGATGGAGACGAACGTTGGCTCGCCGCCCATGCTGAGGCGCACGTCCCCGGCCTGCAGGCGTTGATCGATTGCATCGCCGGTGGCGACGATGTCGTCCCACTGTGCGTTCGCATAAGGTTTGGTAACGCGCGGCGTCTCGACAATGCGTTTGATGCTCATCTCGACGCCGAACTCGACATCAGCCATCTCGTGTCTGCCTGAGATCGGTGCCGCGCTCGACGGAGCGGGAGTGGCGGCCAGCGGAATGTGCCCCTCTCCAGCGAGTAAGCCGGATGTCGGATCCAGACCGATCCAGCCTGCGCCCGGCACGTAGATTTCGGCCCAGGCGTGGAGATCCGTGAAGTCCTTGTCGGTGCCGGTGGGGCCATCGAGCGATTTGACGTCAGGCGTAAGTTGAATGAGGTAGCCGGATACAAACCGCGCCGCCAGGCCGAGATGGCGCGCGATCTGCACCAGCAGCCAGCCGGAGTCGCGGCACGAACCGGAACCCTTTGTGAGGGTTTCCTCGGGGCTCTGGACGCCGGGCTCCATGCGGATCAGGTATTTGATGTCGCACTGCAGGCGGCGGTTCAGCTCGCACAGGAAGTCGATCGTCGTGATCGGCTTGTTGTCGATCGTGCTCAAATATTCTTTCAATCGCGGACTGGCAGGTGCCGGTTCCAGATAGGGCTGCAACTCCTTGCGCAACTCTTTCTCGTAGGCGAACGGCCACTCGGCAAACCCATCCTCGACGAAGAAGTCGAAAGGGTTGATGACGGCCATGTCGGCGACGAGATCGACAGTGACCGCGAACTCGGTCGTAGGCTCTGGCAAGACGACGCGGGCGAGGAAATTACCAAACGGATCCTGCTGCCAGTTGATGAAGTGCAGCTTTGGCGTCAGCGCGAGCGAATAGCTGAGTATGGGTGTTCTGCAGTGCGGCGCAGGCCGCAACCGGATGATTTGTGGTGAGACGGAAATGCGGCGGTCGTAGCGGTACAGGGTGCGGTGGGTCAGCGCGACGTTAAGCGTCATCTTGGAAGTTCTCTTTGTTTTTGCATCGACCTGAGCGCAGGCTGGCCCGTCAAGATTTGGCTTGGGATTGAGACTGAGACTGAGACTGAGACTGAGTCTGCTCGGGTGCGCCCGGCGACGGGTTGCCGAAGAAGGTGGTTCCGAGATTGTCGGTCAATTCGATCAGGTTGCTCTGCAGCTGGTCGTTGAGGCGGTGCAGGTTCACGTACAGCTTCGGATCGGTCCCCGCATCCCGCAGGGCGTCCATGAGGATCTCCGCCTGTTCCTGAGCCCTGCCCGAACGCCGCAATCCGTAACCGACGCGTAGTTCGTGGAGTTGTGCCTGGATCTGGCCGAGACAGAAAGCGACAGATCGAGGATGGCTCGAGTTGAGCAGCAGGAACCGCGCGACACGGGCGGCGTCAGCGCCCTTCTGCTCGAAGCGATGGAACGCCTGATAGGCGGCTGCGGACCGCAACACTAGTGACCAGAAGGTGGCATCGGCGATGTGCCCGAATTGCTCCGCATCCGTTGCAAGCTGGGCGAACTTGACGTCGAGCAGGCGGCTCGTCTGGTCGGCCCGCTCGATCATGAGGCCCAGCCGAAAGAAACGCCAGCCCTCGTCCCGATAAAGCGTGCTTTCGACAACGCCGAGTTGGGCGTAGCAGCCATACTTGATCTGCCCGCATGTGCGCGAGAGCCGGATAGGGTCGAGATCTGCCATCGACATGACCAGCATGCGATTGTAGTACTCGTTGAGCTGGATCCACATTTCGGTAGGAATGATTGCGCGCAAGGCGCGCGCGTTCTCGCGCGCTGCCCTGAGCGAGAAGCGGACCGAGCCGGGATTATTGATGTCCGCGACGTAGAAATTAATCACGTTACTGAAGGAAGCGTCCTCGTAAGACGTGTTGAAGCGCGGTTGGTCGGAATGAAGCGCCACCAGCCAGGCCCAGGAGACGTCCTCGCCGCGGCCACGATCGTAGGCCATGTGCGTCTCGATGATGCGGGCGAGGCTCGAGGCCCGTTCCAGATAGCGCGCAAGCCAGAACAGATCCTCGGCATTGCGTGCGAGCAGGCTCATGAGGGCGCCTCCTCCAAGACCCAGGTGTCCTTGGTGCCGCCTCCTTGCGAGGAGTTGACGATTATCGATCCGCGCTTCAGCGCGACGCGAGTGAGGCCGCCGGGAAGGACCCATGTATCTCGGCCGGTCACGGCATAGGGGCGCAGGTCCACGTGACGCGCCTCCACCTTGCCATCGGCGAGCGTCGGGCATACGGACAGATCGATCATCGGTTGCGAGATGAAATTGTCTGGATCTGCTTCAATCTGCTTTCGGCATTGCTCCAATTCGATCGTCGACGATTTTGGCCCCACGACAATGCCGTAGCCGCCCGACTTCTCCGACCGGCTTGACAACCAACTCGGCAAGATGCTCGAGCGTGTAGGCCAATCCCTCCTTCGTTCCGCAGATGTGCGTCTCGACGTTCTGTAGGATCGGCTCCTCCGACAGATAGTACCGGATCAACCCAGGGACATAAGCGTATACCGCTTTGTCGTCAGCAACACCGGTGCCGACCGCGTTGGCAAGCGTTACGTTCCCTTTGTGGGCGGCCCGCATCAGGCCCGCAACGCCCAGCATGCTCGTCGGGTTGAATGCCTCCGGATCAAGGAAGTCATCGTTGATGCGCCGGTAGATGACGTGCACAGGTTCCAGTCCGGCCAAGGTGCGCATGAACACCTTCTCGTCCTCCACGACGAGGTCGCGGCCTTCTACCAGCGGTACTCCCATCTCGCGGGCGATGAAGATATGCTCAAAATAAGCAGAGTTATAAACGCCCGGCGATAGCAACACGACCGAAGGTGTGTCGACCCCTGCTGGGGCAACCTCGCTGAGCTTGGCCATAAGCTGATTGCCGTAGTTCGAGACCGGTCTTACGCGCAGTCCTCGCATGAGGTCGGGGAAGGCACGCTGCATGAGATGCCGGTTCTCCACGACGTACGATACTCCGGAAGGGGAACGACCATTGTCCTCGAGGACCTGGAACGTGCCGGCGCGATTGCGAACGATGTCGGTGCCGTTGATGTGAATGTAGGTGCCACAGGGTACATCGAGGCCGGACATCTCCTGCCGATAGTTGGAGTTGCCCAGCACAAGGTGGCGCGGAATGACGTCATCTTTCAGTATCGTCTGCTCATGATAGATGTCCCAAAGGAACATGTTGAGCGCGCGAACCCGCTGCACGACACCTGTCTCGATATGTTGCCATTCGCTGGCCGTCAGGACACGCGGAAGAACGTCGAACGGCAGGATCCGATCGATGGCATCCTTGTCACTGTATACGGTGAACGTGATCCCGAGGTTGAACAGCTCGTTCTCGGCATCTGCAGATCGCTGCATAAGCGTGGACAGGTCGATCCTCGAAAGCATTGCCCGGACGCCGGCAAGCGCATTGGCGCGCCCTCCTGTATTACTGCTCAGCTCGCAGAAATATGGCGCTGGGTCATATCCTTCAAAGGGACCGATCTTGTCCGTTTCCATCAAGGCGCGTGTTCCGAACATGTATGGGACGCTGGCGCCCGGCCAAGCTGCGAAAAACGTACGTTAGCATGATTTTACCGCACGACCAGCCTGATCTTTATTCGACCGCTGCCGTGCAGGCGTCTTTCAGTAGTCCCACTCGACGCCGATTCCGATCTTGGTCGCGCCGTCGACGCCGACCTCTCCGCGCGCCTTGATGTTGCGGGTGACATCGAGGTCGATCACCATCCTGCTGGAGCTGGGCGCGGTCCCCTGCGTGACCCCGACATACATGTTGTTGCCGAGGTACCGCCCGGCCGTGACCTCGGCATTGCCCTTTTTGTCCGCACCGACGTCGAGCACGTCGATCCCGGCTGTGCCGCGCAGCCTGTCGGTGAGGCTGGGCCCGCTGGAGAGCCCGCCGAGCTTGTCGACCTCGGAGGCAAGTTGTGCCATCTGCACCGGCGACAGCTTGGCGAGTTCGTTGTTGAACAGAAAGCGCGCGAGCACCTCGTCCTCCGGCAGCTGTGGCGTAGAGGAGAACGCGAATTTCGGAGCATCGGCGCTGCCGGACAGGGTCACGGCGATCTGCATATTGCCTACCTGCGAATAGGCCTCCAGATCGAGGTTGGGTGTTGTCGAGCCGGTGAACTCGAGCTGGCCGCGTGTGAATTCGAGCCTGCGCCCAAGCAGCGACACGCGGCCGCGATCGAGCACATAACGGCCGTCTACACGCGGCGCATCGCTAGTCCCCGAGAGGTTGACTGCGCCCCCCAGCCTGGCATCGATCCCTCGCCCGCGGACATGGATGCTGTTATCCGCAGCAACGCGAATGCCGAGCTCGACGATGATCGGACCACGGGCAGGTGCCTGCTGCGCATTGGGCGCAGCCGGTTTCGCAGCAAGGCTCGCTAGGTGTGGCGGCAGATTGCGATGTTCCAGATCGAGCGCGGCGTAGGATGCGGGCAACCTCTCCGGCACCTGCACGAAGACGCGTCCCAGTCTGGCGTTGCCGGTCAGCGTCGCCTGACTTGCGAGGTCGCCTCGCAAGACAAGGTCGGCATCGAGCCAGCCGGACGTTTGCTGGCGAGTTTCAAAGTGCAGTCTTGAGGCTTTGAGCCAAAGCTCTGCTGGAATCGACGCGCGAGGATCGACAACCACCGTGCCGCCGCCGCTCAGCTCACCACCGTTCGGTGCGCGCGCGGAGAGCCGCTCGATCGTGATGCGGTTGCCATCAGCACGTGCTCCAGCATTCAGCGCGATTAGCCGGATCCCAGAGACCGCGTGCGAAAAAGTCCCATCGCGAATCATCAGGGTGCCGGCAAGAGACGGAGCAGCCAGGGTTCCTCTTAGGCTGCCATCGAGGGTGAGCCTGCCAGTGATACGGCTGCCGTGGTCGCGCAAGAGGACATTGGCCAGCTGCAGAGGAACGGCACCGCGCAATGCCAGATTGAGCACACCGTCGGCAGTCGTTGGTGCGCTACCATTTACGGCCAGCGCCAATCCGTCGGCACCTGAAATGCGACCGGAAATACCTGCGCGCTGCCCTTCAAGCCTTCCCGAGGCAGACACTGCCACGGGAGCAAGACCAGCCTCGAGCAAGGCCGCGCTCGATGCACCGTTCCATGACAGCCTGTAGTCGACCACAGGATTGCTGCTCGCGCCGCGAACCGCGATCGCCCCAGTCATGGTGCCGTCAATGTCGACGGCTGGCACAATCCAACCGATCAGTCCAACCGGTAAATCGGCAATCGACGTGTCCAGGTTGATCTGCCGCCCCACCGATCCTTCGATCGTGATCCTGCCGCCGCCGGAAACGATGCTGAGCTTGGGCACAGTCAATGTCCCTTCGGCCAACCGCAGAATTATCGGAGAGGCCAACGCTAGCGTCTTGCCGCGTCCTTGCGCGCGCAGACGTTTTAAACGTATGTCGGTGCCTCGGGGGCTCGAAAGAAGTGCGCCAGAGCTTTTGATGCCAATGTCGTTTATTGCAGCGCTGATCGCAAATGTCGTCTCCGGGCCTTCGGCCTGAGCCGTGAACTCGACTTTGGGGAGGACGATGTCCTCGACCGTCACTCGCTCGGCGACCGCACGGGCATTGAATGCAACGGACCCGAGCACATCGGTGACAGTGGCGTCGACGCCGAGCTTGCCAAGCTTGTGCTGCCCTATGGCAACTGCGTCCGCACCAATGGCGATGCGCAGCGTTGGCCCGGAGGCAATCCCTTTTTCGTCGCGCACGAAACGCGCCGTTCCGCGTGCCGCCCCCGACAGGTGCATCCCGGCCAGCCGGCTGAATTCGCTGAAATCCGGTAGCACGATCTCGATGTCCCCAGTCACGTCCCTGGCGGCAAGCGTCAGGTTCCGGCCGGCAATTCGGCTACGTCCAAAACTTGCATCGAGCCGTTCGATGCCGACGATATTCCCGCCCACGCCAGAAACCGCAGCGGTTGCCGTAAGGGGACGATCGTCGATCCTGGCGTTGATCTTCAATCCCCCCTTCTGGGCATCGATCGGCCCGCGCCCTTGGAATGTAGCCTGCAGGGAGGCAATCTGCGCCGCATTGAAGCTGAGCCTTGGGCCCTCGACGACAAGCGAAGTTGCAGCAGAAGCGGCCGTTCCGTTTATGCTAGCCTGCAGATGAGCTTTGCCTGCCAATGCGGGCTCGATAGCAGCCAGATCGCGCAACTCGACTTGCGTCGCAAGCGACAGACGCTCCCCTTTGATGCTACCGTCGAGCTTGGCAGAGAACTTGTCTGCGCGGATTTCCACGGCTTCGATGGTCGTACCCCCGCTGGTGTGGCTGATCTTTCCGGAGAAGTCGGCCGGCCCTGACACCAGGCGATCGAGGTGCTCTAGTCCGAACGCGGCATCTCTGAGCTGACCCCGCACATTAAGCACTGCCGACTGTGCATCGAGACCGATCCGTCCATCGAGTTCGATGGTAGCCGCGCCGCTCAACCGTCGCCGCGCCAGCGCGGATGCCACCTTGAGCTTTGGAACATCGACCCTGATCGTACCCTTGAATGCTTGCGATCCGATTGTTCCGCGCGCTGCGATCACGCCGGCATCGGTCGTGAGCTTCGCCTGCCCTACGGCGAGGTCAACCGAAGCCGATCCACTCAAATCGCCTTGCGCAATAAAATGCAGTGTCGATCCGATGAGGGGGCGCACGCGTTCATCAGCAGTCGTGACATTCTGCAAAGCGATGGCCGCATCGAACGGGCGGGCGCCTTCACCGTCACCGAGGCTTCCACGCACCTGACCGGCAGTAAACGATATGGGCGTCGTGTCTGCGAGCTGTAGAGTGACCGCTCGCCCATCACTTCGACCCAGCTCGGCATCAAGGCGCCCCGAAATGACGGATCGCCTGATATCGATTGAGCCGGAAAGTGCGGCCCGGCTGCTCTCGGACTCAATTTGCAGTGCCCCGACGTCGACGATACCTCGATCGTGCCACATTGCACGCGCTGTTGCGACAAGCTTGCCCTGGGCGAGATCGGCATACCGGTGCGGCAGAAGCCGCCGCAGATACCCTGCCAGCCGCGCCTCGATGGCTCGTGCATTGCCCTCGCGGCGCATGGCCGCCGTGGCAGCAATGAACGGGGTGCCGTTCGCTACGAGGCGCATCGTAGCGTGCCAATCGTCGACAGGGCCCGTGCCATCGAGTTTCAAGCCGAGCGCAGTACGATCGCCAAAGCCCAGCAATCGCGCCACGACGCCGCCGACGGGCTCGGCAGCGGTGGCCAAGCAGCGCAATTGCTGACTGCCGGGCTGGTACGAAACTGCCAGGTCTGCGTGCCCGCCCGCTCCATCAATTCGCCGGACCCCCAACTGTGCTTTCCATCCCGGCCGCGAACCCACTGAAGCTGCGCCACCAACCGCCAGGGTCATGGGCTCGCCTGCGATCACTGCCTCGAGCCGAAGCTTGTCGATCTTCAATCGACCGAGGTCAAATCCCGTCAGCGGCAGGCCGGATCTCGAATTCGAAGTGCTCCCCACTGACGGGGATGGTACGCGCAGCATGTCGACGGAACTGACGCTCAAAAAACGGATGTCAAGATGCCCGCTAAGCAGCGACCATGGGCGCCAATCAAATTCCGCACCGCTTACCATCAGCCAAGTGCCATGGTCGTCGGATATCGCTAATTGCTCGATGCGGCCTGACGAGAACAGAGAGCCGCTGATCCTTCCGATGGTGACACGTTGGCCCGGCTGCGAGGCACTCCACTCGAGGCCACGCGCCGCTAGCCATCGGCCCGGCTCTGTCATCGCAAGCAGAGCAATCGAGGTGAGAAGTACGATAGCCAGGGTTGCGGCGCTGATCGCAATGCGCAACCCCTGGGCTCTGGAAACGCGAAGCATCAAAACGACTGCCCCAGGCCAACGTAGACTGCGTAGCGGGGATCACCGGCGAGGGGATTGACCGGAAAGGCCAAGTCGAGCCTTAGCGGCCCCAACACTGTATAATATCTCAAGCCGACGCCGGCACCGACCCGGAAGGGTGCTGAAAACGTGGGAAAACTGTCCTCCGAGACTGTACCGACATCAATGAACGGCACGAAGCCAAGCGTCTTGCTCAGACGATAGCGCAACTCCAGCGAGCCATCGGTAATGCTGCGCCCACCAATCGTCTTGCCGGCGTTGTCAAGGCCAACGGTACGATACCCGAAGCCGCGAATGGAGCCACCGCCGCCAGCAAAGAAGCGATGCGTGGCGGGGATATCAAACAGGCCGGCCCCGAACGCGCTTCCGAAACCTGCTCGAGCTGCCAGGACGAGCGTCCCATCCGGCTGCAGCGCCAGATAGTGGGATACTTGCAGCCGCGTGACAGCAAAAGCATCGTTGTTGAGCAGGTCGGCATATGGCGTCATCGAAATAGACGCGCGCCAGCCGCGCGTCGCATCTAGGCGCTTGTCACGACCGTCATAGGAGATTTCTGCCGGCAGGCCGATCAGCGCATAATGGTCCTCTTGGGCCTCGTCAGCGACGTGGGACAGGGAGCCTTCGACACCGATGCTGCCGGCCAACTCCCGGCTAAAACGGCGGTTGAGCACAAGCTTAGCCTTCGCGGTCCGACTCTTGTAGGTGTCCGGACGTTCGCGCCCGACACTCACCTCACTCACCAGATCGGTATCGATATCGAAAATGCCGGGCCGAAGGAGGCTGGCTGCGAGCTTATAGTCGAGATCGTCAATAGCAGTGGTACCGACGCGGGACACCGTGCCGACGATGCGCAGCACCTCGCCGCTGCCCAATAGGTTGCGATGCCCCCAGTAGGCCTGAGCTTCTCCGCCATCCACGGAAGACATGGCAGCTGACGCGCCGATGAAGCGATCCTTGCGCTCGCGCACATTGATCGTGATCGGCAAGCGCCCCTCATCGTCAATGGTCGTGCCCTCCAAGATACGGACGCCATCAATTGCGTCGAATTTCCGAAGACGCTCGCGCGCCGACTGCAGTGTACTTGGATCGTAGGGCTGACCGGGACGGAGGGCGGAGTGAGCGTTGATTTTTGCCGCGTTCAGGCGATTTGCCCCCGTCACCGTAACGGTCCCGATTGTTGCACGACGACCGGGATCCACGACGACGGAGACGTTAAGCCGGCGAGTTTGATGATCGGCGACAATTCGCTTGTCGGCGATGCGTGCCAAAGCAAAGCCCCGGCGCTTTAGATCGCGCACGATCCTGTCGAGGGCAGCAACAACGATGGTGGAGCGGGCCGGCTGGCCTGCGATCAAATCGTATTTTGACGGTGAGAGCGCCGGGAAGTTTTTACTCGATCTCGCGAAGGTCAAAGATAAGGTGCCGAATTCAAAGCGCGGGCCGGTTGCGACGACGACGACCACGTCGAGCGGCATCTGCCCGTTCCCAATCTCCGTCGTATCGAACGCCTCCAGCGGCTTGCCGCCGATCGACACGCTGACTTTGCCACCATAGTAGCCCCGAGCATAGAGAGCTGCGATCAGCTGCGTGGTGTCGGCTCGTGCCAGCGCAACGAGTGCTGCGGCATTTCTAACGCCCTTGGCTTGCCCTTCGATCAAGAGCGAGGCATCACGCAGGAGTTGGCTCAGTTTGCCCGTTGCGCCTTCGGCGACAACCCTGGCGCGATATACCACGGCACCGGCCGGCTGAGCAGCGCCGAACACGTTGAGCTCGAACAAACCGGAGCCCCCGGCAACAGCGGCACAATGTGCCCCAGTCCCGGTGAGAGCACCGAAAGCGCCCGCAACAAACCAATACCTGCTCACTGAATACGACCTCGATCATGCGACCCGGAGCGAAGCAACTCGCACGGTTCAGACCAATTTGAGCAACCCAATAGCCTGATTCGCAGGTTAGAATCGTGGCAGGATCTGAGCACGGTGACACGCACGTGTGCAGCAACGTGGTGGGAGTGGTACTATCGGCCGGGCTTGGCTCTCTGCGTGCTATTGTGCAACACGAAGGCATAGTAGCGATGGCCGGCGAGACGATGACCGAGGGCCACATTGGTTCCGCCATATTAGGCAATTTCACTGCCCTATTGTGAGCCAATTCTCGAATCGTTGGCGGCACGCCTCAAACCAAGTTGGCTTGGGAGCCAAGCGTTTCGTCGAGGCCGTGCGGAAAGTTGGATGAGAACAACGAATGTCAAGATTGATTATCTCAGGCGTGTTGTTCCTTGCGGTCGCAATCATCGGCCGGCCCTTACATGCGCAGGATGCGCACGAAATCACGATCGGCACTGGCGGCAAGACGGGAGTGTATTACGTCGTTGGGCAACTGATCTGTAGGTTCATTAATCTTGAAACCAAGAAGAGCAGACTAAAATGCAGCGCGCCAGCAACCGACGGCTCAATCGCAAATCTATATGCCATTGCTCGTGGTGAGCTCGCATTCGGCATTGTCCAGTCCGATTGGCAGCATCATGCCTTTCATGGTGCTGCCAAGTTCAAAGGTAATGCGAATCCGAAATTGCGCGCGGTTTTCTCGCTGCATGCCGAGCCATTCACAGTCGTGGCGCGCAGGCAATCGGGCATCCAGGCGCTGGATGATCTGGTAGGAAAGCGCGTCAACATCGGCAATCCGGGATCGGGCCAGCGGGGAACGATGGAGGTCTTGATGGCGCTCAAGGGCTGGGGGCCAAAAACCTTCGCGGCAGCGCTCGAACTGCCTGCCGCCGAGCAGGCAAAGGCCCTGCTCGCAGGCCTGACCGACGCAATAGTGTATACCGTGGGCCATCCCAATCAATCCATTCAACAGGCAACGGCAGATGGGAAGTCCATCATGATCCCAGTGGTGGGGCCTAATATCGACAAACTGGTCGCGAGCCGGCCCTACTATGCGTGGGCCCGCGTTCCGGCCCGCATGTACAAAGGTATAGACAAAGAGGTGCCGACGTTTGGTGTACGTAGCATTCTCATAACATCGAACGAGACGCCCGATGAGGTTGTGTATCAGGTCGTGCGATCGGTGCTCGAAAATATTGAGCGCATTAAGAAACTGCACCCTGCCTTGCGTGAACTGGCCGAAAAGGAGATGGCGCGGTTTGCGATCACGATCCCGATGCATCGGGGAGCCCAGCGCTACTTCAAAGAGAAGAAGCTGCTTTGACGTTCGGGATCTGCGCAGATGCAAAAGCTGAGGCGCGCATCGACCGGCTATTCCGTTTCGAGACGCTTTGCCCGCTGTGTTAACTGCTCGATCTCTTCAGGCGTGCGACGCGTGAACCCTTCGCCAAGCTGGCGCTCCGCTGCCGCCCTGATTCTGGATTCGATCTCCGGCACACTTGCCATCAGCCGGCGGAAGTCGCGTTGGTCGAGCACCAGCAGGCGGCATACGGTAATAGCAACCAGCGACGTAGTCCGCCTACGCGTCGGTGCCAGCAGAGACAACTCGCCAAAGAAGTCGCCGTTCGACAGGTGAACCTCTTCACTCAGGCCATTTACCTCGACGACTCCTGAGGCAATGAAGTACATTGCGTGGCCACGTTCGCCTTCCGCGACAATCGTCTCGCCGGGCATGACGACGCGAGCCTCGAGCAGTCCGGCAATCGTTTGTTGATGCTTAGCACCGATTTCGGCGAACAACGGAACCTGATTTAGCAGCCCGATCGGCGATAGACCCAGATCGAGATTTGGAGGTCTCTGGAGCTGCTTCCACTTATCGTCGAGTTCATCGACGAGCGACTTGTGGATCTCTGATCCTATGACTTCATCCTCGAGCATCCAGTCATATTGCGAACGTTCGCGTCGCGCCGCTGCGCGCAGCAGGAGGATGCGCTCCATGTTCTCAGTATAATGGGGATACTGCAGCGCGATCGCTTCGATCATGCGGCGCACCTCATGCCGACGCTCCTCGACCAGCTGGCACAGGTTGGCCGCTGCATCTCCGCCGACCATGGTCGGCAGGGTGGTCTCGCTAAATTTCAGGAGGTCCCGCAGATTGGCCTCTGACTCCAACAACATAGTCACATGGTACCCGAGCTGATCCCGCAAGGGCCTGTCCCATTTCAAGAGGCGCTGCATCAGAAGCGCTAGGCGAAAAGGCTTGGCAGCGTCCAGCTGCTGCTGCATGGCGCTTTCGTACGCGTCGCGGCCGTCGGTGCGGGCGGCATCCGCCAGGTCCTCTGCATTGGTGCGAAGAATACGCGTCACACGCGGCCCGATCGCCCCCTCCTCGAACGCGGTCTGAACGAGACGCAACTCCTGATTACAGATGATCGACAGCCCCAGCCGGAGACGCTCGCCGAACTCGATCTCCGCTTCGCCGGATACCTTGAGCGCATCGGCAACGTCCCGATCGTATGTCTTGCGCATGTCCCGGATGGCCTCAGGCTCGATCGACCGCTCGCGTGCCAGATCTTCGACGAAGGAGCGGATCTGCTCGCGCGTGCCGGCCACGATGCGGGCCTTGAGCGCCAAGTCTGCGAGACTAAGGCGATTGAGACCCAAAGTTCGAGTTGCTAGCTCCAGGGTGGAAGCGTTGACCAACAGTGTCGCGAACACGAAGCCCGCGCCGACCGCCGCGATCAAATTGCGTTCCATCTCCGGCAAGGAACTGATTTCGGCGAGGCTGAGTGCCAGGATCAGCGTCACCGCACCGCGCACGCCACCCCACCAAGCAAGCGTTTGCTGGGCCAGATTCATCGGCGTGGTGAGACGGAAGTGGCTGAGCACGGGCAGCAGCAAGAAGAGCACCACGGCACGAGCAACGAACGCTCCAGCGAATGTCACAGCGATCAACAGGACGTCGTGCGATTTCAATCCAGCAAGCATCCGCGGTGCAAGCATGGCAGACAACAGCAGTATGAGTGCGTTGGCCCAGAATCCAATCTGCGTCCACACGGCAAATACCGTCGACCAATTTTTCGGGCCCATGGTTACAAGACCCACGTGCCGAGTGGTCATGCCCGCGAACACGACGGCAACGACCCCGGATGCCCCGAGCCCCAGCTCGGCAATAAGGTAGCTGCCGTGTGCGAGTGCCACCGTTAGTGTCGCCTCCGCAACGACGGAGCCGCCGAGCAGTGGGTAGACGCGGCTGGCAAGCCAAGCGATCGCGACGCCGGCGGCCGCGCCGCTACTGAAGCCGTAAAGGAAGCTGGTGGCCAGTGCGAAGGGCCCGCTTACAGCGTCAGCCCGTGCAATGCCGACGAGCAAGGTGAACAGGGCGATGGCTGCCGCATCGTTGAGCAGGCTTTCGCCTTCCAGGATGATGCGCAGCCGTCGCGGGGCGCCGATCTCCCGGAAGGTGGTAACGACCGCCGCCGGATCCGTCGTGGAGATTGCCGCCCCCAGCAACAAGCAGGCAAGCAGCGACATCGTCGAGGCCTGCCACACTGCAACGCCTACGATGACAGTGGCCAGCAGCACGGCAATCACCGCCATCAGCAGAACAACCCAGACGTCGTCGCGCAGCCGCCGCGGACTGACGCCAAGAGACATCTCGAACAGAAGTGGGGGCAGGAAGATGACGAGCAGTGAGTGAGTGTCGAGCGCCAATGACTGGACGAACCAAAGATCGTATGTATCAAGACCTTTTCCGGCGAATTCGAAACCTGTCGCCCAGACCAGTGCCCCACCGCTCAAGCCAACGATGGCAATGACAACCGACAGTGGCAGGCGCACCAGCGACGCGAGCGGGATGAGCAGGCTGATCAGAACGAAAATCAAGCAGCCAGCGGCGATGGTGAACGTGACAATTGTCATCGGCTTGAGATCCGCGCCGCTGAAACGAAACGTGTGTGCTTGACCGAAGTTGAAAGCAACCGCGGTTGCGTGATCATCAGCGGATAGTCTGAAGCAAATCTCCTGGGCTCGCCTTCCCACATGGAGGCTCGTTCCTTAGTGGCTGGCATGTCGGTGCCGCACTGATGCGCGCGCCGTGACGCGTCTCTGTCATAGCCCCTTCCACGGCGTCGCATTGCAATCCACATCCTTTGAAGCTGAGGGGGGTTCACTATGTAACGGGAAGATGGTCGAGTGACCAAGCCCGAGGCTACTAAGACTGTACAACATGACTGCGGGGCTTGTGGCACCCTATGACCATGGCGATTTCTTCTGCAAGATGTTCGGGCCGGGACGGATGCATTGTTGATTGGCCTCAGACGCCGCATTGACCAGAAAGACGAAGGCTTCCGGAGCATCAGCTCATTTAGGGCCGAAGCGCTGCGCACATCGCTACATGAGTTGCCCGAGGTGTGTTGGAAATCACATTGTGAAGGCGCAGCCTGGTCATGCGCGATGCTTCGCCACGCTCGACAAATGGTAGGCGCGCGGCCTGCCTCAACACATCCATTCTTGCAGGTCGACATTTGATTTCCAGCTCCCCGTTTAGCTTGTTGATGCTCGCACTAGAGGCGGTGTCGTCTCATGCCGTCCTATTGTTCGAGGCTGTCTCCGTCCGCTTAAGGACGTACTACGGACCTGTACACAAATCCGATGCGCTGATAGACGAACCATGCCTCTAATTTTCGCTTTGTTCGGAATTCAATCGTTCGAAGCACACGCAATGAAACACCTGCTCAGGGGAGCAAAAATGCACCATCCGGCGACTGACTTTCCATTGACGCCGTAGCGCCGAAAGCAATCACCATTAAGCAGTAAATGGAAGCCGGCATGCTGCGCTGCGGCAAGTTCTTGTCGCGACGACCACCGCTTACGGTTGGCTCAGAAGCACATGATACCTAATCATCAGTGAGAGACTTGTTCTGCACGTGGCCCATCTCGAAAATGAGAACGAAGCGTGTCTCGGGAGTGAAGCTGAAGAGTGGCAGCCTGATCACGGGGACGAGCAATTGTTGCGCTGGACATCGGGCCAGAACACCAGATGAACCGTTCAGCAACACCGTGATGCGCCCCGGCACTAAGTCCGCTTCTGGGATTGAGCTCCGTGGCCTAGCCGGCCAATATTTTTTTCAACGCCTCGCGCTCATCGCCGATGAAGTCGAAGAACGCCGAGATCCGGTGCGTGTGCCGCAAATCGGAGGGCGTCAGTATCCGCCAGCTTCGCGACAGGTCTGGTATGGGCGCCAGAACCTGCATCAGGTCGGCCTGCTCATCGGCGATTGCCGTCGGAAGGGGGCCTACGCCGAGACCCGACCTCACCGACTGAACCAGACCCAAGATACTGTTGCTGCGCGCGACCACGGCGGATGCCGGTGCGACTTTGTTGAGCCAGACGACCGCCCGATGAAGGCGCATCGCCTCGTCGAGGCCGACCAGACGATGTTGGACCAAGTCCTCGATCCGATCCGGCTTGCCGTGGCACTCAACATAGGTGCGGCTCGCGTATACTGCCCAGGTCGAGTCCGCGACCTTGCGACCAACGAGATCGTCGTCCGTATCGCCTGAGCGAAGCGCAACGTCGGCATCTCCCTTGAGCAAATCCAGATAGCGATCGCTCGTCACAAGCTCGACTCGCAAGTCGGGATGACGCGTATGGAAGCGCTCGATCACCGGCATCAGCCGAGGCACGATTGGCTCAGGGCAAGTGAGGCGGATGATGCCGCTCCTCTCACGCGCCGCGTCGCCGACGTGAATCTCGAGGGCATTGACCGCCGCTTCGATGCGCTCGGCGTGGGCTAGCAGTGTCAGACCAAACTCGGTCAGCCGATAGCCGGTCGGGTGCCGTGCCACCAGCTCGCACCCGAGCCTGGTCTCAAGCTCCGTGAGGCGTCGATGAACCGTGGACTGGTTCACGCCAAGTGCTTTGGCAGCCGCGATCGTGCTGCCGTGACGCGCCACGGCAAGGAAATGCTTGAGGTCGTTCCAATCGAACATGGGCGACTATGCACTCCTGCTGCCCCCTCTTGCAAACTTGCTGCTCCCGGACGCGCCTGCGCAAGCGTAGCTCTGATGTTCAAGAGGCATCCTCCAACGAGTGAGCACAACAATGATGAACAGTGCACCAAACAACGCTACAGCCTTCAAGGCTGCCACCCGCGAGCAGTGGGACAGGAGCGCGGAAGGATGGAACGACAGTACCGAGTTGATCAGGGCCTGGCTCCGCGTGCCTTCAGATGCCATGCTGGCGATGGCCGATCTCAAGCCGGGGATGCGTGTGCTCGACGTCGCGGCAGGTGCGGGCGATCAGACGCTCGACATCGCGGCACAGGTCGGGAGTAATGGCTCGGTGCTGGCAACCGATCTTTCGCCGGCAATTCTCGCGTGCGCCGCGGTGAATGCGGCCAATGCGGGCCACCACAACATCGAGACACGTGTGGCCGATGGTGAAGACTTGGGCCTCGACGAAGCCACATTCGATGCTGCGTTCTGTCGGCTTGGCTTGATGCTGTTCCCTGATCCGGGCAAGGGCCTTCGCGAGATGCACCGCGCGTTGAGGCCGGGCGGGAAGGCGGTCACGATGGTGTTCGCGGCGCCGGATCGAAATCCCTGCGTTGGCGTCCTCGTCTCCACCGCGATGAAGCACGCTGGTCTGCCGCCCCGCGATCCTTATCAGCCGGGGGCTTTGCTCAGCCTTGGGAAACCCGGTTTGATCGATGAGTTGTTCCGTGTCGCCGGCTTCTCCGAAGTCTCGACCACCCGGGTCGCGGCGCCGATGCGACTGCCTTCCGCCGAGCATTATCTTCGGTTCATCCGCACGTCCGCCAGCCCCATACTCCAGATCATCGCTGGGTTGGACGACCCAAAGAGGAACGCCGTTTGGACCGAGATCGAGGACAAGCTCAGCGTGTTCAATACAGCCGATGGCTGGCAGGGACCGAACGAGTTGCTCCTGACTGTGGGTTGCAGGTGATCCGCTGCAGCAACGACAGCGAATGAGACGCGGGTCACGCCGCACAAAGATCACCAGGATGGTTTGCGGCAGCGCGTTATCCGCCCGGGCAGCCTTGCTGAGAACGATTAGTAACCTGAACGCGATACATCCAATTGCCGACTTAGCAAGGCGCTCAAGCCACGTCGTCGCCGATGAGGGGACGAAGGTCGGCTATTGGGATGACACGCAGGTTGCTGGCCGGTGGCCGCGAGCGTAGTCGACCGAGGCTGGAGAGTGTCGCGAGTCCGTTCGCGCTCTGGTAGGTTGTGCGTAGATGGGAGAGATGTCGATGCCGAAGAGCTTCAGCGCCGATGCGTGGGCCCGCAATTTGCCGCTCTACGAGAAAATCCTGGCCATGCCGTTCAACGCTGAGCTCGCTGCTGGAACGTTGGCCGAGAGCCGCTTCCGCCACTACATCATCCAGGATGCGCACTATCTTGAAGGTTTTGCACGCGCTCTCTCGCTCGCCTCGGCCAAGGGCCACACCGCCGACCACGTCGTGCACTTCGCGGCCGCCGCACAGGCTGCGATTATCGTCGAGCGCTCTCTTCACGCCGATTATTTCAGCAGGTTCGGCATTACGCCGGTGGCCTTCAAGGGTGCCGAACCGACGCCCGTCTGCGAGCACTATGTGAGCTATCTCCTGCGCGTCGCCGCGCTCGAGCCATTCGAGGTCGCACTCGCCGCGCTGCTTCCCTGCTTTTGGATTTACCGCGAGGTCGGCAAGCACATTCATGGCGCAGCGGCCTCGCCCAATCCCTACCGGGCCTGGATTGATACATACGCAGGAGAAGAGTTCGAGCAGGCCGTCGACGCTGTGATCAAGGTGGTCGACGAGGTCGCGACTGATGCCTCCACGCGCACCCACGATGCCATGCATCATGCCTTCAAGCGGGCGACCCAGCTTGAGTGGATGTTCTGGCACAGCGCTTATGGCAACCAGGACTGGCCGGTGTAGGTTCGCCGCATCGAGGCCAAAGCCTTGGACAGGTGAAGCATTGAGACGGGAATTTGCGGTCCGGACGGTGCCGGCGATGGCAACGCGCCGTTGGACGTGGCAGATGTGACTTCGTGTTGCACCTGGCGTTTGGTCTTGAGGCCAGCCGCACGCCAGTGCCAAACGTCAGATGCGCTGCACGATCTGGTCGCAGAAGAACCCGAATACGAGCCGCTCCGATTGCGATCCCGCGGCTAAGGCGGCATTGGTTCAGGAGGTGAAGCCCATGCGCGAAAATCACAGGACTTTCCCGCTCGACGCCTGGTACGTGGCGGCCTGGAGCCACGAGGTCGGACGCAGGCAGCCGCTTGCGCGCAAGGTCTGCGATGTTCCGTTGGCATTGTGGCGGACGTCGCACAACAAGATCGCCGTTGTCGAAGATGCCTGCTGGCACCGGCAGCTGCCGCTTTCGATGGGGTGGCTGGAAAACGACGAGATCGTCTGTCGGTACCATGGCATGGCCTTTGATGCCAACGGCGCTTGTACGCGGATTCCGTCCCAGGACAAGATCGGCGTAGGCACTTGCGTACGCAGTTTTCCGGCGGCTGAACGCTATCGCTTCGTCTGGGTGTGGCCTGGCGATCCCGACCGTGCAGATCCCGCTCTGATCCCTGATATGCATTGGAACGATGACCCGGAATGGGAGGGGGACGGCAAGACGATGTTCGCCAGATGCGACTATCGGCTCTTCATCGACAACCTCATGGATCTGACTCACGAGTCGTTTGTGCATGCAACGAGCATCGGCAATCAGCACGTCGCTGAAAGCCCGATGACGACGACGCACGATGAGCGGACCGTGACCTCGACGCGGTGGATGCACGATATCGATGCGCCTCCGTTTTGGCGCGCCCAGCTAGGCAAGCCCGGCAATGTCGACCGCTGGCAGATCATTCGTTTCGAGGCACCCTGCACAATAGTGCTCGATGTCGGTGTCGCCCCGACAGGCACGGGGGCGCCGAAGGGAGACCGCTCGCAGGGCGTTAATGGCCGTGTGCTGAATACGATAACGCCATCGACGCCCGGCACGTGCATGTACTTCTGGTCGCTTATGCGCAACTACCGGCTCCGGGATCAGTCCCTCACGGTCCAATTGCGGGAGGCGAATGCCGAAATTTTCAAGGAAGATAAGATTGTCGTTGAGGCGCAGCAGCTGACATTGGAAGCAGACCCGACGCGCCCGTTGCGCAACCTGAACATCGATATCGGTTCCATGCGCGCACGCCGGATCATTGAGGACATGATCGAGCGGGAGGTCAATCCGAAGGCTGGATCATCATAGGCGCAAAGCGACGAGGGGCCGCGTCGAGCCAACCAGCCCACAGCACCGGACCCCATTCCAGGCAAATGTCAGAACTGTGAGGAACACCTATGTCATGGTAAGTTTGGCGCAAAATCAATAGCTTGGTGAGGCGTTGATCGCGCCTTGACTGACACCAGCCTTGGCGCCCCCATCGGTCAATTAAGGCGCGATGCCTCACTACCCCCTGCCAGACAGCACGGCCTCGCGGGCATTTGCCCCAACCGCGCACTACTGCTAGCTTTTCGACCACCATCAAAGGATCGAAGGGGGACATCACGTGGCAAGCGGCTCGGGACGCGATTTGGCGGCTGATATCGTTGTCGTAGGCGCCGGCGCAGCGGGACTACCGGCGGCAATCGTGGCACGGGAGGCTGGTGCGTCGGTCATCGTGGTGGAGGCCGAGGCCGATATCGGCGGGCATGCGATCACCTCGGGAGGCAATGTCCCGCTCGGCGGTGGCACCTCGGTCCAGAAGAAATACGGCATCTGCGACTCTCCTGACCTTCTGTTCAAGGATCTGACGGATTGGTCGGTGGTCGAGCCCAATGGCTTTCCCGACTATCGCTACAACGACCACGAGATCATCCGTGCGTTCGCCGACAACAGTGCGCCGACCTTTGAATTTCTGCTCGCCCATGGCGTCGTATTCGCCGACAAGGCACCCGACCAGCGCGGCGGTGGAGCGGTCGGCAATTCCGTGCCGCGCGAAATGCACGCGGTTCCAGTCGATTGGCCGCTGGTACAGACCGGCGCACCGGCCGCTCCCGAGGAGCGCCTCACCTTTTCGACTGGCAACGGATTGATGCGCCCCCTGGAAGCGGCAGCGAGAAAGGCTGGCATCGAGATTCTGCTCGAGCACCGTTTGACGGCGCTGCACCGCGAAGGCGGCCGCAGCGGCCGCGTCACGGGCATCGCCGCGACGAATGGCAGCGACACTCTCAATATCAATGCCAAGACGGCGGTGATCATCGCGACCGGCGGCTCCACCGGCAACGTCGAGTTCCGCCGCATGTTCGATCCCCGGCTTACCGAGGAATATTGCGGCCTCGCCGGCATGCCCTGGTCGAACCAGGACGCGAGCGGCGAGATTGCGGCAATGGAGGTCGGCGCTGCGCTATGGGGTCTCTTCAATCATTCGGCCGAGTTCGGCGCGACCTTGACCAAGCCAGGCCGCATCGGCAGCCAATACGGCTACGTCAATCTTCACTGGCAGCCGGGCAGCAAGGTGTTTCACAAGGTGCGCGCGACAGGCCTGCGCGTCAGCGACTGGCAGAACGTCATCCTCGTCAACATGCTCGGCAGACGCTTCTACGACGAGACCGGCAGGCAGTTCACCGCCAACAACTACAACGCCATCAAGCCCTACGTGCACGGACACTATCTGAACGCGAAAAACATCCGCTATGAGCCGAACAACTGGCTCAACGCAGCCTTGGCCGGAATCGGCGACGGCAAGAACGGCGGCGGGCCGATCTGGGCGATCTTCGACTCCGCGGCAGTTGCGCGCGAGAAGTGGGACACCAAGCCCCCCTATGTCGACACCGAAGCCGGGTTCTTCTACGAGGCCGACACGATCGAAGAGCTCGCGGCCAAGATCACGATGCAATATCAGCGTGTGCCGATGCCGCCCGGAAACCTTGCCGCCACCGTCGCGCTTTACAACAACTTCGTCGTCGACGGCGTCGATGCCGATTTCGGCAAGCCCAAGCCGCTCTACAAGATCGAAAAGCCGCCGTTCTATGCCGCCTGGTGCACGCCAGTCGTGCACGACACGCGCGCCGGACTGCGCATCAACGCCAAATGCCAAGTCGTCGATATGAGAGGCGTGATTATCCCCGGTCTCTATTGCGCAGGAGAGTCAGCCGGCGGCTTCAGCGCCCACGGCCTCGGCCGCGCCACCTGCCAGGGCTTTATCGCCGGCCGTGAAGCTGCTGCTGAGCGCGGACGGCCGTCATAGGGAGCCATATTTGACTGGTGGCCCAGGACGGAGATCGCGACGACGGCAACGTCGTCATCGCGCGGTCGCTGCGGCGCGGCAAAGTGCTCACCGCGCTGTGCCACGACGTGCGGCAACGACGCCGGCGTGATCGAGCATTTGCGCAAGTACGCCTCGCCACCACTCGCGGCCAAACTCGCCGGCGTGTCCCGCATCGCGTCGGACAGCTACGACTGGTCCTTGAACCGTATGGGTGGCAAGGACGTGAATGCGAAATCCGATTGATTTAGTCCGGCCGTACGCGGCATAGTTCCGTCAATCCTTGGACAGGCTCGACCTCCCTGCATGATCAACGCTTTTCTCAGGTTAGCGCTCCGGCCCCGCAGGCTAGTCATGCTCGCGGTCGCCGTTGCACTCATCGTCGCGGGCATCGCCGGATTGACGCTCAACGTCGTTCCGCGGCCGCCCTGGGCACTAGACCCGACCGATCCCGGGGTAACACTGGCCGACGTGGAACGTGAGGTCGGCCGCTTCTACGGCAAGCCAGAGATCTCAGCAACCGACCTCCGGAAGCGGTTGTCCGGCAAAAGGATCGCTCTTTTCGACGTCCGGTCCGCTGAGGAGTTCGCCGCCGGTCACCTGCCCGGTGCGATCCATGTCGATCCGGACACGACTGCCGACGGCTTTCTGGCTGCGCACCTGGACAAGCTGCAGGGGCGCGAAGCAGTGTTTTATTGCGCCGTCGGGGTACGCTCCGCCGTGCTGATGCAGCGCCTTGCCGGCGCCGGGCGTATGCCGGCCGAGGCTTACAATCTGCGCGGCGGCATCTTCCGCTGGGTGGCGGACGGGGGATCTCTCGCCGCCGCCTCCGGCCCGGGCGCGCCGCATCCCTATAACGCGGCATGGGGACAGTTGCTCCACCGCGAGACGAATGCCAAATGACGTGGCAGCGTCTCAGGATTGCAGCGCCGGGCACGGCGGGTGATAAGCGAAATATTCCAGGTCTCGAGGCTGTAGCGGTAGTCTGCCTCCTGATTGTCAGCCAGCCGGCGATTATCGTCCTTTATGGCGGCCAGACCGCCGGCAACCTTACGACTGTCCCTGCGGTGCTGCCACTGCTAGGCCTCCTGTGCCTGCCGATGCTGCTGCTGTTGAGACTGTGCCGAACCTTCGATCATATTGCGCCATCGACGTGGGCCGTCGGCGCAATGATCGTGACCGGGCTTCTCATGCGGCTACCGTACTTTGGCGCTCCGCCGCTTATCGAGGACGACCACTACCGCTACCTTCTCGACGGCGCACTCATGGCGTACGGCTTCAACCCTTACGCTCATGCGCCTGCGGCCCTGCTGGGATCCGACGCACCTGCGGAGGCCGCTGTCCTTCTGGGGCTTGGCGCGGGCGCAGCGAGCGAGACCATCTCGAAGGTAAATTTCCCGGACCTGCGGACCATCTACCCAGGAACCGCACAGCTCGCCTTCGCGCTGGCGCACATGCTGGCGCCCTGGTCGCTGGACGGGCTGCGGATCGTGATGGCTGGCGGCGAGCTGATGACACTGCTGCTCCTGCTGGCGATCTTGCGCCGATTAGGCCGATCGCCACTTTGGGCCGGACTTTTTTGGCTATCGCCCCTGATGGCCTTCACCTTGACCGGACAAGCCCACGTCGATGCTCTCCTGCCGCCACTGGTGCTTGGCGCGCTGCTTCTGGTGGCCTCCGGGCGGGGCGGGGCGGCGGGACTGCTCCTTGCGCTCGCCATTGGTGTGAAATTCTGGCCGGTCCTGCTGGCGCCCTTGCTTCTGGCTCAATTGTGGCCGGACCGCAGGGCTGTTTTGCGCTTCGTCGTGGTCGCGGGTCTCACCGCCGCCGTGCTGTGCCTGCCGCTGCTCATCGAATCCCTGCGACCTGCCGCGGGTCTCGCTGCTTATGCAGCGAGCTGGAGCGTCAACAACGCGCCCTACGCCTGGATGTCATGGTGGGGATACCTGCTGCTCGGCGAGGTCACGGGTGAGCGGGTGCTGCGCCTGTCGCTGGCGATTGGGGCAGGGGTGCTGGCGCTGGCGGTGGCCTGGCACACGTGGCGCGAGGAGCGCACCGGGCCGGCAACGCTCGGCTGCCTCTGCAGACGTGCGCTTTTGGTGACCGCGACGCTGTTCTATCTCTCGCCAGCGCAGTTCCCCTGGTATGTGGCCTGGATGCTTCCGCTAGCGGCGCTGCTTCGGCACCGGGCACTCTTGCTGTCGGCGGCAACTCTGCCCATCTACTACCTGTTCTTTCCGCTAGCGGTCGCAGGCCTGCGTGACTTGCACAACTACGGAATCGCCGCCTTTCACCTGCTGCCCGTCATGGTGGCGCTCTATCTGTCAAATAGGTCTGCAGACAGCGCATCATGAGCCAGCCCAGCCCTCGCATTGGCGTCGTTATACCGACACGCAACGAAGCCGCCGCGATTCCCCACGTGCTCGGCGCAATGCCACCGTTCGTCACGGCTGTTGCGGTTGGCGACTATTGCTCCACCGACGGTACCGTCGAGATTGCCCGAGAACGCGGCGCAATCGTCGTCGAGGTGGATGGGCCGGGCTACGGCCATGCCTGCCTGGCCGCCATCGATGCCTTGCCGCCAGTCGACATCATCGTTTTCGTGGATGGCGATGCGGCCGACGATCTGTCCGAGATGGCGGCTCTCGTTGAGCCCATCGTCCAAGGCGATGCGGATCTCGTCATCGGGTCTCGCGTCACCGGCGAGCGGGAGGCCGGCGCGCTGACAACTCAGCAAGTGTTCGGGAACTGGTTGGCGTGCTGGCTGGTCCGGCTGATCTGGGGTGTACGCTTCACCGACCTCGGTCCGTTCCGCGCGATCGAGCGCGCCGCGTTCGACCGACTGCAGATGGCCGATCGCAACTATGGCTGGACAGTGGAGATGCAGGTCAAGGCTGCGCGCGCGGGTCTGCGCTGCCGTGAGCACCCGGTTCGCTACCGGCGGCGTATCGGCATCTCGAAGGTGTCCGGCACACTGACAGGTAGCTTGCGCGCTGGCTGCAAGAATTCTCTGGGTGATTGCGAGGGAGGGAATGGTGCGCCTTCCGGCTCAGCCCGAACGCGCGGAGCGGCGATGACCTCGCCGTCACCTAGTGGCCTGTCGCGCCTAAATCGCTACACTAGTGCTCCGGTTCTGACATTTGATTCCCGGTTCCGCACCATTGAGAGCAAATGTCAGAACCATAAGGAGCACTAGCAAGATTATGTTTCTAGTGTAGCTTTTGCACCTGACGTTTGGTCTCGAGGCGAGCGCCAAGCGGGTACCAAACGTCAGGTGCGCTACACTAGCGGCAACCGTTGACGATTGAGGCGCGACATGAAGGCCACTAGGAACATCAATGGCTTAGTGAGGCGTTTATCGCGCCTGAATTGACATCAACCTTGCCGCACCCATCGGTCAATTAAGCCGCGACACCTCACTAGAGTGCTTCCGGAAAAGGTGAAGCGGTTTTCCGATAAGAAGCACTAGGCTTCAAAAGCTTAGAGCCGCCTTCCGAACCCACTTGGATCGGAACGGCTTTAGCCCGCCACCTCGCCTTCCCCCGGCACTGCCCCGCGCGCCGCCGATCCGCCAATCGCCATCGGCCTGATCTGCCTGCCGCCGTGATCCGTGACGTCTTGCACGGCGGCCTGTCGAGCCGCGGCCACCGCCATCAATCAGGCAATAGAGTTGCGCGGAAGGCCGAAACTGCTCCCATTTCCGCGTGAGCCGAGCCATCTATTACGGCTTCGAAGACCACCTCGCCGTCCGCAGTGACCTCGATCAATCGGGCCATACCGTCCGTTCCAAGGTTGGTATCGCTTGGTTTGCCGGCCTCAAAGCAGATGCCGCCGAAGGTGCCGAACGTGTTTCCCGTCTTTGGCAGTCGCAATGCGCCGCCTTGATAACAGGCGAAGATCCGGTCATCGGGAGAGCGCTCATAGGACCATACCTGCTCGACGCGTCTGGCTTTCTCATCGACCTCGAATTCGACCAGTCTGCTGTGGTTGTCGGCAGCCGGCCGCGGCGGCTCGAAGGCTGGAGCCCTGAAGTTGCCGTTGTCGAAACACAAAATTCGGCCTTCGGCCGGCGCCGAGCAGTCGTGCTGGTGGAACTGCCATTGCGTCTTGGTTTCGGGCGCTAGCAGGTACTGTCGCCACGGCTCTTTCCAGTGACTGTGGTTGCCCAGTATCCAGACCAGCTCACCGGAATCGCGGCGAAACTTGATGATGCAGTCCTGATGCCGAACGGAGGCGATCAGCGTATCGTCATGGGGATCGTGCGCCACTGCGTTGCAGTGGCTCCAATCGTACGCATTCGCAAACCCTTGCTTGCGCCAATAGCCATCGTGCGAGCCATGCGTGATCCGATATGGATCAAGCATGTCGAACAGACGATACGTCTTCACGGTCTTGCCTGTCGTCGTAACTTCCACGATGACGTCGGCGACAATCTCGGCATTGATCCGTGGCGCATCGGCATCCGTTGCATTCGCGGGCCAATTCTCGCAGAGGTGCGCCTCGGCATCGAGAACGAGGAGGTTTCCGTTCGGCAGCATGTTGACCGTGTGGTGCATGTGATTGATTGGCAATTCCACGCTTGCAGACGGTGGCTGCTGTCCATGGAACTTCCCGCGAGCATGCCATTGGCGGATCACATTTCCATCGCGGTCCAGTTCGCTGAGAAGGCCCTGGGCAGATTGGGAGAACAGAATTCTGTCCTTGCCGATGGCGCGGATGTCCTGCGATGTGCCGGCGTACTCGCGGTTGAGAGCGATCGAACCGTCCTGTCGGATCGCGACGATCCAACTGTATTGTGCGCGCGTCGGCAGTCCGCCCGGACGCGTCGTCACGTAAATTGTGCCGGGCTCGCGACGCGCGGCATTACACGACTTCACTCGGATCGGCGCCTCATTCACGGTCGTCGTCTCCTCCAGGTTGGGCGAAGTGTCGGCGCCCCAAGCAAGCGCTGTGGCAAATGCCCTGGTCTACGATTCCGGTGCGAATAGACGCTTCTGATCGGGCCCCTGCACAGTCATCGCCCGAGACGAGCCGAGTATTGGCTGGTGAGGCGGTTCGGAAGTGCGCATCCACCTCTGGGCTGGCTGAACAAGCGAACTTTCGAACAGAGCGCCACACTAAGCTAATGTCAAAGTATTCCGATATCCGAGGTTGCGGCGGTTTCCAGCGGGCCACCGCCTCCGCTGCCGTGAAACTGACAACTGCTCTCACCCTTCGAATATCCGTATTGAAACTGAATGGCCCGCAGCTTGAACGAGTGATTGGGGCAGCATGAGACGGTTCGAAGTCCTGGATTAGTGGTGCACCTTGCACTGCTCGCGCAAGGCGGACTGGAATGCGCCCAAGGCCCTCGACACATGTCCCGGCCGGGTGACGATGCCTATCGGTGGTAGCCGGAGGGGCATTGGCACGTCGATTATTCTCAGTTTCTTGGCCGCCGCATATTCTGAAGCAGCATCGACGCCCATGACACCGACAAGATCGCTCGACTGCAATATGCTGGCATTGATCTGAGTGGCCGTAGACTGCAACGCTGTCACGGGCAAGCGGACGCCCGCAAGTGCGAACTGCATTTCGATAACGAGGCGGATCGGCGATCCGACAGGCGGCACGATCCAAGTATACTGCGCAAGGTCACGCCATTTCGGTCGGCGTACTTGGGCGAGCGGATGGCTTGTTCCGGTCACGATGCTGATCGGCAGATCTATCAGCTTTTCGTGCTCGAGATCAGCGCTGATATCGTTCCGATCCAGTCGCCCCAGGACGCAGTCGATCTCCCCGCGCATCAAGGAACCGAGCAGAGCCGCCGTCGTACCTTCTTCAATGTGGATCGACAGCCCTGGCGTTGTGCGGAACAGTCGCGACAAGGTTGAGGGCAGTAGCTTTGTCACTGCGACCGGTAGCACGCCGATGCGGACGCTGCCGGTTGCCCCCATCGACACGGCCGCCACCTCCTCGCAGGTGGCAGCCAGATCGTTGAGCAACTGCTCTGAACGAACAGCAAGCGTCCGGCCGGCCTCGGTCAGCGAGACGCCTCGCCTGGTACGTACGAAGAGCCTGGCGCCGAGCGTATCTTCCAGATCCTGGATCAACTTGCTGACTGCCGGTTGACTGATGCGAAGCGATCGCGCCGCGGCCTGCATGCTCGAATGCGAGGCCACCAGCGAAAATGCCCGCAAGTGGGCGAAGCGTAGCTTGCTCTGCATCCCAGTTATTCCGAAAGTCTATCAGTCGATCACCAATTCACGTATTCTCTCATATATCGTGCGGGTCTATGCTGCCACCAATGTGGAGGGCCTCATGCGCATAATAATGCTTGGAACTGGTGGCGCGCTTCCCGATCCGGACAGGTGCCACACGTCCATCCTGATCACACTCGACAGCGGCAGGCACATCCTGCTGGACTGCGGCCACGGCGCGACGCGGCAAATGATGCGCACGGACACCAACCCTGCCGACGTCGGACTGCTCCTGTTGACGCATCTGCACCACGATCATGTCTGCGAGTTCCCGTTCTTCGTGATCTCCGGCTGGATGCTGGGAAGGGTCGGCCCGCTGAACGTCTATGGCCCGCCAGGCACCAGGCACCTCGTCAGCCATCTGTTCGAGGGCGGCGCATTCGATGCCGACATCAAGGCCCGCTCTGCATACCCCGCACGCAAAGCGAATATGGAGGCGGTGCGGCCTGTGGTGCAGGAGTATTCTGCCGGCGTCATCTATCAGGACGCGGAGATCCGCGTTACGTCCGATCACGTCGATCACATCCCGCCGGAAATTTCGCCGTGTTTTGGCTTTCGCATCGAAGCGGAAGGCAAGGTCGTCGTGTTCAGCGGCGACACCAAGCCGTGCGAGGGGATCGCGCGGCTTGCGCAAGGCGCAGACCTGCTCATTCACGAGTGCACGTTCACCGAGCCGTTCATCGAGCATCGCCGCAAGTCCGGCGTGGGAACCTTCGCTCATACGAGCCCCGCCGATCTGGGGCGCCTGGCCGTGGCGGCCGGCGTCAAGCAAGTTGTTGCCACCCACATCGGCCACGTGGATTTACTGAGCCCGGTGCTGAAGCGCGCAGCCGGAAAGCACCTTCCGGTCGAATTGATGGGGCCGCATCAAATCGATGGCTTTGTCCGGCAGATCCGCGCGACGTATGATGGCCCACTGCAGATTGCGCACGATCTCATGCGCATCGACCTTTAGCGGTCGGATGCAATTCGCATGTTGGGGTGCCACAACTCGACAACGAAGTTTTGCAGCGATTATGAAGAGTTGCGCAACACCCCAGCAATCGCCGAAACGTTTGAAGAACCAAAAGAAAGGGAGGATCACATGCGCAGATACCCGACAGTAGCGCTGGCCTTGGCATGTACCGCCGGCATGGCCGCGGCAGCATCGGCCCAGACCTATAGCATCGGGACCAACCCGCAGGGGTCTCTGGCCTACGCCACTGGCGCAGGAGTTGCAAAGGTCGTGAGCGAAGCCTCCGGCCTCAAGATGCGCGTTGTGCCGCAAGGCGGCCCCGTTGTCACGCTGCCGCTCGTTGACAAGGGAGAATTGAATTTCTCCATAGCAGCTAGCGTGGTTGCAGCATTCGGCCAGACCGGTGCAGCCATGTTCAAGGGGCGCAAGCAGCCCAACGTGCGCATGGTAGCCGCGCTGTTTCCGCTCCGCGTCGGCTTTTTCGTGCGTAAGGATTCCGACATCAAGACGTTGAAGGATCTCAAGGGCAAGCGGCTCAGCGTGAACTTCAACAAGCAGCCGATAGCCTGGTTGTTCGGCAAGGCCAAGCTCGCCACCGTCGGATTGTCGTACAATGATGCGGTCGGGGTACCGGTCATCAACGGTGTGCGTCAGATCGAGGATTTCATGGCCGGCAAGGTGGACGCATTCACGTTCTCCATCAGCTCGGGCCAGACGTCGCAAGCCCATGCCAAGGTGCGCATCAGGGCGCTTTCGGCCAACAACACTCCTGAAGGACTGGCGGCGCTGAAGAAAGTGGCACCCGGCGCCCTGCTCGAGACGATCAATCCGGGCCCGGCCTATCCCGGCATCGAAAGCCCGGTCAGTGTGCTGTCTGCACCGTTCATTCTTACGGCGGGCACCCAGGTTTCCGACGACGTTGTCTACAAGGTCGTCAAGGCGGTCTATGAAGGCAAGGCCAAGCTCGTTGCCGCGCACAAGGCGTTCGGAGACATGGACACCAAGAAGTTGAATTTGGATATCGGCATTCCGTTCCATTCCGGCGCGCAGAAGTTCTTCAAAGAAAAAGGACTCTAATGCACTTTGGCAAACGATCGGCTTGGAGTTCTCCGAGCTGATCGTTCGGCAAAAATATTGCTGTTGGCGCGATCTCGCGACAAGTCCGACCTGGGTGGAACCGGTGATCCGATATGGCTGATATTGACACCGAGACCGCTCCAAAAGGTCTTTCAAGCACTGTGCTCGTTCTCAGCGCTGGCTTGGCCGCACTGCTCACACTGGGCTCCATCGCCGAGGCGCTCGATCTATTCCGTGCCGCCGGCATAACGCTGCTCACCGAGCAGCGCCTTATGGTGATGCTTGGCATCGCGCTCGCGATCGCGTTCATAGCCTTTGGTGCACGACAGGGCGCGGCCCGGCCAGCCGTGCCGGTCTATGACTGGATCGCGGCGCTTGTCGGCCTCGCAGTCTGCGCCTATGTCGCCTGGCGCTACGAATGGATTCTCGACAACCTGCACGACCGGCCCAAGGACGTAGTCGTCTCGGCGATCATTATCGTCGCCTTAGTTGCGGAAGGCCTGAGGCGGACGGCCGGCAATGTGCTGTTCGTGTTCCTGCTCGTGTTCGTTGCGTTTGGACTTCTTGGTCACTACGTGCCTGGCCAGTTCCAGGGCCAGCAGGTCGATTTCGACCGCATGTTCGTCTACATCGCGCTCGACACCAACGGTCTGGTGGGCATCCCGATGGTGGTGTCGACGACAATCGTCATCACCTTCATCTATTTTGGTTTCCTGCTGGAAGCCTCCGGCGGCTCCCGTTTCTTCACCGACATCTCGATGTCACTGATGGGGCGCTATCGCGGTGGCGCCTCGAAGATCGCGATTGTGGCCTCCAGCCTGTTCGGCTCGGTGTCGGGAAGCGCCGTATCCAACGTGGTCTCGACCGGCGTCGTCACCATTCCGCTGATGCGAAAGGGTGGTTATCCGCCGCATGTATCCGGCGCCATCGAGGCGGTCGCCTCCACCGGTGGGCAGTTGATGCCACCGATCATGGGCGCGGCCGCGTTCGTGATGGCCGAGTTCCTGCAGATCCCCTACGGCACTGTCGTCATCGCAGCCATCGTTCCCTCGCTGCTCTATTACATGACGCTGTTCGTGCTGGCCGATCTTTACGCGGGCCGGCACGGCATCCTGCCGATCGAGGAGGCACTGATCCCCAAGCGCTGGCCGGTGTTCAGGGCGGGCTGGGTGTACTTGCTGCCATTCGCGGCGCTCATCTATGCACTGTTCAACCTCAATATGCGCGCCGACACGGCCGCCTTGGTCGGTGCCGGAGTCGCCATGCTGGTCGGCGTCGTGTTCGGCTATGGCGGCCAGCGGATGCCTCTTTCGGCCATCCTCAATACTCTCGTCACGACCGGACATGCTGTCGTGCAGATCGTGATGATTGGCGCCATGGCCGGCATCGTCATTGGTGTCCTGAACATCACAGCACTGGGCTTTGCCATGACTCAGGCGCTTGTGCAGCTCGGCGCCGGGAATCTGTTCGCACTTCTGATCATCGCCGCGCTCGTATCCATCGTGTTGGGCATGGGGATGCCGACGCTCGGGGTCTACCTGTTGTTGGCAACGCTGGTGATTCCCTCACTTGTCGAAGTCGGCATCCAGCCGCTCGCGGCCCACATGTTCGCGCTCTATTTCGGCATGCTGTCGATGATCACCCCGCCGGTCGCGATCGCGGCCTTTGCTGCGGCGACAATCGCCGAGTCGAACCCTATGCGCACGGGCTTTGCGGCAGTGCAGTTCGGCTGGGCCGCCTACGCGATCCCGTTCTTCTTCGTTCTGGCACCGGACGTGCTCATGCAGAACGGGTTCACGCTCAAAGTCGCCATCGCAACACTGACGGCATTTGCTGGCATCTGGTTCGCCTCGACCGGTATCATCGGATATATGCTGCAGCCTATGGGCTGGCCGATGCGTCTGATCGCTGTCGTCTCCGGCTTCCTGCTATTCATTCCCACCAGCCGGCTGCCATATTCAGGCTGGACCGATGTCATCGGCCTGATATTGGCTGTACCTGTCATCGTTTCCCAGTTTTCCGGTTGGCGCAGCCACAAGCAGACCGATGCTGCCCTCGGCCGTTGAGCGAACCGTCACCAACCCTTGACCTCTCGCACGTCGATACAATCTGGTCACTCACCCCTTCGTCGCCGGCTGACCACAGTATAGCTCAATCGGGAAGTAAGTGCCGGACGTACCAAATCGCGTGGTCACTCGCCTACGTTGAACTTCACCGCTGTGACTTTTCGAGTGGTGTGTCCGCAGCGTGATGGCATGCAAAGTCGTATGCGCTCGGGCCGCTCTCGACCGCGCCAAGTCGGCCACTGCGTCGTCGGAAGATGTGAGCGCAATGATGCTCGAACGCTTCGCCCAGGCTATGCGGTCACGCCTGTCGACCATCGAGATCCCCTTCCGCAGGGCCTACATCCACTCGACTATCGACCGTATCGAGATCGACGACCGCTGTATCCGGATCAATCGCTCGAAAGACGTTCTGGAACAAGATGTTATGGCCGAAGGCCGCACAGCGCCCGGTATTCACACCTTTGAACCGAACTGGCGACCCCGACAGGATTCGAACCTGTGACCCCCAGATTAGGAATTTGAAGCTCAACGAACTGCACTGTCGAACATTGCTGGACAAAAAAGACTTCAATGGCATGAATTAGCTTGTTTTTTATGCGGGTTGGCGCTACTTGAGTAGTTCATCGTGAACATGGTGAAACACGATATCTGAGAGCCTATTCGGTGCCTAAGAGATCGCTCACTGAGCTGACGCTTAAAAACCTGAAGCCACCGGCCAAAGGGCAAGAGACCACCTGGGACAGTCAGCTGACAGGCTTTGGTGTGCGCTGTTCGCAAGGTGGTGCCAAGACGTTCATCGTTATGTTCGGCAAGACCCGAAAGCGCGAGACGATCGGGCGCTATCCAGTTGTCTCCCTGGCTGACGCTCGACAGCGCGCCAAGGAAATCTTGCTCAACGCGACGTTGCATCCCGGCAAGGTGATCTCGCCTTCCTTCGATGACGCGGTGAGGCGATACCTGAACCTGCGGGAACCAGAGCTGCGGCCTCGGTCGTTTGCTGAGTACAAGCGATTGTTGCAGTCCCACTTCGAGTTCGAGGGCGCGGCGGTCGACGACATCACAGCCAATGAGGTGGCGGAGGCCCTCGACGGCATCGGCAAGCTCGGCGAGCGTGCACATGCCTATACGGCATTGAAGGTCTTCTTCAATTGGTGTGTCCAGCGTGAGTATTGCCGGACCAACCCCCTGGCCGCAATGAAGCGGCCGAAGGTTCCATCGGCCAAGGAAAGGGTCTTGAGCGACGATGAACTGGTCGCTGTCTGGAACGCGACCGAGGATCTCGGCAAGTATGGCACGATCGTTCGGCTGCTCATGGTCACCGGCCAACGGCGTCAACAGATCGCATGCCTGCATACATCGTGGGTCGATTTCCAGCGCAAGATTATTTCGTTCCCGGCTCACATCATGAAAAATAATCGGGATCATGTGCTGCCGTTCGGTACGCTGACCGGGTACCTGCTTGGACCACTGTTGCCGAACAATGGCTATTACTTTTCGCCCCCAGGATTGGCGGGTCATCCATTCTCGGCGTGGAGCAAGAACAAGCGTGCGCTGGATCAACGGCTTCCGGATATGGATCCCTGGACGCTGCATGATCTGCGGCGGACCTGGTCCACGAACGCGGCGCGGCTTGATATTGCACCGCACATAACTGACCGGGTGCTGTCACATGTGACAGGCTCGTTGTCTCCGATCGCGCGGGTCTACAATCGGTTCAGGTACGAGAACGAAATGCGTGATGCGGTGCGGCGCATAGAAAGCCACATTCTGGAACTTGTCAGTCCGACACCGAGCTCCTAAAACTTGCAGTTACCCAAGGGCAACCTCGGGGCATCGCGATGCTCCCTAACCAGGAGTATCGTGATGACTATCGAACGTCGGCTCGTCACCTATCGTGATTTGAAGGATCTTGGAGTTCCGTACACGAGACAGCATCTCAGTCGTCTCGAAAAGCAAAGTCCCCCGGGGTTTCCCAGACGGGTGCGCCTGGGACAATGCCGAGTAGCGTGGCTGTGGGCCGAGATCGAGGCGTGGCTTCAGGCCCGACTGAACGACAGAGAGCCAACGGTGTAGCTCCTGCAAAGGAGCGGGGCGGGTTTCCAAAGCCCGCCCCTTACTTTGTTCATGACATCAGCATAAGGCCTCACGAGATCTCAGAGCCCGTCCTCATATATCTGACTCTACTTCAACGCCCTGGCAATTCGCCTGAGCATCAGCCTGATGAGCGCCATGACGAGGAAGGCGGCTGCGGTGCGCGTTCTGTTCTCGTAGTCCTTGGCGAGACGTCGGCAGCGTCCGAGCCAGCCGAACGTGCGCTCGACGATCCAGCGCCTGGGCAGCACGAGGAAGCCCCGTATCCGATCGCTTGACGATCTCCAGCGGCAGATCCGCGTCCTCGCGGACGGCCGCCGCAGTCGCCACACCCTGATAGCCGCCGTCTGCAACGGCGAGAGCGAGCGTCGGGCAGCGCCGCTTCGCGATTGCGAGCAGCGGTGCGATCATGTCGCGATCCTGAATGTCGGCCGGCGTAATGGCGAAGTTGATCAGGAGGCCTTGCGTATCGACGCAGATGTGACGCTTCTTGCCTTTGACCTTCTTGCCGGCGTCGTACCCGGATGGATCGATCGAAGCCCCCCTTTTTCGGCGCTTTTCACGCTTTGGCTGTCGACGATCCCGAGGCTTGCCGTGGCGTTCCGGCCGACAAGCTCTCTCGCCTGCGTGTAGAGTTCATGATGCACGCGCGCGAGCACGCCATCGCGGTCCCAGCACACCAGATAGTCGTGCACGACGCTCTTGGAGGGGAAGTCCTTCGGCAGCTGGCGCCACTGACATCCGGTCGTCAGCACATAGAGGATCGCGTCCAGAACCTTGCGCGTATCCGGCACCGGATGACGCCGCGCCTTCCTCGGCGGCGGCATGAGCGGCGCGACAATCGCCCACTCATCGTCGGTCAGATCACTCGGATATCGACAGTGCTTGCGCTCGTAGGCCTTCCGGTTATCGTTTGTCCACATCGTGGGTCCGATCGCGAATCACGCGCACGGCCCCACAGAATCACAACCGATTCTCCGAATTCAAGAACTTTGAGGACGGGCTCTCAGTACTTCTTGTGGCCGTCTGGAGAAACAAATCGGAAGGTGTCGTCTGTAATCACCGGATTTTCTACCCATTTAAGGGTATTTGACTGAATTACGAAACTACCGCCATCGGTTCGTTTGCTGACGAGACGACACGGAAGTCGGTTATCGGTGTTTTCGAGCCAAACGCTCCAGTCATCCTCTTGGCGTTGAACACGTATTCCTTCACAAGCCTTGGCTCCGACTTTGTCAGGAGGCAAAGCTTGAAGCTTGGCGTAACCGCCCACTTTGGCGAGATAATCTATACTCCAAAAAAAATCAATGAGGCGCGGCTGAACCGAGGCCAAACCCGCTGCCACGTACAAATTGCCAACTATCAAGTCCCTGGCTGGAGACTGCTGGTAGGTTTTCTTTTTCGGCTCATGTATGGTCAGAACGTGGCCATCGGATACGATGATTGCCTCTGCAGTGCCAAGCGTTACGGTTGCGCGCAAAAGATTTGGTTTGCGTAAAATATAGTGGGCCGTACCGCTGCGCGTTGTGCCAAGCGCCTGATGACTAATTTTGAAATCAGTGATAAACTCAATATCTTTTGCACCGATTAAATGTTCATGCATCTTCCTCAGCGTTGCCTCGGCCGCGACCGGCGATCAGCTCCAACTCTTGAATGTGTCAGTCTTTAACCTAGTCTCCTGGGCCCAAGATGTCGTGGGAATTAGCAGAAGAAAGAACACCAATTTCAGGTACACCATGATCATGTGCGTGTCCTTGGATAAGATGACATTGGTTCTGATATCAGGGGTGGGTCGACTTTTCAAGGTACTGTCCAGTTTCTTTCGCAGTGCGCCGGGAGACCGGCAGAGAGTAGTTGGTGGAAGTCCGACACGATGAAGGAGTAGCGATCCACATCGGCCCCGAGCCGTGCGCCACTGCCCGCAAGGTTAGCGGCGAAGCGTCGGTAGGGGAGCGCATAGGCCAGACCATGAGCCTCGAAAAGTTTCTTGATCCGGATGCCGACGCTGTTGCGAAGGTGGAAGGCAATACGTCTGGGCGCGTCATCGCGAGCGCCCAGACGGTCCGGCGTGGTCGAAGACCCTGGCATGTGCGGATGCTCTCTGTGCGGGAACCGGGAGATCCCATCCTTGGCCTTGAAACTCGCGTTAGCAAGGTCCGCATCGGGAAGGCGAGGAGCCGAAGCCGATGATGAACGGGGACGGGAAGTCAGACCTCGCCATAGTAGCTGCGAAGCTGGCGAACAACACCGGGCGACCGGTCGCGGAGCTGGTGGAGCCAAGGGCGGGGGCCAAGGGGAATGCGGTCCAGCAAACCACGCACCGGGCGCAGAACCGGGCAAGCGTGTCACGTGCGCTGGAGCGCATCCGAGACGTCGCAAGGCACAAGAAGAAGGAGAAGTTCACCTCGCTCCTCCATCACGTCGACGTCGACCTCCTGCGCGCATCATTTTCCGCCCTGAAGCGGAAGGCTGCGCCGGGCGTCGATCGATTGACGTGGCATAACTACGAGGCCGATCTCGATCGCCGACTGGGTGATCTGCATCGGCAAGTCCAAGGGGGAGCGTACCGAGCATTGCCGTCACGTCGGCAGTACATTCCGAAGGCAGATGGACGCCAGCGCCCGCTTGCCATTGCCGCCCTTGAAGACAAGATCGTCCAGCGGGCGGTGGCAGCAGTGCTGAACTCGATCTACGAGGAGGACTTCCTCGGTTTCTCATACGGGTTTCGGCCGCGACGCAACCAGCACGACGCGCTTGACGCGCTGGTGGTCGGCATCACGATGAGGAAGGTGAACTACATCCTCGATGCGGACATCCGAAGCTTCTTCAACTCGGTTGACCAGTCCTGGCTCGTCCGCTTCCTGAAGCATCGGGTGAGTGACCCACGCATCATCCGGCTGATCCAGAAATGGCTCACGGCCGGAGTCTTGGAAGACGGGACGGTGACCGTCAATGAGGCAGGGACGGGGCAGGGCTCGGTGATCTCACCGCTGCTTTCCAACGTCTACCTTCATTACGTGCTCGACCTCTGGGCTGAGCGCTGGAGACGGCGCGAGGCTACGGGCGATATGATCATCGTGCGATACGCCGACGATGTCGTTGTCGACTTTCAGCATGAGTCCGACGCCCGGCGATTTCTTGGACGCGATGGAGAAGCGCTTGCAGGAGTTCGCTCTCTCACTCAACCGGGACAAGACCCGCCTCGTCTCATCCTGAATGACGCGTTCTCACCCAGATTGTCGCGCTATAGTGGGAGCCGAGTGCCTAAATCGGGCTCGCTCGGATCTGTGCGGGGGGCGCGAGGCAACTCGCGTTCCTACCGCGATCATTCGATTTTGGCTGAGCGGCGTCCGGCCCGGGCTCAGGCGGTGGCGTTGGTGGATTGGTGATCCTTCAGCAGGTCCATCGAGAGATATCTCTGGCTCCCCGACGTTTCAAGTGGGTAGCTTGAGGTCGAGTTTGCCGGCGACCAAGTAGGTGACGGCCTTCAAGGTTTCGCGGTTTCGGTAGCCTCGCGCCTTGGCCTTGGCCGCCTGGACGAGGCTGTTGATGCCCTCGATGAGGCCGTTGGAGATGCGGCTGTCGAACCAGGCGATGATGCCGTCGCGGTGCTTTTCCATGGTGCGCGCGACAGCCTTCATGGGCTCCAGGCGGGAGCGCTTGGCCCAGCCGATCCACCGGTCGAGGAACAGCACGCCCCACGGCCGGGATGGCTGTTGGTAGATGTCCTGGAAGGCGATGCGCATGCGCCAGGCGCGAGCTGTCTTGAGGTTTGTCGTGCTGAGGGCTGCCAGAGTGTCGGCTTGCTTCGCGGTGAGGTTCGGCTGGTTCTTGGTCCAGACGTAGCGTGTGCCTTTGAGCTCCGGCCGCGCCTTGACCTCGCCGCGTCGGACCTCGTCGACGGCATCGCCGATGAGCTTCATGACGTGGAACCGGTCGAAGTTGATCTCGGCCTCGGTGAGGTTCTCGATGACACCGGCGATGAAGGCCGGGCTCATGTCGATCGAGGCTTGCTTGATGCGCGAGGCGTGGCCGCCACGTGCTTCGAGATGATCTGCAAATTGACGGACAGTATCGGAGTTGCGACCGTCGGCGACGAACACGACGCGCCGGTCGTCGATATCGGCGACGAGGGTGATGTAGTCCTGGCCGCGCTTGGCCGCGGTCTCGTCGATGGCAACGCGCCTGACGCGTCTGAGATCCATGCGCGCTACGGCGGCTCGCACGTAGTGGAAGACGACGCGCCACATGCGCTGATCCGTGATCTTGAGAAAGCCGGCGGCGACAGCGATCGGCATGTGCATGGCGAGCGCCATGGCAAAGCCCTCGAACAGCAGGGTGAAGCCGGAGCCGGGCCTCGCCCAGGGCACGGTGACGAGGCAGACGCCACACGTGGTGCAGGTGATGCGCGGCGTACGCGCGGTGAGGAACGCCTGATGCTGGAAGAAGTCGATATGCACCGCCAGGTCTTCACTCTTGCGTGTCGTGGACGGCGCACCCGCTCGCGTTGCACTCCGGGCAGTCGAAACGGCTACCTGCCTTGAAGTCGAGCTTGATGTCGAGGCGCCGCTTGACCGCGTCGAACTGGGACGACGCGACGAACCACGGCGACGTGATGCCGAGGGCCAGCTGGAAAAGGTCTCTGTCGCGCATGGGCACCGTGGGGCTGGGTCGATCCTGGCCCCCAGTGTGCCGTCATGTCCGTCGCCCCTCAAGGACGAGCCCCTAAGGGGCGCGCGACTGCGCGTCCTTGACGGTAGCCCGCCATCACGGCCTACGCTCTGCCATCAGGATCAAGCCGCACTCCGACCGCTCTGCAGCCTTGATGACACCCACTCAGTTCGTCGAGGGACCGATTGAAGCCGGAGAGGTATGCGTTCGTCGCCTATACGGTGACTTCGAGTATCAGGCGGCGTCCTGGGACAAACCAAGACGGGTCATCGCCAAGGTAGAGTGGCATCCCGGCGAGTTGTTCCCCCGCGTCGGTTTCGTCGTCACCAACCTGCCCATGGACCCTGACTGGATCATCCATTTCTACAATCAGCGTGGCACCGCCGAGCAGCACATCAAGGAAGGCAAGCAGGCGATCAACTG
>CAWGUF010000017.1:0-387089 GCA_963825625.1 uncultured Alphaproteobacteria bacterium | reverse complement strand
ATGCCATAGACGACAATGCCGACATCAAGATCGAAGCGACGAAATAGCGGGCAGTCCACACGGCGCCCTCCCATGACAAGATCAATATCGCTCAATCGCAAATCTTCATTGGTGCGCAGTCTGCCGAGGCGTGAGACACATGAAAATAAGTGGAATTACGTATCAGCATTCGGCGATTGGGCGGTGAAAACGATGTCAGTCGGCCGCGCCGCAGGCAGCCACATGCAGCTGCCCTTCCCGCACCCAGCGCGATACGACAGGCTTGTCGATCTTGCCGTTGGCCATCAGCGGCATGTCGGGGATCTCGATATGGAACTCCGGCATCTCGTATTTTGACAGCCCGCCATTGGTCAAATGCGTGAGCAGCTCTCCGATCCCGATTTTTGCGCCTGGCTTCTTTGCGTAGGCGAGGCAGATCCGCTCCCCCAGCCGCTCGTCCGGCAGCGCCAGCACCGCCACCCGCGCGAAGCCGGCGAAGCTCGACGCCAGTTCCTCGATCCGCGCCGGATTGATGTTATGGCCGCCGCGGATGATGACCTCCTTCTTGCGCCGCCGTGATCCTCAGATAGCCGCCGCTCGTCGAGCCGCCCCAGATCACCGGTCATGAACCAGCCGTCGGCGTTGAAGCTCGCCTCGTTGGCATACTGATCGTTGAAATAGCCGAGCATCAGGCACGCCCCGCGTCCGGCCACGATCCCGACTTCTCCTCGCCGGCAGCGCGACGTCCGGGATCGTCGGCATCGAAGATCCTGATCTCGTAGCCGTCGCACGCCCGCCCGCACGGTGCTCCGGGATCAGCTCTGCAGGATCGTCCCGGGATGCGTATATTGGTGGGAGTTGTTCTCCGTCATGCCGTACCCGCTCTGCGGCTCGACGCCGAGCGAGATCAGATCCCTGCATGACCTCGCGGCGGCGACGCGGCGCCCGACACCCGGAATGCCCGTGACCTTGCCGATCCGCTGCAAGCCGCGCTTCGCGCATCCGCAATCAGATCGATCGCATGCGTCGGCACGCCGATCAGATAGGTGGTGCCCGTCTCGACCAGCCGGTCGACCACGCTTTCAGCCCGCGCGGCAGGTCGTGGAGACGATCTCCGCGCCCGGCATAGATCGCGGTCAGCAGCGCGCCGATCCCGAGATTGTGGCTGAACGGGCTCATCGAGCAAACCACGCTGTGGGTCGATCCGCCAGTCCCGCGTAGATCGCCGGGCGGTCACCAGCAGCGTGTTGTCCGAATGCATGACGCCCTTGCGGCGCCCCCGTCGAGCCGGAGGTGAAAGCGATGTAGGACACGCGATTTGGCGGCACGCCCGGTGCGCGGCAGACGCCACCGCTCTCCGGCGTCGCCTTCGTCAGGCTGCCCTCGAATGGCGCCTTGCCCGGCATCCTCAGCGCTCAGCGGCGGCAGCCGGTACACCGCGCGCATAGCGTGCCCAGCATCCTCGATCGCCGCGGGATCCCGGTCTGCCGGCATCGGCGCCGAACCCGTCCTGGTGGATGAACACCGCCGCCCGCATGCGCTCACCATCCGTGTCGACCTCCGCCACGGTGTGATTGCGATGCGGCGAGGGACGAGCACGACCAGCCCGAGCCGCGAGCAGGCGAGCAATCGTGACCACCGATTCGATCCGGTCCGGCATCCAGAACGTCACCCGCTGCCGCGCTTCAGCCCGTGCGCTTTCAGCTCGGCCGCCAGCAGGTCCGCCCGTTCAACCACCTGCACCCAGCTCAGCCTGCGGAAGCGGTCGCGGATGGCCGGAGCCTCGGGCCTGACTGCAGCATGGCCGGCAGCGACGGCATAGATGGTTTCATCGCACCACCAGCCTTTCGCATAGTAGTCGCGGAGGAGGTCGGCACTGAGCAGGGAGAGGATGGTGGTGGTCATGTGTGAATCAGGTCTGGTCGTGAGGGGTAAATGGGGACAGCCACCAATTTTCTTAGACGTCAGTCCGATCGAGAGGATCGCGCCTGGAAATTGGTGGCTGTCCCCATTTACGGCCCCATTTACGCGGGTCCCCGATGCTTGCCCGCACAGCGCGCTCGCTTCGGTCGAGGATGACGTCGTTAGTGACAATGCGGGGTGGATTATTTCATATATGCCGTCAAGAGCATAGCGGTGCGGCCGACCTCCGCGCCATTGCCAGTAGTTGACCCGGAGAGGCCGCATGAGCACCCGCACCAATCAGCCGTATTCGCCCGATTTGCCCGGCTTTATCCGGTATCTGGAGGAAAACCACCCGGAGCACGTGATCCGGATAACCAAAGAGGTGGACCCGAAGTTCGGCGTCTCCGGCATCCTGGAGCGGTTCGAGAAGGCGGGTAAGTTCCCCCTCGTCATCTTCGAGAACGTGAAGGGCGCCAAGTTCCCGCTGGTCGCGAACATGCATGCACACTTCGAGCGCCTGCGCTGGGGGCTCGGCATCGAGGACGGCGACATCAAGACATTCCTGGCCGAGGCCAACGCCCGCCAGGCCAACCCCATCGCGCCGCAACTGGTCAGCGAGGCGCCGGTGCAAGAAGTCGTCGTGACGGGCGACGACGTGGACGTCACCGAGCTGCCCGTCTGCACCTATCACGAGAAGGATGCCGGCGCCTTTATCACCGCCGGCATGGCGGTGCTGCGCGATCCGGATACCGGCATCCAGAACGTCGGCATCTATCGCCATCAGGTGCACGAGAAGAACCTGCTCGGCGTGCAGTTCTCCGAGACCGCCGACGCCAACGTCATCTGGAAGAAGTACGAGCGCCGCGGCGAGCCGACGCCGGTCGCCATCGTCATCGGCCACCATCCCGCCGTCTTCATCGGCGCGCTGGCCTACTCCAAGATCGACGACGATGAGTTCGCCATCGCCGGCGGCATGCTGCAGCGCCCGCTGCCGATGGTGAAGTGCAAGACGATTCCGCTCGAGGTGCCGGCAGACGCCGAGATCGTGCTCGAATGCATGATCCGTCCGGTGGAGCGTCGTAAGGAGGCGCCGTTCGGCGAGTTCCCAGGCACCTACGGACCGGAGCGCATGAACCCGGTGCTCGAGGTCAAGGCGATCACGCGCCGCAAGACCCCGCTCTATCAGAACGCCTTCGTCGGCCACGCCGACAATCTGCTGCTGTCCGGCATCATCCGCACTCCGTTCATCGAGAACGTCGTGAAGGTGGCCTGCCCGACCGTGCGCGCCGTCGCCATGCCGCGCTCAGGGCGCTTCCGCTTCACCTGCTATATCGCCATCGACAAGCAGATGGAGGGCGAGGCCAAGCAGGCGGCGATGGCCGCCTTCGTCGCCGACCCCTTCCTCAAGTTCGTCGTGGTCGTGGATGCCGACGTCGACGTGGCGAGCGACTTCGAGGTGATGCACGCCATCGCCACCCGCGTGCGCGCCGACCACGACATCTTCATGGTGCCGTATGCGAAGGGCTCACCGCTCGACCCCGCTTCCTACGATCCCGCTGGCGGCTCGCACCTCGTCACCAAGACCGGCATCGACGCCACCCGCAAGGCCAACTACCCCGAGGAGATCCGCGTGCCCGGCTACGAGGAAATCGACATGGCCGCATTCGTGCCGGGCTGGTCGGATGCCGGGTAGGGTGATGACCGCTGGTTGACACACGCCTGCTGTTTGCCCAGCATCAAGGGCATCGGACATCTCGGAAAACTTCTCCTGTGGAGGCACGTATGGGTCAGTGGTCGCGGGGCCGCGACGAGGCGGCATTCATAGATCTGGTGCCGGTCGGCAAGGCCGAGGGTGGGCGCAAGGAGGTCTACGACGCGCTGGAGCGCGTGCGCGGACCGGGGCGGGTGTCGAACCTGTTCAAGGCTTATGCAGCGTTCCCGGAGCTGGCGATGGTGAACTTCCAGCGCCTCAACATCCTGTTGAACAAGGGCCACCTCTCCAAGAAGCTGAAGGAAGGCCTGATGACCGCGCTGGCGGAGGTCAACCGCTGCGATTATTGCGTGTCGTTCCATGCCACGCAGATGCGCGAATCCGGGGCCAGCGACGAGGAGGTCGACGCCGCGCTGTCGATGGATCCGGACAAGCTCGGCCTGTCGCCGAAGGAGCGCGCGTTGTTCGAGTTCGGCCTCAAGGCCAACGGCGACCCTCATTCCATACCGCGCGAGGACATCGACGCCATGCGCAAGCTCGGCGTCACCGATGCCGACCTGGTCGAGACGCTGGAGACCGTCAGCACTGGCAACGCATTCAATCTCATCAATGGCGCGCTCAACATCGGACCGGACGACTTCCTCGACTACAAGATGGGCCGCGGCGAGCTTTGGAAGGAGACCGGCTGAGCGATGGCACTTTTGCGCGACGGCACGCATGCCGAGGCGTTTCAGGCCGATCTCGCCGGCGGCGGTGTGGTGCTGGCCGAGATCTACACGCCCGACTGCGTCATCTGTAAACGCATAGAGCCCATGGTCGCCGCCCTCGAGGCGAACTTGGGGGGCCAGCTTGCCGCCTGGAAGGTCGATGCAGCTCGCGATCCCGATTTTGCCGAGCGCTACGACGTGCGCGGACTGCCCACCGTTCTGCTGTTTCGCGACGGAGAGCTCGCCGACCGCCGCACAGGCTTTCTCACCATGTCGATGCTGAAGGAGTGGGTTGGCCCGTTCCTGCAAGGCAAGACTGGCTGAGGCATTCAACGACAACATTGAAAGGATCAGCCATGGCTGGCCACGAGCTCGTCAATACGCCCAAGGCACCTAGCCCGCCTGGACCGTTCTCGCATGCCACGGTGATGGACAACTGGGTCTACACGTCCGGCATGGGTGGTCTCGATCCCGAGTCAGGCGAGGTCGTGTCCGACGACGTGATCGAGCAGGCCCGCCAGGCGATGCGCAACACCGAGGCCATCCTGGCGGCCGCCGGCTGCACCTTGCAGGACGTTGTGAAGGCCGTCGTTTATCTCTGCGACATGGCCGACTATCCGCGCGTCAACAAGGTCTACGAGGAGGCGTTTGCGCCCAACAAGCCGGCTCGCACCTGCGTTGCGGTCTCTGCGCTGCCCGTCCGCGAGCGCATGAAGCTGGATACGGTGGCTTATCGCCGGCCGAAGTAGGGCCTGAGCCGATCAGGTCAGGCCGGCGTCATGCATGCCGCTGTGTCTTCACCACAGCTTTCCCGCCAGCCAGATTGCCAGCGGGATCGGCGCCGCCGCCACGCACAACGTCGCCAGATAGAGCGGAAAGGCGAACAGTCGGCTAAGCCCCGCCAGCATCGCGATGCCGCCGCCGCCGCCGATCACCGCGTTGCCCGGCGTGTTGAGAGCCACTGCAACCGCCAGATAGCGATTCCTGATGAGAAACGGCACCAGACGGGACGGGACGGCGGAGGTCAGTGTTTCGATGCGGGCCTGACGCGTCATGGGTTCGAGCCGCAGCACGTGATCGCGCGCACTCACCAGTCCCAGATAATCGAAGACGGATGCCAGCGTCCGCATCGGCATCAGCCTGCCTGCCGCAAATGCGATGACGAGCGCGGCAATCGTCGCCAGATAGATTGGTATCGCGGCTTTCCCGCCCAGTGCGGCCAGGATCGCAAGGCTCACTTCCATGCCCGGCACGAAGGGCAGCGCGAGCAGCACGACGTAAAGTGCAAAGCTGAGCGCCAGCATCGTGACGATCTCGCCACTGAGCGGCGCCCCGGGTTCCGGCAGCAGGTGTCGGCCGAGCCAGCTACCGCCCCAATGCCCGATCGCGAGAATTCCCGCGTACACGCAAAGCAGCGCGCCCAACCGGGCCCAGCGCATCCCGCCAGGAGGCGTATTGCTGCTGGTCATCCGGCGAGGCCTCCCTGTTGTCGTTCTTTCTGGGGCGCTGTTGAAATCAGGCGGGGCCGGGCTCCGGCGCTTCTGGTGGGGGCTGCGGCCGTGTAGGGGCCGGTCCGCCATCGCCACCGCTTGAAGACGTGCCTTCCCGGCGCGAGCCACCCTCCTCGCGGCGGCTGGGCCGGCGCGTGAAAAGCTCGGTCAAACGCCGACCAACGCCGCAAATCGAATCGAGTGCTTTCAGGTTCTGCTCGCCCCGGCGCAGACGACGATCGAGTGCTGCCATGGTGCGCGCCAGCCCCGGATCGCTATCGTCGAGCCAGACTCTGAACACGGAAGCATAGACCGAAGCGAGGCCGAGCGTGCGAACAGCACCGCCCGCACCGCTGGTATCGACACCCGCCGCCTCGAGCATCCAGTGCTGGGAGGAAAGCACCGCGCGCAGCATGTCCGGGTCCGGAAGATCCTGACCCGCCGTGCGAACGATGGAGCGCAGCGCGGGCTTATAGGGTTCCATTGCATCGAACCGGCTCATCAATACCTCGAAGATGGCATCGCGCGTGGACCCCACCGGATGGCGCTGGGCAGCCTCGCGCAGCACCACCTCGTCGGCGGCTTTGGTGAAAGCCTTGAGGATCCCAGCCTTGCTCGAAAAATGCTCGCGCATGGCCGCCAGACTGACGCCGGCCTCCTCGGCGATGTCGCGCAGCGTGATCTGATCCCAGGGTCTGGCAGCAGCCAGCCGCAAGGCGGCGGCAATCAGGCGTCCGGTGTCGGTCTCGGCATTGATCATGATGTCGTCCTGCTCGCCACGGTTCCATTAAGGTAGGAGCAGCGGCCGGATTGCGCCAGCGGCCTTGGCGCGGCGGTTGTGGTGCGCTAAACCTCCGAACCGCAGAATGGTTAGCAGTCCGTTCACCACTGTTGCGTCCAAGGAGGCTTTTATGGGCAAGCATATCAAGTTGAAAGCAAGCGACGGCTTCGAGCTCGATGCCTATCGCGCGGATCCGGCCGGTAAGCCCAAGGGCGGTCTCGTCATCATCCAGGAGATCTTCGGCGTCAACGAGCACATCCGCAGCGTGTGCGATCGCTATGCGGCTGACGGCTACCTCTGCGTCGCCCCCGCCCTGCAGGATCGGGCGCAGAAGGGCTTCGAAACCGGTTACACGCCGGACGACATCGCCAAGGCCCGCGACGTACGCGGCCAGGTCAAGAACGAAGATTCGCTCAAAGATCTCGAGGCGGCATTCGACTATCTGAAGGGCGAGGGCGTCGAGGTCGGCACCATCGGCTACTGCTGGGGCGGCTCGCTCGCCTGGCTGTCGGCCTGCGAGAACCCTGGCCTGAAGGTTGCCGTGTCCTATTACGGCGGCGAGGTGCCTGCCAGCGCGGACAAGCAGGCCAAGTGCCCGGTCATGTTCCACTTCGGCGAAAAGGATCAGTCGATCCCGCTCGACAAGGTCGAGATCGTCAAGCAGAAGCAGCCGAACCACCCGCTTCTACGTCTATGAGGGCGCCGGCCATGGCTTCTCGTGCGATGCCCGCGGCAGCTATGACGCCGGCTCTACCAGGTTGCCAAGGAGCGGACCCAGGACTATCTGACGAAGCATCTCGGCTGACGGGCACGCAGGTGATCGTCCTGGCGGTGCGTCCCGATCGGGGCACCGCCGCCTTCAGAATAGCGATTCCAAGGGCGGTGCCCTTGGCGGGGTCGAGGGGCAGTGCCCCTCGTCTTCATTTACAGGAGCCACCGATGACCGACCTCATCGCCCCCCGCCACGACACCCACGCCGTCGATGTCGCTGGTGTGATGATTGGCGGCGGCCACCCGATCGTCGTCCAGTCGATGACCAACACCGATACGGCGGACGTCGAGGCACCGTCGCGCAGATCGCCGCCCTCGCCCGTACCGGGTCCGAAATCGTCCGCATCACGGTGGATCGCGACGAGGCGGCCAAGGCCGTGCCGCACATTCGCGACAGGCTGGCGCAGATGGGCGTCCGCGTGCCGCTGGTTGGCGACTTTCACTACAACGGCCACACCCTGCTCAAACAGCATCCTGCTTGTGCCGAAGCGCTCGACAAATATCGAATCAACCCGGGTAATGTCGGCTTCAAGGCCAAGAAGGACACGCAATTCTCCGCGATCGTCGACGAGGCATTGAGGCACGCAAAGCCCGTTCGCATCGGCGTCAACTGGGGCTCGCTCGATCAGGAGCTGCTCACCCACCTGATGGACGAGAACCAGAAGCAGACCGAGCCCAGGGACGCCCGCGCCGTCATGCACGAGGCGATCGTCCAGTCCGGCCTGATGTCAGCCGCGCGCGCTGAGGAGCTTGGCCTTGGCGCTGACCGGATCGTCATTTCGGCCAAGGTGTCGGCCGTCCAGGACTTGATCTCGGTCTACACGATCCTCGCAGAGCGCTGCCGCTATGCGCTGCACCTGGGCCTGACCGAGGCTGGTATGGGCTCCAAGGGCATCGTGGCATCCTCCGCCGCCATGGGCATCGTCCTGCAGCAGGGTATCGGTGATACCATCCGCTTCTCGCTGACGCCCGAACCGACGCCTGTCAATCCTCACGGCGACCGGACGCTGGAGGTCAGAGCCGCGCAGGAGCTGCTTCAGACGATGGGGCTGCGTACGTTCATGCCGATCGTTGCTGCCTGCCCGGGCTGCGGCCGCACCACTTCCACCGTGTTTCAGGAGTTGGCCCGGGACATCCAGTTGATGATCCGGGAGCGCATGCCGGAGTGGAAGCAGCGCTATCCCGGCGTCGAAGGGCTCAACCTCGCGGTCATGGGCTGCATCGTCAACGGCCCGGGCGAATCCAAGCATGCCGACATCGGCATCTCGCTGCCCGGCACTGGCGAGCAGCCGGCCGCTCCGGTCTTCATCGACGGAAAAAAGGCGGCCACACTTCGCGGACCGACCATCGCCGCCGATTTCAAGGCCATCGTCGAGGGCTACATCGAGAAGCGATTTGGGTGATCGCCGGCCATGGAGCACGGGTGCCCGGCTTCAATAGTCAGGGCAGTAATCCCAGTAGCCGCGACTGCCGCCCTCGTCGGCCCAGTACCAGCACAGGTCTGGCCGAGGCGACCTCGGTGCAAGTCCATATGCCGTAACGCCGATGATCGTCCCCAGCGCCACACCGCCAATGATCGTCCCGTAATAGGGTCGACGGTACCATGGCCGGTACGCCCAGCGGGGCCCGGGAGCGAAACGAGGTCGTGCATCGGGGCGGTACGGCCTCGTGCTCGTGTAGGGACGGCGGGATTCGCGGTGCCTGCGGTCGCGCCAATATTGCACGTTGGTAGCCGGCGGTCTGTCGACGCTGCTTCCAGCGACTGCTGCGCCGGCGATCTGGCCCGCCGGGCCTGCCGTTACCGGACCCGCGACGAAGGTTGCGGCCAATGTCGCGGTCGCAATTGCCAATCTTGCCATGCTTGCCATGCTTGTCTCTCCCTGCGCGGCTCACCATCTCACACGATGGCCTTACGCTTCGGATTGCGCCGGTCATCGAAAGCGCAAGACCGCCGCTTCCGAAATGCGTCGATATCCGTTAAGCTACGTATCGTGCAATTTCATGGCAGATAGGAAACGGAAACATGGCAGGCATCGTTGGCTGGTCGCAAATTGATGTCGCGCAAGTCGGTTAGCCTGTGAGAAGGTAGGCCATGCGTTGCGCAATTGACCGCTGTCATAGTCGCGGCGCTAGCTTACTGAACTATGTTCGCTCCCGTTTAGTAGGTCGCAGCCAGGCAAACTGGCTGCTTGGAACAGTCGCCCATCCGAAAGATGTGTCATGATCGACGTATCGAAAGCCGATCTCACGCTGTTTCCCCTGACTTTCGTCGAGCTTACGCTCGCCCTGGCCGCTGTGATGACAGCGGCTGCCGCCTCCCTCTGGTCCTATCGCAGCCGCCTCTATCGGCAACTGTCATTGCGCCAGAATTCGATCGCGGAGCGCGTAACAGGGGCAGCACTGGTGGCTGCCAGTGCCGATGCGCGCTGCCTTCCGTCGTTCGCGGATCGGCTTGCCGTTCTCGACCAACCACTCGACGATGCTCGGTTCACGCAGGTTTCGCGTGAGATTTTGGCCCTTGGGGGCACAGAGCGCAGCTACTTGCCTACCCACAAGAAGGGAGGAACGGTAGCCTATGAAACCCTGTGTGTGTCCGCGCCGTCGGTTGTTGCCCTCTACCTGTCGCCGTCTTTCCAGGAATTGGTTTCCGCAATCGTTGGGGAGCGGGTGGAGGCAACGCCGCTGCACGATCAGAGTTCGTGCTCAGTTCTGTTCTATGAACGGCCTGGCGATCACATCGGCTGGCATTATGATCACAACTTCTACAAGGGCCGGCATTTCACGGTCCTGATCCCGATTCTCAATCGCAACAGCGATGACACTGGCCTGTCTGAAGCCAGACTTATGGCCAAGATCGGCGGGCAGGAAAAACTCGTTGAAACACCGCCCAACACCATGGTCGTGTTCGAGGGCGCCAGGGTGCTGCACAAGGCGACACCAATCGGCGATGGCGAGCGGCGGGTTGTGCTGTCGATGACGTTCTGCACTAATCCGCGCAATTCCCTATGGCAAGGCGCGGCTCGCCGTATCAAGGATACAGCGTTCTTTGGCATCCGGGCGCTATGGACATGATTTGGCGCTGCCGAGGATGGCCTGCCGGCGTCAGTGCAGCCGACGCTTCATGCCGCGGCGAATGATGATGCCGGTACGTTGGGGCTCGGTGTACCCGTCCGGAACCAGCGGCCGGATGTTGACCGGGTAGCTTCGCGGGCTAGTCGAGCAACCGGCAACGCACATGATTGCTGGCGGCTCACTCGCAGCCGCGTCGCCAGGTGTGTCCGATGCGGCGACGAGCTGAACCCGTGAATCGCGCTCGCGAACCAACGGCTTGATTTCGCTCGAATAGACGACCGTCTTTCTCGTGCGCTTGTTGGTCGACGGGTTGCGCACGGTGTTGCAACCCGCGACGCACATAATTTGGCTGATTTCGGGCTTTTCTACCGCCACGCGATGGATGTTTCGCTCTTGCGGGGGGGCTTGATGGGGTGTTGCCGTGCGCACCACTGGGAGCGGCGGACTGCTTTCATTGGCTTGCCTGGCTGACTGCTCTTCGTCCGCGAGCGGGCTTTTCGCCGTGTCGGCTTCCTGGGGTGCCGCGACGCGGTGCGGCTGGACGACGTCGATCGGGTCGCCTTCCGCCGGTAGTGCAACGGCTTTAGCAATCGCAGTGGGCTGGATAGACGGCGCACTCTTCGGCAGTATCAGGGGCGTTGTCGGCCATTCGGCAGCTTGAATGGGACGAGCCGATGGCTGCGGTTTGTCGACCGTTGCATCTACGAGTGTGGTCTTGGCCTGACTTTGCACTGGCGCGGGAGAAGCCGGAGCGTTGACCGTAGCCTGGCTCACCTTATGATTTGCGGCCAGGCGGCGATCGAGCATGGCGGCGCTTGCAACCCAGGACAGGCCGATAACGACCACCGTCGCCAACCCAGCGCGCGCCAGCCATGGTGAACGCGGCTTGGCGTCGCCACCTTTGTCGCGGCGGCCAAAATTCTCGCGATAATGCAAGAACTCCGTCTCGGAAGGATACTGGGCATCGAGTTCCGGCTCGACATGTTGCTGGACGCCTGCTTGCGCAGCCGAACGCTTTCTACTCAACCAGGCGAGCATATCCCCTCCGCCAGCCAGAAAAATGCCGGTTAGCTTAATCTTCGAACCGATTTTAGCGACTACAGGTAAAAATTGATTGCAAGCCTGGCTTCGCTGGGACAGGGACGCGGGCGGCGACAATCAAGGCCCGGTGCTGCAGTTGCAGTCAGGCCTTACCGGGCGGCTTCACCTCAGAACGGAAGCGGCAAATTCGGTTGCCTTGCCCGGCGCATGGCTATCGATGCGTGTGTGCTCGAGCATGGCGCCGGCGGAAAGAGCGACGATCGCAGTCAGTAGCATTCTGGAAATCATCGCCAACCTCTCCCTCGGAACGCCTGGATCAGTTGCGGCAAAGGTGACGCTCTGAGCGTCTGCCCCGTCAAGCACAGGACCCTCTGTCGGATCTCGCCATTCCCACGCCGCGGACCAATCGGGCTCGCCGCTGCAACTATCACGCTGCACGGTTACCAATTGGTTATCACCGCGTTCTTGCGCAATGGATTTGCAAGCACACAGAGGAATGCCCGCACGCTCGCTGCGCGATCCAAAGAGCGGGCTATCGCATCGAATCCGGATAGCGCCAGTATTCGCCACGCGGCGTCGTGATCCGCTGCAGAATCGGCACCCGCTTTTCAGGCGGCCGCTCCCCGGTCTGGATCAATAGCCGCAAGTCGTTCAGCAAAGCGTGTTTTTCAGCGTATCCGGAATGGTTGATCGCCAGCACATCCGTGCTCACTGCGGTAACATCGATTGTGTCGATGCCTGCGATCAGCACCGGCCCTTGCGGTGGTATATCCCCGGCACGCGGCACCCCGCCCCAGAACCTGCGCGAGATATCGAGTGCCCGGTCGTTGGATGCGGCAAGAACGGTGATGCCACGCCCCACGCCCTTGATTTCGGTTGCGAGGAATTCGAACGTGTCCCGATCGACATCCGGGGCGGCGAGGATCACTTGCGACACCACGACCCCATCGGGCCTCGACAGCTTCAGATCCCGCAGCACAGGTAGCAGCAGCTGGTTGCCCATGCTGTGCGCGATGACGCTGACGGATTTCGCTCCGGTCTCCGCGACAACGTACTCCAGGAATTGCTTCAGATAGGGTTGGGCCTGGCCCGAGCTCTCCCGGTCGTAGCTGTAGTCGGACACGCCGAGCTGGCCCTTGGACGGCCAGCTGTAAAGGAACGGCGCTCCGTCGAACTTCAAGTCGTAGGCGATCTGCGCGGTACGGAACAAGGCCGCATCGAAGCTGTTGTTGAAGCCATGCACGAACACCAGCGCGTGGTCCTTGTAGTCGCGGCTTGCCGCCAGGCGCTCTCGCACCAGCCGCGTCATCTCCTCGCGCGTCAATGCCTGCACCTCTTTCATCGTGAAATGGCGGCTCGGGTCCTCTTTCTCGCGGTACAGCACGATATTCGTGAACGGCAGCTTGTAGACCCACGGCCGTTCCACGTTGGGGACCTCGTGCGATTTCGGAACGGTTACCAGGGCCCGGCCGAGTTCCAGGCGACGCCCTCGCTCGGCGCCATACGTTGCACGCTGAGGATGGTCGATGCGATTGCGATCCGTGCCGTAGTAGACGGGAACGACATCCCACCGCGCATCCGACGCTGCGCTTGCAACGTTGCCGGGAGCAGGTGCTTCGGATTTTTGATCTGTACCTTCGCGGGCATCAGGCGCGGTCGGTTGCGCTGCACCTCCGTCGCTTGGCGGCGCTTCGTTGAGCTTGGCATCGCTGCCTGGCCCGCGCGTTGGCGGTTGCTGCGTCGTGGGCTTGTCCTTCGCAGCGCCGATGGTGCCGGACCCGGCACCACCACCGCCGGCTCCGGTGCCCTGTTTACCCAGGCCTTGCGGCGCTTGCGGAGTCGACGGTACGGGCGGCACGGCAGGTTCGGACGGCGCAGCGGGCGCCGGCGCCGACGGCTGCGACGGTGCAGCTGATCCGGATGTGGCAGGCGGAGCGGGGTCCTGCGCTTGACTTGTCGGCGGCTGAGGTGCGGCGGAGCGATTTGCCCGCTTCTCATCTGTCGCCTGCTTTTCCTGCTCGGCCATTCGGGCAGCGTCCGTTCCGGCGCTGCGGCGGGCCGCTTCCTCTAACTGCCGTCTGCGAGCCTCATCAGCCGCCTTGCTTGCTGCTTCGGGTGCCGCAGGTGCCTGTTTGACGACCGGCCTTGATGTTTCAGGCGGTGAGGACGCGCTTTTTCCGGACGTCGCCGCCCGATCCCACTGCATCGCGCCGAACACTGCCGCAATCACGATCGGCAGCACGACGAACGCGCCGAGTCCGATCCGGATCACGACCTGTTCGTAGACCGTACGCCCGCGCGAGCCGAGCCAGGCCAGGGCGTAGAGGACGAGCACCCCGGCAATGATGATGATGTGGCCGATCAGCGGCGACCCTTCGAGCATGTCATCATTCCCCACTGTTACAGTCCGCAACGCCAGCCGTGCTGCAAGATTGCATGATAGCGGCGCAACCAGCGCCGCGATGCCACTGTATGGCTGGCCGTGCTGGTGCTGGTGTTAGTGCTTCAGTTCGACACCATCGTGTCGATCGAATGTCGTCGGTGCCCTCGCAGTCATGCCATCGCTATTGGCTATCACGTGCCCGGCTGAGATCGTGCATGACGCGAATGGGCACCGGGCCTGCCGCCAGACGTGCCCGATAGACCTGCACATTGGAGAGCACTTTCTGCACATAAGCGCGCGTCTCATCGAACGGGATGCGATGGATCCAGTCGATCACGTCGATCTTGGAATCGCGGGGGTCGCCGAATTCCCGGATCCACTGCCGCGCCCGGCCCGGACCCGCATTGTAACCGGCAATGCCGAGCACGTAGCTACCCCGGAACTCGCCCATGCGATCCGCAATGTATGCCGAGCCAAGCATCGCATTGTACAATTCGTCCTTCATCAGCCTGCCGATATCGCACTTGATGCGGTAGTCGCGACAGACATGGCGCGCCGTGATCGGCATCACCTGCAGGATGCCGCGGGCGCCAGCGCCGGACTTGGTTGCGTTGTTGAACTCGCTCTCCTGGCGGGCAATTCCCAGCAGCAGCGCCATTTCCGGCGGCTGCCGCAAGGGCTTGAATGACGGGAACGCATGCACGGGATAGGAATACACGATCAGATTGTGACCGCGCGCAATTCCTGCCTTGCCGATTCTCACCGTCATCTGCGTGTCGCCGAGCGCCTGCGATAGATGAGCGACCATGGCGATGCCTGCTTCATTGTCCTGGTTCAGCTGCATTCGGGCCAGGAGCGTGCGAATGATATGGCGCGGCAAACCGGCGCGATGCGCGATAACGGCGGCGCGCGGCAATTCCAGCTTGCGGAAGCTCTCGACCTGCTCCGGCGTTGGTGCCGCCGGCATCTTGACGTGCAGCACCGCCGCCGATTTCCCCAGCTGGGAACGGGCGAGCTGACCGTGGAACGTGTCGGCGAACTGGGCGGCATCCTCGTAGTGCTTCCTGGCGCGGGCCATTGTTTCGTCGGCGCCACCTTTGGCTTTTTTCGCCTGCGCTTCGACGGCGCGGCCCAACCAGTAAGCGGCCTTAGCCGATGTCAACGGACCGTCGGCAGCCTCACGCATCCCGGCGAAGTGCTGTTCGGCGCGATTGGCATCCCCCAGATAACGCAACGCCAGCCAACCGGCATGGAATGCCTGGTTCTTGCGTGGATTGACACTGAGTGCTCCGGCGGTCTTGACGACCTCGTAGGCGAGCTTCGGGTTTCCTGCTTCGAGCAGCTCGAACGCGATCGAGCGCCGCTCATGCCACCATTCGTCTGGTGCCACGATCTTTTCTTTGTCCTGCAGCGGGACCTTGAGCAGGCGTTTGGCAGCCTCCTCCGCTTTGCCGCGGCGCCGCAAATCCTGGATTCGGTGGAATTCCAGCCCCCAGTCGCGCTGATCCTCTTTTTCGGCCGGCAGTTTTACCAGGAGCCCGCCGGCCGAGCGCGAGCGCTCCAGCGCAGCAATCCGCGCCTTGGCCTTTTTCTGCTCGCCTTCACTGAGGTACTTCAGCATACGGCGCGCTACATTGGCCCTGGCTCGCCGCTCGCCCCGCCAGCGGATATCATCGATCAGCAGCCGATCCAGACGCCACTTGTGGTCCTCGGCTGTCAGCAGGCTGCCCAGGCTCGCGATGTAGGCCGACTCCAGCGATGCCGGCAGATCGTGCTCGCGCCAGGCGATCGACGCGTGCCGTTTGGCGCCCGCCTTGTCTCCCTGTTCGAGCCGCGCCACGGCGAGAGCAGCGTGGCCAGCTGCGGACGCAGGCGCGCGATCCTTGAATGCGGCTTGCACGCGAGCGGCGGGCAGATTGCGGCCGAACATCGCCTCTTCCATACGGCGTGTCATGAGCTGCCGGTTCGGCCATCGGCTGTTCGTTGCAAGAAAAGCGCTGTACTCGTCCACGGTGCCGATGCCGCTGCGCAGACGAAACCAATCGACGAGTTTTCGCGCTATTGGATCTGAGATAGCGTCGCGATCGGCGCGCGCGGCCGCATCATCGTTGGCTGATATTCGCGAGAATGCCCCACGCAATCGCTCCGCATCGCCAGCCGGGAGCGCGTGGTCGCGAACCGGGGCAATGGCGGCATCATAGCGCTTGACGTGAGCTGCCTCCAATTCGACGGCACCGGGAGCCGGCGTACGGACGACGCTGGTGTTGTCGCCGGTCGCGGCTTTGTCTGCCGCTTCTTGACGAGCCTGCGCGGCAGCCGTCGGTGGCACTGCCAGGACGGCGAGAACCGCAAATAGACCCACATACCAATGGGCGAATGTGACTGACCTCGGCATTTCTCGAAGCTCCGATAACGTCGTAGGTCTATTCTGGCTGCTCGATCAGGTGCGCCCCGGCGCAAAAAAAGCGATGCCGCAGGCGGTGTTTCTGAAGAGCTGGTCTCACGTCTTGGGTCTGCCATCGCTGAGCTGGCCAGCAATGGGCACCGGATCGCGAGTTGCTCGCGATGTAAGCTGGCAATCGACTTGCGAGCCATACCTGAAGCGCATAGAGTTGCCTCGTTGTCCGGCCGGTCGGTTACCTGCCGGCCATGCGAGACGGCGACCCTTCAGGTCTAGGACGGCTCGCGCTTTCACCGCAAGGCCACCCGGCAGCTCGCTATTGGCCAGGCGAATGCAAACTAACAACTGGGAGAGGCACGTTCAAGGCACACACCGACCCGATCCGCGGCAGTCCCGCGGAATTCCACCCCGGGCGGCCACGCGCATATTCGTTGAGCGAAAGCGTTGAGCCGTAGTCTGCACATTGAACCCGCGGTGAGATGAGTAAGGTGTTCCGCCAAGGGCGGCGAATTATGTTATGGCTCAGGCTTAAGACTCGGGCCTAAGATTTAGTTCTAGGACTTGGCCTAGGACTCTGGCCCAGGACTGACGCGTGTGGCTGGCGCCAGGTTGATGGCCAGCATCGCAAAATTCCAGCTCGATCGAGAAACACCGGCTGACGCGAGACAACTCATGCTCAAGGGATCCATCACAGCGCTTATCACGCCATTCCGTGACGGAAAGGTCGACGAGGACGCATTCGTCAGGCTGGTGGAGTGGCAAATCGCCGAGGGTACGCACGGACTGGTGCCATGCGGCACGACCGGCGAGAGCCCCACCCTGTCGACGGAGGAGCACAAGCGCGTCATCGAGCTGTGCGTGAAGACGGCCGCCGGACGGGTTCCGGTGATCGCCGGCACAGGCTCGAACTCGACCGAGGAAGCGATCGATTTGTCGCGTTATGCCAAGGAGATAGGCGCTGACGCCACGCTGCACGTCATGCCATACTACAATAAGCCGACGCAGGAGGGCCTGTACCTCCACATCAAGGCGATCAACGAGGCGGTGGATATCCCAATCGTGCTCTATAACGTGCCGGTCCGCACCATCACCGACCTGTCCGTTGCGACCATGGCGCGTTGCGCCAAGCTCAAAAACGTCGTGGGCGTCAAGGATGCAACCGCGAATGTATTCCGCGTCTCACAGCAGCGTGCCGCCTGCGGTGAGGCATTTGTGCAACTTTCCGGTGAGGACGGGACCGCGCTCGGCTTCATGGCTCACGGTGGTCACGGCTGCATTTCCGTGACGTCGAATGTCGCACCGCGCTTGTGCGCTGAGTTCCAGGCAGCCTGCATGGCCGGCGACTACGCGACTGCATTGAAATTGCAGGGTGTTCTTGCGCCGCTTCACGATGCGCTTTTCGTCGAGACGAATCCGGCGCCGGTGAAGTACGCCGCAGCGCGCTTGGGCCTTTGCTGCGAAGAGACGCGGTTGCCGCTGGCACCCGTGACCGATGCGACCCGCAAAGCGGTGGATACGGCCATGGCGCATGCCGGGCTCGACCGCAAGGCTGCGGCAGCTGAATAGCGGGCGGATAAATATCCGTCTCCAGAAAGATAAAGGACAGGGCCGATGGCGGCCAAGACGAAAGACGGGCGCAAGCTCGTCGCCGAGAACCGGCGTGCTCGTTTCGAGTATCACATTACGGAGACCTACGAGGCAGGTATCGAGCTCAAGGGCACCGAGGTGAAATCGCTCCGCAAGGGGCAAGCCAACATTACCGAAAGCTACGCCTCGCCGGAGAACGGCGGTCTCATGCTGATCAATGCCTACATTCCTGAGTACCAGGACGCCGGCAAGTTCTTTCAGCATGAGCCGCGAAGGCCTCGCCGCCTTCTTCTGCACGCCGCGGAGATCAAGAAGCTGTCCGAGGCAGTATCTCGTCAAGGCATGACGCTGGTGCCGCTCGAGCTCTATTTCAACGAGCGTGGACGCGCCAAACTCAAACTGGCGCTGGCCCAGGGCAAGAAGCTGCATGATAAGCGCGAGGCGAGCGCCAAGCGCGATTGGCAGCGCCAGAAGGCCAGACTGCTGCGCGAGAAGGGTTGATTTTCCTGCACACATACGCGCGCTTCAACAGCATTGTGACAACGGATTGTTGTCAAGCCGCACCTGCCCATAGCTGATTCAATTTCCTGAGGGCGTGCCTTACGTGCCGCACCTGCTAGATTGCCAGTTCCACATGTGTACGGGAAATGGCTATAACGGCCTCGGCTTCTGACGGGGGAATGTCCACCGTAGGTCCAACCGTAGCTGTCAGTTTGCGGAGGTGTGACGCATGTTCGTGTTTCGTAGTTCAGGTCTTGCAGCAGCGGGAGTGGCGGCGCTGCTCGTCGCCGCAGCCTCTCCTGCGGCCGCCCAGTCGCCGAAGTGCGAGGCCGAGGTGAGAGCAGCTGGCGAGGCTTCCAGGTCTCGCTCGCTCGTAGCATATCCCAGCTCGCTGTTCGCTTGGCGGCGGGAAGCAGAAGCCAAGTACGGCAAGCAGTTCCGCGCCTGGCGCAACGCCCAGGATCGGCGGATCGACTGCAAGCAGGACGAAAAAAGCCGTCTTTGGGCCTGCACACGTGTCGCAAAGCCTTGCGAGGGCGCGGGTATCCTGAAAGATATCGGCATCGCCGACAAGGCGCCGCCGTTGACCGCGCGGCTGAAGATTCGCGACCAGGGTGAGCAGGTCAAGATCCTGCAGCAATTGCTGAACGACCACGGCTACAAGCTAGAGCCGGATGGCAATTTCGGCAGCGGCACCGACAAGGCGGTTCGCGACTTCCAACGGCGTGAGGGCATCACGGTCGACGGCATCGTCGGTACCTCGACGCGCGAGCGCCTGCAGTCCTGACCATACGCTGCTGTGTTACATGCTGCGACGTTCCGGTGCTTGATGCGCCGGGACGTCGCGATCTGTCCACGAATGCGGCGCCGCCTATCCGGCATGTCGATCCATGATACCGTGGCTATGATACCGTGGCCTTGGCCAGCGCCTGACGACGACGGCGCCGCGGATCATTTGCGGTGCGGAATGCCGCTGCCTGCGATTGCGCTTCCCACGACCGGAGCGCGCGAGCTTTCCCTTGCCGGCATTCAAGGGCGAGCGGTGATTTTCGTCTACCCCTATACAGGGCGACCGGGCGTTGCCGACCCTCCTGACTGGGATCACATCGCTGGAGCGCACGGCTCCACCGCGCAGGCACAGGGCTTTCGCAATCTCGTCTCTTCGTTCGCCAGTCTCGACACGGCCGTCTACGGGCTATCTTCTCAGAACATGGCTTGGCAGAAGGAATTGAACGAGCGACTGAACTTGGGTTTCGAGTGCATCAGCGACGAGGCAATGGTGCTGGCGCAAGCGCTCGAGCTTCCGACATTCCGCGCAGGCGGTAACGCTTACTATAAGCGGCTCACCTTGCTTGTGCGCGACGGCGCGATAGAGATGCCGTTCTACCCCGTGCATCCACCGGATGCGCACGCCCGCGATGTTCTGGCCTGCCTCACCGACCTTGTGGGCTATGAGCTCGAGGGACGGATCAATAGCTGAGGCCGAGCGTCGATATAGCCGGACCGGCGTCGCCAGACGGCAGATTGCTGGCGACGTAACGCGTCCCGCATGGGCGTCTCGAGGACTAATCGGAACGTTTCAGTTCCGCCGATATCGCTTCGAACACGGACTTGAACATTGCCGGAGTCAGCCGGCCAGTATTGGTATTGTACCTTGAGCAATGAAAGCTGTCGTAGAGCGTCAGTCCGTTGCGCAATGAGTGCCGCGCGCCATGCGCAAATGGAAGCGCGGCCAAGCGCTCGCCAAGTGCTCGCAGCGTACTGTCATGGGCAATCCGGCCGAGGGCCAGGATGACGCGAATCTCAGGCAGCGCCGCAATCCGGTTGCTCAGAAAGGGACGGCATGCCGCAATTTCCGCCGCGGTGGGTTTGTTCTCTGGCGGCACGCAGCGCACAGCATTGGTGATCATACAATTTCTTAGCGTCAACCCATCTGCGGCATCCGCCCGATACACGCCCGAGGCCAGCCCCGATTCGAGCAGGGTCTCGTACAGCAGATCGCCCGCGTAGTCGCCGGTGAACGGACGCCCCGTCCGGTTGGCACCCTTCAACCCGGGGGCCAGCCCCACGATAAGAAGGTGGGCGGATTCGGTGCCAAACGATGCGACTGGAGCATTGTGCCAGTCCGCAGCCACGGTGCGATTGGCGTCTCGAAATGCCACCAGCCGAGGGCACAGACCGCAATCGTTCGGCGCTTCGCATAGCGCCGTTGTCTTGCTGGAACCTTTCGCTCTGCTGGTCGTCATAGGCTTGCGGTCGCCGGGAGAAAACCGATGCTGGGAGGAGAGCATTGATGAGCAGTTGCGCGTGGCCAATACCCTGGCCGGACGACTATAGGGAGGCGTGCCGTCGCAGCTCCTGCAATGACGTGCTCATAACGCATTTCCGGCTGCTTCGCCAGCAACGCCCGACGCAACGGATTGCGACCCTGGAATCGCTCTACACCGCCACTCGGCGGTTACGCCGCACGAATGGTCAATCGGAAACGGACGTGAGGCGGGCCGCACGAGGGTACCAAGCGCCATGTGCGCTAAACTAGCGGTCGACCTGTTCTTCGTCGTCCTGGTCGGCGTCATCGAACGGCACGGGATCAGCAGCCGAGCGCGAATAGCCCTCAGCGCGCCGCGCGGTGGTGAACCTCTCCGGTCTCTCGGTCCGCGGCGGGCGTGTCGATGGATCGCGACAGATCATCTGCTCCAGATCCGCAAGGTCGATGAACTGATCTGACTGCCGGCGCAATTCGTCAGCGACCATTGGCGGTTGGGTCTGCAGCGTCGACACGACGCTTACCCGTTTGCCCATCTGTTGCAACGCTGCGACCAGGCTGCGAAAGTCTCCGTCGCCGGAGAACAGCACGATGTGATCGAGGCTGGCGGCCAAACGCATGGCATCGACAGTCAGCTCGATGTCCATGTTGCCCTTGATTTTCCGCCGACCCATGGAGTCTGTAAACTCCTTGGTTGGCTTGGTCACCATAGTGTAGCCGTTGTAGTCGAGCCAATCTATCAGCGGCCTGATCGAAGAATACTCCTGATCCTCGATCAGCGCGGTATAGTAAAGTGCTCTGACCAGATGACCCTTCTGCCTGAACAAAGCAAGCAATCGTTTGTAATCTATGTCGAATTGCAGAGCTTTGGCAGTCGAATACAGGTTCGCTCCGTCGATGAACAGGGCGGTTCGCTCATGCTGATAAAAATGCATATTGATCCTCTAGACTCTCCTATGGCACTTCCCCGCGACGAGCACAACGCTCACCCCGGTGAAGTTTCCCCTGTCCCCCAACTCCCGGCAAAAGTGCATTGCTCAAAGAGCAACCTACTCTGCTGCAATCAGAATATATGGAATGTGGAGGTAAAGTAACAGGGGGCGCGTTCGCGATCCGGGGAGAAACTTACTTGCCTCAATGCGGGATATCTTGTCGCCGATGACCACAAATCGCGTGTTTCTGGCCTTCGGAGCCAATATACCGGGCAAGCTGGGAGACCCAACGTCAACTATGCGCTACTTTGTCACGGAATTGGGGCGACACCGAGTATATGTCAAAAAAATTTCATCTCTATATTTAACGAAGCCAGTTGGTGGCGTTCCTCAGCCCGATTATTTCAACTGTGTTATTGAGGCTCGCAGCGGCCTTGGAGCATTTAGACTTATCCAGATCTTTAAACTTATGGAGGCGCAGGCCGGTCGCCGGGTCCGGGCGAGGAATTCTGCTCGCCCTCTCGATATAGATCTCCTTGACTGCGGCGGGCGCGTCGTCGGTTGGCCACCCTCGCCAGTCAGGCAACGCATCGTGCTTCCCCATCCTGAGTTGCATCGTCGCCTATTCGTTCTCATCCCCTTGGCCGAGGTGGCGCCGCACTGGCACCACCCAGTCTTTGACAAGACCGCTGTTCAGATGGTCCATGGCCTCCGTGGCCACCCTCGCGCAATCTCACGGTTGCTTGATCCAGGTTGGATTTCGTGCGAGAATTAAGGAATGTGATTATGCGAGAGACGGTTTGTGTACCCGGCGGCGCGGATAGCGTCCGCGGCAGTCGGGCGCTGTTCGTCTCAATGTCCGAAGCCGCACCTGGCTGTCGCAGAGCCAGGGGCGTACCGGCGAAACCTCAGGAAGGATGAAACATGGCGCGCGTGACGGTTGAAGATTGCGTCGACAAGGTGCCGAACCGTTTCGAGCTGGTATTGTTGTCGGCCCATCGGGCAAGACAGATCTCGACCGGCGCGGCGATAACCGTCGAGCCGGAGAATGACAAGAACCCAGTCATTGCGTTGCGTGAGATTGCCGAGCGCAAGATTCCACCGGAGGATATGCTCGAAGGCCTCATTCATTCGCTGCAGAAGAATGTCGAGGTCGACGAGCCTGAGGCCGGGGCTGCACCGATGCTGCCGGCGGAGCGCCGCGCACCATTGCTTGGCCGCGACGACCAGACAGTCGACAACCAGTTCGACGTGATGACCGAGGAACAGCTGCTGCGTAATCTGGAGAGCCTGACCCCCACGGAGCCGTCGGCGGCGATCGGCGGCGGTACAGGTCGCGGATCGCGCTGACCTCATCGCGTCATTCAGCAGACCGGTAGCAACGGTCCGCAGCGATTGATATTTCACTTCCAGCGGAGAGCCGGGCGTGCTGCGCCCGGCTTTCGTATGTTATACTTATTTCAAGTGGCGGATCTCGCGCTCGTCCTACGGCAGCGCAGGGCCGTCTGTCATGGCCGGTATCGACAAAGGACTTGGCCTGGCGTCAGCGTCGACCTATAGGGGCACCGCCCGTCATGATGCGGCAATACGAGCTCGTCGAGCGAGTTCTGGCCTATGATCCGAAGGCCGACGAGGCACTGCTGAACCGCGCCTATGTCTATGCCATGAAGGCCCATAGCCATCAGATGCGCGCATCCGGCGATCCCTATTTCTCACATCCGCTCGAGGTCGCCGCGATTCTGACGGATTTGAAGCTCGACGACGCCACGATCGCAACCGCGCTGTTGCACGATGTCATCGAGGATACGGATGCAACGCGGGCCGAGATCGATCAGATGTTCGGGGCCGAGATCGGCACGCTGGTCGATGGCCTTACCAAGATCAAGAAGCTCGATCTCATTTCCAAGCGCGCGGAGCAGGCGGAGAACTTTCGCAAGCTGCTGATCGCGATCTCCAGCGACATCCGTGTGCTTCTGGTCAAGCTCGCCGACCGGCTCCACAACATGCGGACCTTGGAGCATATGAGAGAAGGGAGCCGTCTCAGGATTTCCCAGGAAACGCTCGACATTTACGCTCCCCTCGCCGGTCGGATGGGAATGCAGCATCTGCGCGAAGAGCTGGAGGATCACGCATTCCGCTGGCTGCACCGGGACGCCTATGACGCGCTTGGCGAGCGGCTGGCCCAGCTGGGCGCCAAGAATCGCGGCCTCGTCGACGAGATTACCGCGGCCCTCAAGACCAGGCTGGCGGCCGAGGGCATTACCGCCAAGGTCAGCGGGCGCGAGAAGAAGCCGTACTCGATCTGGCGCAAGATGCAGAACAAGCAGATTGGCCTGGAGCAATTGTCGGACATCTACGGCTTCCGCATCATCACGCGGGCTCTGGAGGACTGCTACCGGGTTCTCGGCGTAGCGCATGCGACGTGGAGCGCTGTACCGGGCCGGTTCAAGGACTACATCTCGACACCCAAGCAGAACGGCTACAAGTCGATCCACACGACCGTTGTCGGGCCACGCCATCAACGCGTGGAGCTTCAGATCCGCACGCGACAGATGCACGACGTCGCCGAGTACGGTGTTGCCGCTCACGCGCTCTACAAGGACCAGATCCTGATTGCTGCCCAAGGCGACGGGCACCTGGCCGTCGAGGCGGATGCGTTGGCAGGCCTCGCCGGCTCTAACGGGCGCACGGCTGAGCAGCAAGGCAGCCATGGCAACGGCAGGATGCTTCTGCGCCAAGGCGATAACGCGATGGCGGTGGCAAATAAGGAGATCGGCCCCTACGTCTGGCTTCGCCGGCTTGTTGAAACGCTGCTCGAGGGCAATAACCCGGAGGAGTTTCTCGAGCACACCAAGCTCGAACTATTCCATGATCAGGTGTTCTGTTTCACGCCCAAGGGGCGCCTGATCGCGCTGCCGCGCGGGGCAACCGTGATCGATTTTGCCTATGCTGTCCACACCGACATCGGCAATTCCGCCGTAGGCGCCATGATCAACGGGCGTCACCTGCCACTGACGACCATTCTGAGAAATGGCGACGAGGTGCAGGTTCACACCTCGCGAACGCAGACCGCGCCACCCGCCGCATGGGAGCGGATTGCTGTGACCGGGCGGGCGCGCAGCGCGATTCGACGTGCAACGCGCGAGGCGATGCGCAAGCAGTACGGTGAGCTTGGCCGCCGCCTGGTCCATGCGCGGTTCGAGCGCCTCAACCTCGGATACAGCGACGACATGATCAAGCGTGTGCTGGACCGCCTTGCCCAGCGCTCGGTGGAAGATGTGCTGGCCGCTGTCGGCCGTGGCGAGCTTCCGCTCAACGACGTGGTCCGGGCGGTTGCGCCGGAGGCGGCGCAGGCTCTGGGCGGTGCCGAGCCGATATCGCACAAGCCGAAGAACCGCTATGATTACGGCCGTGGTCAGGAGGGGTGGTTCAACCTGGCCAAGGTCATGAACCTCAAATTCCGCATTGCCGGCGGCGCCAACGGGTCTGGCAACGACGGCATGCGCTCCGGCCATGGAGTTCCGATCCGCGGTGTGCGCGGCGATCTACCGGTCAGCTTTGAGGAGGGTGGCGCGGTGCCGGGCGACCGCATTGTCGGCGTGCTCATTCCCGGCGAAGGCATCCGTATATTCCAGATCCATTCCCCGCGGCTGGCGGAGCATGAGCAGGCAAACTGGATCGACGTAACCTGGGATATCGACCTGGACCGTCCGGAGCGCTTTCCAGCCAGCATCTCCGTGATGGCGGTGAACGAGCCCGGAACGCTTGCCCAGATTGCCCAGGTCATCGGCGAGGAGGATGGCAACATCGACACCTTGCGGATGTTGCAGCGCGCCGCCGACTTCACCGAGATGCTGATCCAGGTCGAGGTCTGGGATCTCGCTCACCTGACACGGATCATGGCTCGTTTGAAGTCGAAGGCGGTGGTCAGCGCCGTGGATCGCCGCTTCGAGTAGATGCCGACGGTTATACGCGAGCAACCGAGCAGCTTATCGTTTTGGGGCCGGGCGCGGCGTGCCGCCCTCGCCCACTATGACGAACGGTGCCCACACGCTGGGAGGCTCGCCCTTGTCGATCATGTCGATCATCGTCCGGCGAAAGGCCTCGGCCCGGCCAAGCTTGGCATTCTGTGCGAGTTGCGCGAACGTCCCGGTCGTGAGGGCGACAGCGGCATCGGAATAGACCGCCCAGTGTGAGACCAACAGAGCGCGCGCTCCGGCATAGAAGAACGCCCGCGCCAGTCCAGAAAGCGCATCCGCACCGGTCGTTTCGCCGGCAGCCGTATTGCAGGCTGAAAGCACGACCCAGTCGGCCTGCAGTTGCAGGGCAGCGACTTCTGACGCACTCAGCAGCCCATCGTCGTAGTTCGTTGCAACGGCGGGCGGCGTCAGCACCAGCGCCGGCTCGGTGAGGCCCGAAAGCTCGCCTGCGACCAGACCATGTGTTGCAAACTGCAAGACGCGATAATCGGATAAGGTCGCCTGCTTGACGCGCGTTTCCGTAGCCGCATTCCGCAGCAGAAGATCTGCGTCCGATGCGCCCAGCGCACGCGCGATGGACTTCAGCTCGATGGCAGTATCGGGCAGCGGCACCAGCTGGCTCAATGCGCGCAGGTCGACACTACCACCGCGATAGAGCGAGGAAGGCTTGAGAGCGTGCACCAACCGGGCTGCGCCGCGTCCGGGAGACCCCTGTTGCGGAACCGGACCGGTGAATGCCGGATCCCCGATCCCGACGAATGGCTTCGGCGGCAGGGCGGCAGGCCTGAGCGTGCGCAGCGCCTGCAGCGCTTGCACCGACGGCAGCACGCTGAGGGCGTGACGGCGGATCAGCCACTTGGCCTCGCGGACCTTTTGGGCCGGATCAGCGTTCGCATTCGGCTTTTCCGCGACCAGCACCTGGAACGGCAGGCTGGCAAGCGGACCAGTCGCCACGATCATCAGATGTTGCTTGCCCGCAATCAGCGTGGCGACCGGCGCCAGTATCAAGCGGTAGAGTGCGTAGGCTCTGTCCGCGTCGAAGAATTTCACGGCGTTCGGTTGTCCGCTGACCGGGTCCGCGGAAAGCGGGTCCAGCCCACGTCTCAGCTCCGCGACGTGGCGCGCCAATTCGCGCTCGCCAGCTTCGATGCGCGCCCAGCTGGCACGTTGTCTGTTGACGGCCCACACAAAGCTTTCTGTCTCGCCGACCAGGATCGAGACCAGTGTTTCATCCGGCCTAAGAAGTGCCTGCGTTTCGACTGGATTAAGCGGCTTGGGATCCGTCAGCGCCACGTATTCCGGAAACTCGCTGGTGATACGGGTACGTGTTTCCCGCAGCACCGCCTCGAGCTGTTGACTTTCCGACAACCTCGCCTGTCGCGTCGATGTGAACTGCTGATAACCGGGCAATGCACGTTCAGCCGTTTCCAGGCGGCGATGCAGGGCCATCAGGGCGGCACCGTCACGGCTAGTGGCTTGGCCAAGCTGACTGAGCTTGTCGGTGATCGTGGCCAATTCCCGTTGGCTGGCCTCGCAGCCCGCCAGCGGCTTGGTGGTGCCGGGAGGACAACGCTTCATCAGCGCCTGCAGGTCCTCCACCAGCGCTTTCTGCTGCTTGACGATCGGAGCGTTTTCCTTTTGCCGCGCATATGCAGCCTGACGGAATTCCTCTTGGATCGCGGCAAACGTCCTGTCCTTCCGCTGGACCTCGCTCCAGGCCGCGAGCGACTGCATGTCGGCTTCGTGCAGCTTCAGCACCCGTTCGGAGATATCCTGTACGCGCCGGATCTGCCTGCCCAGCGCAGTGTCGGCCGTGCCTAGCCGGGCCGCCATCTTGGCCAGTGCAGAAGCCGCTGACGTGCTCCATGCCTGTTGCGCGGCCGTATAGCTCTCCGTCATCAGGCCGACGCGGTTGGCGCCGGGCGCGCTACGCGACGCCCAGGCCGCCGCGGCAAGCCCGGTGAATGCGGCGCGCTGTCGCCGGATACCTTGCTGCGTAACCATTTGAGCAACGGTCTGCTCCACCTTTTCGCTCGTCAGCAATCGCACCGCATCCCGGAACAACAGCAACGCCGAACCGGCATTGCCGCGCGCCAACTGCACGCGGCCCAGATCGGCGCGTGCGCTGGCGGTGAAGGAATGCTCGCTGCCCACGAGCTCGCTGCGGATGGTGAGCACGCGTTGGAATTGCCGCTCCGCGTCGTCGAGGCTGCCAGCCCTCAGCAGCGCGCGTCCAAGCATCTCGAGCGCTTGCGCGGTACCGGCACTGTCTCGGCCATAGACCTTTTCGCGAACTTCGACCGAGTGCCGGAAATAGCCGGCGGCGGCCTCATCGCGACCCGCCGCTTCAGCGATCAGCCCGAGCGAATAGGTCCTGATCGCTATTTGCTCATGGGTTGGACCGAACTCCTTGATTGCCAGCGCGAGTGCCTTTTCAGCATCGCCCAGAGCGGCGTCGAGATTGCCAGCCTTGAAGTGTGCGTTGGCGCTGTTCTGAAGGGACTGCAGAGCCTTCGATGCCAGCTGCGCCTGCGCGCGCACCGGCACCGTAAACATCGTCGCTGAAACAGCGAATAATGCCGCGAGCACGAGCGGCAGCGACACAAGCGCGCCATGCAACTGTGGTTTTGCGATCAGTTTGGAGTGCACCATCGTCATATGTCTCCGATTTCGGAGCTTATTTGCTTGCGCACCCCGAGGTCGTGCTGCCGGCGCCCGCTGCGGGTCTGCCGTTGATGAAGACGCCAGAGCCGCCGCTGATCGTGACGCCGCCGCACCCGTCCCGGTCGCCCAGTCTGGCGGCTGGCTTGCCGTTGATGAAGACGTTCGGCGAGCCCTCGACGATCGCACTGCCCTGATCGGTCCTGTCGCCTTTTCGCGCGGCGGACTGACCGCCGATACTCACGCTGCCGCTGCCCTCGGTTATCACTCCCGGCGCACCCGAGGACTGGGCGAAACTGCCGCCGGCGCCTGCAAACAGCAGGAGGCAAAATGCAGTTACCGCCATTGCCAGTCGCATGATGAGCCTCCGAACAATTTCTTGCCGGTCCAGATGAACGGCCACCACTGCGGAAAAATTTGGGCAGCCAGTCTGGCCCCATGGGCTGCTCGTGCAGCTTTTGCACTTGATGTCCGGCTTCGAGACCAGCCGCACGCGGGGTCCAAACGTCAGGTGCGGCTCACTAGTTGATCATCGCATCCGGCAGGAACGTGGCAATCTGCGGGAACGCGACAAGCAGCACCACGCAGATCAACATGGCAAACCAGAACGGCAGGATGCCCTTGAAGATCTCCGAAATCGGCGTGTCCGGCACCAAGCCCTTCACCACGAACACATTGATGCCGACCGGCGGGCTGATGAGCCCCATCTCCAGCACGATCACCATCAGCACGCCGAACCAGATGAGATCGTAGCCCATCGCCTTGACGATGGGGATGACGATCGGCAGCGTCAGAACCAGAATCGAAAAGCCTTCGAGGAACATGCCCAGTACGATGTAGATGGCGAGAATGATGCCGAGGATGGCAAGGCGCGGGAGCTCGAGGCCGACGAGAAACTGAGCCACCTCGCCGGGTAATCCGCTGAGCGCCAGAAACGGACCGAAGACGAGCGCGCCGATGAGGATCAGGAACACGAAAGCCGTGGTCTTGACCGTCTCGAGCAGAACCTCAGAAAGCGTTTCATAATTCAAGACACCGCGCCAAACGGCGAACGATGCCGCCAGGAAGGCGCCAACACCAGCAGCTTCCGAAGGCGTGAACACGCCCAGATAAATGCCACCGATGGAGGCGCCAACGATTGCCATCATCGGACCTGCCTGAGCCAGGGACCGAACGCGCGCGGCCGCATTCGCTGGTACGCCTTGTGGTGCCAGATCGGGCCAAATCCTGGTCCAGATCGCCACTGTAATGACGAACAACGTGGCCAGCAGCAGGCCGGGGAAAAATCCCGCAAGCAGCAGCCGCCCGATCGATTCTTCCGTGAGGATCGCATAGACGATGAAGGCTGTTGACGGAGGAATCAGGATGCCCAGCGTGCCGCCGGCTGCAACGACGCCGGTCGAAAGCATCTTGGAATACCCGTAGCGGTCCATCTCGGGCAGGCAAACCTTGCCCATGGTGACAGCAGAGGCGACGCTGGACCCCGATACCGCCGCGAACCCCGCACATGCCACGACGGTGGCGCTCGCCAGACCGCCGCGCCAGTGGCCGACCCACGCATTGGCGGCCGCATACAGATCACGGCTCATGCCAGAGGCAGCGGCGAAATTTCCCATCAGCACGAACAGCGGGATGACGGCGAGATCGTAATTGGCGGAATAGGAATAGGGATAGCTGCCGAGCGCGGCGAGCGCGGCGGGAATGCCATTGAGCCAGCCGAAACCGACGATCCCGACCAGCAACATGGCAATGCCAATCGGCATGCGCAGTGCTAGCAAGATCAGCATCACGGCAATGCCGATCAGTCCGACGACCTGTGGTGACATTGCTGGGCCTCACTCAGACTTGCGGCCGAGAGACTGGAGACCCTGGATAAACAGAACCAAGGCGAATACGGCAGATCCGAAAGCCGCCACCAGCATGAAAGGCCAATACGGGATGAACATCATGTTGGAGACTTTCGTGGACGTCGACAAAGCCTCCACTGCAGTGCGCCACGCGACTGCCGCGAACAATGCGGCGCCGGCCCAGGCGATCAGCAGCGGTATGATGCGTAGAGCCGGCCGGTCCAACAGTTTCTCAAACAGATCGACCGAGATGTGCCCGCCGGTCCAGCCGCAATAGGCCAGTGTCAGGAACACGATGAGCGACCATCGAGAATTCCGTGACCTCCTGCGAGCCTTCGAACGGCGTATTGAAGACGTAGCGCAGCACGACATCGCCGACCGTCATCAGCATCAGAAAAAGCAGCACGGTGCCGGCACCCAATGCCAGCGCGCGCAGGAAGCCTGAGAAGAGCGGCATCATCATTGGCCTGTAGCGAGTGCAGTCGTATCCCAGCCGCGCCTGCGACAATCTCGGTCGCAGGCGCGGCTAACCTCGGCAGTCGATGGTCACACGGGCGCACCTTGGGCATGCTGCCCAAGGTACGCACACCTGCGCATTACAGGATGCCGTAGGACTTGAGCATCGCGGTCGCATTCAGCCCGCGCTTGTCGCCATCGGCGGCTGACTGCTTGATCAGCGGCTGGAAGGCGGCCATGAACTCCTTGGACTGGGCCGGCGGACATCTCGATATATTCCCTGTCCTTGTCCTTCTTCACCGCATCTACCGCGTCCTTGTAACGCTGGTCGTAGGTGGCCGCCCCTTTGAGGCTGAGCTCGAGACCTGTTGTGTCGTCGATCGCCTTCTTCAGATTTGCCGGCAGCTTGTCATAGCGCGCCTTGTTCATCGCGACCACGAACGGCGAGCGGCCCAGCGACGGACCGACGCTGAAGTATTTGGCGACCTCGATCAGCTTGAAGTCGAGCGCGGCCGTCATCGGGATCATTGCCGCATCGACCACGCCGCGCTCCAGCGCATTGTAGATCGCAGGTGCGGGCATATCGATCGGCGTCGCGCCCATCGCTCTCAGCTGGTCGGACTGCGCACGCGATGGGGCGCGAATTTTCAAGCCCTTGACATCGGCGAGGCTCTTGATCGGCTTCGACCGGCTCATGAATGCCGGGGTGTCCGCGTTCCACAGCATCAGCACCTTTGCCTTCTGGAAGTCGCGTGCAAGGAACTTGTCAAAGTGCTTCCAGAGCTTGCGCGTGCCGTCCTCGCCACTATTGGCCATGCCTGGCAGCTCGGTCAGCGTCACCGCGGGGAAATCGCTCGCCGTATAGCCCGGCAGCGTGAATGTGATGTCGGCAATGCCCTGCTCCATCTGGCGATACAAGCCAGGTGGCTTGCCACCGAGCTGCATGGACGGGAAGCCCTTCACAGTCAGCGCACCGCCCGAGGCTTTCTTCACCGCTTCCATCCACGGCACCAGCACTTTGGCGTAGATGATGTGGGACGGCGGAACGAAGGTCGAAAGCTTGAGCTCTTCGGCGGCGAAGGCAGAGCGGCTTGGCAGGCCCGCCGCGGCTGAGGCTGCGAGCGCGCCTGTTACAAAGGTTCTGCGCGAGGTCTTCATCGATTGTCCTCCCATGACGGTATTCCGATAGTGCTGTTGTGTCGCGGCCGGGTGGTAGCCGGCCGGTTAGGTGCTAGATTGCCCGGAATGCCGCCGCGGTCAACTCACACTCGGGGCAAGCCGTAAAGTTCCGGCACCGGGCGTCACGCAACGGGCGTATACTTTAGACTCAGGGCTCGAAACCACAGGCCTTGCGAACCGCTGCGGCTTCAAGGCTGGTCAGGACCGCAAGCAGCCGGCCCGCATTTTCCGGCGATGCAGCCCGCGTCGTCACGGCGGCCGTATATATCGTGGCGAGCTCGAACTCGTGCGGCAGCCTGCCGGCAAGTGCGATACCGGGCCTACCGATGATTTCCGTGGCCTGTGTGCTGCCAATGGGCCTGCCACCGACGTGAGCCGCCAATGCCGCCATCGCCATTGCTCCATTCGGAAAGGTGCGCAACTTCCCACGGAGCTGGTCAGCGACACCCATCCGCTTCAAGACGCGGGCAAAATGAATGCCTGCGGTCGCCTTCTCCGGATCGGGAAAATAGATCGCATCCGCGGCCTCCAAAGTGGCCTTCAGTGACGGCGCATCGCCGATCGGCGGGACCGGATCGCCCGTACGAACTGCAATTGCGGCATGAACCGCACCGATATCGACGGCGCTGCCGCTGACCACCAGTCCCTGGGCGGCGAGAGCCGCCACCATTTTCTGCGTGAGTATGACGACATCCGCCGGAGCGCCGGCTGCCAGCTTCTCCTCGAGTGCGCCGACCGCGCCGTACGTGCCCTCGATCGTATCCCCGGTCGCCGCCTCGAAGGCAGACGTGACGGCGCTGACCAATCCATGCGCTGCGCCGCCGCTCAAGAGATTGAGTACCATTGCAGACCGACCTCCACCCTCAACTCATGGCCGCAACTATTCGCTCCGGTGTGATCGGCAGCTCGCGAACACGAACACCGAGCGCGTCGAACACCGCGTTGGCGATCGCGGCGGCGACGGGGCCCATCGTATGCTCGCCACCCCCCATCGGCTTCTCGTCCGGGCGGCTCACAATCTCGACCTCGACCTGCGGCACCTCAGAGAATTTCAGGATCGGATAGGTTTCCCAGCTATCACTCGAGACACGACCATCCTCGAACCTGACCGCTTCCAGCAGTGTCCAGCTCGCGGCCTGGATACAGCCTCCCTCGGTCTGATTGATGAGACCATCGGGATTGACCACCTCGCCGACGTCGACGGCTGCGACGAGCCGCTTCACCCGGACGGTTTCCTCCGCCTCGATCTCGGCCACCACGGCGCAGTAGGCAGCGCTGTGCTTGTAGCGGGCGTAAGCGATGCCATGGCCGGCGCCCTCGCGCCGCTGCCACCCTCGCCAGCTCGCGCGTTGCGCCGCCGCTTCCACCACCGCCCTGGCACGAGGATCGGGTAGATGGCGCAGCCGCCATGCCACCGGGTCCTCGCCTCGCTCCAGCGCAATCTCGTCGACCAGGGACTCGATGGCGAAGACATTGCAGAAGCCGCCGAGCGACCGCATCGCGGAGGTGCGCACCGGCATCGTCAGCAGGCGGTTGTTGATCACCTTCCAATTGGGGAAATCGTAGGCCGGTATTGAGTTACGGTCGGCACCTCCCGCCGGCAGCGGCGGGTTCGGCGAAGGCTCCCGCGGGAAGGCATTGGCAATGTGCGATGCGGCGAGCAACGTCGGGATGCCGGCGCGGCCGGGCCGCGATGCATGGCCATTGCTCCAAATCTCATGGCGCCAGTCGACGACCTCGCCGCTTTCATCGAGATCTGCCTCGATCGCGACGGTCATCGCCGGCGCCAGCGGCCCCCAGGTCAGCTCGTCCGCGCGTGTCCACATCACGCGCACCGGACGATCCGGAGCCGCTTTGGCCAGCAGCGCGGCGTCGAGTGCTACGTCATCGGCGGCATTGTGACCGTAGCAGCCCGCGCCCTCGCCATGCTCCACCACGACCTTCTCCGGCGGCAGGCCCAGGACGAGGATGAGGTCGGCACGTAAGTTGTAGACCCCCTGGCTATGTGTCCATATCCGCACGCCGTCGCCGGACCATTGGGCGATGGCAGTGGATGGCGAGATCGAAGCGTGCGCGATATAGGGCTTGGCGTATTCGCGCCGAACCGTGCGCACCTTCGGGCTGGCCGGTTTGCCCTGCTGCTCGGCCGCGACCTTGGTCTCCAGCGGCTGCGACTTGAGCCAAGTAGCGATGCCCTCGTTCGGCGGCAGGGATTCGCCGCCTTCCCATGTCGCGCCGCGGCTGAGCCACTCGTGCGCCTTCAGCGCAGCGGCCTCGGTCTCGGCGACAACGCCGAGGAAATTGCCGTCCCGCACCACCGCGACGACGCCGGGGACGGCCCTCGCCTGCGCCTCGTCGAGCGCCTTCAGGGTTGCGCCGGGACGCGCCGGCCGAACGACCCGGCCATGCAGCATCCCGGGCAGGTCGAGATCCTGGATGAAGCGCCGGGTGCCGAATACCTTGTCGGCAATGTCGACACGCGGGATCGACTGGCCCGCTACGCGACGCGCCGATGGTGCCTTGGGGGGGATGCTGGCGGTGGCATCGCGCTCGAGCCTTGAAATCGTTGGCCAGCTCCCAGTAGCTGGTGGCGGCATTGCCTTCGCCGAGGATCTCGCCGTCCTCGACGCGGAGCGTGTCGGCGGGGACGCCGAGGCGCTCTGCGGCCGCTGCGAGATAGATGGCACGCGCCTCGGCACACGCATAGCGCAGAGCGGTGCCGGAATCCTGGATCGACTGGCTGCCGGACGTGACGCCCTCATCGGGGCTGAACGCGGTTGTGGTGCGCACCATCCGAATACGCTCGATCGCAACGTCGAGCTCGTCGGCGGCGATCTGCGTCAGGGCGGTAACGATGCCCTGGCCAATCTCGACCTTGCCCGGCGTGATCGTGACCGTGCCGTCGGCGTTGAATTTCATCCACTGCGACAGGCGGCGATTGGCCTGGAGACTGCCGGGCAGCTTCGTTGTTGGCGCGCTCATGATGGCAGCCTCCCCGCCGCTGCCAGAACGGCCTTGACGATGCGATTGTGGGAGCCACAGCGGCAGAGATTACGGTCGAGAGCGGTGCGGACCTCCGCCTCGCTGGGGTCTGGGTTCTGTTGCAGCAACGCCGCCGCCGACATCAGGATGCCGGAGATGCAGTAACCGCACTGCATGGCTTGGTGCTCGATAAATGCGGCCTGCAGGGGATGCGGATCGCTCGGCGTGCCCAAACCTTCCACGGTGGTGATCGACTTATCCGCGGCAGCCCAGAGCGGCGTGTCGCATGCTGCCACGGCGTGGCCGTCAACAATGACATGGCAAGCACCACAGGTGTTCGCGCCGCAGCCGAAATGTGCCGCGGTCAGTCCCAGCTCATTGCGCAGGACATCGAGCAGCGGCGTATCCGGATCGGCATGGATCGTGCGCGAAGCGCCGTTTACCTGGAGCCGAATTGACTGAGCAACGCCGGCGCTCATATCCACCGCCTCTGACAGACCGTCATCCTCAGAACGGCGGCAGCCAACATGCCTCTCGACATCACCGATCCTCCCGTCTCTTATTGAACTTGAATACGACTACCATAGCTCCAATCCAACCGGAACGCGCGCGAGAGTGCAAGCCATGCCCGATACCTCACAGCCGAGCCTGTCACCAAAGCTGGCCCCGATACTCGCAGCCGAGTTTCCCCGCTTCAGCGCGCAGGAGATCGCGCGACGACGGCAGGGCATGGAACGGCTGCTGGCCGAGGCCCAGTGCGATCATCTCGTATTCTACGGCGCCAATCGGCAAGGCGCGGCAGTGCATTGGCTGACGGGCTGGCCGGTGACAACAGAAGCGGCCTGCGTGTTCAGTCCAGGCAAGCGGGATGCGCTCTATATCCACTATTTCAACCATCTGCCGCAGGCGCGCCGCCTCGCCGACAAGGCAGACGTGCATTGGGGCGGGCCATCGGCGATCGGCAATGTCGTCAAGGAGCTTCAGGGGCGCGGCGCCAAGACGGACAGGGTAGCACTCGTCGGCCCGCTGGGCTGGGAAGGACACGCCGCGCTCAGCAGTGCGTTCGGGAAGATCGTTGCGCTAAACCGGCAATTCATCGAGTTGCGGCGGATCAAATCGTCCGAGGAGCTCGACTGGTTCCGGATCGGTGCCTGGCTGTCAGACCTCGGTATGGCCAGCATGCGGGATCATGCGCGGCCAGGCATGAGCGAGCGCGAAATCTGCGATGTCATCGAGCGCGGCTATGTGGCAAAGGGCGGCACGCACGGGATACACTTCACCGGCATGACGTCGATGCACGCGCCAGCGCTGGCGGTGCCGACACAGTGGGCCTCGAACCGCAAGCTGGCGAAAGGCGACGTGCTGTTCTCGGAGATCACAGCCAATTTCTGGGACTACTCGGGGCAAGTGCTGCGCAGCTATGCGGTTGGCGAGCCGGCGACCCAACTCTATCGCGACCTGCACGATACCGCCGATGCGGCCTTCGATGCCATTTGCTCGGTCATTCGTGCCGGGGCGAGGCCGGCGCAGGTGGTCGAAGCTGCCGGCATCATCGAGGAGCGCGGCTTCACCACTATCGACGACATCGTGCATGGCTATGGAGGCGGTTACCTGCCGCCCGTGCTGTCGTCGAAGAGCAGAACGGAAGGCGCGCATCCGGTACCCGACCGGCCGTTCGATGCCGGCATGCTGCTGGTGGTGCAGCCAAACGTGACGAGTACGGACGGCAAGGCCGGGGTGCAGACCGGCGAGATGATCCTCGTCACCGAGACCGGCGTGGAGCGCATGCACACACTTGCTCGGGGCATGCATCAGATCGGTTAAGGCGTCGCGTCGGGCTGGCGTTATCCGGGCTTTGGCGCTGTGGCGCGTGGCGACAGGGCATGGGCGATGTTGGCCAGGATCGAGACCGCCGAATAGGCCAGAATGCAAACCAGCACCGGGCCCGAATATGCGATCCGAGCATCGACCTGTTCCAGCGCGAAGACGAAAACGGGGCCAAGCGACCTGATGACGTGCGCCGTCATCGGACCAGTGTGCTGGATGCCGACCTGCAGCGCGAACAGCGGCAGCACCATGAGCACGGTCGTTGCCATCGCCAACTCGCCGACATTGGCCGCATTCAGGTGCGCGGGCGGCGGGGTGCGGCTCAACTCTATCGCCACGGCAACCGCGATCAGCAAGAGATAGCGCACGCTGGTCACCGCCTCTGATCCGGCGCCGGCGTCGTGCAACCGCTTAGCGAAGACCAGGCTCAGCGTGATGGCCGCGCCGCTGACGAGGACCGCAGCCAAACCCGCGATGCGTGCCAGCGTAGGTGTCGACTGGACGCCGGACAAGCCGCTCAGCACCACCCACCACAGCGCCACAATGGTTGCGGCGATACCCGCATAGCAGGCGTATTCCCAGCGCCCCGCAGGTGGCGCGCCAACCAACGCAGAGCCAGACAACGCCAGCGCGATTGCTGTCAGCGGGCCCATGCCGCTGTGTATCGTATTGGCGACGGAGGGATCAACATAAGTGAGCGCGAAGAAATAGAACGGCCAGGAGAAGGCCGTCGTCACCACCATCGCCAGCGTCGTGCGCCAGTGGCTACGCAGCACCGCGAAGTCGGCGCGACGGCGAACGGCGGCCAACGTGCCAAAGACGAGGGTCGAGATCGTGAAGGCAAGGGCGATGACGGAAAAGATGCCGACGCCCTGGAACATGCTGCCGAGGTAGACGTCCCGCGCCGCCTGCGAAAGGCCGAACAGCAGTATCAGGGTGGGGCCGAGGCGGTGCATGAGCGATTCGGGTGCGATGGACGTTGAGCCGGACCATGGGTCGATGCGCTGGTGCCGTCGACCCGATTCCTGCCGCCGCGCATCGCGCTCAGAACGGCTCGAAATCGCGTAACGCCGGGATCACATGCTCGCCGAACAGGCGGATGGAGCGCATCAGGTCGGGCTCGGGCAGATCCGCGAAGTTGAACTCGCCCATGAAAACGTTGAAAACGCCGTCCTGGGCGGCCTTTCTGAGTTTGGCAGTGACGGTCTCCGGCGAGCCTATGAACATGAGATCGTTGGCCAGGATATAGTCGGGATCGAACAGGTTGGCCATGATCTCCGCGGCGCCCGTTTCACCGCGGCCAATGAAGCGCTTTGCGCTCTCTGCGGCGCGTTGCTGCAACGTCTCGGCTGGGCCAGGCGGCACAAAGCCCTCGTATGCGCGAGCCGCCCGGTGACGCGCAACCCGCTGCGCTTTCTCATCGGTCTCGTCGACGTAAACAACGGTGCAGTAGGCGATATTGGGCTTATGGGCCCAGCCAGCAGCTTGCCACTGCTGCAGGTAAGTGCGGTAGCGCGGTGCGGCCTCCGCACGCGGGAAAACCAGGAACAGCCCCGTGTTGATGCCGTTCTTCGCGCAGAAACTCAACGTCTCGGGATCGCGGCTCATCATCCAGAGCGGCGGATGGGGCCTTTGAACGGGAGGCACTGCGAGCTTTGCGGAGGCCGTCTTATGATTGTCGCCGTCAAAGGAAAACGGCTGCTCGGGACCGTAGGCGGCGCGCATGTAATCGACGAACTCCAGCGTCGGCGACTTGCGGAAGGCATAATCCAGGCCGAACGGCGTGAAGTACGAAGGATTGATTCCCGGAACCAGGCCCAGCTCCATGCGCCCGCCAAGCATCTGGTCGACAACCGCAATCTCCTCGACCAGGCGCAGCGGATGGTAGAGGGGCACAACGTAGCCCATCGGCCCCAGTCGCATCCGCTTGGTGTGGGCGCCACCCCTCACGGCATAAAGACTGGGAGAGGACATCCAGCTCTCGTCGCCGCGAAAATGGTGCTCGACGCAGAAGCCGTAATCGTAGCCAAGCTCGTCGCACTGCTGCAGCTCGCGCCAAAGCTGGTTATAGCGCTCGTGCGGCGTCATCCCCGGCTTCATCCAGACATGGGAAAAATGCGCGAACTTCATGGCGAGCCCTTCGGATCACGGCTTCATCTCCGGCTATGCGGCAGCCGTGCGACAATTACGACACAAGTGCCGTCGAGGCACAACCACAGGCAAAGCCATCCAAAACCGCGCTTCTTATGGCACGCATGGCGGGAAAACCGATGCGGCGCGGGAAGACCTTGCCAACCGGCCTCAATCTCAGCCAATTTGCGCTGCTATGCGGAAGTTCGGGTGCTTGGCTGCGGCGCGCAATCGCCGACCGGTCATCGCCACCCGGCCCGTTGACCCATGGCGGACCTCGATGCCCCAGGATGCCGACCTGCACCAGCACCGCTCTGCCGCGCCTGCCGCGCGCACGCGGCTCGCTATCGATTTCGATATCGACCGCTCCAAGGCATTCAGGCGTGCGCGCCGCAACACGGCCCTCGTCCGAATCCTCAGAGTGACGTTACCCGTCGCTGCTGTCGGCTTGATGTCGACCTATCTCATCTTCATGCAGCACTCGATCTCCATCAGTGCAGGCGAGAACAAGGTGGTGTCTGCCGACAAGGTCAAGATCTCTACGCAAGCACTGATCGCGCATGCGCCGCGCTATGAAGGGTTCGACGGCAAGGGCGGGCGCTTCCTGGTGAAGTCGAAGACCGCCAAGCAGGCGATCGGGCAGAATGGGCCGGTCCTGCTCGATACCATCGATGGAACGCTGACCGATGCCAACAACGTCGTGACCAATTTGAAGGCACGCGCGGGCACGTTCGATACCAGCAAGAACGTGCTGGAGCTGTTCGAGCGCATTGACGTCACGTCGCAGAACGGCATGCGGGCCAACCTGACCCGCGCCACCGTGCACACGAAGGACGGCATTATCACCTCGGATCGGCCAGTTCTGGTGACAATGCCGACGGGAACCGTAAGGGGCAAGGCGGTCAAGATCGTCCAGAAGCAGCGGCTCGTGACATTCTCCGGCGGCGTCGTTGCGCGGCTCAAACAGGATGCGCGGCCCAAGGCGACGGACGCGGCGAACAAGAGCGGCGGCTCGCAACAGCCTCTGTCCGGTAGTGGCGAGCCGGTCGATATCACCTCGTCGAAGCTGCATATCGACGACGCGCGCCACTTGGCGAGCTTCAGCGGCAACGTGGTGGCGACGCAATCCGACGCTACGCTGGAGACGGAAGTGCTGGATGTCGCCTATGAGGGCGGCAATGATCAGGCGGGCGCGACGGCGGGTGGTGGTGGTGGCGGTCCAGGGGGCCAGCCGCCAGCCACGACGCAATCCGGGCGGGTCAAGCGCATGACGGCTCCGCAGACAGTGGTGATGACTCGCGGCGCGGAGCGCGCGAAGGGCTCATCGGGCGTGTTCGACGCCGTGACGGATAAGGCGACACTGTTGGGACCGGTCGAGTTGACGGCAGGCGATGGCCGGCGGGCGACGAGCGAGCGCGCCGACATCGATCACAAGAACGATACGATCACACTGACCGGCAACGTGTTTGTCGAGCAGCAGGAAAACCAGCTCAAGGGGCATAAGCTGTTTGTCGACCGCAAGGCTGGCAAAATGGCGCTGACAACGGCGGGTGGAGAGAATGGCAAGGAGCGCATTTCTGCCCTCCTCAAGCAGGCGCAACCACAGGCGTCGGCGCAGGCTCAGGCTCCTGGCGGCACGCCCGAAAATGTCAAGAGCCCCAAGGCGCCGGAGGCCAAGCCATCCAATCCCACCCCGCTCGCCGGCCTGGGCGGCGATCGCAGCAAACCCATCGACATACTGGCCGCACGGCTCGATGTCGACGACACCAAGAAGCAGGCCGTATTTCGCGGCAAGGTCGAAGCGAAGCAGGGCGACTACACGCTGTTCAGCGAAGAGTTGATTGCGATCTACACCGGACAGACAGGCATGATACTGGCACCTCAGCCCGGCGCGGCGGACAAGCCCACCAGCCCCGCTTCCTCGCCTGCGAAGACGGGTGCACAACTGCAGAAGGTGTTCTCACGCAAACGTGTTCGCGTGGTCACCAACGACGGACGTACCGCCAGCGGCGATACGGCAGAATTCGATCTAAAGGCAAATAGGGTATTCCTGACGGGCCATGTCATTCTGACCCAGGGCAAGTCCGTTACGCGGGGGCCGCGGGCGTTGATCGACATGGACCGGGGCACGATGCAACTGCTGGAGAATGCCGTGGCGACTGCGGAGCCGGGATCCCAGAAGAAGCGACAGCGGGTCGAGGCCCTGTTTTTTCCGCAGCAATTCAACGAGACGCTGAAGGCAGGGCCAAAGGACAAGAGCGGGGCGACCACCTCTCCCGGGAGTGCTCCGGGTGGCTGGTCGTCGACAACCACCCCGGTCCGACCCGGCGGAAACTAGGTTTGCAGACATCAGGATTGCGGACACCAGCAGTGAACATCTTCACGTTCCATAAGCGGCGGCGCGGCGCCGAACCAGAGCCGGCCGGCTACCCCGACGACGGCTGGGAGGCACAAGGCTTCAATGGCGCCGAGCAGCACAGCGGCTACGCGCGTGAAACAGGAGATCCGCAGGCCGAGGCCTGGCGGGAGCATGACGAGGGCTTTGCCGCGCATGGCGATGAGACTGACACCGAGCCGGCCCCTGTCGCAGCGGAAGGCTGGCTGAGCGCGCACGACCTGAAGAAGACGTACGGCAAGAGGATGGTCGTGAAGGGCGTCAGCCTGGCGCTTCAGCGCGGCGAATCCGTGGGTCTGCTGGGACCGAACGGCGCGGGCAAGACCACCGTCTTCTACATGATTACCGGTCTGGTTCCCGCAGATGCAGGGAACATATTCATCGACGGCCAGCGGGTCACACGGCTGCCGATGTACCGGCGGGCGCGGCTTGGAATCGGCTACCTGCCGCAGGAAGCGTCGATTTTCCGCGGTTTGACCGTCGAACAAAACATCATGGCGGTGCTGGAGCAGGTGGAGCGTAACAAGCGCAGGCGCAAGGAGAAGCTCGATTCCCTGCTGGAGGAATTCGGCATCACGCGGCTGAGAAAGTCGCCCTCGATCGCCCTTTCAGGCGGTGAGCGGCGGCGCTGCGAAATTGCCCGCGCGTTGGCCACAGGACCTTCGTTCATGTTGCTGGACGAACCGTTTGCGGGTATCGACCCTATCGCCGTTGGCGACATCCAAGAACTGGTGAGGCACCTTACCCAGCGCGGCATCGGGGTGTTAATCACCGATCACAACGTGCGGGAGACGCTCAGCCTCATCCATCGGGCCTATATCATCTATGATGGTCAAGTTCTGACACAAGGTAACCCTCAGGAAATCATAGCGAACGAAGACGTCAGGCGGGTCTACCTCGGGGATATGTTTGGTTAAGCCGCCGTGCTTACCTTCAACATCGTCTTAGGGGCGATGGGTTTTAGCGATCATGGCGATTTCGCCAAAATTAGAGTTGAGGCAGGGCCAGCAGCTGGTGATGACACCACAGCTGCAGCAGGCCATTCGTCTCTTGCAATTCTCAAACATCGAGCTGAACGCGTTCGTGGATGCGGAGCTCGAGCGCAATCCTCTGCTGGAGCGGGACGACCGGCAGGCCGGTGGAGAGGTCGCTACGGGCGTCGATGCCCCGGCAACCGAGGATCCCCGGACAATGGACGGGCTTGCCGATGCCAGCCCGGAGGGTTGGCTGGATTTGTCACGCCCCGCCGCCGACGCGCCAGCGGCGTTAGATACCGATCCGGAAAACGTCTATCCGGATACCCATCCCATGGATATCGATCCGCAACTGGGGGCCTCCGGATGGTCCGGACTGAGGCAGCGCGGACCGGGTGGCGATGACGATGCAAATCTGGAAGCATTCGTCGCCTCGGATATTTCGCTCAAAGACCACCTTACCGCGCAACTCAACATCGCCGTCACCGATCCCGTGGGGCGACTGATCGGTCTTCACCTGGTCGATATGGTGGACGAGGCGGGCTACCTTGTTACCGATCTCGATGCCCTGGCGGACAAGCTCGGCTGCCCGCGGATGATGATCGACGACGTGCTGGCCATCCTGCAATCGTTCGATCCAGCCGGAGTTTGTGCAAGAAGCCTGGCTGAATGCCTCGCTCTGCAGCTCAAGGACCAGAACCGCTACGACCCGCAGATCGCAGCCCTGCTCGACAACTTGCATCTGCTGGCCGAGCGCAACCTGCCGGCGTTGAAACGCGCGGTGGGTGTCGATCTGGAAGAGCTCTCCGATATGATCACGGAGATCAAGCAGCTCTGCCCAAAACCCGGCCTTGCCTTCGGATCGGTGCAAGTGCAGCCGGTGGTGCCTGATGTCATGGTGCGTGCAGCATCAGACGGTGGCTGGATCGTGGAACTCAACAGCGATACGCTGCCGCGCATTCTGGTGAACCGATCATACTTCACCCGTGTGAACAGTCGGACCCGCGATACAAGGGAGCGGGAGTTCATCGCCGATTGCCTCAATACGGCGAATTGGCTGGCCAAGAGCCTCGATCAGAGGGCCCGCACCATCCTTCGCGTGGCGGAGGAGATCGTTCGTCAGCAGGACGCCTTCCTGACTTTGGGCGTCAAGCATCTGAGGCCGATCAACCTGAGGACCGTAGCCGACGCCATCAAGATGCACGAGTCGACGGTTTCGCGCGTGACGTCGAACAAATACATGGCGACGCCGCGCGGCGTGTTCGAGCTGAAGTACTTTTTCACATCCGCCATTGCCGCCTCCGGCGACGGAGAGGCGCATTCGTCCGAAGCTGTGCGCCACCGCATACGCGAGCTGATCGACCGTGAAGCCGACCAGCAGGTTCTGTCGGACGATACATTGGTTGAGCTGCTCAAGGCCGAAGGCATCGATATTGCCCGGCGGACGGTGGCCAAGTATCGGGAATCGATGAAGATTCCATCTTCCCTGCAGCGGCGGCGCGACAAGAAGATGCGCAGCAGCATGGCAAGCCTGGGCCAATGAGGCTCACCAGGTTGGGGATGCAGACGTGACCGCCGGCCACGCCCTTCTCCCCCAACCAATTGAAAACAAATTATTTTCCCTCAATTGATCGTTACAGGACGGACTACCTGAGGGGTTTGACACCCCGGTGTCCACGGGATTAATCGTTGTGCAGACGCGGTGGTGCATCACCATGTGCCGACCGCGTTGCCCCATCAACATCATGCGCTTCGCTGAAAGAACTCTGAGATGTCAATTCAAGTCACGGGGAAGAATATCCAGGTCGGCGAGGCTTTCCAGGGCTATGTCGCTGAAAAACTTGATGCCGCCATCGGCAAGTACGTTGGTGAGCACCTGTCAGCGCACGTGCGCGTGGAAAAGGAGAGGGGCAAATTCCTGACGAACTGCTCGGTCAGGCTGCGGACCGGCTTGTTGCTGGAAGCGGCCGGCCATGGCAACGATGCCTACGCGAGCGCCGACAACGCCTTCGAGAGATTGGAGAAACGCCTGCGCCGCTACAAGAGGCGCCTGACCAGCCATCATCATGGCAACAGCGCCGGTCGCCAGGCTGTGCCAGAGCTGTCCGTAAACGACTTCGTCGTCGCCGTCGCCGAGGACAACGAACACTCTGAAACATCGACGATTTCCTCAACCGAGGACGGGGCCGGCGACAATCCGGTGGTGATCGCGGAGACAGCGCGTACCGTACGACAACTCCCGGTCAGCGAAGCCGTCATGCAACTTGATTTGACGGATGATGCATTTCTAGTGTTTCGCAATGCTGCCAATGGCGCTATCAACGTCGTCTATCGTCGGAATGATGGAAATATAGGTTGGATCGATCCCGGTACGATGCGGAATATCGGCGCCAATGGCACGGATTCTGCTGATGGCGCCACCAGTGCATAATCCACATAGTCCAGCGGTTGTCTTGACGAATCTGTTCAACTCGTGCGTATCGGTTGGATGCTGGCGCAACTGATCCCGGAGGGGACCTCCTTACTATGGATCTAGGCGACATACTGACGCGCGAAGGGGTGATACCGTCCCTGAAGAGCAAGTCAAAAAAACAGGCGCTCCAAGATCTTAGCGAGCGGGCTGCCGAGCTTACCGGGCTGCAGGCGCGAGACATATTCGACGCTCTGCTGCAGCGTGAACGGCTCGGCTCCACCGGGATGGGGCGTGGCATTGCCATACCGCACGTGAAAATGGAGCCCTTGCAGCGTATTCATTGCCTGTTTGCCAGGCTGGAAGACGCCATCGACTACGAGTCGCCAGATGGCGAGCCCGTTGATCTCATATTCCTCCTGCTCGCGCCCGAGCATGCCAGTGGCGACCATTTGAAGTCGCTGGCGAAGATCTCCAGGCTGCTGCGGGAGCCAAATTCCCTCGAGCGGCTGCGGGGCGCGCGTGATCGGGCCGCCCTTTATATCGAGTTGACGAACGCCACTGCCTCGCACGCCGCGTAGGTGGGTTCCGGCGCTCGGCAATCGACGCCCTCCGGACCAGCAGATAAAACATCAAGGGCCGCCCGACAATCCGGACGGCCCTTGATTGTTCCTGTCGCAGCTCGGTGGCAGCTATCTCATCAGGCTGCCCAGCGTGCAACCGGGCGCAACCTGATGTCCCGGCTCAATGCTGAGCCCAGATCTCCACCACCGAGGCGCCGCGGCCTGCAGCTTTCGCATCCACCACGGCGGAGCGGTACTTGGCCCGGATCTCCTTGATGCGGCGGCTGCCGCCCTTCAGATCCACAGGTCCATAGGTACTGTTGGCAGAAACCGTGGTCTTGACCGGTATGACCTCTTCCTCGTCGTTGCCATAGACGACGCGCATCTCGTCGAGGACCAGTGCGCGATCCTTGACTGTGACGCGGACCCGCTTGAAGCGTCCCTCATTGCGGCCAACCGGAATAACGTCGGTCTCGGTGCGCAGGAAGCGGCCAGCGGTCTGAGCACCAAGCAGGACCCAACCTTCGTTGTACTGACGGCCACGGCCTTCCGCACCAAGCCAGCCTTCGGCGAACTGGCCATAGACCTCGATCCGCGCCTGACCTTTCAAGTTTGCCACCTTGGAGCGATAGGTCAGCTGGATATCCTTGATGAACTTATTGCCCTCGATGTCGAGCCAGCGCGTGCGCGAATCGCGCTTGATGTCGGCATTCACGACGAGGCTTTGGCTGGTGCCGTCGGCATAGACGACGGTCAGGTCGCGGATGCGAATGTCGTTGCCCAGCACGCGCAGCTGAATGCGCTCGAACTGGCCCAGATTGGAGCCGACCCGGATCACGTCCCGATCGCGGATGAAGCCCACATTCTGCACACCAAACAGGACCGCGCCACCCGGCGTCACCGATCCGGCCGGCTTCGTGTTTGGCTTCGCCTCGCCCTTGATGGGCTTGGTCGCGACGTCACCCGATGCGACAGGACCACTGATCGGCTTGGCACCGGCGCAGGCTGCCGGCCAGGTCAGAGTCTTCTCGACCGGGGGTTTTGCCGCTTTCGTGCCGCGCGTCGACTGGAGCCCTTCAACCCTGACCGTGGCGCGCCCGCCAAGCGAGCGCTTGAAGCAGAACGTCATGCCTTCGACGAACTTCTCCTTGCCATCCCGGTCCATCGGGCGGGTGCGCTCGCCCTCCAAGAGATTGATCGCGCGGCGTTCTTCGTGCGTCGTGCCATCGCTGTAGCGAACCTGGATGTTCGACATAAGGAGATTGCCTTTGGGCAGCACGACGCGAAAGGCCTTGTAGGACCCCTTGGCCCCTCCGAGGTCAATCACGTCGAAGCCGGCGGTGAGTGAGATCTCGCGCTGACCGAGATTGACCCAGCGATCCTGGGCTGTTGCGGCGCCGAGTATGCCGGACACGGCAAGAGCCAGCCCAGCGACGATCATTCGCCTGATCATGCAATTGAACTCCTTGGCTAAGTGGGCAGCAGAGTGAAGAGCGCGGCGGTGACGTTTCCAGCAAGCAGCAGCGCGTACCTGTCCAGCGTCGAGCGCGAAGGATATCTTCAAGGCTCCACCTTGAAGACTCGCACGAAAGACGACCTGAAGGTGCCTCCGAAAGGGGGCGCTGAGGCATTCGCCGAACATGTTACGCTCCCTACTCAAGCCCACCTTCGACTTGGTTCTCCTACTGCAAATCGATGGCAATTGAAAGCTGCGCGCGCAGACGGCTTTGGCCACTTGTCAAAATGCGAGCGATTGGCATTTCCACCACCACAATCACACTTTACGCCGAAAGGCGGGCAACATTTAGGAGCCTGCCGCAAGCGGCAGAACGGCGAACCCTGCTGGCCCTCGCGGCTGGTGTGGTGATCGCGAAGTCGTCCGATCTCGTTGATCGGCCTATGAAAAACAGTTATCGGATGAGGGTTGCGTTGCAGGAAATCCGCAGGCAGCGGTGGATTTCCTTGCAAAGGGCGGGCAGCAAGCCTTGTCCGGCGGCCGCTGTCACAGCTCCAGCGTGCTCTTCCAGAACAAGTCCTCGAGCTTCACGCGGTCCGGGGTCAGGCCCTGCTCGTGATTGTAGCGCGTGATCGTCTCCAGCACCTCGCGCGAGGCCTTTATGCCGTAGCCGAGTGGATCGCCGGGCAGCACGGGTTTGAAGCCGTGCCCCAGGGCATCGCGCGCGTTCTCGGACCTGAGATCGCCGCCCACCATGCCTGTGGCGAAATAGGGCTCCATGGCCGCGACCATGTTGGAAACGACGTGCTGCTTGGCCTCCACGAACGCCTTGTAGAGATTGAGCGCCACCCAGGGATGCTGCTCCAGGATGGATCGGCGCACGACGACGCCGTGATTGATGGGATAAAGCCCGGTCTTCTTGAAGAAGCGCATTCCCTCCGCGTGCATGTCCGGGAACAGGCGCTTGACCTTGCCTGACCCGATCACGTCGACCGAAGAGCGATCGACCAGGTTCTTGTCGGTCAGATAGAGCAGGGTGGCATCAAGCTCGTCATTCATCAGCATCTCGCCGATGTTGGTGGAGGCCGGAATGCGATGCAGCGTGACGCCCGGCGGCGGCTGGAATCCGGTGGCGCCGCCATGGCTCACCTCCGGCGTGCGCTCCATGTACCAGGTGACGTCGGACGGCTTCACGCCGAACTCGTGCTCCAGCACACCGCGCGACCAGATCGCTGCCGTCTGCTGGTACTCCGGCACGCCGACGCGCTTGCCCTTCAGGTCCTCCGGCTTCTCGATTCCGGCCCCGATGCGCACCAGCGCCCGCGTGTGGAAGAACTCGCGTGTCGTGAAGATCGGCAGCGCCGCCCACGTCCTGTCGCCCTTCGAAGTTGCGATAATGAGCGAGGACATCGACATCTCGGAGACGTCGAAGTCCTGGTATTTGAGCTGCCGCCAGAACATCTCAGAAGGATGCACGCCAGTCGCCATGCAGCCGGATGCCGAGCGGTTTCACGCGGCCGTCCAGAATCGGCTTGGTGCGCTCGTTGATCGACAGTGCAATCGACAGGTCGAGATCGGATGCGGGCATTTGGCCTCCCGGACGTTTGACTTCTGATTGATCGGAGCTGGCCCATACTACAGCAGAAACGGTGCGGCCTGGCGAGTGGCTGCGTCCATTGCTGCGCCGCAACACCGCCATCTCCGCCCGATTGGCAACGATGCGGGACGAACCCGGATGACATCGACCGACACGGCGGCGTAGAACTTGATTGCCGTCGCGCCTCTCGATTCGGTCCCGGCGGTGCCTGAGGAGGAGGACGATCCGATGTGGGCGACAACGGCGCAGAAGGGCCCCGACAATTGGCGGACTTCTCGGCCTGAATCACACGCGTGTTCCTCATGGTTCTGACGATTGCTCGGAGCCTGGCCGCAAGGGCAAGCAAATGTCAGAACCGGAACACGAGGCGATGCAACGCAAGCGCTCACATCTCGCGGCCGTAGAAGCCTTCAGTCATCTGTCGTGTGACGAGCTCGAGCGCCTCGAGCAGTCGCTGCAGGTGGTATCGGTGCCGCGCGGGCAGGTGCTGATGCGCCAGGGCGATCCGTCGAACGCTCTCTTTATCGTGGTGTCCGGTCGTTTCAGGGTCGAGCGGGATCCGGGGCCGGGCGCCATTGCCGAAATCGGCGCCGGCTCGCCGATCGGGGAAATCGCCTTTTTCGCAGGCGGCACGCGCACCGCGACCGTGACGGCGGAGCGCGATAGTCTCGTGCTGGAATTGAAGCGGGAGGATTTCGATCGTCTCGCGCACGCCTCTCCCCAGATCTGGAACACCATCACCGCGCAATTGGCGCAGCGTCTGGGGCAGATGACAGTCAGCGCAACGAGGTCCGCTGTCGCCATCCCGCGCACGATCACGGTTTGCCGGGCCGGGCCCCTGATCCCGCCGGCGAGGATCGAGCGCTTCATCGCGGATCTCCGGGCCGCTTTCGACCCCGCGCTGCGTATCGTCGTTCTCGATGCGGATTCGACGAAGGCAGGACTGGCGTCCGGCGTCGCGCTCAATTCCAGCGACGCGACACATTGGTTCAATGCGCTCGAAACGAGCTACGACCATGTCATCTACGTTGCCGACCAGGAGCTCACCGAATGGACGAAAAAGGCCTTGCGGCAGGCCGATCAAGTTCTGTGTGTCGCGGACGCCGACGCAGCTGCCTCCCGCGATCCGAACCTGAGCGAGCATTTCGCCGAGCGTCTGCACGCCCCCGGTACGCTCCGCCTCGTGCTATTGCAGCAAGGCACACCACCCTACGATGGAACCCGCTTATGGCTCGAGCCGCGGCGCTGGATCGAGATGCATCATCACGTGCGCTCGAGCAATCGCTCCGACTACGCCCGTCTCGTGCGCTATGTCCGCGGCGAGGCGATAGGGCTCGTCGCCTGCGGCGGCGGCGCTTATTCGTCCGCTCACATTGGTATTTTCGAAGCGCTTGAAGGCGCCGGCATTTGTTTTGATGCACTGGGTGGTACCAGTGGCGGTGCGGCGATGACGGCAGCTTTGGCACTCGGCGTGCCGCCCGAGGAGATCGAGCGCCGCACGCACGAGATCTTCGTGGCCCGCAAGGCTATGCGGCGGTGGACATGGCCGCGCTACAGCCTGCTTGATCACACTGAGTTCGACCGGGCACTTGCCGAGCATTTCACGTCGACCGACATAGAGGACTTGCACATTCCCTTCTTCGCGGTCGCCACCAATCTCTCGCGCAACAAGGGGGTCTGCCTGCATCGTGGTCCGCTATGGCAGGCAATCCGCGCTTCAGCCGCTATCCCCGCGCTGCTGCCTCCGGTCTTCACGCCCGAAGGCGAGATGCTGGTCGATGGCTGCGTGTCAGAGAACGTACCGGTCACGACGATGCTGAAGTTCAAATCGGGGCCCAACGTCATAATCGATTTCCATTCTCCGGAGGCGGATCGCTTCGAGGTCGACAGCGGCAGTCTGCCGACGCGCGGCGAGCTGGTCATGAGTATGCTGACCTTTGGTCGCGGCCGTGTGCTTCCCGACGCGCCTGGCCCCTCCTCCGTGCTGTTGCGCGCCCTGATGCTCAATCGGCCCGACTACGCAACCGACCTTGGGCCCGGGGATATACTGCTGGCGCCAATGCTGCCACTGGGCATCGGTCCGCTCGATTGGCACCGTCATGCAGACCTACGCAGCTTTGCCCGCGATTTCGCGCAAGCCGAGCTTGCGCGCTTGAAGGCTGCGGGGCATCCATTGCTCAAAGGCAGTTGAGAGGCAGCAGGCGGAATGACAGGAGACCAGCCCACGAGCGGTGATGCCGGCCGGCCGCTGACCATACTCGTCGATGCAGACGCGTGTCCCGTGAAGGACGAGGTCTATCGGGTCGCGTCGCGCTATCAGGTCAACGTCGAGATCGTGGCCAACAGCTATATGCGGATCCCGATCGATCCATTGATCAGACAGGTTGTCGTCGATGACGGCTTCGACGCTGCCGACGATTACATCGCGGGACGAGCCTGCGAGGCCGCTCTCGTCGTCACCGCCGATATCCTACTTGCCGAGCGCTGCCTGAAAGCCGGTGCGACGGTGATCGCGCCGACCGGCAAGCCTTTCACTGTCAACTCGATCGGTGCACAGGTTGCAACGCGCGCCATCCTGTCGGATTTGCGCGCAGGTGGTGCCACTGTCGGCGGCCCCGCGCCCTTCTCCAAAGCGGATCGCTCCCGATTCCTGTCCGCGCTGGACGAAGCCATCGTACGATTGCGTCGCGTGCTCTCGAAATAATCTCATATGCCGCAACGGCGGCTCTTGCACCGGCGGCTCTTGGCACCTCGACGCATGCCCGTTGAACGCCTACCGTTGCAACGATCGCACCGATGAACGGCCCAGCCAGCGAGGTCCACCATGGACAAAGCCAAGCTCGACGCCCTTCGCGCCAGGTATGCCGAAGCCTCTGCCGGGGAAGTGCACGATCCGCGTTTCAAGAAGGTCGTGGAGTTGCTGTTCTCCGCCGCGGATCGGCGCTACAAGCCTTATGAAGGCGTGTCCACGCTGCTCGATGCGCCGCTGCGACTCGATGCGCCTGACAGCCCGGACTTTGCCGGCCTCGACATCGCGCTCATTGGCGTGCCGATGGACCTCGGCGTCACCAATCGACCCGGCGCCCGCTTCGGTCCGCGCGCTGTCCGCGACGTCGAGCGCATCGGCCCCTATCACCACGCACTTCAGATCGTGCCCTCCGCCGAGGTGCGGATTGCCGATGTCGGCGACGTCCCGTTCCGCTCCCGCTACTCGCTGGCTGACAGTCACGAGGACATCGAAGCGTACTTCGCCAAGGCGGCGGCCGCGGGCGTCGCGACGGTTGCTGTTGGTGGCGATCACTCGATCACATTGCCGATCCTGAAGGCACTGGGGCGCGAACGTCCGCTTGGCCTGTTGCATATCGATGCCCACTGTGACACCAGCGGGCCGTTCGAGGGGTCCAAGTTCCACCACGGCGGCCCGTTCCGCGAGGCAGTGCTGGCTGGCGTCCTGGACCCGGATCGCACTGTCCAGGTCGGCATTCGCGGCCCCGCCGAATACCTCTGGGAATTCTCCTATGAGAGCGGCATGACGGTGATCCACATCGAAGCATTCATGCGTGAGGGCCTCGATCGGACGATTGCCCGTATTCGGCAGGTCCTCGGCGACGGCCCCGTCTATGTCTCGTTCGACATCGATAGCCTCGATCCCGGCTTTGCCCCCGGCACCGGCACGCCGGAGGTTGGCGGCCTTTCACCGCGCGAGGCGATGGCGATGATCCGCGCTGTTGTCGATTTGGATGTCGTCGGCGGAGACGTCGTGGAGGTCGCACCGCAGTACGACGCCACCAAGACGACCGCCCAGATTGCCGCCCAGATTCTGTTCGAGATCCTCTGTGTCACCACGATCGCCCGCAAGCGTCGTTAGCCGGCCCCGCATGCGCTTCCGGATCGCCGGGCCGGATGCTAGCCTTCATGGTATGAGCCTTGAGACGCCGCTTGAGACCCCGCCGAAAGTCTTGCCAGGAGCCCAATCATGATCCAGGTCCGCCGCATCGGGCATGTAACCCTCGAGACGCCAGATATCGAACGCCAGGTTGACTACTTCACGTCCATTGCCGGCCTGGTCGAATGTGGCCGCGAGAAGGAGCGCGCGTTTCTCGCCAGCAAGCTGGGGCTGCTCACGGTGCAATTGGAGCGCGCCCAGGTTGCGCGCTGTGCCCGATTGTCTTTCGAGGTGGCCCCCGATACCGACTTCGCAGCCGTTGAGAAATTCCTGACCGGCGAAGGTATCCCGTGGGAGCGGCGCAGTGACCCCAATCCCGGTGTGCGGACAATGCTGACATTGACGGATCCGATCGGCGTGGCCATCGATCTGTTTCCCGAATGGACGCCGATCGGGCTTGGCCAGGCTCCCAGCGGCGTGGGGGTTCTCAAGCTGGGGCATGTGGCCCACGTCGTGGCCGACCCGAAAAAGCTCGCCGATTTCTATTGTCGGATCCTCGGTTTCCGTGTGTCCGACTGGATCGAGGATTGGTTCGTCTTCCTGCGCTGCGGTAGCGATCACCACACGATCAACTTCCTCACCGGCCCACGCACGATCATGCACCACATGGCATACGAGCTGAAGGACTGGGCGCACGTCCAGCAGGCGTGCGAGTTGTTTGGCCAGAAGCGCATTCCCATCATCTGGGGCCCGGGACGGCATACCGCCGGGCACAATATTTTCACGTATCATCGCAATCCCGACGATCAGATCGTGGAGATGTTCACCGAGCTCGACCAGATGCGAGATGAGGATCTCGCCTACTTCGAGCCGCGGCCGTGGCATCGCGATCGTCCCCAGCGCCCGAAGGTCTGGACATTGGCAGAAGGTGGCGTCATCTGGGGCCCACCGCCAACGCCGGACTATCTGCGCCAGCGCGGCGGTGACGTCCGTTTCCCGGAGGTGAAGTCGGGTTGATACGCCGCTGCCGGACGGGCACGCCGGCACGGCGACCTTGCCTGCGCGAGCTAGGCCAGCACCGCGATGGCGTTCATCTCGATGAGAAACTCCGGAGACGTCATTTTTGATATCTCCACCATCGTAGAGGCGGGCGCCGGTGCCGAAAAGTATTCGCGGCGGACTTTGTGGATGATGTCGAAGTGCTCCATATTGCGCACATAGACATCAAGGCGGCAGATATCGTCGAGAGTGCCCCCCGCCTCCTCGACGGCCGCCTTCAGGTTTTCGCAGACCTGCCGTGTCTGAGCTTCCACGTCGCCAACGCCCGCGATCGAGCCGTCCGCACGCTTGGCCACCATGCCCGAAATAAAGACCAGCCGTCCCTTTGCTTCCACCATCATCGCCTGCGAGAAGTGGCCGCTGGGTTTTCCAATCCTGGCTGAGACGATCTGCTGCCTGGGCACGTTGATGATCTCCTCGATTGTGGTCGTCGCATCGGGCATGTGGCCGCAGCGTACAGTCGCTTTGCGCCGGCCGCCAGTAGCGACCAGTCGCGCCAGGGCTGAAGACCGAATCCCTATTTCTTGCCTGCGCTCATGCCTGTGCCCTTGACTGCGGCTGGGACCGCGGCTGGCAGCTTGGCTGCGACCTGTCCTCTCACGGGAGGTGATGTGGTGCCGGCCACGTTTGTCTGGTCGTCATTGTCGGGCTCGGGATCGGGTTCGATCACTGGCCGCTGACGGGCGCAGCGCCGGATGCGCATCGTGCCGGCGGTATAGATCGGTTCCGCCTTCTCCGATGGGGCAACGGCAAGAGCCGCGAGCTTCACCGGCTTTGCCAGCGCTTTCCAGTCGAAGATGGAGAAGCCATGCTCGATCAGCTCGGCAGCCCGTTGCGAGCGTTTCACCCTGTTCTGCTCGCCGAACACGATCGCGATGATGCGGCGCCCCTCGCGCGTAGCACTTGCCACGATGTTGTAGCCCGCGCCGCATGTGAAGCCGGTCTTCATGCCATCCCCGCCGGCGAGTGTCTTCAACAGGTCGTTGGCTGAATAGAACGTACCCTTGTGAATGCGCACTGACGGCGAGGAGAATACGTCGGCGTACTGGGGAAAATCTTTCAGCAGCGCCCTTGCCAGCCGCGCCATGTCCCGCGCCGTCGTGACTTGTTCGATGTCGGGCAGCCCGTGTGGATTCTCGAATCGCGACCGCGACATGCCGAGCCGCTTGGCGGTCGCATTCATCCTGTCGGCGAAAGCGTCCTCGCTGCCAGCCACGGCTTCGGCCAGCGCCATTGCGAAATCGTTGGCCGATCGCATGATGAGGCCCCTCACCGCCTGATCGACATTGAGCTTGATGCCGCGCCTCAGCCCAATGCGCGTCGCCGGCTGCATCCGCGCTTTTGCCGACAACTCCACCTCGCTGTCGAGTTTGAGCTGGCCCTTCGTGACGGCCTCGAAGGTCAGATACGCCGTCATCAGCTTGGTGAGCGAGGCAGGATGCCAGATGCGGTCGGGTTCGTCAGCATACAGCACCAGACCGGACTCCGCTTCCAGCAACAGCGCCGGTCCGGCAGTCGCATACGTCGTGGAACCTGACGCCGCGACGACGGCAGCCAGAGCCGCGAGCAGCAGTCTGCGCAGCAAAATGTAGTGCAAAGTCATGAGCAGAGCCTGGACCAAGAAACGACAATTGAACACTCGACACGCTGTAGCAGACAACGGCAGGCCAGATCAGGGCGGTCAAGCCCTTCGATGCGCCTCTCGCCGGATCGGCCGGCCCCATAGTGTCCGGCTGGCAACAGGCCTCCCTATGGCTGCCTGGCTGGGGGCGACTGAGGCCAAGGGTCACGGAACCTCCTGCGGCTTTACACGTGCCGCGCCTCGCGCCATGTTGAAAAATTCGAGGCATTGACAGCCGCACGATCAGTCGAGGGAGAGAGCCCGTGGATCACAAGCCGTCCACCCGTTTCGCATGCTCGCAGCAGATCCTGGAAGCCGCCCGCAAGGCCGTTTCCAAGACCACGTGGGACTACATCAACGGTGCGGCTGGCTCCGAGACGACGATGCGGCGCAATCGCTACGCGCTCGACAGCTACGCTTTTCTGCCGCGGGTTCTGCGTGACGTGTCAAAGGTCGATGCATCGACGACCCTGCTCGGCTTCAAGGCGCGCCTGCCGCTGGTGATGGCGCCGATGGGCTCGATGCATCTGATGCACAAGGATGGCGTGGTCGGGTCTTCCGCCGCTGCTGGCGCCTTCGGCGTACCGCACATCATGAGCTCGGTGGCGCGCCACGACCTCGGCGAGGTCGCCGCTGCCAACAACGGCTACAAGATTTTCCAGCTTTACATTCGTGGCGATCTGAATTGGATCAAGTCTCGTCTTGATGCCGCGAAAGCCGCCGGCTTCAATGCACTGGTGATGACTGTGGATGCCGCCAACTATGGCATCCGAGATCGCCAGATCCTCAACCAGTTCGGACGGCCGAGCGCCGATATGCAGGGGGAGGACCGCGAGTTCCAGCAGGCCATGACCTGGGAGGGCATGGCGGCGGTCAAGAAGCACTGGGGCGGCCCGATGATCCTGAAGGGCATTGCCACCGCCGCAGACGCCAAGCTCGCCATCGAGCACGGCATCGAGGTCGTTTACGTCTCCAACCATGGCGGCCGCGAGCTGGACCACGGCCGCGGCACGATGGACATGCTGCCCGAGATCGTGGCTGCCGTGGACAAGAAGGCGGAAGTCTGGATCGACGGCGGCTTCGTGCGGGGCACCGACATCGTCAAGGCCCTCTGTCTCGGCGCCAGCGCGGTCGGTATCGCGCGGTTGCAGGCCTGGGCGGTTTGCGCCGGCGGCGCGCCGGTCGTGCACGGCCTGCTGATCAATCTCGAGGAAGAGATCGTCAACGCCATTGGCTTGCTGGGGGTCACCAGCCTCGCCGGCCTGACGCCGGAATATCTGACCCGCGTCACGCCGATGGCGCCCACCCACGAGCACTCGGCTTTCAGACACATCGGATCAGACCCAATCCTGTAGTCAATCCACGCCAGCGGCGACCAAACGTCGAATTCGCGATTCGAGATGTCTTGCCAAGCGCCCGCGCGCGGGCGCTGGCCATCCGGACAACGTTGAACTGCACCTCGCGATGCAGAAGCAAGAAGCGCGATTGGTCGATGTAAAGTGCATTTCACAATGAGGTGATTTCTCTGTTTATCAAAGTAACGGCCACGATATTTTTTCTGATCCAATAGACACGGACTGTTTCATTGAGGGATTTACTGATCGCAGGCAGTGTCCATGGCGTAACTGCAGTGCCCAACACACTCGGTTCCTCGGACGCTCGGTCGATGATCGCAATAGGCTGCAGTTTACGTAAAGCATTAGACCGGGCTGACATGCCGTGCACCGACAATCGCCAGAGGAAGCAGAAAATGCGCAAATTCATCAGCACATTGGCAGCAGTCGCAGCAGTTGGAATGTTGGCAGCGTCCGGCGCGGCAGTCGCTCAGAAGGCGGAAGCTTTCGATGGCGCGAAATTCTGGGAAGAGCTCAACAACCGCAATGTCAAGCTGCCGGCCAATTTCGATGGCCAGAAATTCTTCGAGGAGCTGAACAACCGCAACGTCAAGAACAAGGAGATGTTCGACGGCAAGAAATTCTTCGACGAGCTGGCCAACCGCGGCGTGAACATCCCGGCCAACTTCGACGGCGAGAAGTTCTTCGAGGAGCTGAACAACCGCAATGTCAAGCTGCCCGCCATGGTCGACATGAAGAAGAAGTAGGCGTATCCGGGTACGGCGAGCATTCAACACCCGGCGGCGGTTGCTCGCCGGGTGTTTTGTTCCGCGCCGCCTTTTGGGTGGCCAGGCCCCTCGATTGCCAACAGCGAGTGTTCGCTCATGCGCTTGCACCACAAAGCCGCTCTGACAGCAGCGGCCGTAGCTGTCATGTCGTTGTTTTCTCTTCCAGTCCCGGTCCAGGCACAAAGCCCCGCTCCACTTGTCGTCCGACCGGCCGCGTCAGCGCCTGCGGCCTCGTCGGCGCTGGCGGCCGCCATTCCGGCGGCGCGCTACTCGTTCGCGCCGATGCTGTCCCAGGTGATCCCCGCGGTCGTCACTGTGAAAGTTCTGGGCGAGAGCTACGTGCCCGTCGAGTTTCCCCGCCGCGGAGCGGGAGGCAAGGCCGACGCGATGCCGAAGCCAACCAGGCAACGGTTCGGCTCCGGTGGTTCCGGTGTTGTTGTCGACGCCGCGCGCGGACTGATCCTCACCAATCATCACGTCATCGAGAATGCGACGGCAATCCGGGTCGATCTCCAGGATGGAAGGCGGATGCTGGCCGAGCTGGTCGGCAAGGATCCTGGCACCGATGTTGCCGTCCTGCGGGTCAAAGAGCGCAACCTGCCGCAGATCAAGCTTGGCGACGCCGATACGATGCAGGTCGGCGATGTCGTGGTTGCAGTCGGCAATCCCTTCGGTTTGGAGGGAACCGCAACGATGGGCATCATAAGTGCGTTGATGCGCTCGACCATCGGGCACGGCACCTTCGAGGACTACATCCAGATCGATGCGCCGATAAATCCGGGCAACTCGGGCGGTGCCCTCGTCAACGTCAACGGCGAGCTGATCGGTATCAACACGGTCACGGCCGGCGGCCCCGGCACCAACGTCGGCATCGGTTTTGCCATTCCCGGCAATATGGCGCTCACCATCATGGAGGAGCTTGTCACCGCCGGCCGCATGCGAAGAGGGTCTCCCGGCATCATCGTGTCGGATCTGCCGACCAAGCTGGCCGTTCAGCCTGACGGCAGCGTCATTCGCGGGGCGCTGGTCACTAGGGTGCTGCCGAAGTCCGCTGCGGCAGAGGCCGGCGTGGCGCCGGGTGACATCGTCGTCGCTGCCAACAACAAGCCGGTGCGAAGTGCCGTTGAGTTCACCACGCGGACCGTGACGGTGCCCCTCGGCACCCGCATTCCATTCGTCCTGTTCTCGAAAGGGGAAGGCAGATTGGCGATGCTGGAGGCGCGAGATCTCGTGCTCGAGCCGGAGCAGTTGCCCGCCCCCGCTGATGCAGGCGACCTGCGAGGCGCCGTGCTCGGAGACATCCTGCTCGGCAATCCGCTCTATGGCGATCTGAGGGGCGCGCAGGTTCTCAAGGTGCCGCCTCGTACACGCGCCTTTGCCGCCGGCCTGAAACCCGATGATGTCATCACCGGCATTGATAACGCCAAGGTCCACTCCGTCGAGGAGCTGTTCAGTCGCGTGCGCCAAGCCGGGATGCAGTTCCGGATCAAGATCGTGCGCGATGGGGTGCCTGGGTGGTTGCGCGCCGCTCAGTAGCGCGTCATCAACCACAAGCTCCTGCATCCACGAATAACAAAGGGACCGGTTCAACACCGGTCCCCTTTTTGTTGGCAGGTTCGGCATTGCTGGCGTCGAAGCCGCGACCGCAACTGCAACTGCTGCCTGGCGATTGCGCGGTATCGAATGGAAGATCAGGCCAGCGCCTTGGTCACCCCGGCCCGGATGGCGGCCGGATCCGTCGTGCCGATGAGCCGCGCGACTTCCTTGCCGCCCTTAAAAATCAGGATCACGGACTGATTGGCGACCTTGTTGCGCTTCAGGAAGGTCTTGTCCTTGTCGAAGTTGACCGCAATGAACTTCACATCTGTCATCGCCGGGTCGCTTGAAAGCGTGCTCAGGGCGGGTTGCTGTTTGCGGCACACGGGACACCAATCGGCATGCACATGCACGACGACGGGTCCAGACTTGAGCGCCGTCTCAAATGCGCCGGCCTCGTAGCGAGCCAGTCCTGCGGCTGCAGTGGGAAGGGTGTATGCAGTCAGCGCCAGGCTGGCTGCAGCGATGAGAAGAGCACGTCGCTCCATGTAAACTCTCCGGTAGCGGGTGGGCCAGCAAGGCAGGCGATGGTTTCAGCTTACCCCATCACCCGGCAACGTTCAGATCACATTCGCTCACAAGTCCTCGATCCGCGCACGCGACCGCACGGCTCCTTCACATCGAGCGCGGCTGGCGTATAAGGGGCTGGCATGCAACGGCGGGAAGGATCCGGGAATGTCGCGATCGCTGGAGGGTGGACTGGTTACGGTCATTGGCGGCTCTGGTTTCGTCGGCCGCCATACGGTCCGCGCGCTTGCCCGCGACGGCTGGCGCATTCGGGCCGCCTGCCGCCGGCCTGATCTCGCCGGGCATCTGCAGCCGATGGGTCGCGTTGGACAGATTCATCCCGTCCAGGTCAACGTCCGCTATCCCGACTCGCTGAAGCAGGTGATCGACGGGGCTGGCGCCGCGGTGAACCTGGTTGCGATCCTGGCGCGCCAGGGGCGGCAGACGTTCGATGGGGTTCATGTCGAGGGTGCTCGCGCCGCGGCCAAGGCCGCGCGGGAGGCTGGGGTTCAACGCTATATCCACATCTCGGCCATCGGCGCCGACCCCAAGTCCAGCTCGGACTACGCCCGCACGAGGGGTGAAGGCGAGCGGGCCGTGCTGGAGGAGTTTCCCGGCGCCATCATTCTCAGGCTTTCACTGGTCTTCGGGCCGGAGGATGAGCTGTTCAACCGGTTCGCGGGGCTGGCGCAGGTCTCACCCTTTCTGCCGTTGATCGGCGGAGGGCGCACGAAATTTCAACCGGTGTATGTCGGCGATGTCGCAGCGGCGACAGCGGCTGCATGCGCGGGTGCGGGAACGCCGGGTACGATCTACGAGCTCGGCGGACCGGAGGTGATGACCTTCCGTCAGCTGCTCGATCGCACGCAGCAATGGTCCGGCCGCCACAGGGGCTACTTGCCGCTGCCGTTCTGGCTGGCCAAGCTGATGGCGATACTAAGCTGGCCGCTCCCGAATAGTGTTCGCCCGCTGACCTATGACCAGGTACGCCTGCTGCAGCAGGACAACGTCGTGAGCCTCGCTGCCATGAGTGAGGGGCGGACCCTGGCGGCGTTCGGGATCGATCAACCACAGGTGGCAAGTGCGGTCGTACCGCAATACCTGGAGCGCTTCCACCCGCGCGGCCAGTTCTCCCATTATCGCCGCTGAGGCCGGGCCCCGCACACCCTCTTGCAACTGTACCGGTCCGTCTTCTTACGTCCCGAGGTAGAGGGCCAGCGCCAGCGTGCCGAATGTCAGCACCACCACGACGAGCACAGTCAAGAGACCGGAACCGGAGCTTTCCGGCTCGCGCTGTTGCTTCTTGTGGGCACGTCTCTCGGCGCGAATTGCAGCACCGATCATGGCTCCGGTCGGGTCGCGTCGTTGGCGCGGCGGCTGGCTGTCGCTGGGCATGTACGATCCGTCGGTTGCTTTTGAATAAGACTTAATGGGCAGCCTATCACGGCTGCGGGCGGAGTCACATGGTTGCTCGCCGGGTTGCTCGGCTGGCGGCCTTGGCGGGAACCGGCCCGGCCCCGGCGGCATCGAGCCATTGACTGGATCACGCCGCGAGGCTACGGAAGCAACAGATGCCGTGGTGATTTGCGCCAGCTTGCAGCCACGAAAAATAAATCGCTAAAGAGGCCGCGCGTGTGCTCAGGCTCATGCGCCGGTCCCGTGCCGGCGCGCAACCAGAGCCGGGCAAATGTCCCGCCGCCACAGCGCGGTCCCGGCAAGCACGCGAGTATGTTGCCATGGCCACCTCACCATCCGACAAGCGCAGTCGTAGTCTGCGGCCGCAAACGCTGCTGGTACACGGCGGCACCCTGCGGTCCGACTTCCGCGAGATGTCGGAAGCGCTGTTCCTCACCCAGGGCTATGCCTACGACAGTGCGGAGCAGGCTGAAGCGCGCTTCAATGGCACCGAGCCCGGTTTTCAGTACACCCGCTTTTCCAACCCGACGATCTCGATGTTCGAGGAGCGTATCCGGTTGCTGGAGGGCGCCGATGACGTGCGCTCCTGCGCCACCGGCATGTCGGCAGTGACGACCTCGATCATCGGCTATCTGTCGGCGGGCCAGCATATCGTTGCCGCCAAGGCGATGTTCGGCTCGTGCCGCTACATCGTGGAGGACCTGTGTCCGCGCTTCGGCATCGAGTTCACGTTGGTCGATGGTACAGATCCCGACAATTGGAAGCGCGCACTCAAGCCTAATACCAAAGCCTTCTTTTTCGAGACGCCGTCCAACCCGACGCTGGAGATCATCGACATTGCGGCGGTGTCTCGTATCGCCCACGATCACGGGGCAATCGTCATCGTGGATAATGTCTTCGCCACACCGATGCTGCAGAAGCCCTTGCAGCATGGCGCCGATGTCGTGGTCTATTCCGCCACCAAGCACGTCGACGGCCAGGGGCGTTGCCTAGGCGGTGTGGTGCTTGGCAGAGGTGACCTCATCAAGAATCACTACCATGACTTCCTGCGCCAGACCGGGCCGTCATTGTCGCCATTCAACGCCTGGGTTCTGCTGAAAAGCCTGGAAACACTGCCACTGCGCGTGGCCGCTCAGTGCGAGACGGCAGAGCGGATCTACAAGCACCTGAAGGGCAGGCGTGGCATCCTGAGTGTGCTCTATTGCGGCAGTCCGGACCATCCGCAAGCCGACATTATCGCGCAGCAGATGACAGGCGGCGGCCAGATCGTGACATTCGTGCTCGACGCGGACAAGGCAGCGGTATTCCGCTTCCAGAACGCACTGCAGGTCGTCAAGATCTCCAACAACCTGGGCGATGCCAAGTCGATTATCACGCATCCGGCCACGACCACGCATCAGCGGCTGAAACCGGCCGCGCGCGCCGAGCTTGGTATCTCCGATGGCATGTTGCGGCTGTCCGTCGGTCTGGAGGCGTTCGAGGACCTGGCGGAGGACCTCGACGAAGCCCTTGCTGCGGCGTTCGGTTGAAAGGGAGTGCGGCGGCAGGTTGCCTTCGCCGCCCCTGTATCGAAGTGGTCAAGACCGGCTGGTGAACAGGCTCGCAAGAGTGCTGCGGGGCCAGCCCGTGGCAATCCTTGCGGGCGAAATGCGCTCATGCGCCAGCTTGCATCGCGCTGGCAACCGGTCCACAAGATGAAAACCAGACTCCGTAACGGAATATGAAATGCAGCAATCCGATTCCCGGCCAGAGGCCGGCGCGTCGCCGCCTCCGCATGTCTCGCTCGCAACGATATACTGGATATTTTTCCAGATCGGCGGGCTAAGCTTCGGGGGTGGCCTGACCGCGTGGCTTTATCGCGAGATCGTGGAGCGGCGCAAGCTCCTGCAGCCGGCTGATTTCATGGGCGGCCTGACGCTGGCGCAGGTGCTACCGGGCATCAACATGGCCAACCTGTCGATCTACTGCGGGCAGCGGCTGCGCGGGGTGGCAGGCTCGGTGGCCGCTTTCTTTGGGTTGATGTCGGTGCCGTTTTTTGCCGTGATCGGGTTTGCAACCATTTATTCGTGGCTGGTGGCGGTTCCCTACATGCAGGCCGTGCTCGACGGCGTCGCCACTGCCGCCGTAGGGCTGCTGATGTCAATGGGCGTGAAATCGGTGCGCGCCAGCCAGATGCGCACGGCGCAATTCGTCATCATGGGACTGGTCGTGCTCACGATTGGCGTTCTGCGCTGGCCGATGGTGCCGGTCATCCTCGTGCTCACGCCGATCAGCATCGCCCTGGTCTGGCCTTGGGACAAGTCTGACCGGACGAGGGACGGCGCCGATGCGTGAGATCATCGCTCTGGTCACGTTGTTCCTGCCCCTCTCCCTGCTCTCCTTCGGCGGTGGCTCGAGCATTCTGGCGCCGATGCATGACGCTGCGGTCGGCCAGTATGGCTGGCTTACGCCGCGCGAGTTCGTCGACTATTTCGCCATTTCACGCGCCTCGCCCGGTCCCGGTGCGGTGATTGTTACGCTGGTGGGCTGGAAGGTGGCAGGCTGGCCCGGCGCCATAGCGGCCACGATCGCGATTTTCCTGCCGTCGTCAATTCTTTGCTACACGGCTGCTCGGGCCTGGAATAAATATCGCGGCACCCCCATCCATACCGCTCTCGAGCGGGGGTTGTTGCCGATGGGGACGGGGCTCGCGCTGGCCGGCGCGGTCCTGATCCTTCGTACGTCGGAAACCGGGCCTCTGGGCTGGGCCATCGCCGTTGCTGCATGCGCTCTGGTGGTCTGGCGCGATATGCATCCCGTGGCGATCCTCGTCTTTGGAGGCACGGTGTTCACGTTGTGGACCTGGCTGGCGCGTTGATCGTTTGCTTCGCGCCATATCCGCACTACGGCTTATTGACGTGCTTATCGTCGCCGCCGCATAGAGACCGCATGGAACAAGTTCACGCCAAGGGCCGGGCCCTCAGCCTGCCGAACGTGCTCACCTACTTCCGCATCGCGGCCGTCCCGGCGCTGGTGGCTTGCATCATGTTGCTCGAAGGCGCTTCGGGCCGATGGGCGGCATTCGCTCTCTTCGTCGTGGCCAGCGTCACGGACTGGCTGGACGGCTATCTGGCGCGTGCCTGGTCGATGCAGTCGGCACTAGGCCAGATGCTGGACCCGATAGCGGATAAGCTGCTGGTCGGGGCGGCGTTGCTGGTGTTGGTCCACGACCGCACGATCGATGGCATCTCCGTTTGGGCCGCGCTTATCGTGCTGTCTCGCGAGATACTGGTTTCCGGCCTGCGCGAGTTCCTGGCGGGCCTCAACGTCAAGGTCCACGTCACGCAGCTCGCCAAGTGGAAGACGGCGGTGCAGATGACGGCGCTCGGCGCGCTGCTGGCCGGCCCGGCCTGCGGGAGCGTGGCGACGGAGGCCACCGCGCTCGGCCTGGCATTGCTGTGGCTTGCGGCAATCCTTACCTTGTGGACAGGGTATGACTACCTCAGGGCCGCGCTTCACCATACGATGAAGTAGGCCTCGCGCAGCCGCCGCCTGGGGCTGCCTGGGGCCGGACAAGAGGAACAAGCAACGTGAAAGTTGTCTATTTCGCCTGGGTTCGGGAACGGATCGGCAAAGCGGAGGAGGTCGTCGAGCCGCCGGCCGGGATCAGCACGGTGGCCGAGCTCATCCATTGGCTGTCCGCGCGCGGTCCCGAATATGCCAACGCATTCGCGAGGCCGGAGGTGATCCGCGCTGCCATCGACCGCACGCACGTGAAGCAGGGGACCAGCATCGCGGGCGCCACCGAGATCGCCTTTTTCCCGCCCGTCACCGGAGGCTGAGCATGTCGGTCAGGGTGCAGACCGCGGACTTCGACGTCGGTGACGAGACCCGCCGGTTGACGGCCGGCCGCAGCGACATCGGCGCGATCGTGACCTTCACCGGCACGGTACGGGGCGGCGCAGGCAATGACGCGATCACCGCCATGACGCTCGAGCATTATCCGGGGATGACGGAGGACGAGTTGGCGCGCGTAGAGACCGAGGCATGCGCGCGCTGGCCGCTGCAGGCCACCCTCATCATCCATCGCGTCGGCGAGCTCCGGCCGGGCGACAATATCGTGCTGGTGATCGCGGCCTCCGCCCACCGCCAGGCTTCATTTCAGGCCGCCGAGTTCCTCATGGATTATCTTAAGACGCGAGCCCCATTCTGGAAGAAGGAGACGGCAGCGGACGGTACCGCCCATTGGGTCGATGCCCGCGAGAGCGACGAGGCGGCTACGGAGCGGTGGGGATGAAGCACCGACTTCTCGTCACCCGCCGGTTGCCCGACGAGATCGAGGCCCGCGCCGCTCGCGACTATGACGCCGTGCTCAACGCCGAAGACAGGCCCTACACCACGGCGGATCTGGTCGCTCTGGCGCGCGACTTCGACGCGTTCCTCGTCTGTCTCACCGACAAGCTGCCGCGGTCCGCAATCGAGCGCCTGCCCGGCCGTCTCAAGGTGATATCGACCTTCTCCGTCGGCACCGAGCACATCGATATCGTTGCTGCACGCGAGCGCGGCATCGCTGTCGGCAACGCTCCGAACGGCGTCACGGTCGCGACCGCCGAGATCGCGATGCTGCTGATGCTGGGCGCTGCCCGCCGCGCTCCGGAAGGCGAGCGAATGCTGGCCGCCCGGCAATGGCAGGGCTGGAAGCCGATGGAATTGCTGGGCCGCCGCCTCGATGGCAAGCGGCTCGGATTATTGGGGTTCGGCAAGATCGGTCAGGCGGTGGCCAAGCGCGCCCGCGCCTTCGACATGCAGATCCACTATCACGCCCGCAGCCGCCGCCCACCGCAGGAGGAGCAGGGCGCGATCTATCACGCCGCGCTGGACGATTTGTTGCGGGTGTCGGACGTTCTCTCGATCCACGCTCCGTCCACGGCCGAGACCCGCAAAATCGTCGACGCCCGCGCCCTGTCTCTGCTGCCGCGTGGCGCGGTGGTGGTCAACACGGCCCGCGGTGACCTGGTTGCCGACGACGATCTCATTGCTGCGCTGGCGAGCGGCCAGGTCGCCTATGCCGGCCTCGATGTCTATGCTGGTGAGCCGAACATTCACGAGGGCTATCGCACCCTCGACAACGTGTTCCTGCTGCCTCACATGGGTACCTCGGCGATCGAGGCGCGGCTCGAGATGGGCTTCGAGGCGCTGGACAATATCGATGCCTTCTTCGCCGGCAAGCCGCTGCCGTTTCCTGCGTGACAGCATCTCAGCCCCGATTTTGCTAGATTTCGATCAACGCGCCGGGGCAGGCGCTGGTGCAGACTTCACCGGCATCGGCACATGCCCCGATCATCAATCGCAATCGTCGCTTCGCGCGGCAGATGGCACGGCAATCGAACAGGGGTTAACCAATGAAGATCCTTGCGGCATTTCTCGCAGCCTTTCTCGCCTTCGGCTTCACGGCAGCCGCCGAGGCCAAATCTTACAAGAAGAAAAAGGTCTATCGCAGCTACGACAGCTATGACCGCTACGCAGCAAAGCGCCCCTCCCGCCGGCGCCCGTACTCGGTCGGCTACAATGGATTGTGCCAGCGCGACACCGGCACGCCGACCTCACAACTCGATTTCCGCGTTGGATGCGACGTGGAAGAGTTCTGGCGGCGTCAGGAGGAGAATGCCGGCGGACGGCGTTGATCCCGATCACGGCCACCGCAGGACTGACAGGCTCGATCCTCCGCAAGGATGAGGTTAATGTCGTCGCGGCAGTGGCGCCGAGTTAACGATCGGCGCCACTGCCGCTGTTTCGTTTGGCGACCTCGGAGCTGACACGATCGATGCCAGTGCACCCCTGCTATGTTTTCGACGCCTACGGCACGCTGTTCGATGTCAACTCTGCGGCCGCGCGCCATGCTGCGGAGATCGGTCCCGCATGGGAGCGCCTGTCCCACCTTTGGCGCACCAAGCACCTGGAATACAGCTGGATCTGGGCTGGCACTGGCCGTCACACGTCGTTCTGGAAGCTCGCTGGCGACAGTCTCGATACGGCTATTGCCGTCGTGGGCGGAATACCCGACGGCATGCGCGATAAGCTGCTGGCAGCCTATCGGACACTTGATGCCTTCCCCGAGGTGCCAGGCGTGCTCGACGAGCTGCGAAGACAGGGCAGCCAGCTTGCAATCCTGACCAATGGCGATCCAGATATGATCGCAGACGCGCTGCGCTCCTCCGGCTCGAGGGTGCGTTTGATCGCATCATCACGGTCCACGAGGCGGGCGTGTTCAAGCCTCATCAGCACGTCTACCGGCTGGTTACCGGCCACTTTGGCCTGCCGCTGTCGTGCGTCTCGTTCCAGTCCTCTAACCGTTGGGACATTACCGGAGCGAAGGTTGCCGGCATGCGTACGGTGTGGGTGAACCGCACTGGTGCGCCCGACGAATATCCTGACACGCCGGCCGATCTCGTCGTCCCGGATCTGAAGCCGCTTGTGGAAGCCAAATGATCAGAACCGACCTCGGTCGACGGCGCTGGAGATTGTGCTGCTGATGCCATAACCTTGATCGAGGTCAAACGCCCCCCGCAAAGCACGTTGAAAGTGCGCATTGCGGAACGAGGCTCGCAACCCGTAGATTGATGCCAGGAGGATGAGGACTATGCAGGAACTCCACGCCTGAGCCACTCTTCGATCTGTATTCCCCGGAAATCGATTCCAATCCGTTTCCGTTGTACGAACGGCTGCGCGACAAGGCCCCGGCCTACTGGTGCGAGACCGGCGGCTTATGGATATTGACGCGGCACGAAGATGTCTCCAACGCCGCCAACGACTGGCAGACCTTCTCATCGGCGCAAGGCAATCTGATCGATGAGATCCCCGGACGGGCGGGCGCAACACTTGGCTCCACCGATCCGCCGCGCCACGACAGACTGCGGGCCTTGTCGCAGGCTGCATTCCTAAAGCGGAACGCGGAGCATCTGGCCGATCCGATCCGCCAACTGGCGGATTCCGCCCTGGACAGAATACTTGAGCAGCGCGAGTTTGACTTCGTTACCGACTTTTCCAGTGCCATCACGGTGCCTACCCTGTTGCGCCTGATGGGCCTGCCTGACCGGAATCCGGCGGAGATTCGGCGCAAGGTCGTGCTTTCGATCTCGACCGACAAGTCGATCCGTGGTCGCAGCGATGAGATGAATCAGGCGTTCTACGATCTGGGCGCGTTCCTCCAGGAGGAGGTCGAGAACCGCCGCCGCAAACCGTCGGATGATCTCATCACGCACCTGGCTCAGGTGGAGGTCGACGGCGAACGCCTCACCGATCGAGAGATCGTCATGACGTCGGCGACATTCGTCATGGCCGGCATCGAATCGCTGTCCAGTTTCATGACCATGCTGGCGCTCAACCTGCACGACTACCCTGACGCGCGCCGGCGCATCTGCGCCGATCCGAAGCTGATGTCCCAGGCAATCGAGAAATCGCTGCGCTTCAACACATCGGCTCAGCGCTTCAAGCGGACGATTGCGCGAGAGATCACGTTGCACGGGCAGCGCTTGAAGGTGGGCGACAAGGTGGCCCTTTGCTATGGCTCGGCCAACCGGGATTGGCGGAAATTCCCTAACCCGGACATCTACGATCTGGAGCGCAAGCCGCAGGGCCACATGGGTTTCGGGGGCGGCAAGCATTTCTGCCTGGGCAGCCAGATGGCGCGCTTCGTCACCGACCTCTCCATGCGGCGCTTTTTGGAGCGCGTACCGGAGTTCTACCGGTCCGAGCGAGAGCTGAGCTGGATCTCGTCCTCGAATTTCCGCAGCCCGGTCGCTCTGCGATTCCGCGTCTGAAGCGAATGTCGCCACGCGCGCTGCGGCCGGCTCCCCGAAGGGGAGTCGCAGCGCGCCATTGAGATCGCCACGCGCGCCGCAGTCGCCAAGCGAAAAAGAATGCACTCGCCCTACCCGTGGATGTAGTGCTCCAGCTGATCAATCACGAACTCCTGGTGCCGGATGATCGACTTGACGAGGTCGCCGATCGAGACGATGCCGATCACATCGCCGTCCTCATCCACCACCGGAAGATGTCTCACCGCGTGCCGCGTCATCAACTCCATGCCATGGTGTACGGATCGATCGGGCTCGACGCAGACGACGCTCGTCGTCATGATGTCGCGAACCGGCGTATCCAGCGAGGAGCGGCCCTGCAGGACGACCTTCCGCGCATAGTCGCGCTCGCTCAGGATCCCTACGAGTTTGAGGCCGTCGAGTACGACAAGGGCGCCGACGTTGAGCTCCGCCATGCGTTTCAGTGCATCATAGACGGTGGTGTCAGGCTCTGTGGAATGGACCTTGCGACCCTTTGAATCGAGTACGGCTTGCATGGTTGTCATGATGGGCTCCTCCCTCTTGGAAGATCTGCCTTGAGACGAAAAGGTTGCTGTCGGTTTGCCGTGCCGATGGCGAGGTTATCGTCCCATGCCGCATGCTTCGGAGTGCCAAATGCGGCATCTTCTTTTGTGCTGCTTGTATGCCGTTTTGCGACAGCATGACTTCGCACGCGGCATCGGGCATCCTGACGGGTCACCCATCAATTGACGCAACATGGCGCTCCTCCGGACTTCATTTGTTGTCCGGTGCGCCCATGCGTTGGCAACCGCGCCACGTATCAGGCGCATCGTACGTGAAGTGTGTGCGCAAATGCCGACCTTGGCAAGCGTCTGTTGACGATCTAGGCCAGCTTGGCGCGGAAGTGGTCCCAGGTGCGCTTGAATAGCGAGGCGGTCCATAGCTTCTCGCGACACAGGGCCTGCTCTATTTCCGTGAACTGATAAGGTTTGCCGATCTGCATCGCCATGTACTGCCGGTAGGCGTTCTCCTCGAGGTAGTTGGCGAGCACGAACGCCTCCACGATATCCCTGCCGACCGTGACCGCCCCGTGCGACTTCATCAGCGCGGCCGGCCGGTTGCCCAGCGTCGCCGCGAGTCTGTCCGCCATCGGACGGTTATTGATGGAATCAGGAGTATCGAGCACCGGCACGGGATAGGGCAGAACGCCTTGCGCAAACACAGGCTGGTATTCGGCGCCGACCATCGTGAGGAAGGTCGACCATTTCGGGTGCGCGTGCACGACAGCCTTGACGTCGGAGCGGGCGCGGTAGATTCCGGTGTGCAGATGGAATTCGAGAGGCGGGTTGGCCCTGCCCTCGATCAGCTTGCCTTCCATGTCGATGGCGGCGATGTCGTCCACGGTGAGCGCCGCACGGGTGCACGATCCGGTGTTGATCAGAATCCTGTTGTCACCGGCACGGATCGAGCAGTGGCCGTTATAGTCGATGATGTCCGCGCGCTCGAGCATGCGGATGCAATCGACGAGCTGCTGCTTGAGCTCGGCTTCGGTGGGCTGTGCGTCTGGCATGGGGCGGCTCCGCGGCGGATGGGTCGCTTGGCGACGAAAGCAGTCTACCGGCTTACCTGTCGCTGGCAAGGCTGGCGAATGGCATGGGGCGGTTTGGCGCTGGTCTCATTGTCTCTCTGCGCGCAGCCGTCTCAGCCCCCGATTCCCAGGTCGCCGAATGCGAGGCTTCGCGTCAGCAGGCGCTTGCCACCAAGGCCGTTCAGGGAGAGTTCCACCTGGCGCACCGACCAGTCGATGGCGATCATCCCGAAGTTTTCGTCGATGATTGTCGCGCTCTCGAGCGGCGCCAGGGCGGTGTCGCGGTTCGGGCCCCGTGGCTTGAGATTGAGCGAGCTTGATGTGGCCTCGACCAGCTGCCGGCCGCCGCGCCTGGTGACGTACACTGCACCTGCGTGACGGTCTCCCGACAGGAAGATCACGCCGCCGCTCGCCGTGTCGGTGAGCGAAAGGAGCCGTTCGCGCTCCTTCGGCAGATTTCCCCAGCGTTCCCAGCCGTGACCTTCGGCCAGCACCTGTATGCTGGAGGCGATGAGGCGGATTTCCGCCGGCTTGCGAAGCTCGGCTTGCAGCCAGCGCCACTGATCATCGCCGAGGATGGTCTGCTGGGGATCGTCGCTGGGCTCGTACTTGCCCCAGTGCGGGAACGCCTCCGACTTGCGCTCGAGCGGTGATCGAAACGAGCGCGTATCGAGCATGATGATCTGCACACGCTGTCCGGCAGGACCGAAGATGCGGCTGTAGTGTATGCCCTGATCCAACGGCCGCTCCGGCGGCTTGTTCCAGAACGCGTGAAACAAGCGGGCCGCGGCCACGCGGTGCGCGAACTCCCGTCCGCCGTCGTTGAGCCCGTAGTCGTGGTCGTCCCATGTCGCCAGCATCGGCAGCAGCCGCCGCGCCTTACCGAATTGCGGATGCTTTGCTTGCTGCTCGTAGGCCGCGCGCAATTCGGCCGCGTCGGACGACTTGAAGTCCCCGTAGACGTTATCCCCGAGCATCAGCGTGAGTTGGGGGCTGGCGGCCATCAGGTCGTCGATGATGGGTTGCGGCCGTGCCTGATGCAGGCAGGAGCCAAATGCGATACGGTTGAGCCGTGTCGAAGGTCGCGGCAGCGCCGCGGCAGCAGGGATGGCTGCCAGCCGTGGCTCCGGTTGCCCTGGCCCCTGACCGCCCCCGTTGACCTGATAGGCCGCGAACGCCACAGCCGCCAGCGCGCTCAGCACAAGCAGCCACTGCGCCACGCGATTTCCGCTGTTCGGGGCAGTTTCGCTTGCGTCCTGGCTCTCATCGCTCATGTATTTTCCCCGGCATCGATCGTCGCTTGATTGAATAGCGATCGCAGCTTAGCGCACCAAGCTCCGAGGTTTATGACGCATAAGGGAAGTGCCGCGAAGGGCGCGCCTAGAAGCACAAAATGCCGCGGATGGACGCTGCCATGTCGACCATCAGGGCGGGGCCGCGAACCGCATAGAGATAGAGCGCCCCGCCGACCAGCAGAGCAGCCGCCAATGATATCGCCGCAACTGAAACTTTTCTGACCATGTCTGTAATCTAGGTGTTCGCGGGCCTCGGCTCAAGCGCTGGTTCGAGCCTGCGGTGCCCGACATCAACGACCGGCCCGCCCGGCTGCTCCAGTCCGCGGCTCCGGATGTCGAACGTGAGCCTGTGCCCGTTGTCGGCGTTCGGCTCGATACGGATCAGATTATAGCGCCCCAGCGGCTCATGCTTGTAGCGTTTGCCGATCGAGGCCGAAGCCACGCCCAGCGTATGCACCGCAGCGCCTGACCATTCGCGCACGGCATGCATGTCGACGTGATTATGTCCATGCAATACGAGTTCTGCGCCGTGCGCTTCGAGGACCTGCTCCAGCAGCTTCGCGTCCACCAGCCCGCGTCGCTCGTCGGCCTGACCCGGCAGCGGCGGATGGTGGATCACGACGATCCGCGCGTGGCCGGCCTTGGCCAGCGCGTCGAGCACGTGTGCCAGCGCGTCGATCTGCGCACGTCCCAGCTCACCGATCGCATAGAAGGGCCGGGTCGGCACGGCCGAGCAGAGCCCTATCAGGGCCACGCCGCCGACTAGCCTGACGAACGGAAACCCTCGCTCCACGGGCTGGGCAAAGGCTGCGCCTGCCGCATCGCTCGTCATGTAGGCGCGCCAGCGCTCGATGCCGGGGTCGCGCCAAAGCCGGCAGTAGACATCGTGATTGCCGGGCACGACAGTCACCCGCTCGGGCGGGCCAAGCCCCTGCAGCCAGTCGAGCGCCGCAGCGTGCTCTCCCGGCAGCCCGAGATTGGTGAGATCGCCGGATACGATGATGTGATCGACGTTCTGGCGCGCCATATCCGCCACGAGGCTATCGACGACGGAACGCAGATGCACCTTTCGGCGCTTGAGTAGCCAGTTACCTAGCCCAAGCCCGCGCTTGATGTTGAAATGGTGCGGGCCAAGGCCCCTGAGGGGGGCGAGGTGAACGTCGGATAGATGAGCAATCGTCGTCGTCATGCGCCTCCGGTGGCCATGTAATTCTCCGGTTATGACATTTGCGCGGAACCTGGCCGCACGGGCAAGCAATCGTCAGGTGCGCTACACGAGGCTCGCGCTTCTTGGCTTGTCCGCTTATACCACACCGGCGATTCGAACGAGCATGTGAACGACCCAGGAAGGTATAGAGCCGGTGTTGCCCGATCGCAGCCGACGACAGCGAATTGTCTTTATCGCCCTGCAACGCTACTGGCGCGCGACCAGGGGGCTGACGATGGGCGCGCAGGGCATCGTGCTCGACCCCGGCAATCGCGTCGTGCTTGTCCGTCACACCTACCGGCCCGGATGGCATTTCCCCGGCGGCGGCGTGGAGCGCAACGAGACCGTGCGTGAGACCCTGGCGCGCGAGCTGCAGGAGGAAGCTGGCGTGCTGCTCGACGGCCGGCCCGATTTGTTCTCGATATACGCCAATTTTCGCCAGTTCCCGTCCGATCACGTTGCCCTGTTCGTGGTGCGAGACTGGCGCCAGCCGGTTGTACCTGCGCCCTCGCGCGAGATTGCACAGGTCGGCCTGTTTGATCCGGCCGCCTTGCCGGAAGGCACCGTGCCCCCCGTCCGGCGCCGTCTGACGGAGGTGCTGGAAGGCAGGCCGCCCGACGAGGCGTGGTAGGTGGCCCGCCGGGAGCGCCGCGCCATTCCATAAAGCGGCGCTTGGCGTTAGCATCGAATTGGCCTTACACAATCAGGGCAAGGCCTAGGCCGGCCCTGGGCCGGCCATCGCTGCGAGAGGAAACCAATCATGGGCGTCAAGCAATTCGGTGCGCGTGTGCATCGTCTCGAGGACGCGGCGCTGCTCACCGGCCGGGGCCGATACGTCGACGATGTGGTGCCGGCCGATACCGTCATAGCCGCCTTCGTCAGAAGCCCCCACGCCCATGCTCGCGTCCGCGCCATCGATACCGCCGCAGCCGCAGCCGCGCCGGGCGTCGAGGCCGTGCTTACCGCACGCGATCTCCCCGGCCCCGCCGCTACCGAGCGCATGCCGATGCTGGTGCCCAACGCCGCGATCAAGGCCCTGCGCACGCAGCACGCACTGGCCGTGGATGAGGTCTGCTATGTCGGCCAGACGGTCGCGGTCGTGCTTGCCGACAGCCGCTACGCCGCCGAGGATGCGGCCGCCCTGGTCGAGGTCGATTATGAAATTCTGCCGGCGGTGAGCGAGCTGGAAACGGCACTCGACGATGGCATGCCTCGGGCCCACTGCGACCTCGACACCAATCTCGCCTCTGCCTTCCAGATGAACTATGGCGACGTCGATGCCGCCTTTGCCTCCGCCGCGCATGTCATCGAGGAAAGCTTCTTTGTCCATCGCGGCGGCGGCATGGCGATGGAGACACGCGGGGTCGTGGCCGCTCACGATGTTCTCACCGACACGCTCACGGTCTGGGCCGCGACGCAGACGCCGCATATTGCGCGCCGTATGCTGGCTGACCAGCTCGGCATGAATCCGGAGCAGATCCGCTACACCGCGCAGGACGTCGGCGGTGGTTTTGGTCCCAAGGCGATCTACTATCCCGAGGAGACCGTCATCGCGGCCGCGGCGATGAAGCTGGGCCGCCCCGTGAAATGGACCGAGGATCGGCGCGAGCACTTCATGTGCGCCACCCAGGAGCGCGACCAGTACTGGAACATGGCGATTGCGGTGGACGCTGACGGCAGGATCCTGGGCGTCAAGGGCGACATGCTGCACGATACCGGCGCTTTCATGCCGTGGGGTATCATCATGCCCTACATTGCGGCTGCCACCGTGCCGGGGCCCTACATCATTCCGAATTATCGGCTGGATGCGAAAGTGGCGATCACCAACAAGGTGGCAACCTCGCCGGTGCGAGGCGCGGGCCGGCCGCAAGCCGTGTTCGTCATGGAGCGCATGCTCGACCGCGTCGGCCAGAAGCTTGGTATCGACGGCGCCGAGCTCAGGCGGCGCAATTTCATCCAGCCGGAGCAGATGCCCTACAAGGTCGGCCTTACCTTCCGCGATGGCAAGCCGCTGATCTACGACAGCGGCGATTATCCAAAAGGCCAGGCCGAGGCATTGAAGCTTGCCGACTACGACGGCTTCCGCACCAGACAGGCTGAGGCCCTGAAAGGCGGCCGCTACATCGGTATCGGTATCGCGAACTATGTCGAAGGCACCGGGCTGGGGCCATTCGAGGGCGTGACCGTCCGTGTGTTGCAGACGGGCAAGGTGGCGGTGGCGACCGGCGCGACGAACCAGGGCCAGGGCACCCGCACCACGCTATCGCAGATCGTCGCTGATGCCATCGGCTGTCGCATCGAGGACATCCAGTTCACGCTTGGTGACACCAATGGCATCGCCAATGGCGTGGGCGCGTTTGCCAGCCGCCAGGCCGCCAATGCAGGACCCTCCGCCCAGATGGCGGGCCACGCCGTCCGCCAGCAGATTATCTCGATGGCGGCGCGCGCCCTGGAGGTGGCCGAGGACGACATCGAGGTCGAGGACGGCCAGGCGATGGCCAAGACCGGCAACAAGCCGGTCCTCGGGTTCGGCGACCTTGCCCGCATGGCGCAGGGCATGCCGGGCTTCTCGTTTGTGGCCGGCCAGCAGGCGGGGCTTGAGCACACCGCATATTTCACCCCGCCCCAGGCGGCCTACTGCAGCGGCTGTCATGTCGCGGAGGTGGAGGTCGACCCCGCTACCGGCGGCGTGACGATCCTGCGCTATTCGATCGCCCATGACGCCGGCAACCTGATCAACCCGCTGATCGTCGATGGACAGGTGCAGGGCGCGCTCGCCCAGGGCGTGGGCAATGCGCTCTACGAATGGATGAAATACGACGACAGCGGACAACCGCAGTCGATCACCTTTGCTGAATATCTGGTGCCCGGTTCCGGCGAGGTGCCAGGTGCCCTCATCACCCACGTCGAGACACCCTCTCCGCTCAATCCGCTGGGTGTGAAGGGCGCGGGCGAAGGCGGCACGATCCCGGCGCCTGCCGCACTCATCGCAGCCATCGAGGATGCTCTGTCCCCGTTCGCTGTTCGCTTTTCCGAGGCGCCGCTGACGCCGGCGCGCATCGTTGCAGCGCTGAAGGCGGCCGGCGCTCGCTTGTAGTCGTCAAACTTGGATCCGGCTGTGTCGCGTCGCGGTAGATTATGTCCATCAAGGGAGGCCCTATGAGTAGGGAAATCAGGGCAGGCGTGATCGGGCTTGGCGCAATGGGTTACCAGTTCGCGCGGCACATGATCGCCAACGGTTTCGACGTGACCGGTTACGACACGTCCTCCGTCTGCAATGAGAAGGCCGCCTCCATCGGCGTGAAAGTGGCCGCCAACGCCGCAGAGGTTGGCAAGGTCGCTGACGTCGTCGTCATCATGGTGGCCACCGACAAGCAGGTCGAGGATGTGATCGGCGCGGAAGGCTTGCTTGCCGCCATGAAGCCAGGCTCCGTCATCTGCGTCGCAAGCTCCACCGATCCCAACACCGCGCGCGAGTTGGAGACGGTTTGCGCTGCCAAAGGCGTCGGCCTGCTGGATACCCCGGTCGTGCTCGGCCAGGAGGCGGCCAATAACGGCACCTGCACCTGCTTTGTCGGCGGCGAGGAGAAATGGCTGGAGATCGCACGCCCGGTGCTCGCCTGCTTCTCCGCCAACGTCATGCACATCGGCGCCTCCGGCGGCGGCCAGATAGCGAAGATGATCAACAACCTGCTGCTCTGGTCCTGCATCTCGGCCAACTTCGAGGCACTGACCTTCGCCAAGGCGCTCGGCGCCGACGTTCCAAAGCTGGTTGAAGCGTTGCAGTACTCAAGTGGCGCCAATTGGTCATTATCCCGCTGGGGCAAGTCGACGGGCAAGTGGGCCGAAAAGGACATGGACGTGGCGCTGGAGCTGGCGCAGGCTGTCAAGCAGCCGATGCCGCTCGCCGCCCACGTCGACCAGCTCATGAAGACAATCAATCAGGACCGGATGCAGGCTCTTTTGAAATAGGGCGCAGGAGGTGAAGCGCGACGGGTGAGCCGCTGTCACAACCTCTGCCCACATTTGCCAACCGCTAAACCACGGAGGAACCCCGCATGAGACTGAAGGACAAAGTCGCCATCATCACTGGCGCAGGCCGCAATATCGGCGAGGAAACGGCCAAGCTGTTCGCCAAGGAAGGCGCCAAGGTTGCAGTCGTGGAGCTTGACGAGAAGGCCGGCGGCGAGGTTGTCGCTGCCATCAAGAAGGCCGGTGGCGCCGCTGAGCTGTTCATTGCCGACGTCGCCGAGCAGGCTTCGATCGACAAGCTGGTGGCCGGCGTCGTGAAGACGTTCGGCCGCATCGACATTCTGGTCAACAACGTCGCCATCTCCGACAACAAGAAGATCTTCGAGATCACCCCGGAGGAATGGGAGCGTGTGATGAAGATCACGCTCACCGCGCCGTTCATCATGGGCCGAACGGTCGCCAAGCAGATGGTGGAGCAGAAATCGGGCGGCGTGATCGTCAACCTCGGCTCGACGTCCGGCTTCTACGGCCGCTCCAACGCCATCGCCTATACGACGGCGAAGGGCGGCGTCACCAACCTGACGCGCTCGATGGCGATCCAGCTTGCCCCCTACAATATCCGTTGCGTGCTGGCGGTGCCGAACAAGATCGGCTCGCCCGTCGGTCAGTCCTACTTCGATCCCGACCGCCCGGTGATGAACCTGCGCCAGAACCGCGCCGGCGCCCCCATCGACATGGCCAAGGTGATCCTGTTCCTCGCCTCCGACGACGCCGATTTCGTCAACGGCACGGCCGTATTCGTCGACGGCGGCTGTTCCGCCCTGATGCCGGGCGACGAGGGCGTTTGGCAGTAGCGAGGTATGGCCGCAGCAGCCGTTAGGTCGGCGCTGGGACAATAAGAATCCGCCGCCCCCGCAGAGAACCGGGCCAAAGGCAGGGGCGGCGCATGAGCGATAAGGCCATATTGTTTCCGCCAAAGGTGAAAACGATCTGGCCGCTCTGCATCCTACCAGTTGGGCCACTGCCACCGTGCCGCCGTCACCACCCAGTCGGGCCAGTCGGCCAGCGCCAGGAATGTCTCGGTCGGCACCGACAGCATCGCTGCGCCGACCAGCGACACGATCACCGCCAGGATGAGCCGTCTGTCGAACACCTCGTGCTCGCGATTCATCAGCCAACTGAAGAAGAACAGGAACAGCTTCGACAGCCGCTGGATCGGCTGCACCACCGTCACCGGCGCCAGCGACAGCGCAGCAAACCGCAGCATCTGTGAGATCGACACGCAGATGCTGGCAAAGCCGAACCATTTCAGGGTCTGCCTGTTGGTCGACATCACGTGGCCTACCCGTCCGGTCGCGATGACGATTGCGGCGAAGACGAGCGAAGCGGCCGTGCAGGCAACGAGGCCCGCCGCGATGCTGTAGCCCGGCCCCAGGTCGCGCAGCGCCAGCCGCGTCAGCGTCGGGGATATGCCATAGCCCAGCGAGGCGATGGCGACGTAGAGGTAGCCCGGCCAGTAGCGCGGCTTGAACTGCGGGCGGCCTGCATCCGCATTGGCCTTTGCCGCGCTGCTCCGCCCCTGCTGCCCGCTGAACGCCAGCGCCGGACCGATCACCACCAGGGCGATGCCGAGGATGCGCAACGGCGTCAGCACCTCTTCGAGCAGCACAATGGCCAGTCCCAGCGAGAACACCAGGTCGAGTTGCTGCATCGTCCCGGCCAGGTTGGCGCCCAACATCTCCTGCGAGCGATAGAAGAAATAGCGGCCCCACAGGAAGTGGGCGATGCCGGCCAGCGATAGCCATACGATTGCCATTGCCGGCATGCTCGCAACGGCACCCAGTTGACCGAATACAAGCGCTCCTATCAGGAACACGGGAATGCCGAGCGGCACTGTGATCGCAATACCCTGGACGACTGTTCCGGACAGGACGGCGCGTCGCGCAGTCGCGCTATTGAGCGCGAATGTTGCCGCTGCGAGGAGTGCAAGGAGTCCGCCGAGCATTGCTTAGCCCACCATCCTCAAGGCCACCGCCAGCGGGCCGCGTCGACGATCCACTGCGGCCAGTCGGCGAGCGCGAGGAATGTCTCCGTCGAAATCGACAGCACGATTGCGCCCAGCATCGAGACCACGGTCGCCGCGATCACCGAGTTGTCGAACACCTCATGGTCGCGATTTATCAGCCAGCCGAAATAAATTCGGAAGATCGAGGACAGCCGCTGCAGCGCTGTGACGATCGACACCGGCGCCACGGCCATGGCGGCATAGCGGAAGGCATGGCTGAAGAACACGATCACGCCGGCGAAGATGAACCATCCCAACGCGCCCCGGGCCGCGTTGAACTGGCGGTGCCGCTTGTCGACGAACGGAAAGACGAGGAACACCAGAAGCGAGGCCGCGACATAGGAGACGACGCCGCCTGCCAGCACGCCGCTGCCGCCCGCCGCTTTCAGGCCAAGTCCGATGAATATTGGGCTCAACCCGTAGAATACCGCAGCCAGAAAGGCCATGGCGTAGCCTTCCACGTAGCGCGGCTGGAACACCGGGTTCGTGGTGGACGCCGGACGTTCGGCCGCCGCAGCTTTGCTGCGCGCCTTCGCGTCGTCGCGGTTGAGCACGAGGCTGGGGCCGATCATCACCAGTGCGATGCCAAGCACGCGCAACGGCGTCAGGTGCTCGCCCAGTATCACCATCGCCAGCGCGAGCGTGACGAGCACCTCGCACTGCATCAGCGGCGCCGACAGGTTGGTGCCGATGGCGGCTGCCGCTGCGTAGTTGCAGTACCTGCCGATGACGAAGTGGACGATGCCTGCTGCCGAGAACCACAAGATCGCGTCGGGAGAGAAGGTCCAGAGCCGCCCCGCCTCGCCCGTTGCCCATGCGAGCAGGTAGAACAGCGGTACGCCCAACGGCACCGTGATGGAAAGGCCCATCAGCACTGTGCCCGACAACACGGCTCTGCGTGCAGCCGCCGCATTCAGCGCAAAGCAGGCGGCCGACAGCAGTGAAAAGATGATGCCGAGCAACGTTTCCCCCGGGATAGCGCAAAGGCATTGCCGTGCATCGGTGCTTGGCAACCGATAAAGTCTACACCGATCCGGGCACCGCTGTCATACTGGGCTACGGATACTGGGCTATGGACCGTAGCAAAACGCGGTCTCGAACCTTGCGATAGGTAAGGACACCTAATAAAATTTGGCGATCCAAGGACTAAGTGCTCTATTGCGGCCCACAATGCCTGCCGCGGCGGCGTGGTCTCGAGAGGCTGAGAGACCCGTCCGCTGACGGGAGCGCCAGACAACCAACCAACGTGGGGTAATCCGGATCATGTCGATGTCGATGTACCAGGCCTCAGCGCCCGTTTTCGTCCAGTCGCTCACAGCCCTTTCCGGCATTCTCGACAAGGCGGCGGCGTATGCGGCCGAGAAAAAGATCGATCAGGCTGCGCTGCTCGGCATGCGGTTGAACCCTACGATGTGGCCGCTTTCCAAACAGATCCAGGCTGCCTGCACAACGGCTACCGGCTGCGCGGCACGTCTGGCGGGCGTTCCAGTCCCGACCATGGAGGATACCGAAAAGACGCTTCCGGAGCTCAAGGCCCGCATCGCACGGTCGGTGGAATTCATCAAAGGGCTCGAAGCCAGCCAGATCGACGGTTCGGAGGCTCGCGATATTTCAATGCGGATGGGCGGTAACGACGTGTCGTTCAAAGGGCAGAACTATCTGATGTGGTTCGCCATGCCCAACTTCATGTTCCACGCCACGACCGCCTACAACATTCTGCGCCAATCGGGCCTGGAGTTGGTGAAGCGGGATTTCCTGGGCAAGAACCCGGCAGGCTGAAGCCCATTTCCTGGTTGCGGCTCACGGACGGGACGCACCTGAAATCCGGACGAATGGCTTGGCTCAGTCGGCTTCGGCGCGGAAACCAGGACAGCGCCGAGGACCGGAAAATTCCTGTCGGTTGCTGCTTGGATAGGCTGATCTGGGTTAAAAATACCACTGTCCACCCAAATGCTCACCATTAATATTTACGATTTGGCAATTGTCTGTTCGGGTAAAGCTTGAAATTCTGGTGGGATTGAGGCTAGATACAGGTGTCCGAACGTGGCGCCGTCCCACCTATCCCCCCCAAGAGGCGCCACGCCAGTTGCCCGCGGCTTTCCCCCCAAGCCGCGGGCACTTTTTTGTCCGCAGACGCTAGAGCCGTTCCGATCCAAGTGGAATCGGAAGGCGGCTCTAAGCCTTTGAATTCTATTGCTTCTTTTCGGAAACCCGCTTCACACTTTTCCGGAAGCACGCTAGATCGTTTCCGCCTTATGCGGGTTCGATCTAAAAGCGTTCCACCCAGGGTCTGACCTCGATCTCCCACGACCATGCAGACCTCGGCTGCTGCATGACATGAAAGTACGTGGCCGCAATGGCATCGGGATCCAGCAGGCTGTCCGGCTGGTCATTCGGGCCTTCGACCCTGCCGCGCGCCTCGTTGCGGACGCCGCCGTCGATCACGAAGTGCGCCACGTGCACGCCGTGTGGGTGCAGCTCGCGCGCCATCGACTGGGCCAGTCCACGCAACGCGAATTTGCCCATCGCGAATGTTGCCGACTGCGGGTAGCCCTTCACGCTGGCCGACGCGCCCGTGAAAAGAATAGTGCCCGTGCCCCTCGGCAGCATGCGTCTGGCGGCTTCGCGCGCCACCAGAAATCCGCCGAACGCCGTGACGTTGATGGCCTCGGCCACGGCCGCTGGGTCGAGCTCTTGAATCGGTCCCCGGACGCGCTGCGATGCATTGTAGAGCACGCAGCCGATGCCCCCGAGCTGGGCCTCCGCCTGATCGAAGGCCGCCGCGACCTGCTCGGGCTTGGTGCTGTCGGCAGCCAAAGTCAGGGCTCGCGTCTCAGTGGCGAGTGACGAGAGCTTGTCGGTGTTTCGCGCTGCCAGCGCGATCTTGTAGTCGTTGTCGGCAAGCAGGCGCGCGAACGATGCGCTGATGCCGCTTCCGGCGCCGAAGATGAGCACGCTTTTCGCCATGGCCTTACTCCTGTGCGTGTGCCATGTCCGCAGTAAAGCAGTTTTTGCGGTCGCCGTGTATCGGAAGCTCCCTGAGCTGCAGCGCTCGCCCTTCAGGCTCGCGGATGCGCCGCGTCGTAGACCTTGAGCAGTCGATCGCGGTCGACTTCCGTGTAGATCTGCGTTGTCGACAGCGAGGCGTGTCCTAGCAATTCCTGGATCTGCCGCAGGTCGGCGCCTGCCGACAGCAGGTGCGTCGCAAACGAATGGCGCAATGCATGCGGCGTTGCCGTGTCAGGCAGCGACAGCTCCTCCCGCATGCGGGCAATAGCCAGCTGGATCAGCCGCGGCGAAAGCGGACCGCCCTTTGCACCCAGAAACAGGGGGCCATTGGGCTCCAGCGAATAGGGCACAAGCGTACAGTAGCGTTCGATCGCACTGATGGCGACTGGCAACACGGGCACTGCCCTCTCCCGGCCTCCCTTGCCATTGATCCGCAGCACATCTCGCTCGGGCGTCGGTCTGTCCCTGGTCGTCAGCGACAGCGCCTCCGATATTCGCAGCCCCGAGCCATAGAGCAGAAGCAACACGGCAACGTCGCGCGCAGACACCCAGTCGAGCTCTGCCGCCATCCCGCCGTCGACCACGGCCTTCGCCTTCTCCACCGTCAGCGGCTTCGGCACGCCATGCCCCGTCTTCGGCAGCTGCACCGACAGGATCGTTCGGTTCTTCAGGATCTGCTCCGCTTCGAGCCAGCGGAAGAAGGCCCTGAGTGCTGACATCGTGCGCGACAGCGAGCGGCTGGAAACGCCATGCTGCCGCCGGCTGGCCATGAAGGCGCGGAACGATCTTGCGTCCAGCGCGGCGAGATCATCGAGTTCCGGACGACGTTGCAGCCGTTGCGCCAGGAACCCGCAGAATTGGCGGATATCCCTGGAATATGCCTGGATCGTCAGCTCCGAATGGCCCCGCTGCAGAAGCAGATGGTCGAGCCAGCGGCACGCGGCGGTGTCCAGCCCGCCGGCTTCGGCGTCCTGGGCCCCTGGGGCGTCCGCCCCCCCCGGGGCCTCTGGGGCAGTCTGGCCAACAGAATGTGTCATGAGCAGCAATAGCCCGAAGAGTGCACCAGCATCCGGTAGCATCGCGCCGAACCGGTAAACCAAACATTAACGCCCCGTTTTCGCCTTCGCTACGGAGCCTTTTCCAGATTGGCTGTGCAGAATTTCCACCGCCCTGATCGCTTGGCATGACATTGCCACGACAGTCGGTTAGGCAGATGGTGGATGGGCAGCCGGAAACTAGTGTCGAGGGGTATTCCGGCGACAGCCACCAGGTAGCAAATCAGAGTGTGGTTTCGGTGCGCCGCAAGGCAACCGGGCCACCCGTGTGGGCGAGCAAAGCATCGCGGTATGTCCTTGTACGAGGCGTTGAACAGTTTCGTCAGCACTGGTGTGTTGGCGTGTGCGGGATTGGTCGGCTGTGAGATGCCGCCTGCGGCCCCGCTCGATGGTGCCCGCTTCGCACAAATCCTGATTGATCGGCAGGAGGCCGAAGACTACGGCGCCGTCCTCGATTGCCTCGCCAATGAGATCTATCTGGCCAAGGACCAGCGCGGCTTCCCTCAGACCCTGTGTGAGGACCACGCCGCGAAGTTGGCCAGCCTGCTGGACAAGGTGCGGCTGGAGGCCGGGGACCTCGCGCCAGCGCTGCAGGCGGCCCGGATGGCTCTGAGCGACGCCGGTCCGGATCCGGCTGGCGGAGGCTCGATCCGTGAACAGGTCGCAGATGCCTGGATTTCTCGCGCCGCGGCTGGGAAATTCCTGGAAAAGGCCGGCCTTATTGACGATGTGTGCCGGTTCCTGATGGAGATGCTCTGCCACTACGTGATCGAGCAGCCCCGGTTTCTGTCGTCGTTGAAGCCAGCTCTGGGTGCGTACCGAGCCGCGCTGCTTGCCGCCGAGGCCGGGCATGGTGCGTCCGTCGACGCAAGCGCCGGCGGCGTGGCGCAATCCGGTTTGGAAACTGTCCAGGAGCAGCCGCCGGCCAACGCTGGCTCTGCGATTGTCTCCGCCGCGGTCGCCGAGATCAAGTCGCGGCACGGGATTACCGACGCAGCACTTCGTCGCTTTCAATCGATCCTCGCGGCCCAGCCACTGCCGGCCGAGCAACGCATCGCCCGTCTCGATGAGATGGCCGGCTGGCTGGCGGAGACGGTCGCGCACCTATCCAGACCAGGCAACGACCCAATCGAGCTGCGCCGGCTGAAGCTGGAAGCGGCCAACGCGCTGTGTGCCGGCGAGTTCGAAAGGGCGATGGATCTGCTGAAAGACGTTCGCCAGCACATCCGTGACGGCCGCCGCCGCACCGAGGCGCGTCTGGCGGAGGAAATGGAGACGCTGAAGGCGCAGATGACCGACGAGGCTGCGGCCACGGCGCGGCTCGGCGAGCTGGCTCTCGCACGTTTCGAGTTCGATCAGGCCGCTGACCTGTTTGCGGACGCCGCAGCGAATCTGCCTGCTGGCGAGACGGTGCTCGAGGCCGAATATCGCCAGCGTCAGGCGGAGGCGCTGGCCGCCCGAGCCGAGTTGACCGGCGACCCCAACGCGCTGCAGGCGGCTGCCTCGGCTTTCCGGGCGGCAATGGAGCTGGTCTCGCGCACCGCAGATCCGATCGCCTGGGCACGGCTTGGCGTTGGGCTCGGCGACATGCTGATGGCGCTTGGTCAGCGTAGCCCCGGTTCGACAGTCGAACTGGAGCAGGCTGCCGTCACCTATGAGGGCGTTGTCAGTGTCATCGACCGGGTGGCGCATCCGATGCGGTGGGCGCTCGTGCAGTTGTCGCGCGCGGCGGCGCTGGTGGAGCTCGGCCAGCGGACAGAACGCGAAAAGAACTGGCAGGCAGCTGCTGCTGCGCTGGTGCCTGCGCTCGAGGTGTTCGAGAGCCGCGGCGCCGGAGATCTTGCGGATGCCGCACGCGCCAAGTTGCATGTCTTGCAAGGCGCTATTGGCAGCGCCGATGCGGCCGCGTCGCTGGAACGGCAGTCCAAGGCGGTGTAGCCAGCGACCGTTCACCGCCATGCCGTCGCTTGGGTCCCGGAGCAAACTCGCAACGCGTCCTTGACACGCTATGTTGCCGCTTGCACGCCACAGCCGACAGCGGGATACTGCCCATCTCCAATACTCTTGAAAGATCCCACACGGAGCTGCCGATGAGCAAGCCCAAGGTCCTCACGCCCGAGCAGGTTCAATGTTTCAAGGACAACGGATATGTCTATCCGGTCCGGGTGATGAGTGCTGCGGATGCTGCCGGTCTGCGCGCGCGTCTAGAGGCCTTCGAGGCTGCCCAGGGCGGTCCGCTCAAAGGTGCGCTGCGCAGCAAGAATTATCTGCTTTTCACCTGGGCGCACGCACTGATGATGCATCCCACGATTCTGGATGCCGTGGAGGACCTGTACGGTCCGGATTTGCTCCTCTACGCAAGCGCCACATGGATCAAGGAGCCGGGCACCGGCAGCTTCGTGAGCTGGCACCAGGATTCCACGTACTTCGGCTTGGACCCGCTGGAGAACGTCACCGTCTGGGTCGCGCTCAGCCGTGCCGACAGCGAGGCGGGCTGCATGCGGGTTCTGCCGGGAAGCCACAAGCTGGGGCAGCTCCCGTCGCGCCTCGAGCCCGCCACGGATAATCTGCTCTCCAGCGGCCAGAACGTCGTGCACCGTTTCAACGAGGCAGATACCATCGAGATGCCGCTGGAGCCTGGCGAAATGTCGATGCACCACACCTGCACGATCCACGGCTCGCCCGGCAATCGCGGCAACGACCGCCGCATCGGCATGGGCATGCACTATATGCCGACCCATGTCAGGCCGCTGCGGTCGCTGATCGACGCCAAGGCATTCTGCTCGGTTTCGCTGGTGCGCGGGCGAAAGCACCATGATCTGTTCCCGCTCGAACCCGCCCCGAAGGCCGACGCCGACGATGCAGCGCGCGCCGCCCACGCTGCGGGCGTGGAGAGCTACCGCCAGATGATGCTGGCGCTCGGCAACAATACCGGGGCGCGATTCGATTAGGCCACCGTGGCCAGCTATCACGCCGGCGCGGCCAAGGTCAGCTTCGCCATTGGCCTCAGTTGAGCTTGCCTTTGAGGTCGCGGATCGATTGATCGATGAGGGCCTTGCCCGTCGCTGGCGTGGAGCGCGCTTGAAGGATGCGCTCGGCTGCGGCGACAGCGGTATCCACTGCGGAGGCGCGTACATCCGCCAGCGCCTGAGCTTCGGCCCGTGCGATCTTGTCCTCGGCCAGCTTCGTGCGACGCTCGAGCATTTCGGTGAGGTTCTTGCGGGTCTCCGCCGTCAGTGCTTCCGCCTCGCGCCTGGCCTGCTCGATGATCGCTGCGGCCTCCTCGTCGGCCGCGCTGGTCTTTCTCTGATAGTCGGCGAGCAGCGCCTGGGCCTCTTCCCGCAAGCGCCGCGCCTCGTCGATCTCCTTGCGGATGGCCTCTGCGCGATCGTCGAGCATGCGCCCCACCAGCGCCGGCACCTTGTAGAACAGCAGCAGTGCGACGAAGCCGAGGAACGACACCGCAACCCAGAATTCGGGCGTCATGTAGATTGGCGCGTTGCCGCCGGCCAGCATGGTCAGCATGGTATCATTCTCCCGCCGAGATCGACCTTACGGCCTGGCGAACCTCGTCAGCACTGGCGGCGCTGCCCGACAGCTGCGCAACGAGCGCCTCCGCCGTCTGAGCCGCGATATCACCGACATCCGACATCGCACTTGTCTTCATCGCGGCGATGCGGGTTTCCGCATCGGAAATCCTGGCTGTAATCTGGCTTTCGACCTGAACGCGTTCAGCTTCGGTCTCAGCCGCCAGCTTATCGCGGATTTCCTTGGCGATGCCGCCCGCGCGCTGTCTGGCCGCCGCCAGCGACGAGTCGTAGTTGGCGAGGGCTTTTTCGGTTTCCAGCTTCAGGCGTTGCGCCTCGTCGAGGTCCCGCTGGATACGCTGTGCGCGCTCCTCGATCACGCCGCCGACGCGCGGGAGCACGAGCTTGCTGAGCAGCAGGAACAGCAGCACGAACGTGATCGCCAGCCAGATAAGCTGCGGCGAGAAGTCGTTCACGTTGAGCTGTGGCAGGCCACCGCCCTTCGGCTCCGCGGCGAGCGCAACAGCGATGGTGGCAAGACTGGCGAGCATAGTGTGTTCTCCGGCAACCCTGCTCCTGACAACCCTGCGTCTGAGCGGCAGGAGGCAGGGGGCTGCGAACGCGCTGCGGGCTGGCCGCTCGACTGCCGTTGCTCACGGAGCAGTTGCGCCGGCGATAATCATTGCCGGCGCCGAGCGTCTAAGCCCCGGATGTCAGCCGATCAGCCGATCAGCCGATCAGCCGAACAGGATCATCAGTGCGATGAGGAGGCCGAACAGACCGGTCGCCTCGGCGAGCGCGAACCCGATCAGCAGATTGGTGAACTGGCCTGGCGCCGCCGAAGGATTGCGCATCGCGGCTGACAGGTAGTTGCCGAAAATGTTGCCGATGCCGATGCCGGCGCCGATCAGAGCGAAGCAGGCGAGGCCAGCGCCGATCATCTTTGCTGCAGCTACGTCCATTGAACTGTCTCCATTGTTTTCTGGCTATGATTTCTGGCTATTGACTGGTTGCCGGCTGGCCGGTTTGCCGCTGTAGCGCGATAAGCACGCCCAGCAGCCGCCGCGCCTAGTGGTGGTGCATGTGAAGCGCGTCGTTGAGGTAGATACAGGTAAGGACGGTGAAGATCAGCGCCTGCAGGAAGGCAACCAGGATCTCCAGCCCCGTGAAGGCGATCATGAAACCGAGCGGCGCAACGCCTGCCCAGCCGATCCCGGCGGAGGCGAAGCTCACCACGAAACCGGCGAACACTTTGAGCATGGTATGCCCGGCCATCATATTGGCGAACAGGCGCACCGAGTGGCTTACCGGGCGGATCAGATAGGAGACGAGCTCGATCGGCACGATCACCGGGATAAGGATCCAGGGCACGCCCTCGGGCATGAACAGCTTGAGATAGCCCGGCCCGTGCTTGATGAAGCCCAGCACGGTCACCGTCACCCATACCATGGCGGCGAGCGCGAACGTGACGATGATGTGGCTTGTGACCGTGAAGGTGTAGGGGATCATCCCGATCAGGTTCAGCACCAGGATGAAGATGAAGATGGTGAAAATCCAGGGGAAGAATTTCATCCCCTCGTCCCCGGTGATGTCGCGCAGCATGTTGGCGACATATTCGTAGGTCAGCTCGGCGACCGATTGGGCGCGGCCAGGCACCAGCGATCTGGCGCTCATGGCCCATAGAAAGAAGCCGACGATCCCCACCAGCGCTATCACCATGAATAGCGACGAGTTGGTGAAGGAGGCGTCATAGCCGAACAGCTTGAGATCCCAGATCCGCTGGATCTCGAACTGATGCATGGGGCCGTGTGCCCCTTCCGCAGCATTTCCCGCCAAGCCAGCCCCCTACCTTTCATCCTCGTCATCGTCCCGCACCGGTTTGGCCTGCCGCTGTAGTGGCTCCGACCGCGCCTGCATGCTGCGGGCCGTGCGGATCACATTCGACAGCCCGGCCGCGAAGCCGAGAACGAGAAAGACAACCAGCATCCACGGGCGGGTCCCAAGCTGGTTGTCGAGAAACCAACCGATCCCGCCGCCAACCGCGACCCCAACCACCAGCTCGGCGACGATCTTGAACGCCTCGCTCATGGCCCTGCCACGTGCCGATCCGTCCCGCTTGGCCGGAGCCTTGCGTGCCTTCACCTCGTCGAGGCGTTGACCGAGCTCGGCCGTCCTCCTCTCGAAGGCCGCCCGTTCGGCAGGCGTAAACTCGCCGCGTCTCGGGTCTTGCCCGTTACCACTCTGCGACATTCGAAGCTGCCCGAGGTGGTGCCGGCCAGGGAATGAGAGACCGAGTGAAGACGAAGCCTGATACCGGCGGGTTGATCGACGGCGCGAACCATAGTGAGCGGTGTTGCTCGGTGTCAAGAAAGCGGGGCCCGCAGGCGCGGGCTTGAGGGTATGGCGAAACCGCGCAGGCCCGCCCTCGGGCGGCTGCACAAGGCCCGTTAGCCCCGGATGGCGACTGGAATTGCCATGGCTGACCGTTCGTTAAGCAAATTGCCGTAAGCCTTATGGGGGTACAAAGTCTAAGGTTGCAGGCGGAACGATGAGCCAGCTCGACATCCTTTTCTGGTTGCTGATCGCTTTGTTGGCAGGCGTAGGTTGGGCCATCGAGGCAGGATTGACTGCGCGCCACCGCCGGGTCCTGGCCTGCAGCACCCTTTCTGCATTCGCATCGGTGCTGTTCATAATGTTCTGGGTCGAGGACAAATCGCAGTTTGTGTTCGGCAAGCTCGAGCCTATCAAGGTCAAGCAAAAGAAAGGGCAGACCCGCGGCGAATTCAAGGTCGTGGTCGAGGAGGTCGAGGGCCAGCCCGACAACAAGGAATGGAACCCCTACGGCGACGAAACGGACGAAGAAGGCAAGAAGGAAGGGGCCGACGGCAAGCCGCTCGACCCGAATGCCCTGACCAAGGAATACCGCAAGGATCCGTTCCTCGATTGCCCGGTCTGTCCGGAAATGGTGATCATCCGAGCGGGCACTTTCGACTTTGGCTCGCCCGTGAACGAGCCTGGCCGAGTGCGCGGCGAGCGCGTCGCCAAGCCGGAAACCATTCAGAAGCCGTTTGCCGTGGGCCGGTTGGAGATCCTGCGCGGCGAGTTCGAGGCGTTCGTCAAGGAGACCCGTCACGTTCCAGCCCCGGTTTGCGATATCCAGCGGCGGACCAACAAGAAGTGGAACTGGACGCGGCCAGGCTTCGAGCAGGACGAGGGCCATCCCGTCGTCTGCGTGAACTGGGAGGATGCGCGCCGTTATACCAGCTGGTTGTCCGACAAGACGGGACGCACCTACCGCCTGCTGACCGAGGCGGAATGGGAATATGCCGCACGCGCTGGCACCAGCACGGCATTCTGGACGGGCGCCGATGTCCTTCGTACGCAAGCCAATTTTGGCAAGACGCGCGACGGCACGATCGTGGCCGGCCTGCTGCCATCCAATACTTTTGGGGTTGGCGGTGCAATCGGTAATGCGGCAGAAATGACCATCGATTGCGCCGATCCGCGCCCGGAGCCCGGCGACAAAGGCAAAGCTGCGCCGACAAATTCCATGACTGGCGAGAAGGCATCCGGCGCATCCGGTGCGGCGGTCCAGGCGGCGGTCCAGGGCAAGCCTGAGCCGGTCTGCAATCTTCGCGTGGTCAAGGGCGGCGGATGGAACCATCCCAAACAGGTGGCGCGCAGCGCCGCGAGAATGACCATGCCACCAGGCGAGGCCAACAACTCTACCGGCTTCCGCGTGCTTCGCGTCATCGATGAGCGTGATGACGACAAGCGCCTGACGCAGGGGCAACTCGCCGCGCTGATGGCCGCCGAGGCCGCCGCGAGAGAGCTGGAGGCAAAGGAGAAGGCCGAGGCCGAGGAAGCCATTCGAAAGGCGCGCGAAGAGGCATTGCAGGAGCTTCAGAAAAAGGAAGAGGCAGAACGGGCCAAGCGCGAGAAAGCCGCCAAGAAGTAGTAATAGCGGGGATCGTGGGTATCGGCCCGCGAACGCGCTGACTGCATGGCGTTGCGCTCGCAGACCGTCCGATCACTCCCGGCTCAGCGAATGAGTGCCGGGCGCCAGCCGGCGGCTACCGCCTCCGCTTCGTTGCAGAACCAGCGCTCACCCCTGGCAGCCTCGATCCGCGTCTTGGCGTACCAAGGGCTCCAAGGCATATGGTAGATGCGGCCTTTGCGCGTGATGTTGCCTTTGATGACGCAGCCGGCTGGCGCTTCGGCACGGTCCTCGGCTTCGGCGGCCGTCCAGCGCTCGGAACGATACTGCCAGGCCGGCACGGCCCTGCCCTGCCAAACACCAAGCTTCAGGTTGCGAGCTGTCGCCTCTGCGCCGACGTAGCTGGTCGAGTACTTCACGAACGCCCATGCCATACCATCGCGCACCATGGCTGCGTTGAGCTCCAGGCCGGCTGTCGAGCAGACGCCGAGCATGCGGCCGTACTTGTCGGCGCCCCGGCTCAGACAGTCGACATTGCGGTCACGCACCAGTCGATCGAGATGGCGGGCAGCCTCCTGTCCGCAGGCCCAGCTGCCGAACAGCGACCGGCCGCACGTCTGCGCGATCTCCGGGGCATCGATACCTTCGAGACGGATGCGAATGCCATTGATGACGATGGTGTCGCCGTCCACGACCTTCGCCGCCCCGGAGACGCTCGAGCCGAACGGAGCAGAGGATGTACGGGCGGCAGTCGCGTCGAAACCTTGAGTTGCAATCAGAGGCAGAGCAAGAAGCGCAGCAAGCACGGCCGCAGCGGCTTGACGAGTTGTATACATGGAAATAACCTCGCGCACAGGTTGAATCTACGACTTATCGATCGCTGATTTGGGGGGCGTACGCGAGGCAGAACGGAGACTTTTGCAGTCTAAATCATGTCTAATCTGCGTCTCGTGTTGTAAGGCTGCAATTTACAAACGTAATGTTGCGCCGGATGACGGCGTGCGCCAGCTGGACCGCAGTTGGGTTGCGGGCACGAGATCCCGCTCTGCCGCGTTGCAGCGACACCTACTGACGGTTGTGGAAAGCGGCGTAGGTGAGAGAGGCCACAGCCATCACGGCCAGCGTTGCCACGATTGACGGCCCCCCCGGAATGTCCAGCCGCCAGGACAATGATAAGCCGCCGAGCACGCCCACGACCGCGATAGCGGCGGCCAGCATTGCCATGCGCTCGGGCGTTTCCACCATGGGTCGCGCGGTCACCGCCGGAACGATGAGGAAGGCCACCGTCAGCAGAATGCCGACGACCTTGCTTGCAATGGCGACAATGAGGGCGAGCACGACAATGAACGCCAGTTTGACGGTGTCGCGGTTTACCCCTTCGGCCGCCGCCAGCTCCTCGTGTACCGCGAGCGCCAGTAGCGGTCCCCACAAGCGCCAGACAACGAGGCCGACGGCAGCACCACCCACCGCCAGCCAGACCAGATCGTCAGGCGCGACTGCGAATATGTCCCCGAACAGATACGCCATCAGGTCGACGGTCGTTCCCTGCGCAAGAGCAGTAGCAATCACGCCGAATGCCAGCGCCGAATGCGCCAGCACGCTCATCAGTGAATCGATCGGCACGATCCGCTGCCGGGACAGAAACGCCAGGCCAGCGGCCACCAGTATCGCCACGAACAGAGCGCTGCCGGTCTTGTCGAGGTCGAAAGCGATCGCGAGGGCGATGCCGATCAGGCAGGCATGCGCCACCGTCTCACCGAAAAAAGCCATTCTGCGCCAGACCAGCAGGCAGCCGAGCGGGGCAGAGATGACGGCCAGTGCGAGGCCGGCAACCAATGCGCGCAGGAGGAACGGTTCCATCAGTAGCGGCGAGCTCGGATCCAGGTCGGTTGGCGATGGCTCGCCGTTCAGCGCGCGAGGCGGACAGCGAAACCGGGCTCGGCCGACTACGGCTCGAGCTCGGTATCCCAGTAGAGGTAATCGACCCAACTGTCATGCAGGTAGTTGGGGGGGAACAGCCGGCCATTGCGGTGCAGCTCGAAAACCGTCGGTCTGTAAGGCAGCTGCGCTGGCAGCATGCCGGCGACCTCCGGCATCTCTCCCCCCTTCTTGAGATTGCACGGCGCGCAGGCTGCCACCACGTTGTCCCACCGTGTCAGTCCCCCGCGCGAGCGTGGAATCAGGTGGTCGAACGTCAGGTCGTGGCGCGCGCCGCAGTATTGGCAGCTGAACCTGTCGCGCAGGAACACGTTGAAGCGCGTGAACGCCGGGTACAGCGCGGGGCGCACATACGTCTTGAGCGCGACCACACTGGGCAGCCGCATTTCGAAGGAGGGGCTGTGCACCTGCTTGTCGTACTCGGAGACGATGTTGACCCGGTCGAGGAAAACGGCCTTTACCGTCTCCTGCCAGCTCCACAGCGACAGCGGGTAATAGCTCAATGGCCGGAAGTCAGCGTTCAAGACCAGCGCTGGAAAAGCTTCCGGATGGGAGGCTTGAACATCCACGTGCGTGTTCCTGTCGGTTGCCCGAACGATTCAGGATCGCACCCTGACGACAGGCGATATAATAGCGGTCTGTGTCAGCTCTGTGAAGTCCATAGAAAAGCTTTGTAATAACTAAGTGTTGGCGGGTCTCTCACGGTTCTCGCGAGCTTCGGAGGCCGACCGGCTGGGCGGCGATTCTGTGCTGTCCGCTCCCCTGCCGGCCGCAAGCCCGACTGATCTGGCGCGGACGAGAGACAAGCTGTTAGATAGTGCGCAACCAGCGCAGGTAAAGAGCGCCCTCTCACCGCAACATATGGGAATTGCCGAACATGCTGATCACCCGCCGCGAGGTCGATGTCGAATGGGGCAACTGCGACCCGGCCGATATCGTGTTCTATCCAAACTACTTCATGTGGTTCGACGCCAACGTCATGCGCCACTTCGAAAACGTCGGCCTGCCGAAGAAGGAATTGCTCAAGCGCTATAACCTGACCGGCTGGCCGATGATCGATACGCGGGCGCGGTTCCACAAGCCCTCCAGCTACGGCGACAAGGTCGTAATCGAGACGTCCATTCCGACCTGGGGCCGCACCAGCTTCGAGATCGAGCACAAGCTTTTCAACAACGGCGAGCTGGCTGTGGAAGGCTTCGAGAAGCGCGTGCTTGTCGCCCGCGATCCGGAAACCGGCAAGCTGCGGCCGGTACCCGTTCCCGAGGAGGTCAAAGCTCTGTTCAACAAACAGGCGTAGGTCAGCAGGGGCCGTCAGGCCAGTCGCCCGCGTTGTCCGGAACGCCCAATATGAGCGGCGTAGTCGTTGGGGCATAAAAAACCCCAGCAGCGATCTACTCCAGCAGCTTGATGATGTCCTTGAACCGCCGTTGTTTGGCATTCTGGAGCGCCGTCCGCCCACCGCTGTCCGTTATCGACTTTTTCGCCCCCGCCTTTACCAGCGCGCGGACCGTCTCCACGTGCCTGGGACCGCCATCGCCCAGCACCACGGCCTCTATGAGAGCCGTCCAATGGAGATTGTTGATGTGATCCAAGGGCGCGCCGGCAGCGATCAGGGCTTTCACCACCTCGTCGTGACCCAGGTGCGCGGCGGCAATCAGCGCCGTGCCGTCGTACGGGCTCGTGGTGGCTCGCGGATCGCCACCCAGCTCGATGGCCAGCTTGACCATCCGCACGTCGTCCTTCACGGCCGCGATCGTGATTGCGTCGTAGGCCTGAGAATCCTTCGCCCGCATATCGGCGCCGTGCTTCTTCAGCGCGCGCATCGCCTCGTATGCCGATGCATGCGCTGCAATATGAACAGCGGTGCGCCCCATGCGGTCACGCATTTCCAGGTTGGCTTTTCCCGCGACGGCACGCGCGATTGCCGCGGCATCGTTGCGGTGTGCCGCGAGTTGGAGAGGCGCGTAGCGGGCGATCTCGTCTGCCGACGGCGCTATCTGCGCTTGCGCCTGCTGGGCACTCGGGCCCGCCGCGAGAGCGGCGAGGCCGAGCGCGATTGCGATGATGCGTAACGACACAGGAATCACTGAGCTCCGATCTTGCTGACCCCGACCCGCGCACAGGCTTCGTCCAGATGGCCGCCGGGTGCGCCACCGACGCCAATGCCGCCCAGGAGCTTGCCACCCACCTTGATCGGCAGGCCACCGCCCAATATGACGAGCCGCGAGTCCATGTCACGCAGCCCGGCAAGTTCCGGTTTGTCCTTGATCGTTGCAGCAAGCTGCGCGGTAGGCTGGCCCATGCTGGCAGAGGTGAACGCCTTGCCGGTGCTGCTGCCCCTGGTATGCGGCCCTGCGCCGTCGCCACCGAGCAGAACGATCGTGTTGCCCGAACGGCCGACCACGGCAACGCTCACTCTGTATCCGTCCGCGACGCATTTCTCCAACGCTGCGCTCGCCGCTGCAACGGCATCCTTCAGCGGCACATCCTGCGCGCGCGCCGGCAGCGTCGCCGCGAACGACAGCACGATCAGGCCGCCTGCGAGTGAAGTTCGTTTCCAGCCGCGCATGAATAAACCTCCAGGTTCGAGAGTTGAGCCGCTTTACTGTCAGCACAAACGCGACCAATATTGAATTCTCATTGTCGAGAACTGGAACTTCACAGATGAGAGAAGATCTTTCCGTGCTCCTACGCACCGCTGTTGCCGTGGCCGAGCACGGCAGTCCGGCACATTGCGTGCAAAAAACGCAGATCAGCTCGGCCACGGTTTACCGGCACATCGACGAGCTGGAGCGCGTTGCCGGATGCCGCTTGTTTGCGCGCAAGAGGGGACAATGGCGGGTGCTTCCCGAGGCCGAGCGCGTGCTGGCGAGCGCCAGGCAATTGGAGCGCTGCGCCGGACAGGCGCAGTTGGAGCTTTCGCTGGTCGCCGGCAAGGCTCTGGGCAGCCTGACCATCGCACTGTCGGAGGACTTCGCCGCCTACTACGTTGTGCGCCACCTTCGGGCATTTCGAGAGACGGGGTTTGGCGAGGCCCTGCATCTGAAGATCAGCAACAGGTTTGCCGACCTCGAGAACAGCGAGGCGGACATCGCGATCCGGCCGCATCATTCTCCGGGAGAGGCGCTTGTCGGCCGTCGCGTCGGCCAGTTGCATCACGCCTTCTATGCGGCGACCGATTACGTTCGGCGGCATGGCAAGCCGACCTCGATCGAGATGCTGGCCGGGCACGTGATTTGCGGCTTTGGATCTGCGCTTGCCGATTTCGATGCCGCCAGATGGATGAAGCGAAACGTGGCTGCTGATCGTCACGGCGTTTATTTCGACTCGACCATGGCGCTCGCCCATGCCGTCCAGGACGGCGTCGGCATCGGGCTGTTGCCCTGCTATGTCGGGGATCAGTTGGACGAGGTCGAGCACGTGTTGACGCCCAAAGGAGGGCTGCCGGTTACGATCTGGATCGTAACCGCGAAGGCGAAGCGAGCCCGTCCCGGCATAAAGTCATTCATGACCTACTTCGCCGAGGCTATCAGAAGAGACCGTCGCCTGTTCTCTGGTGCCGGCGATTGAGGCTTGGCTCACCGGCGACTGCGCCGCGGCGCGGCGCAGTCGCCGGTCTCTTGGCTACAATTTTTTGTGTGCAGCATCGATCTGGCGGCGCGGCGGATTATCGTTAGAGTGGCGGGCCTGAACAGGTCTCATTCGGCTACAATGCGGGAAGACTCATGCCATCGCCAAAGCTTATTGGACTCGTTGCGGCAGCCGTTGTCGCAACCGGATCGCTTGCCCTCGCGCAGGCGCAGCGCATTCCGCCAAACGATGTGACGCGCCCCCCGGGTTCCAAAACCTTTACGGCCCCATCAGACAAATTGCTGGCAACCGGCACGCAACGTCACGGCGACACGAGCCTCAGCCCGGCTGGACGATCATGCAACACCTGCCACCTGGAGGCCGACAGCTACAATGCAACGTTCAAGAAGCCTTGGCCGCACTTCGTTGAGTCGGTCAAGGCGAAGACCGGGCTGGATGCCATCACGGCAGAAGGTATGGTCCAGTTCTGTATGATTTCCGCGATGGGCGCGCGACCGTTGGCATGGGACAGTGAAGCGCTTGCCGCGCTTACCGCATTCGTCCTCGAGCGGCACAAGAAAGTGGTCGAGAAATAAGGGGCTAGTGTAGCGCACCTGACGTTTGGTACCCACTCGCGGCTGGATTCGAGACCAAACGTCAGGTGCAAAAGCTACACTAGACTCATGGACTTGCTAGTGTTCCTCATGGTTCTGACATTTGCTCGAAACCCGGCGGCACAGGGAAGCAAATGTCAGAACCGGAACACTAGTGTAGCGCACCTGACGTTTTTTACCCGCCTGGGGCCGGTCTCGAAACCAAACATCAAGGTGCAAGAGCTACACCATCCCTCCTCCCTTTACCTCGCGCGCTTCCACACGATTTCCAGCGTAACCCCCGCCGGCGTGCGCGGATTTGTGAATTTCATTTCGTCGGCCGAAATCGAGGTGATGATGCGCCTCTGGTTGGGCGCCCCGACAAGATTGGGAAAGGTACTTGTCTCGATACTCAAATGCAGCGTCCTGGAAGCCTCATCGATGGTGTAGGTCCCCGTGTAGGCAACCGAACTCGAAGCCACGGCCATCGCCTCTTCCGGTGTGGGCTTCGTGCTGTCGTTCGACTGAAATCGCGGCGCGTCCTTGGCCGCGGTAATGAAGTGGAAGCGGCCGTCGGCGGTGTACGTCACGGCGCCCTGCAATTGGGGCCGTGGCACTGCGCTTCCGTCGTCGCGCTTTCCGGTGCTCGAAACATAGATCCAGGTGCCGACCAATTGATCCCTGAGCGACGTTCCGTGCGAAGCGCCCGCTGCAGCACTCGAGCCCATGAGCCCCCCCCCCGTGAGATGATGTGAAATCGCCCCTGGAAACAGGAGCCGAACCCAAAAAACGATGACATGACCGAAGCTTGAAGTAAAGCAGACGACCAAGCTTCGTCGGTGTGCACGCCAGCTGTTCCCGCCCGCGTCATGACGGCCCGCCGAGCCCGCCTCGCCGTCTTTGTCGGCCCAGCCCGCACGACAGTTGCCAGGCCCAGATCATCTGTCGGCTGCTTGCAAAGAGTCAGCTTGCTGCTATCCCAAATCGCGGAGTTGTGCTAAGGAGTGCAACGAAGTATATTGGCGCAGTCGCTGAGCTTCAATTGAATACTGAACGCGGTTCGGGGACTGCACTGAACGCTCGCCATTTATTCAGGTCTGCATCGGTTTCCTGCAGTGAACCGCACAGCCGGAAACCATCGCATGAGTAGGGTAAGTGTCTCATGCTCACTCGATTGCTTCCGATAGCCTGCTCCCGGCTGAAGATTTTCATCAGCTACGCGACGCCGCAGAGAGCACAGGCGGAGGAGATCGCGCAGGCGCTGAGAAACGCTGGCCATGAGGTATTCTTCGATCAGCACAGCCTGACTGCATCGGTCGACTACATCGACCGCATCCGGCAATCGATCGAAAAGGCCGACCGCTTCGTTTTTCTGGTCAGCCGTGAAGCGCTGACGCCTGGCCGCTTCACGCTGACCGAGCTCGAGTTCGCCAAGGAGCGCTGGCCGTCTGCTGGCGGCCGCGTGTTTCCTGTCATCGTCGACTCGGCGATCTCGGCCGCCGATCTGCCGGTCTATCTCCGCTCGGTCCACGCCCTGGTCGCGCAAGGCAACGTTACTGCTGAGGTCGCAACCGCCGTCCACAAGACCCGCAAGGTGGGGCTCGTCTGCAAGACAGTCACGGCGCTCGCCATCGCAGCCGTCATGGGCACTGGGATCGCCTTCGCCGTGATTCAGCCGCCGGTCGAGGTGGCGATGCTGCCGGTGCAGAAGATACAATTCCGCTCGACGATCCAGCCGCCACGCCGCGACGCCACCGCCGATACGCCGCCGTGGACCGATAGCCCGGTTACGGTCACCGTCATGCCACTCGCCTATCAGCACCGCACAGAGCCCGGACGGCGGGCACGCATTCTGAGCGAGACGATTACGCTGGATTACGGCGGAACGATCGTCCCCTACCGCGCGATTTATGTCGTCGAGGTCACGGACGCCGCCTGCGGCGAGCGCTGGTATTGCATCAAGGGCAATGCGGAGCCGGTAACCCTTGAACCAGGCAAGACGATCAGTAGAGAGATGATGTTCGTTTCGCGCGCGAGCTACACGCCGAGCTGGAAGGAGTTCGTCAACTCGATTCTGGGTCACGAAAGTTTCAGGATCAAGCTCGAGGTGGCGTCCGACATCGAGGTGCCCGGCAATGCCGGTGTGGTTCGCAGCAAGCTCGTCATGCGTTGCACGATCGATGTGGCCGCCGTGCGCGCCGGGATGCAGCGTGCGGGCTACACCATGACCGATCCAAACAAGCCGGACTATCTGCAGGCGGACTGTAAGACTTAGCAATTTTCTGAGTAGAGCTGGAGATTTCCATGAAGCTCGTCGTGTTGATCGGTATTGCAGCGCTGGTCATGTCGTTCGGCGCAGAGCGCCTGGCGGCGCAAGAGCAACCCAGCAGCTACAACAGGTCCGGCCAGCAGGCGGACCCGCGCCGGTTCAGACGGGTGACGAAGCCGCAGCCACCTGTGCCGCGCAGGCCTGACTCTGCCCCGGGCGCTGCGCAATCAAGGGCGAACGCAGCCCGGCAACGGTTCTACCGCAGGCGCGCAACCAGCGCGCCGCCGCAGGGCGCGGCGAGCCCGGCCCCGGGCGCTGCGCAATCGAGGGCGAAAGCTGCCCGGCAACGGGTTTTGCGCCGGCAAACAGTCGGCTCCCCGGCGCAGGGCCCGGCCAAGCCGGCGGCGCAGCCGACGGCGAAGATCAACCCGCCCAAGCCAAAGTCGACGATCGTAAAGAGGGCTGGTACCCCCAGGGCGGTCGGAAAGAAGTCGGGCAGCGGTACCAAGGGCCTCCCGACCGCAGTGATGGTCAACTTGGGTGCAAAAGCATGTGTCGGCGCGAATGCCGCGACGGACTGGTGCAAGGCGCGCGCCAAGTACATCGAGGACCGCAGGAAGCACGACGCCGCGATGGCGGCCTGGAGAAAAAAGAAGGACGCCATCGACAAGCAGAATGCGGAGATTGACAGGCAGAATGCGGAAAACGAAAGAAAACGACAGAAAGAAAAGTCCAAGCCCAAGGAGAGTTTTGCCGCTGTACTAAAAAGGTGTGACGATGCGATGAGGCGTACGGGTAAGCCGGAATCGCGAACTCCTGAATGCAGAGGCCACACCGGTTCGCCGCAGAATACTGCTGACATTCCGATGAAACGTCACAACGTCGTCGTTCCGCCGCCACCCGGAGCGCCGACAGCGCCTGCGATCTTGTCCTCCGCGCCGCCGTTCCAGCTATCGCAGGCAAGCAAGCCGAACGCCACGCAGCAATCCGGCAATGCGACCGCCCCTGCACCGCCGCCCGCTGAAAGCAAAGCCGCCACCCTGCCGGAGCGCCAGCCGGCCCCGCCACCGCCGGGCCAACTCCGCTCACCCGGTAATCGCGATATCGCGCAGCCCGTGCCGCCGCCGACCGCAGATCGCGGCCGGTCCGCTCCATCCGGGCGGAATGTCACCGCAGCCCCCAGCCGGCCGACAGCGCCTTCCGGCATCGCGGCTGCCGGGTCGGCGGCAGGCGTAGCAGCCGCAGCCAGCAATACCGCACGCTCCGGTCCCGCCACGCCGGGTTCGGTCGCTTCCCTGTCACTCCCGGCTGGCGCGTCGCGGTGGCGGCACAACAACTCCCAGATGCAGGTGTCGAGCGATCCGCAAACGCCCAACTTCATCCGCATCGCCTACGACCGTCCCAAGCCGGGATTGTCGTCACTGGGCATCGAGCGTGGAACCGTATTGTTCAGCGGCGCGCGCTCCGGCGACATGGTCACCGGCAAGGCGGTGACGTTCTCCAGGCACTGCGACCCGCTGGAATACGAGGTCTCCGGCCGGATCGTCGGCGCGAGCCGCGTGGTGCTGGAGGGACGCAAACCCAGCCGCAACAGGGACTGCAAAGTCGTCGGCAGCGTCGAGGAGACCCTCGAGTTCGAACTGGTCAGCCGCTAGACGGCATGTCCCGTGCCTGTGGCGGCGGCCGGCGATGTCTGCTTAGCTGTGGCGGGCGCAAGTCTGCGTCAGGCCACGTGTGACAATCGGAGTCCAATATGCCGGCAGCTGACATCAGCAACGTGGGCGTCATCGGCCTTGGCAAGATGGGGCTGCCCGTCACGCGACATCTGATCGCCAAGGGGTTCGCCGTCACGGCCTGTGATGTGTCCGCCGAGGCAACGGAGCGCGCACGCGCACTCGGCGCAACCATCGCCACATCGCCGGCCGGCGTTGCCGCCAGCAGCGATCTGGTGATCGTGCTCACCGCGTTCGAGGAGCAGGTCGAGGAGGTGCTGTTCGGCGAGGGCGGTGTCGTCGAGACCGCCCGTCCCGGCACCATTGTCGGCGTCGGCGCTACCATCGCACCCGGCGCCATGCGCGATATGGCCGAGCGGTTGAAGGCCAAGGACATCATCGCGCTCGATATCCCCATCTGCCGCGGAGAGCCTGCCGCCGAGGCGGGCAAGCTGCTGATCACCGGCGGCGGCGATAAGGACACGTTTGACGCCTGCCGCCCGGCCTTCAGCGCGTTCGCCGACAGCGTCCATCACCTGGGCCCGGCCGGCGCGGGCCAGGTCGGCAAGATGGTCAACAACCTGATCCTGTGGGCCTGCATCTCGGCCAATCATGAGGGCCTGAAGCTTGGCGAGGCGCTGGGTGCAGATCTCGACGCGCTGCAGACGATGCTGTGCGATTCCTCGGCGCAGAACTGGGCGCTCGAGGTGCGGATCGACAAGCACCCGATGCCATGGGCAGAGAAGGACATGATGATCGTCCTGGCCGAGGCCGATGCCGCGCGCATGAGCCTGCCGCTGTGCGGCTCGATCAAGGAGGTCATCAAGGGCATCAAGCTGGCGCGCGGAGACTGGTGAGGCACCGCCGCGCCAGCCACACCGTATGGCCGTTGCAGTCCGCGTCCTCGGCAACATGGCGGATTACCTCGAAGCCGGCGCCGGCAAGCAGCGCGCGGTATTCGTCCGGCGCCAGGCTCGCGTGATAGAGCGGTTCGCCTTCCAACTCGCCAATCGATTCCCCCGCCTCAGGGCCGGACGTGAACATCAGGGCGGCTGCAGGTGCACAGTGACGCGCGAACACCTCGAATATCGCGCGCTGTTCGTCCGCACTCAGATGAAACAGGCTGTTCCAGGCAATCACGGCATCGAACCGCTTCCCCAGATCGAGCCCACGCATATCCGTCGTGATCCAACTGTGCTCAGGGAACCGATGGCGGCACAGCGCGATCAGTGCCGGAGCGGCATCCACGCCGGTCACGCGGCAGCCGGTCTCGATCAGATAGCGAGCGATCGGCTCGCCCATCCCGCAGCCCAGATCGAGCACGGTGGCGGCAGGAGGCAAATGCGACAGCATCAGGTCGAGCCAGCCGCGCTCGAACAGGTTACGGCCGCGCTTGGCGTCGAACTGAGCCGCATGGCGCTGATAGAGCGGCCAGACGTCGGACTTTGACGTCATCGCAAGTGACTTGCCAGGAAGCTCCCGGCCATCTCCAGACCGACTTCATCGATGCCGTGCCCCAGATCTTCGCGCACATGCCACTCGACGGGCACGCCCGCTGTCGCCAGAACCTCCCGCGTCAACTGGATCGCGCCGACCGGGATCACCTCGTCGGCGACCCCGTGCACCAGCATGACCGGCGGCCGCCCTGCGATGTCCTGCTCCAGGGTCTCGGCTGCCGCGATCACGCCGGAAAAGCCGACGATGGCCGCTGGCGGCGCGGTCATGCGCAGGCCGACATGCAAGGCCATCATCGTGCCCTGGCTGAAGCCGGCCAGTGCCAGCCGCGACGGCGGCAGTCCGACGCGCTCCAGTTCGGCCTGCAGAAACTGCTGCAGAACCGGCGCCGCGCTCTTTACGCCCTGCGCCAATTCCTGCGGATCGAGTTGCGAGAGTGGAAACCACTGATGGCCCGCCATCCCCGGATGCGGCAGCCGGCCCGGCGCGTTGGGAGAGACGAAGGCTGTGCGCGGCAGCCGCGGCGCCCAGGCGTCGGCCAGCGCTATCAGATCATCGCCGCTGGCGCCGTAGCCGTGCAGCAGCACGACGAGGCTGTCGGCCGTGCCGCTCGCTGCGGGGCGTCGTGGCCCATCGATCGTTGCCATCTACCTGTCCTCGGCTATCGCATGCGAAGACAGGCTTATCACACCGGCAGTCCGGAGCCGACCTTCTTCATGTGCGGGTAGTACGCCCATAGCATCCGTGCGGCTACGCCCCGCCACGGCCGCCACTGCTCTGCCATCTCTGTCAATTCCGCAGGTAACGGACGCGCGTCGAGGCCTGCGGCATGCTGGGCAGCGACCTGCAACGCGAGATCCCCGGCTGCGAAGGCGTCGGCGCGGCCGAGACAGAACATGATGAAGATATCAGCCGTCCACGGCCCGATCCCTGCTATGGCGGTCAAGGCCGCGTGCACCTGCGCATCGCTGACGCCGGCCAGTGCAGCCACGTCGAGACCTTCGTCGAGCACAGCTTCCGACAATGCGCGAAGTGTGCGAATTTTCGGGCGAGACAGCCCGCAAGTGCGCAACACCTCATCGGGTGCGCGGGCGAGATCGGCCGCGGTCACCGGGTCGACTGCTGCGGCGAGCCGTGTCCATATCGCGCCGGCGCTCGCCACGGACAGCTGCTGGCCGACAATGATGCGTGCCAGCCCTTCGAAACCCGCCGGCCGCCGCCGCAGCGGCGGATCGCCAGCGACGTCGTGGATGCGGCGCATCACCGGACAGGCGCGGCGCAAGGCTTTCACCCCGCGGCCGATATCGACTTCCGTCTCGATGATGCCGGGATCCCGGCTGTTTTTGCGACGCGCCATCCGCCAACGTGCCAACGCGGTTTCATTTGCCAGGTGCTCTGGTTAACATGGGCATCCCGCTGCCGCCATTGTCGAAGGAGTACCAGCGATGACGACGCATCCCTTGCGAAAGCGGCCCTCAGTCAGATTGGCGACGGCGGCATCCGCACTGCTCGCCGCAATCCTCGTCCAAGTCCTGACGATGTTGCCGGCATCGGCCGAGCCCGACCCGGGCGGGCACGTCTACCGCAACGACAAGCATGGCTTCTCGCTGACCATTCCGGCCGCGGTCTCGACGCCGCAGGCGCTGGCCAATGTGCAGGATGGCGGCATCTCGCGGTCGGCGGATGGCAAGGCTCGCCTTGTCGCCGTTGCTGGTCCCAATGACAGCGGCGAGACGCTGGCCACCTATCGCAAGTTCGTTATGGGGCAAACGTACAAGGACGCGACGTTCGATTATGCGCCGGTGCGCAAATCCTGGTTCGTGCTGTCGGGCACGCAGGGCGATCAGATGTTCTATGAGCGCATTACGTTCGTGTGCGGTGGCCGCTTTATCTACGGGTGGCAAATCGTCTACCCAACGGCCGAGCGAAACCGCTACGATCGCATCGTCGAGGCGATCCATCGCAGCTACCGCGTTGGTCAGCGGCCGGACGGAGGTTGCCGCTAAGCCGCACACCGATGATTGCGGCTGCCGGCGCTTGGAGAAGCATGACCGCCATCCTGCGTTTCGCACCTAGCCCAAATGGGCATCTGCACCTGGGTCATGCCTATTCGGCCTGCATCGGGCACGATCTGGCGCGCGACATGGGCGGGCGTTTCCTGGTGCGCATCGAGGATATCGATATCGTACGCTGCCGGCCCGCGTTGGCCGATGCCGCGCTCGAGGACCTGGAATGGCTCGGCTTGCGGTGGGAGCAACCGGTGCTGCGCCAGTCCGAGCATTTCGCAGTTTATCGTGCTGCGGCCGATCGCCTGTCGGCAATGGGGCTGTTGTATCCGTGCTTCGCCACGCGCGCGGAGATCGCCAAGGCCGCGGCCGCCAATCCGGATGCGCGGGATCCAGACGGCGCGCCGCTCTATCCGGGCCTCTATCGCGGTTATCCCGCTGCCGAGGCCCACCGGCGAATGGCGGCAGGCGAGCCATATGCGCTGCGCCTGGACATGGCTCTGGCGATGTTTATGGCGGCCCGCATTGCGGCCGGGCGTCCCCTGACGTTTCTCGAGATGGCAGCCGACCGGACCCGAACCGAGACCATCGTCGCCTGCCCCGAGCGGTGGGGTGATGCTGTCATCGTTCGCAAGGATGTCCCGGCGAGCTATCATCTGGCCGTCGTGGTCGATGATGCCCGCCAGGGGGTGACCCACATCACCAGGGGCCGTGATCTCTATGCGGCGACGGACCTGCACCGCCTGTTGCAGGTACTGCTTGGACTGCCGGAGCCGGTGTACCACCATCATCGCCTGATCACCGACGCCTACGGCCGCAAACTGGCCAAGAGCGCGCGCGACACGTCGATTCGCAGCCTGCGCGAAAGCGGTTGGACGCCGGTTGACGTGCGGCGGGCGATCATGCCTCCGTCTGATTGAGCCCCGCATGATCGTCGCGCTGCGGTTGAGCGTGGCAAGAATTCCCCTTCTCTTCTAATAATTTAGTGAATCAGGCTCAGAGCGCTTGCAGGCAGGCGTCTGGAGCGCGACAATGCGGCGTGGTCTGTCCAGGGGACGTGAAGAGTTTGAAGAAGCCGGCCAAGCAGAAGCCCAAGCCCAAGCGCCGCGTGAAGCCTGCTTCGCGTGCACCGGCGGCTGCGCCCAAGGCAAACCCCGCCCGCGCCGCAGGGCCGGCAGCTTCGGCAGCGGGCGCAACATCGTTGCTGCTACCGCTGCGATTCTCGTTTGCCGCAGGCACGTCACCCAAGGCGGTGCCGCGGCGCAAAGGACGCGCGCCTCGCTCAGTGCCATCGGCAATACAAAGCGCAAACACCGCCCTGCGAGCCGTTACCGCATCCCGCGCCATCAGCATTGACGATCGCAACACGGTTGCTCTGCTGTTGGCGCCGCTGCTGATCATGGCGACGGCTCTCGGCACCAGCCAGACGTGGCGCATCCGCTTTCCCGCGCCCCCCGCCACCATCGCCAGCACGCCCGCTGAGACGCAGGACCCGAGCGGCCAGATGGCGGCACGACGCATGGCCAGCCTGGACGCGGCCCTGCCACAGCCGCGGTATCCGCGTGCCGCGCCGGCCGTCGAGGCGCCGCCAGCCGTGTCCGCACCCGGTGCATTGTCGTATCCCGCCGCGCCGCCGCGGATCGACGTCGCCAGCCTGGATCTGTCGCAGCCTCGGCTGAATTATCCAGCACGCGCGCCCGAAGTTCTGCCGCCACCACCTGTCACAGCGCCTGGACGTCTGTCCTATCCCAAGGGGCCGCCAGAGATCGAGGTGGCAAGCCTGAACCTCTCTACGCCGGTGCCGGCCTACCCGAAATCTGCTCCATCGATACCGCCACCGCTGGGCGAGATCACCTCGCTGCCGGGCACGATAAGATATCCGAACGCCGCCCCTGTGATAGAGCCGCCAGCGCCTTTCGTCGTTGCTGGATCGCTGACCTATCCGGCAGCCCCGCCATCAATCGCCGTCGCCAGTCTCAATCTGTCGATGCCGCTCCAGCCATATCCAAAAAGCGCGCCCCAGATCGGCATCCCTGGCGGCCTTTGCAGTCCTTCACCGGCTCGCCTCGCTGCTTTTTCGAGCATTGGCCGCCGTGCACGCTCTTCGCTGGGCTCCCGTTCCGAGCTTGCCGGCGACGCTGACTTTGGAATTGCCCTGGCAAAAGCGGCGCGTGCGCTGACCGATCGAATGGTGGTGTATTCCGCCCGCTATCAGGTCATGGCCTATCCGATGGGCGACGTCCTGCCACTGCATGGCGCTTGCACCGACCTTGTCATCAGGGCTTATCGGGCGGTGGGTGTCGATCTCCAGGCATTGGTGCAGCGCGCGCGGAGCGGCAAGGGCGATCCCAATATCGATCACCGCCGGACCTCCACGCTACGGCGCTATTTCGAGCGTTTCGGCGCCAGCCTACCGGTTTCGGCGTTTCCGGAGGATTATAAGCCGGGCGACATCGTTACCTATCACCGTCCTTATGGGCGGATCTCCAATGCTCACATCGCCATCGTATCAGACGTCCTGACACCAAAGGGAAGGCCCATGGTTGTTCACAATCGCGGCTATGGCCCGCAATTGGAGGACGCGCTGTTCGCTGATCCGATCACCGGTCACTACAGGTTCGATGGCCAGACCGCGGCCGCCCAAGGTGCCAGCCGCTCGAACAGCGCTGCGTCGACCCGCTCTGTGCACAAGGCGAGCTACCGGCCTTAGTCCCACCAATCACCAGCAATATGGCAAGTCGTCGGGAGCGGCCAGCGATAAGCCGGTCCGCGTCCTCGTCCAAGACGGCGTCCGCCGGCGCAAGACCTCAATCAGGCGACGGGCGTCTGCTCGAATGGCAGAGCTGCGTCGGCCTGCAACTGCCGGTAGAGCTTGACGACCTTCTCCTCGTAGTTCTGCTTTGGCGCCCACGTCTCCGCTATGTATCCGATGAAAGCTTCTGGTGTTTCAGTATGATCGCGCCAGCCGTCGTAGGCCGACACCAGGTCGAGCCGCGCCCAATAGCCTTTGATGAACAGCTCGAGCGAAGCGAACTTGCAGTAATCGGTACGGCCGTCGTGCGCCTCGTATGAGACCGGCGTCGCATAAGGCTGCATCACCTCGCGCCATTTCATGCCGGCAAAGTTGAGATGATCTTGAGCGAGCTTCGACTTGCCGTAGCCGCATTCCAGAGCCCATTGCGCCAGCGTGACGCCGCGCAGGTGGGGAAACTCGATATGCATGGTGCCGTAGACCTGTGCCAGCTCCCAGAAATTGTCCTCGAACTTTGCGGGCTTGGGCCCTGCCGCCAGAGGGGAAGGCTGCGGGGACGCAGCTGAAGAGCCAGCGCCCTCGATCGCCGCTATGGTCGAGGCGACGGACGAAACTATCGCGGCAGGATTTATCGGAGGCCTTGCAGCCGCCTGGGTGGTCGCCCCGGTGGTTGGCCCAGAGCCTGCCTCAGCGGGCGCCGCCGGAGCTTCGGCCGGGGTGCTTGCCGCTGAGGCGGGCGCCGGTTTTGGCGGTTGCTCAGACGTGGCAACCGCAGGTGTCGCTGATATTGCCGGGCTCGTCGCTGCAGCCGCGACCGTTGCCGGGGGCTGGGCAGGTGGCGCGGCCGCGGGCGAAGGCGGCGCCGGAGCGCTGGCGATGGCAGGTGCGGGTTGCTCGGCCGGTGCGGGAGCAGGTGCAGGTTCCGGCTGAACCGCGGGCGGAGGCTGCGCTTCCGTCCAGGCGCGGCCGGTGTGGGCTGCAAACGCCCGCAGCAATGCGAGTGCAAGGCCTTCCTTCCGCTCCAGCGCCAACGCGCACTCCTCTGCATTCGAACCGAAAAAAGGCTCGATGATCGCTGATGGGTGGACCTTCTCGAGACTGGCACCGCCGCGGCCGGTGGTGCGATGGTGCTTGATCTTCCTGTCGAGCTTCCCCTCACGACCGTACAGCTTCACCATCTCGTCCTGCAGCGCCTGCGACCACTCACTCGAGCCGTCGGAATCGTCGCCGCCGTAGATCACCTCTGTCCCGCGCGCACTCTCGGATGCCGCGTTGAAATGCAATTCCACCGTGCACTCCGGGTTCCAATCCTCGACCTCGCGATAGGCCTGAGGCACGCCTCCATCGTCGCGAAAAAACACGGCGGCGCGGATGCCGTGCTGGGCTGCTCGTTCGAGCATCATTTCAGCCAGATGCGCGTTCCAGGCATACTCGTGCTTCGCCTGCCAGGGCGCGGCATTGAACGGCGGCACCTGTCCCGCAGCGCCTGGTTGGCTCGCCGTGTGCCCGACCACGATGGCAAGCCCGTCGGGCTTGCCGCGAGAGCGCGTGACGCTGCGTTTGGTCGGCAAATCGTTCCAGTTGCGCATCAGCGTGAACAGGTCGGTGATCAGCTCGTCGAGGTAGTGGATGCGCTGGCTCACCCCGATGTCGCGCTCTGTGCGCGCCTCCCGCGTTTCGGGCTCGCGCCTGACCGTTTCCTGGTCGGACCGCATCTCCCCGAGCGTCTTCTCTATATGCCGCATCAGGAAATCGAGGTCGTTGACGCGCAGGTCGTCGTGGACCTGTTGCGCGGTTGAGGTCTGATCGGTCATTGCAACCTCCTTCGATATCGGCAATTCGATCCGTACGGTCGCATGTCCGGCAGGAGGGAATTGGCCTTCCGGCAGGACACATGATATGCAGGCCCTGTTCGATAAGCTGGCACTGTGCCAAAACAGCGTCAAACCAAATGGGTCGACGCAAAAAAGGCAGGTCGCTTATGCAACAGGCTCCCGCACAGGACCGTGCCAGGACCGGCTACTCGGCATGTCCTCACGACTGCCCCTCCACCTGTGCGCTCGAGATCGAGCTGCTGTCGCCAACGCGGATAGGCCGCGTGCGCGGGGATCGGTCCCATAGCTACACCGCCGGCGTCGTCTGCGAGAAGGTCGGCCGCTATGCCGAGCGTGTGCACCATCCCGACCGTCTCATGCACCCGATGCGGCGCAAGGGACCGAAAGGTTCGGGGCAGTTCGAACGCATCTCATGGGACGATGCCCTCGACATCACCGCCGAGGCGTTGCTGAGGGCCGAGCGCGCGCACGGCCCCGAAAGCGTCTGGCCGTACTTCTATGCCGGCACCATGGGCCACGTCATGCGTGACGGCATCCAGCGCCTGCGCAACGTGAAGCGCTACTCGCAGCAATATGCGTCGATCTGCACGACGCTGGGCCAGACCGGCTATCTCGCCGGCACCGGCAGGCTGTGGGGAACAGACGCGCGCGAGATGGCCAAGTCCGACCTGATCGTCATCTGGGGCACCAACGCGGTCAACACCCAGGTCAACGTCATGACGCACGCGACGCGCGCAAGAAAGGACCGCGGTGCCAGGATCGCGGTCGTCGACATCTATCGCAACGGCACGGTCGAGCAGGCGGACCTTGGACTGGTGCTGCGGCCTGGAACCGATGGCGCGCTCGCCTGCGCGGTCATGCACGTTCTGTTCCGCGACGGCCTCGCCGACCGGGCCTACATGGACAAGTATACGGATCATCCGGCCGAGCTGGAGGCTCATCTGCGGGACAAGTCGCCGGAATGGGCCAGCGCTATTACCGGTCTCGATGCCGGCGAGATCGAAGCCTTCGCCGCGCTCGTGGGCCGCACGCCGCGCACCTTTTTCCGTTTCGGCTATGGCTTCTCCCGCCAGCGTAACGGCGCCTTCAACATGCATGCCGCGCTCTGCATTCCGGCGGTCACCGGCGCATGGCAGCACGAAGGCGGCGGCGCGCTGCATTCCAACAGCGGCATCTATGGCCTCGACAAGAAGATGATCGAGGGCTTGGACGCTCTCGATCCGACAACGCGCGTACTCGATATGTCGCGGATCGGCCCCGTGCTGACCGGCGATCCGGCTGACATCAAGGGCGGAGTGCCGGTTACGGCGATGCTGATCCAGAACACCAACCCCATGGAGGTGGCACCCGAGCAGCGGCTGGTCCGCCAGGGATTTGCGCGTGAGGATCTATTCGTTGCCGTGCACGAGCAGTTCATGACCGCTACGGCCCGCATGGCCGACATCGTGCTGCCGGCCACCATGTTCCTGGAGCACGATGACATCTATACCGCGAGCGGCCACCACACGCTGCAACTCGGACCAAAGCTGATCGAGCCGCCTGGCGAGTGCCGCAACAACCACGACGTCGTGTGCGCGCTGGCCGGGCGCGTTGGCGCCGTGCATGAGGGCTTTACGATGACACCGGCGCAGTTGATCGACGACCTTTTGCGCCGCTCTCGCAAGGGCACGCTGGCGGAGATGCGTGAGAGCCGCGGCATTGACTGTACGCTGCCCTTCGAAAAAGCGCATTTTATCGACGGTTTCGGCTGGCCGGACGGCAAGTTCCGTTTCAAGCCGGACTGGGCGGATGTGCCCGCGCCACGCCGTTACGACTATGGCCAGGCGCATACCATACCGCCCCTCCCCGATCATTGGGACGTCAACGAGAATGCGGATGCAGCGCATCCGTTCAAGCTTGCGACCTCTCCCGCGCGCGGCTTCCTGAACTCGACGTTCAACGAGACGCCGACGTCCTTGAAGCGCGAAGGCCGCCCGGCAGCGCGGCTGCATCCTGACGATCTTGCCGCCTTGGGCCTTAACGACGGCGACAGGATTCGCATGGGCAACGAACGCGGCGAGATTACTCTGCATGCGCTATCGTTCGACGGCGTCAGGCGCGGTGTGGTCATTGTCGAGGGTGTGCAGCCCAACGAGGCGTTCGAAGGCGGCGAAGGCATCAACACGTTGACGAGTGCTCTGCCGCCCGCGCCATACGGCGGTGCCGCATTCCATGATAGCCATGTTTGGATAAAGGCTGCCGCTGCAACCGCCGAATAGGACTGGAACGGACGAGGACCATGACGAATTGCTCAGTGTGGGTCCGGATTGCATCATCTACAGGCCTGATGCTCGTCGCCGCGATGGGGCTAGCCGGGCATGGCGGCGCCCAGATGCCGCCCAACAAGACCGAAATCAGGGCCTACAAGGGATTGTTCTCGAGCGTCATTCGCGGCAACGCGGATGAAACGAGGCAGCTCCTGGCCAAGGGCGCCAATCCCAACGAGACGGATGACAAGGGCCGCACGCCGCTGCACATCGCGGCACACCGGCGGAATGTCGAGATCGCACAGATCCTGGTCAAGGGCGGCGCCAACCCACGCGCCAAGGACGCGCGCGGCTACGACATGATCGCCATAGCAGCGGTTCAGAATGATGTCAGATTTCTCCAGACCGCGATCAAGCTGGGCGCCGACCCCAAAGCCAGCATTGGATCCTGGGGCGGCATCGCGCTCAACACGGCTGCCCATCTCGGTCATACGGATGTCGTGAAGACGCTTATCGCTGCGGGCGCACCAGTAAATCATCGCAACAAGGCGGGCTGGACGCCGCTCATCGAGACCATCGTCCTGGGTGACGGCAAGGCCGGGGTTCAGGCGTCGGTGGCCGCACTGCTGGCAGGCGGCGCAGACCCCAACATCGCCGATGCCAAAGGCGCAACGCCGCTGGCGCTGGCCCGCAAGAAAGGCTTCAATGAGATTGCTCGGCTGCTCCAGAAGGCCGGCGGAAAATGATGCAGTGAGATCGGGCCGGCTTTAGAACTTTGGAGAACCACAATGGGCAAAGGTGTGACATTTCTGAATCCGAAGAGTGCGCCGCCGTCGGGCATGTACTCTCATGTCGCAATATCCGAGCAAGGGCGCGTCGCATACATCGCCGGCCAGACCTCTGTCGATATGAATGGAAACGTGGTCGGCGCCGGCGACATCGCGGCGCAGATTCCGATCGTCTATGGCAATATCGAGCGGGTGCTCAAGGATCTCGGCTGCGATTTCTCCGACGTGCTGCAGTTCACGACCTACGTTGTCGGAACCGGCCGCAGGGAGGCCTGGCAGACCGGGCGCAAGGCGCACTACGGCAAGATTTTTCCGGGCGGGCCGGGCACATATCCGCCCAACACGCTGCTGTTCATCGAGGGCCTCGCGCATCCTGACTACGTGCTCGAGATCTCCGCCATCGCCCGGCTGCCGGGTTAGTCCCGTCGGCATCGATACACTTCTGACCCGGCGGCCGGATGCTGCACATCTCATCGATGTGGCTGAGGTCCGGCGCCGCAGCGTTGCCAAGGAGGCCTATTGATGAGGGAGGACACGGCCGGTAACTCGCCGCGCGATGAAAGGTTTTGCTTCGTTATAAGTCCGATCGGTCCCGAGGGCAGCAAGACCCGGCAGCATGCGGATACCGTCTATTCATGCATCATCAAGCCAGCCTGTGAGAATGAGCAGGGAAGCGAGGAATTCCATTACCGGTGTGAGCGGGGGGATCATAAAACAGCTCCCGGAAAGATCACCGATCAGATCTATGAGGACATTCTTGCCGCGGATCTGATCGTCGCCGTTCTGACCGAGGGCAATCCGAATGTCTATTATGAGCTGGCAATTGCACAGGCTGCGGCCAAGCGAGTGATTCTATTGCTCGAGAAAGGGGTCGATCCACCCTTCGATATCAAAGACCATAGGATCATCTATTACGACTTCGAGCCGCAAAGCATCTTTCATCGCACGTACGCTGATCAGCTCCGTGCCGCTATCAATTCTCTGGATGTACGCAGGGCGCGCGCCGTCGTGCCGTTCGCTCCGCACTTGACCCCTTTGGGTGATCCTATCCAGACAATAGGTACACGCGCGACCGAAGCAGAGCCAGACGCCATAAGGATCATCGGCGACGCCAAGAAGTTCGTGCGCCTCATGGGCAACTCCATGAACGGCTGGACCATGAACGACGATTTCAAGCGGGCCCTGGCCCGCTCTGCACCGTCGCTGCGCGAACCGGTCCAGGCCCTTCTGGCTCACCCCGAGAATGTGACGCTGCGACCATCAATGAAGAATGACGAGGCCTACACCGCAGCTCGCCAGATGATTGAGAATAGCAAGAACCTCTGGTCTAATCTGTTGTCGAGCGTCGCTGGCGATCGATACGAGATAAGACAAAACAAGGCCTGCGCGATGGGCTACCAACTGCTGATGACCGAAAAGGAAGCGATCGTCGTACCCTATCTCACGTCGCGGGACACTGCACGAAGCCCCTACATTTACACGAAATCCGACGGCAGCTATTTCGAGATCATCGCCGAGGAGTTTGCCAGCATTTGGTCCTTATCGGAGCGGCAAACAGCAGGCTGAATTGCGCAGAAGGCCCGCTTGCCTGCTCTGCGGAAATGAGCGGCGGACATTTACCGCAACGTGATGGTGGCTCGCGTAGCTGAAGACTTTGCCCCGCCCCGCCAGCTCACGTGCTCATGCCGCTTGGACGAAGCGCCCGCGGTCATGCGGCCGCGTATTGTCCACCGTGGGGCCGATCGGCACGATGCCATTGGAGCCAATCGGCCCGGCCTTCGAGAACGCGTTCCGCTTCATGCCGGCAATGTCGGTGACTGCTGCGATGCCGGGCGTCTGGTAGAGGTCGCGCAGGTAGTTGGAGAGATTGTGGTACTCCTCCAGCCGCCGCATGTTGCATTTGTAGCCGACATAGTAGACCGGATCGAAGCGCACGAGGCTGGGATAGAGCCGCCAGTCCGCCTCTGTCTGCTGTGGCCCGCACAAATAGCGCCGGCGGCTCAGCCTGTCCTCTAGTTGATCCAGCGTGTCGAACAGGACTTTGACGGACACGTCGTAGGCCTCCTGGCTGACGGAATAGCCGCAGCCGTTGACCGCGTTGTTGACGCCCTTCAGCACCAGCGCATTTGTCTTATCGATCTCATCGCGCAGCGCAGCCGGATAATAGTCCGGCGTCGGCGCAGCGAGCCCCTCAAACGCCTCGTTGAAAATCCGGATGATCTCGGATGACTCGTTGTTGACGACTTTCAGCGTCTTGGCGTCCCACAGCGTTGGCACCGTCACGCGCGTGGTGCAGTCCGGATCGGCGATCGTGTAGATCTCGTGCAGGAAACGCACGCGCTTGTCCGTGCCCGGGACGGCATGCCCCTGTGGTCCGAACGACCAGCCCTGACCGCCCTCCTCCTGGAAGGTGTCGGTGAGCGTGACGAGGCCATCGAGCTTCTTCAGTGTCCTGAACAGCGTCGCACGGTGCGCCCATGGGCAGGCGACCGCGCAGTAGAGATGGTAGCGGCCGGCCTCGGGCGCATGAGGCGTCGAGCCGTCAGCCGTGATCCGAGAGCGAAACACCGAGTTCTGCTTGAAATAGAGCCCCGTGTCGTCGTGGTTGGCTGCGATGTTCTCGTCCGTCCACTTGCCGTCGTAGAGCTGGCCCATGGCTGCCTCCGTGAGTGTTGCGCGGCATTGGATCGGGCGCGGGCGCGTCGGTCAAGTCATCGCATCAGCGGGTCGGGCCCATAGGCGTTCGGTCCCGGCGTGCCGGGCATGACACCGAGATGGATGGTATAGAGTATTGCGGTCGCCAGCATCAGCCAGTTGAGCGCTGTGCCGAGGGCGGCGCGCTGCTTCTCGGTGCCGTAGCGCCTCGACAACCGGCCGAACGCGTCGAGAATGCTCGGGGCGAAATAGGCGAGGTTCCACCAGCCCGACAGATCGAGGTCGTGCAGTCGTTTGGTGCTGATCGCCAGAGACGGGTACATCAGTACGAGCAAGAGAACGAGCAGCGCCAGCCCATTGGCCCACGTGTCGGCGCGCGTGGCGCCGAAATCCGGCGCGGTCCAGCGGCCTGCCGAGAACCTGTGCAGGCACGCGAGATAGATGATGGTGGACGGCACGAGCAGGGTGACCAGCGTCAGCCAGAACATGCCGCGGCTGATGCGGCCCTCGAAGCCGACCATCGCATCGAGCAAGGATTCCATCCTGGGTTACGCCATCTCAGGTTACGCCATCGCCTTCCGGTTCTCCGGCGCGGTGCGGTACAAGGCCAGCACGCGGTCGAGCTCGGCTAGGCAAGCAGGATCGAAATCCTCCTTCGGGCGCATGTCGGGCTTCCAGTAGCCGTACTTGTCCTCGCCGCGCAGCAGAATGGCGCTGGCGCCCGGAAACGCCGTCTCGCGGACGTCGGGTGAGACGTAGTGGATGGACAGGCCAATCCGGCGGTCACCCGTCGTGTTGGGGTCGGAGGCGTGCAGCGTATCCTCCTTATGGAACGAGAACTGTCCGGCTTTCAGCGGCACGTGCATGGCCTTCAATTCGTCGACGCCATGGATCGTCTGTCCGCGCGACAACAGATTGTTGGCCTGCTTGATTTCGTCGTGGCTCAGCACGCCTTTGTTGTGCGAGCCGGGAATGAACCGCATGCAGCCGGCCTCGATGGACGCCGCGGAGATCGCCACCCACGCGGTCAATGTGTTCGGCGGCTCGAGGCCGTAGTAGGCCGAATCCTGGTGCCAGGATACGAACGCCGGATCGTGTGCCTCTTTCTGGAAGAAGCTGGAGCCCCAGCACAGGATGTTGGGCCCGATGATATCCTCGACGGCATCGAGCAGCCGGGGATGCGACACGAGATCGTAAAGGAACGGGAACGGCAGATGCGCCTTCATCTGCGCCCGCTTCTGGATCTTCGTGCCGAACTTTGCCTCCACCTCCTCAACGTGTCGGCGAACCTCCAGCGCCTCATCGGACGTCAGCAGGTCGATCGGTCCCAAGAATCCATTGCTGTTGTAGAAGTCGACTTGCTCCTGCTGCAGAAGCTTGGGCATGGCGTGTCCTCTCTTCCGGTCATCTCCCGCGGCGGCGCGGGCTGGTCCCTGATGCGATGGTAGCCGGGCGGCTTCGGGGCTGCAATTGCGATTGACTATTTTCCTGCATTCGTCCCGGTTCGGCGGATATATCGTCCCGATCCAGCGTCCGAGGATGGGGCAAACGGGGACAAGGAGTGAGATGCCATTTCATGGACGTTGCAGCGGTGGCGGAGCTTGCCACTACCGGCTATGGGCAGCTCGGCGAACAGGGCCGCGTTGTTGACGAGAATGTCCACGCGCCCGATTCGGGAGCTTGACGAACCGGCCTCTCCCGGGATCAAGCTCGGCGCATGAATTATCGCCACGCATATCATGCCGGCAACTTCGCAGACGTCGTCAAGCACGCCGTCCTCGCGTTGGTCATCGAGCGGCTGAAGCGAAAGGAGACACCTTTTCGCATCATCGATACCCACGCCGGTGCAGGCAGCTATCGGCTGCAGTCGGAGGCAGCCAGGAAGACCGCCGAATGGGAGGATGGCATCGGCCGCCTGCTGGGGCCATCGGCCCTGGACTTGTCGACGCCGTTGGCCGAGGCCTTGCGTCCCTATCTCGACGTCGTCCGGTCGTTGAACCCACCCGGCCAGCTGCTGAGCTACCCGGGCAGTCCGCGGATCGCCCGCAGCCTTATTCGCGCGCAGGATCGGCTGGTGCTGAATGAACTCCATCCTGAGGACGCTGGCGAGCTTCGCCTGGCTTTCGCGAAAGACCGTCAGGTCAAGGTGCTTCAGCTCGATGGCTGGCTCACACTCAAGTCCCTGCTCCCTCCGAGGGAGCGGCGGGGCATAGTACTGATAGATCCGCCGTTCGAGGAACGCGACGAGCTGGATCGCATCGTGAAAGGGTTGCGGCAAGCCGTCAGGCGATTTGCAACCGGCGTCTATCTGGCCTGGTATCCGATCAAGGACCCGACGGTGACCGCTCGTTTTCATGAGGCACTCGTTCATGAGGCACTCGTCCAGGCCGGGCCTGGTCGCGTTCTGTGTGCAGAGCTTTATATTCGCGCACCGCGCGACAAGGATCGTCTCAACGGGTGTGGCCTCGCAATTGTCAATCCGCCGTATCAGCTCGACAGCGATCTGAAACCATTACTGGATGGTTTGGCACAGGTCCTTGGCCAGGGCGACGGAGCATCGGCGAGCCTCGTTTCGCTGTCCGGCGCGGACATCACAAATACTTGATCGGGTCTGGGCGAAGCCGGCGGCGGCTCGAATTGCCTTGCGCCGGACCTTGACTTCGACCATATTTGCCGCAGTTCGGGCGGCCTATCGGACCCGGCGGAGACACAGAGCCTGCTGAGACTTTCTACGCCCATGCGTTTCAATCTCTTCGGAATCCTCGCGTTCCCCGACATCGGATCAGCCAGCCTAACTTCAGCGGCTGGGGAACGGAGTTCGGTACCCGGCCAACCGCATCTCATCATGGGGATTAAGGAGGCCTCGCATGCGGCAGACCGGCACGGTCAAGTTCTTTAACCAGACCAAGGGCTTTGGCTTCATCACGCCTGACGAGGGCGGCAAGGACGTATTCGTTCACGTCACTGCGGTGGAGCGTTCTGGCATTGGCTCCCTCGACGAAGGCATGCGCGTGTCGTTCGACACCGAGCCCGACAAGCGGGGCAAGGGTCCGAAGGCGGTAAACCTTCAGCTCGCCAGCGATTAAGTGGCATCGGCACCGATGCACGTCGTCGTTGCTGTATACCTCTCCTCGCTACCCGAGAAAGAATGCGTCCGGTGCGGCGCGGTCTAATGACCGCTCAGGCACGGGCGCGTTTGCTGTAGTCGCTTTGGCATCGACTCGGCCGAGGGCTGAGACCGGTTTGCTCAGGTTACAAGGCTTTGAGCGAGGCCGGCTTTGAGCGAGGCCGGCGCCGGATGGCGGCTCGGCATCAATCCAGCCTGATCGCTATCGTTCGCGGTAGCGGTGGTGCTGGTATGGGCCGTTCGCTTGTGCCGGCGCCGACACCAGGAATGGCAGCCACCAGGAATGGCAGCGGCGAAGAGGCGGCTCGCAACGAATGCTGAGCTCCAGGGCGCAGTATTGCCGACCGGTCCCGGTCATGCAGTTCATCTGATTGCTTTTAATTCTCCGCATGCTGGCGAAGGCCTGCCAGGCGCCGTGCCGGCTCAGGCCAATTCGCCGCTCCATCGAAAACAAGAGCAGAACCGCCGCTCGGCCACTGCCGCCGAACCGATCGGCAGCTTCGCAATGCGTGATCCAATCGCCACGCGAGAAGTCCAAACGTATCTCCATTGTCAGCAACGAAGGTGTAGGTGCTATGCCAGCTCAACCGGCTGGTGCATACATCTTGTGTACGGCGTACAGTAACAACCCGAATGCAGAAAATGGAGATGGGGAAGATGCGGATTCTTGCAATTGCTGCAGCCGCAGTCGTGGGGCTTTCATTCGTAGCCGTCGGTGATGCCGACGCCAAACGCAAGGGCAAGTGCGTGCTGGCCGGCGGTCAGGGCACCGGCATTGACCAGGGCGTCGCCAGGTCAATGGCGAAACAAGCACTGGACCAGGGCATCAGCGCCAAGAAATTGAAGGCAAGGGGCAAGATCTCCTACAAGTGCTCGGGCGGCCCGATCCTGCCGACCTGCACCGCCTCGCAGCGTGCATGCCGGTAAGGCAGCACCGCCTTTACCTGCAGTGAAGCTGAATATTGCGCGCCGGAGCCGAATATGGCTACCGGTGCGCAATATTCGCTATCATACGGGGTATGGATCGACACGGCCCACCCGGTTCTGCCAGCATGGGGGCGTTGGCTGCCCGCAGTGCCTCACAAGCGACACTTCAGGTGAAATCGATTTCACCCTGTGGGCGACTTTAAGGATTGATTCATCGCGACGGCGTTCTCTCTGTTAGGAATGACGGCATATCCAAGCAAGTGAGGGTCGAGGTCATGAAGCGTATGTTGGGGGTGGCCGTGCTGGCCGCCGCAGCGGTTCTCGTAAGTGTTCCAACCAGTGCCAGCGCGCAGTCCGGCGCCAGCGCGGGTGCCGAGCATCGCAAATCGAAATATTATCGCGGCAAGGGCCCGCAGGTCCGTGGCTATCAGCAGCGGCGCGGCGGCTATTCCTATTCGCCAGAGGACACCATCAACACGTATGGCGACAGCCGCACGATGTTCGGCTCGTCGAACTCGTTCCGCGACCCGATGCTGGATCGCCAGACGAGATTCGGCCCATTCGATCACGGCTTCTTCTTCGATTCCGGTGTACTTCCTCGCGGCGGAAACTCGCCTTACATGAACTGAAGACTGCACCGCGCATCGCGATAGATCGGCCGGTTGACCCAGGGAACGGGACGCCATTCGCGTCCCGTTGTCATTTTCCGCCTCGCCTGAGGGGCCGCGCTCCGTCCCGTCGACATGAGTGTGCAGTTCTTTCAACAGCAGTGTTGAAATATTTCCTTCGCGCCTTCGGGCTCTAGGCACTCGTCGGCCTGCTCGCTACAGTCACGGCATGAATTGGCTGGTCCCACGATGTGCGGCTGGCAACGCTGCGGCTTCCATGGCCAAGCCAGCCTGATGGGTTGTGCGCGGTTCTGCGAGGCTGGCGGCGTGTTTGCTGACAAACTTGCGTCAATATGAGGCTCGCGAAATGCGCAACCGTTCCGTCCTCGCCGCTGCTCTCGCGGCAGCATCCATTCTGGTCTCCGTACATCCGGCGTCGGCCGCGTGCACCCGGCTGGCCTTCTCCGTCAATGATTACGGCAAGGAGGGGCCAACGCGCGACGCCAAGAACCTATTGGACAAATATATCGCGAAATGGACAGCGGATCGGGGCATCAAGAATTACAAGACGGGCCCCAAGACCGTAACGTGCGAGCTGTTTCTGAACCTCATCGTTTTCGATGAGCATACCTGCAAGGCCGAGGCAAGTGTGTGCTGGTCTGGGGATGCGCCAAAAGCTGCCCGTGGCGCCAGCGCGTCACCATCAGCCAAGAGCCAGAAAGCGGCTGCAAAGCCGAAAGCGGCCCCGGCAAAGGCGGCGCAGACGCCTCGCAACAAGGCAACGACATCGCCAATCGCAACCGGGTCGGTGAAGCCGAAGGCGCCGGCCGCCGCCAAGGCACCTGTGGCCGCGCCGCCAAAGCCTGCGCCCTGAGCACCAGACCTGAGCACCAGACCTGTAGGCTTTGGGGAAGTGCGTCGCCGCCTGTTGCTATACGCCAGCGTGTGGTATGCGGGGAGCTGATCGAACATGAGTGGAGGCGGCAGGCATGGCCCTGTCGCAGAAGGCGATGACAGCGCCGAGCCGGCCGCACTCGGAGCTCAAATCTTTCCTGGTACTGGCACTCGCGCCGTTGTGCTGGTCTGGTAACCACATCATCGGTCGTTGGGTGGCCGGCGAGGTTCCGCCAGTGCCGCCCGGTGGTTTGTCCGTACTCCGCTGGCTGCTCGCTTTTCTCATTCTGTTGCCGTTTGCCTGGCGGCATCTGCGGGCCGATTGGCCGGTCCTGCGCGCCAACATCGGCCTTGTGTTGTTCCTGTTCACGCTTGGCGGCACGCTGTTCAGCTTTCTGCAGTACTACGCTCTGCGCTACACGACGGCGATCAACATCGGCGTCTTGAACTCGGTCGCGCCAGCCCTGATCGTGCTGGCAGGGGTCATCATATTTCGCGATCGTGCGCGTGGCTGGCAATTGGCAGGCATCGCTTCCTCTCTGCTTGGCGTGCTCGTCATCATAACGCAGGGCGCGCTCGACACGCTGCTTTCGCTGTCGTTCAACACAGGCGATCTCATTGGACTTTCGACAATGACGATCTGGGCCGTCTACAGCGCCTGCCTGCGCCTGAAGCCCAACGTGCACTGGTTGACGTTCATGCTGGCGATGACCGTGGTCTCTTGTATTGGCTGCCTGCCTGTCATGGCTGTCGAGACCTGGGCAGGCAACGGCCTGCGCGCGACCTGGATGACCGCTTTCGCAGTTTTCTATGTCGCCGTGTTTTCGAGCCTGGTCGCATATATGGCCTGGACTCATGGCATTATCGCTCTCGGCTCGCACCGGGCGGGCGCATTCCTCCATCTCATCCCACTCTTTAGCGCCGCTCTTTCGATCATGCTGCTTGGTGAGGAGCCCCGCCTATTTCACGCGGTTGGACTCGCTCTGATCGTGGCAGGCGTCACGATTGCAGTCAGGCGACAGGCATAGCCGCGTGCTGTCGGGGAGGCCGGATATACGCCGTTTATTAGGTAAAAATACTTTCGCTTTATACTAGATTGATGACGTGATATGAGACCATCCTGGCACGCTGCGATCGAAGGAAAGGCAGAGGGATGCCTGACCTATCAGCCGCCGCCATCATCGCTGCAAGACAGGCAGCAGGCAGAGGGCCTGGGGCTGTGCCGCCCTCGCAGTCCCTTCAGCAACAGCGGATGTAGCCAATCTTACCATGGCAAAAGCACTCGTCTTGCTAGCCGGAGCCGTCATCGCCGGCGGTCTGGGATATGTCTATCGCGCGGACCTGGAGCCCCTGGCAGCGCGCGTATTGCCGGAAGCGGCACTGACCGCCATTCGCGGCGCGACAGGGGATACGCGGCAAGCAGCAGCGGTCAAGGATGGGCCTCCGGCCAGCGGGCGCGATGGTCGCGCGGCGAGCAGCAAAGATCCGGCGCAGAAAGCGAATGGCAGACGCGGGGGAGGCCCGGCACCGGTGCTGGCAGCCGCGGCAGCCTTGTCGGACATGCCCATCATTCTGCAGGCGCCCGGCACCGTTGAGCCTATGGCTACGGTTGGCATGAAGCCTCGCGTGGACGGACAGATCATCGAGGTGTTGTTCAAGGAGGGCGATCTGGTCGAGGCCGGGTCGGTCCTGTTCCGTCTCGATGATCGCCTGGTACGCGCTCAGATCCGGCAGGCCGACGCTGCGATCGCCAAGGACAAGGCAGCACTGAAAGATGCGCTGGATAATCAACAGCGCAAGGAGGCACTGCTGCAGCGGCGCATTACCAGCGAGGCAACGACGGGCACGGCGCGCCAGCAGGTGGAGGTGCTGCGGGCCAGCATCGCCGCGGGCGAGGCTGCGCTCGAGATGCAGAAGACCCAGTTGGACTATCTGACCATACGGGCTCCGATTACTGGCCGCACAGGAAGTATCGCTGCCAAGCTGGGATCGTTCGTACGCAGCGCCGACCCGAATTTTATCGTCACCATAAACCAGGTGAAGCCGATTGCCGTCGCCTTCGCGCTACCCCAGGCCAATTTGCCTGCACTGAAGGCGGCGTTGGGCCGCACGGCGCAGGCCGAAATAACGGTGCCGGCGGCATCTGGCGGCAAACCACAGAAGGTCACCGGTACGCTGGTATTTGTCGACAATCAGGTCGACAAGACGACGGGGACGGTCACTGCCAAGGTCCGCGTCGACAACGACAACGAAGCGCTCTGGCCCGGCCAGGCGGTCGTCGTCGCGCTGACGGCCGAAGTTCGCAAGAATATGGTCTCCGTTCCGGCAAGCGCAGTGCTGCCCGCCCAGCAGGGCATGATCGCGTGGGTGATCGGCGAGGGCGACCGTGTCGGCGTCCGCGTCGTCGAGCAGGATCGCGTTATCGATCAGACCGCGTTTATCAGCAAAGGGCTTCAAGCCGGCGAGCGTGTTGTCACCGACGGGCAGTTGCGGCTGACCAAGGGCGCGCGCGTTTTGATTCGCGATCCCAACGTCCCGGCTGCCAAGCGCGGCAAGGGGGCAGACAAGGGAGCCCGTACCGGCGCAGCCAAGAACGCCCCTCAAGCCCCCGCCGACAAAGGCCAGCCCGAGCGCCGCCCCAACGGCAGAAGCTGACCGCTCGCACAACGCTGCACACAAGTCACAGGCGCCGCCCCATGGGTCTTTCCGAACTCTGCATTCGCCGCCCAGTGCTGACGACACTAATGATGGCGTCGCTGCTTGCTGGCCGGCTTTCTCGGCTATCGCCAGTTGCCGATCGCCGCAATCCCGCGCATCGAGGTGCCGACGATCGCCGTCACGGCCCGTCTGCCGGGCGCAAGCCCATCGACCATGGCCGTTTCCGTCGCGGCCCCGCTGGAGCGCAGCTTCACCACCATCGCCGGCGTCAATTCCATCACGTCGACCAGCGTCGAAGGCGTGACCTCGATCACGCTGGAATTCGATCTCGCCCGCTCGATTGATGCCGCCGCACTCGACGTGCAATCGGCAATCTCGTCGGCGATGCGCCGCCTGCCGCCGGATCTGTCCGAGCCCCCGAGCTTCCGCAAGGTCAACCCGGCGGACTCGCCGATCATCTTCCTGGCGCTGACATCCGACACCCAGCCCTCGACCACGATCCAGGATTATGCGGACCGGATTCTCACGCCAGCCATTGCCGCGATCAACGGCGTCGCCCAGGTCAACGTCAATGGCCAGCAGAAGCGCGCCGTGCGCATCCGGTATGATCTCGATGCGCTGGCGATCCGCGGCATCTCGATCGAGGAAATGCGAACCGCCGTCGCGCAGCTGACCTCCGTATCTCCGCTCGGCACCATCCGCACCCGTCGTCAGCTCTATATTCTGGAAACCGATGATGCCTCACCGACCGCAGCCTTCTTCCGCGATGCCGTCGTAGCCTGGCGCAACGGCGCGCCCGTGCGGCTTGCAGGATATCGCCAAGGTCGAGGATTCGGTCGAGAACGAGGAGGCCCGCGCCGAGTACAACGGCCAGCGCTCGATCATCCTCAACGTACAGAAGCAGCCCGATGCAAATACCGTCGAGGTGATCGACGAGATCCGGAAGCTGCTGCCGACGTTCGAGCAGGTGCTGCCGCCGACCATCAAGCATCAACATTCTGTCCGACCGTTCCGAGTCGATCCGCGAAAGCGTGCATGACGTGCAGCTGACGCTGATCCTTACCGCGCTTCCTGGTTGTCCTCGTCATCCTGGCGTTCCTGCGCTCGCTGCGCGCCACGATCATTCCCGCGCTCGCGCTGCCGCTGTCGATCACCGGCACGTTCGCGGGCATGGCGTTGATGGGGTTCTCGCTCGACAATGTCAGCCTGCTCGCGCTCACCCTGGCACTGGGGCTCGTCGTCGACGACGCCATCGTCGTGCTCGAGAACATCGTGCGCTACGTCGAGCAGGGCATGAAGCCGTTCGATGCCGCCATCAAGGGCGCGCGCGAGATCGGCTTCACGGTGATCTCGATCACGCTGTCCCTGTGCGCCGTGTTCATTCCGATCCTGTTCATGGGCGGCGTCGTCGGCCGTTTCTTCTTCGAGTTCGCGGTGACGATGTCGATCGCAATTCTGCTGTCCGGCTTCATCGCGCTCACATTGACGCCGATGCTGTGCGCGCGCATGCTGAACCACAAGTCGCTGCACGAGGAGCGGCCCGGGTTCCTGTCGCGCAAGTTCGAGGCCGGCTACAACGCGATGGCGCGAGCCTACCGCATCTCGCTCGACGCCACGCTCAAGGTGCAATGGCTGATGCTGCTCATCACGGTGGCCAGCTTCGCGGCGACGATCTGGGCATTCGGTGCCGTGAAGAAGGGCTTCCTGCCGACCGAGGATACCTCGATCGTCATCGTGCGCACGGAGGCAGCGCCCGATACCTCGTTCAGCAAGATGCTGGAATTGCAGCGTGCCGTTGCGAGTGCCATCCAGCGGGATCCCGACGTGCTGTACGTGAATTCCAACGTCGCCGTCACGAACTTCAATCCGACCATAAATCGCGGCACCGTATTCGTGCAGCTGAAGGCGCCGTCCGAACGCGCGGGCAAGGTCGGCATTCGCGAGGTGCAGAGCCGCATCCGGCGCCTCACCGGCAGCATTCCTGGCGTCCGTGCCTTTCCGGTTCCGCTGCAGAACATGCGTGTCGGTGCGCGCGGCGGCGCTGCAACCTATCAGTACACGCTGACCGGCGTCGATCAGGACGAGCTTTACGCTTTCGCTCCGCGTCTTATCGACCGCCTCAAGACGACCCCGGCATTCACCGACGTGACCAGCGACCTGTCGCTCGGAGCCCGCCAGATCGTGCTCAATATCGACCGCGACGTGCTGGCCCGGCATGGCGTCGCGATGGACGCGGTGCGCAACACGCTCTATTCCGCGTTCGGAACGCGCACGATAGCCACCGTCTATACGCCGCTCAACGACTATGCGGTGATCATCGAGGCCGACAAGGACTTCGCCACCGACCCTTCAATTCTCTCGCGCGTGTTCGTTCGCGCCTCCTCTGGCCAGCAGATCCGTCTGGACACGCTGGCGACAGTGGAGATGAAATCCGGCCCCACCGCGATTTCGCGCCAGGCGCAGCTGCCAGCGGTCACCGTGACGTTCAATCTGGCGCCCGGTTTCACGTTGGGCGAGGCTACGGTGCAGATGCGCGAGGTGGCGCGCGATCTCAACATTCCGGCAACGATCAACGGCCAGTTCGCCGGCACCGCCAAGGTGTTCGAGGAGAGTTTCCGCGACCAGCCGTTGCTGATACTCGCCGCCGTCATCACTATCTACATCGTTCTCGGCTGCCTCTATGAGAGCTTCATCCACCCGATCACGATCCTGTCCGGACTGCCGTCCGCCAGTCTCGGAGCCATCCTCACCCTCATGCTGTTCGGCGTCGAGTTGTCGGTGATCGCCGTCATCGGCATCATTCTGCTGATCGGCCTCGTCAAGAAGAACGCGATCATGATGGTCGACTTCGCCATCGAGCGCCGGGCGCAGGGGGCAAGCGCGGAAGAAGCGATCCGCGAGGCCTGCCTTCTGCGCTTTCGCCCGATCATGATGACGACCGCAGCCGCATTCTTCGGTACACTGCCGATCGCACTCGGCGTCGGCGCGGGGGCGGAATTGCGCCAGCCGCTGGGCCTGGCCGTTGTCGGGGGTCTCGTCGTCTCGCAGATGCTGACGCTCTACATCACGCCTGCGGTCTACCTGGCGTTCGAGCGGCTTGGCACGCGCATGGGCGCAGGGCGGCGGGAGAGCGAAACACGCGACGCTGTTGCCGCGTCTGCTGCCACCCCTGCCCGGGCGGCGGCAGCCGAATAGAAGTCGGCGTGAAGTCCCTGTGTAATCGGTGTGTGGCCGCCTCGCAGGCGTCAGTTGGCCGGAGGCAGCAGGCCCGCCTCGCTCGCGGTGATTTGCAGAGCCAGATACCTGGAATAGATCCGGCATTGCGCGAATGCGCCGGCAATGAACCACAGTCCAGGTTGCGCCGTCCGCTTGAACATGTTGCGCAGCTCCTGTTCCTCCCCGAATCCCCAGATCGGTCCGATACGGCGGGCAACGTCCTCGCCGAACAATTGCGCTACCTCATGCTCCAGTCCCTTGTACCCCGTCGCCAGCACGATGACGTCGGCTGCCACCGTGCCACCGTCGCGCAGGCGAGCGCCCGTGCTCGTGAATGCGCCGATAGCGGAATACTGCAGGAGATCGACCTTGCCGTCGGCTATCAGGTCCGAGCAGCCGACGTTGAAGTAGTAGCCACCGCCGCGCGTCAGGTACTTGAACTGCCAGCCGGTGCCATCGACGCCGAAATCAAGCTGGAAGCCTTTGCGTTCAAGCCGCTGCAGAAGGTCCCGGTCGTGCTGTCGCCCCTCCGCCGTCAGCCGCTGATGTATCCGCCGCAGAACGGGCAGCGGCAGCGAGACCGTCAGCAGGTCGCAGTCCTCCAGCGGCGGCCCCTCCTCGTAGTGGCGATACGGCAATTGCGCGCTCGGCTCGATGTTGGCCACCATGGTCGGATTGCGCTGCACGATCGTCACTTGCGCGCCGTTCGAATGCAGATCCTGCGCAATATCGTGACCGCTGGTGCCGGTGCCGATCACCATCGCGCGCTTGCCCGCCCACGTGCGGCTGTCGCCGAAGGCACCCGAATGCACGACTGTGCCGCTGAAGGTCTCGAGGCCCGGCAGACTCGGAATGCTCGGTATTCCACTGGCGCCGGTCGCCATGACCACGTGGCGCGGCTGCATGTGCCGCACGGAGCCGTCGCCACGCCGTAGCGTCACCGACCAGGTGCGTGAACCTTCATCGTATGCGCCGCCCTCGAATACGGTCGACGTCCACACGTTAAGCTCCATACTTTCCGCATACGCCTCGAACCATCCTGCCAGCTTGTCCTTCGGGATATAGGTTGGCCAGTTGGGAGGAAACGGCATGAACGGCAGGTGATTGACGCGCTTCTGATTGTGTAGCGTCAGGGCGTGGTAGCGGTTGCGCCAGGTGTCGCCGATGCGCTGGCCGCGGTCCACCAGCAGTGTGTCGACGCCCATAGTCGTCAGTTGTGCCGCAATCGACAGGCCCGCCTGGCCGGCCCCCACGACCAGGACCGCAGGATCACGGTCTTCGTAGGCGGCAGCGGCCACCCTGTGGTCCAGCCAGTTGGGGCCGTGGAAATCGCGCGAGAACGATTTGTCCGGATGCATCTCATTTGCCGCGTTGGCCCCGGAGCATGAAGGCCCGCCTGCTCCTTTTGTATCGAGTGCCTCCAGCGCCGTCAGCAATGTCCAGGCTTTGGCCGGCAGCTCGCCGGACCGGATGTCATCCGCATACGAAGCATCGGACGATGGCGGCAACAACCGTACGACGCCGCTGCAGGGCCGCCCGCCGGTCTCGAACGCGAAGATGACCTCGACGACCTCGACGCCGGCGCGCACCACCTTCCGGGGAGCGGTGCGGGCTTGGTCGATGCGGAAATCCGATGGCCTGGCTCGCCGACTGAATTTTGCAAGCTGCTCGCGCACGAGCGCCTTGCCGTTGAAGGTCTGTATCTCCCAGGTCAGTGCGAGCACGTCGCGCCAATGGCTGTCGTCATCGAACAGCTCGCCGAGCTCGGCCTCGCCGCCGGATTGGACGGCCCCTTCCAATGCCGCGAGCCATCGGCTGGCTTGTTCTACGAGATCAGTTTGGCCAAGCATGCGCATCCCCTGGTGCCGGCAACCAAGCCCGGATAGTGGAGGCTGAAGCGCTCCGATGTCCACCCTGACAAGGCCGACTGGCAAGCCAGATCGTGGCGCTCTTCCATCGCTGCAGGCGATCAGGGAGCCCGCGACCCGGCGCGAGCGCCGCCCGCGCGGACGGCCGACGGCAGGCGCGCGGGCCCGTGAGCGAAAAGGAAAATATAGCTTGGCGCGTTTTGGCGAGTTTATTGGCGCTCACCCATCGCCGTAGGCGATCAGGGAGCAACGCGACCCGGCGCGAGCGCCGCCCGCGTGGAGGGCCGACGGCAGGTGCGCGGGCCCGTGAGCGAAAAAGTGGTGCTGCCAGTGAGGATTGAACTCACGACCTCTCCCTTACCAAGGGAGTGCTCTACCACTGAGCTACGGCAGCGAACCGGTGCGGCAACCTGTGCCGATGACTACTACGGCATAAGGCACACGAAACATGACCAAGAGCGTTACGACACCTGACATCCAGCCACGAACGCGAGACGATCCCTTAACTTAGCCGCGCGGGATTGGCAACACTGGTGCATCGCGCGGCCGTTGTCTGTGCTGCAGTAGCGGAACGTGGGGCAGCCTCGGTGCGACTTCAGCTGTCGGCAGCCTGTGGGCGCCACTGTCGCCTCCCGGCGCGATTGGCGATGAATAGACGCTCAAAAGAATTGAGGGGTCAGCCCCACCAGCCGCGGGGAGGCTGCCGGAACTGACCTGCCTCATTTCGACGCTCGCAGGCGGTGCGAAGCGTCGCCAAACGAATGCCACATTCCTCAATATTGCGTCGAGTTGATTTGTAAAAAAGTTGATCGTCTCAACCTAAGCGTGATGAGTTGGCAACACTGCATCCAAGCATATTGTTGGTCAGGTTCGCCGCATTGCCCTGCTATTGCAGAAGTTCGCAAGTGGATTTGCCGCTCCGGAGACTGTCATTGCAGTTGAGTTGGCAATTATCGGTTGCGTCAATCGTGACCGGTGCCACCTGCCTGATCCCGGTCGAGGGAATGCCGCCACGCGCGGTCGCCTGTCGAGAACGCGGCATCGCGCTCCTCGACTATTCACGCCGCAACACAGAGTTGACGAGCCGGTTGGCCCAACCGGCGGCCCGGAACTTGCGCTGCAATTCCTCCGGGTCGTAGACGGTGTCGACCCACTCGAAGAATGGCATCGGCCGCTTCGCTGTGTCGGCGATATAGCGCATGAAAAATGCGTCAAGGATGCCGGTATCCGCCTGACGGATATGGCCGTAGCGCAACGACAGCTGCTTGATGGCCTGCAGCATCGGCTCATCCTGCTTCAAATGGCTGTAAAGCACACTCATAAGGCCGGCACGATCGGCGCCGGACTTGCAGTGCATCAACATGGGGTACTCGATTGTGTCGAACAGCTCCCGCGCACCATGCAGCTCGGCTTTACTTGGTGCGGCGCGCGACCTGACCTGGAAGTTGACCAGGTTTATGCCATGCCGTTCGCAGGCCGCACACTCCAGCCAGTAGCTGCCGCACAACCGTTCGCCGCGCAGGTTCACGACCGTTTTGATGCCAAGCCGCTTCATGGCCGCAATCTGATGCGGCGCGGGCTGTGCAGACCGCCACGCACCGTTGCCGATCTGGTGCCTGTTGCTGTAGATGATCCGGAAAATACCGTGATCGACAAGCAGCATATCCAGATAGGACGCTGGCTTGCCTAGCACCTTTCGCATCCAGGGCGGCGCCCTATCGAGCATCGATTGGCGCCAGCCGAGCGTTACGCGCTTGATTGCTCGTCGCACCGTTTTGCTGACTGTTGCCATGCGTTCAGGATCGTCCGGCGAGTGTGCGAAGCCCTCCATAGGCCCAGCTGATTGACCGCAGCTTCTGATGCTGCAATCCGGCTTTGCAATTGCTCAATATCCGCTATAGGAAGCAGGAGCAAGTGAGGCAACCGGCCCCATACACTAGCGTCGCTGTTGCGCTCGGCAGGATTGGGCGGTTTGGCAGCGCCGCCGCGGGGCAGACGCGCCAGTTGTGATAACAGTTGTGCCGAACCCAGGCATATGATCAGAATTCATTGCGAGGCCAGCAAGCGGCATGGCTCGACACGTGTTGGACAAGATGCGGCTCGGTCGGTGGTCGGGCCGCTCGATCGCCGGCTATGTCGACTTTGTTCACCGCACCTCGCGCGTGATCGTTGAGCCGTCGGATATCGAGTTTTTTCTCGCTGCACACCGCCCTGCCATCATTGCCGTCTGGCATGGACAGTTCCTGCTTACCCCCAAAGTCAAGCCGCATCACGAGCCCCTGGCCGTCATGCTCGCCAGGCACGGCGACGCCGAGCACCTCGCGTACGCCCTGGAACGTTTCAACACCACCCTCATTCGCGGTGCGGGCGCGGGAGCCAGACGCAAGGATCGCGGCGGCGCGCATGCATTGCGGGCGGCCTTGAAAACGCTCGATGAGGGCGTGTTCGTGGCGATGACAGCCGATGTTCCGCCGGGGCCGGCGCGCCGTGCCGGTGAAGGGATCATTGCGCTGGCACGGCTGTCTGGTCGTCCGATCATCCCGCTCGCAGTTGCCACCAGCCGCTACCATGCGCTGCCGACCTGGAGTTGCATGACGGTGAACCTGCCGTTCGGTACCCTTGCAGGGGTGTTCGGCGATCCTATCGAGGTGCCGCGAGACGCCGACGACGCGCGACGCGAAGAGCTGCGGCTGGTAGTAGAGGAGGGGCTCAATCGCGCCACCATGCGTGCCTATAGTCTCGCAGGGGCCGATCCGCGGCGCACGTTCCCGCAGCCTGGGCAGCGCGGCAGCCGGAAGGAGCAGGCAAGCGATGGCGGCGCAGCCAGCACAGGCGACGTGGTCAGCGCGCGCCAGCCCGCACTTGGCCTTGGCCTGAAGTCTTATCGACTTACAACACGATTGATGCAGCCTGCCGCACCGCTGCTCCTTGGCATTCGTGCGCGGCGCGGCAAAGAGGATGCGCGCCGCAGCGATGAACGGCTCGGCATTCCAGGCCAGCCTCGACCTGCGGGGCGACTGGTCTGGATCCATGCCGCAAGTGTCGGTGAGCTCAACGCGATCCTGCCGCTTGCTGCAGCCTTGCGAGAAGCGCGCTCCGATCTGAAATTCCTGATAACAACGGGCACCGTTACATCGGCCGCGCTCGCCGCAGACAGGCTTGGCCCAGATGACATTCACCAATACGTTCCGCTTGACACGCCAACTTGCGTCAGCCGCTTTCTCGACCACTGGCGACCGGACCTTGCCGTCTTCACCGAAAGTGAGATCTGGCCGAACCTTGTGACCGAGACCGCGCAACGTTCAGTGCCGCTGGCCCTGGTCAATGCCCGCATGTCTGTTCGGTCCTATAATCGCTGGCGCCGGATGAAGCGCGTCGCATCGCCACTCTTTGCCTGTTTCGATGTTGTGTTGGCGCAGAACGAGACTTTGGCGCAGCGTTTCTCCGACATGGGCGTGCGCCGGGCACTTTCTGTCGGCAATCTCAAGATCGATTCCCCACCCCCGCCCGTAGAGGCGGTGGCACTCGGACATTTGCGTGAGGCCCTGGGCGAAAGGCCGCTGCTCGTTGCGGCGAGCACACACGAAGGCGAAGAGCTGATCATCGCCGAGGCTCATCGCCAGCTTGCCCGGCACCATGCCGGCTTCTGTACGTTGCTGGCGCCTCGCCACCCTGAGCGAGGGACAGAGATAGCGGAGTTGCTGAAATCGCAGGGAATAGGCGTCGCCCAGCGCTCTCTTGGCAGCCTGCCGGGCGACGGCACGGAGATCTACATCGCCGACACGATCGGGGAGCTGGGTACCTTCTATTCGGCATCACCGGTCGCCTTCGTCGGTGGCTCACTTGTCAATCGTGGTGGACAGAACCCGGTCGAGGCCATCAAGCATGGCGCGGCGGTTATCACCGGTCCCAATTGGCAGAATTTCCGCGATGCCTATGAGACGTTGATTGCCCATCACGGCGCGATCGTCGTGCACGATGCCGACGAGCTTTCCGCCTCGGTCAGTCGCCTGCTGGCTGACAACGTCGAGATGCAGCGCATGCGCACGGGGGCTCAGTCCGCGCTTTCGAAACTTGCCGGCGCACTCGAGCGTACAGTGACGGAGCTATTGCGCTTCCTCCCGGAGGAAAAGGAATTGCGGCGTGTCGGCTGACGAGCCGTCGTGGTGGTACGGCAGCGAAGCGTCGGTGATGCCTGCTCTCCTGCAGCCGGTCGCCGCCATCTGGGGCTGGGCCGCTGTCCGTCGCCTGCGTCGCGCCACACCTTACCGTTCGGTCCTGCCGGTCGTCTGTGTCGGCAATTTCACCGCCGGAGGTACTGGCAAGACGCCGCTATCGCTCCATATCGCGGGCGTGCTGCAGGCTGCAGGCGAACGTCCCGCCTTCCTGTCTCGCGGCTACCGCGGTCGCCTCGCCGGCCCGCACCGCGTCGATGTCGCCACGGACACAGCCCGGGATGTCGGCGACGAGCCGCTGCTGCTGGCGCGACTTGCGCCCACCGTGGTGTCGCGCGATCGCGCAGCTGGAGCCGCCGCGCTGGGGAGTGATGAAGGTGCGCACGCATCAACTGTGATTGTCATGGATGACGGTTTGCAGAATCCGGCCTTGGCCAAGGACCTCTCAGTGGCCGTGGTCGACGGCTCCAGAGGTTTCGGCAACGGACGCGTCATCCCGGCTGGCCCGTTGCGCGCCTCGCTGCAATTTCAACTCGGCATCGTCGATGCGATCGTCATCAATCGTCCTCGCGGCAAGCGCTCGCAAACCAAGGATATGGCGGCCATGCTGCGCCAGCAGTTCGCCGGTCCGGTGCTGGAGGCTTGGGTTGAGCCAACCAGCCACTGGCACGCGCTGCGGGGCAAGCGCGTGGTCGCAATGTCGGGAATTGCAGGACCGCATCGCTTTTTCCGAATGCTGCAGGACATGGACATCGAAGTCGCGGATCGGCTTATCCATCCTGACCATCACGCTTTCACCGAGGCAGATGCCCGTGCGGCTATAGACAGCGCGACCAGGCTGAATGCGATACTCGTAACGACTGAAAAGGACTGGGTTCGCCTCGCGGGCGGAAGTGGAGCGCTCGCTGAGCTGCGCCAGCGCGCACGCGCCCTGCCGATCGCCATGACAATGAACGATCCTGACGCAGCTGAGCTTTCAGCGTTGATTTCCACCGCTGTCGCTCGCAGGCGCACTGGCAGATTCCGATAGCCCTGCTATCGCACGCGCCCTTTGATGCGCATCTCGTGATATCGCTTCAGGGAAATCTCGGACGACGCGTAGGCTTCCTGCAGCTGCACGCTCCAATAGCGCAGCTCCGGAAGCATGATGACTTTGCCGGTGACCGCGCAGCGCACGAAATCTCCCGGAGAGAGCACCTGGAACTCGCCGTCGCCGTACCTTACCCGCGCCTCGCCTTTGAGGCCGAAAAGCCTGTCGATATTGTTCATGTGTAACCTGCCGGACCGGGGATCCCAGTCTAAATCGTTTGTTGCTAATCAATTGAAGGGCTAAGCCGGCCTCGTCAAGTGCCGCCGCTCGCCGATGTTGAATATCCCGTTCCTGCCGATCGGGTGCATCCGCCAGTTCGGATTACCTGGTTTTTCCAGCCCGCAGCACCGGAGGCCGCTTTTGCCAAGCATTGCCTGACCGGCCGAGCCTGTAGCCTTCCTCGTAGAGTGCAGTCTGATAGGCAGGATCAAATGCCTGGCTAGCCTTTTGGTTGAACGTCGCCGGCACGGCGAGCAGATTGAAGTCGGCACCAGCGTCTCTGCTCATACGCCAGACCTTGTAGATTTCACCTTGGCTCTGCGACTTGATCAGCGTGTAGATGGCCCGCACCGAGATCGGGATGGTCTGCTTGGGCACCGCATCGTACTCCGGTGCCAGTTTGCCATTCTTGATGAGATAGATCTTGCGGAGAGGTGGCTGCTCATAAAGCGGGTCGAACGCCGTGAGCGGCACCTCGACGGGCGAGACGAAGATCTCCCGCGTCGTGCCGCCATCGACGTGCATCTCCTCGTAGATCTTGCCATCGGCGCGCACCTCGATGCTGACCGGCGGGAATGCGCCAGGGATTGCCGCCGAAGCGAGGATCACTTTGCGGAATAACGACAGCGCGTCGGGATGCTGGCTGGCGGCAATCTCGCCCATGTTCCAGACCACCGGCCGCTGCGCATCGATGTTGGTTGTGCCAATCAGCAGAACGCGCCCGCGCCGGTACTCGCGGGCGATTTCCCCCAGGAACCTGCGATCGACGTATTTGGCGATCAGCGCTTGCAGCGGCGCCGTATCGGTAAGTGCAGAGCCACCAAGCAGGCCCGGAAGAATCTGCGCGGTGACAATCTGGCTGGTCTCGTAGTTGGTCCAGATTTCGTGAAGGGTACGGTCGTAGCGCGGTCCAAGATAGGCAAACGGGGCAATGATGGCGCCTGCGCTCACGCCGGTGACGACCTCGAATTGCGGCCGCGTGCCCCGGGCGTTCCAGCCTGCCAGCAATCCCGCGCCGAATGCGCCGTCCCCGCCGCCGCCAGACAATGCGAGGATCTCGACGACCGGCCTGCCCGAAGCCCTGTTGGAGGTCTGTGCAAGCCGCGGCATGGATGGCAGCCGGCGACGGATTTCCGCTGCCGGATTGGCTGGCACCTCGTCGGCCCAGGCACGCACGCCAGGCAGGTTCGGCAGCGTCGCGCGTTGCGCGGCGATCTCGTTTGGGACGGCGTTCCTGATGCCCACCGTCGCGCACCCGGAGAAGGTGAACGCCAGACACGCTGTCATCAATACCAGTAGAACGCGCAAACTTTACGCCCCCAGATGGACGCGACCCGCAACGCCACGCCTTGGTCTCTTGTGCTGTAGCTCTAGCGGGCATGTGCCCCGCCTTCAAGTCGCGCGGTAGATCTGTGAACAGCTGGCAACGCTGGCGATGCTCGCTTTGATCGCCGGCCGGGGCGGCGCTTTGCGCGCCTCGATGGCGGTATTTTCCTGGGTTTTCCGGTCGTTGTCTTCGCTTGCCTGTTCTGCGGGCGGGGATGAACGGTCTGCTCATGACGCGTTCATGGCAAACTTGGCAGATTGGCCTCCAGCGAGATCACGAAAGCATTGGAGGTTTGCCATGAAATCGCTGTTTTTTGTTCTGGCCATGATGTTTGCGTCGATGACCTTGTCGGGTCCGGCGCCTGCCGCCAGCTTCAATTGCCAGGACCCGCGGGGCCGCACGGAATCAGCCGTTTGCTGGCATCCGCGGTTGAGCGCGCTCGACGAGCGCTTGGCATATTGGTACGATCGCGCCCTTCTACGTGCCCGGCACTTCGGCCAGACCCGCAGCGTGCGAAACGACCAGCGGGCATGGATTGCGGAGCGCAACACCTGCGGCGGTCATTGGATTTGCCTGGAACGGGCCTACAAGCGCCGTCTCGATCAACTCCGGCGCTACGCGACACACGTCTGAGCGCGGAGCCGAAGCATCGAGCCGCATAAGGGCTCGCGACGCACCGAAATAAATCTGCTGGAATAACGATGGCCACCCTTGGCACGCCAGGGGTGGCCATCGTTTCTTATCGGGTCGCGCCCTGCAACCGGCTCCCCTCGGGGGAGTTGCCGTGCGCAATTATAAAGTCCCCTTTAACCCATCAATTGCTCGACGTACTCCCAGTTGACCAGGCCGTCGAACCAGGCCTCGAGATACTTCGGACGCGCGTTGCGATAGTCGATGTAGTAGCTGTGCTCCCACACGTCGCAGCCCAGGATCGGCTTGGCGCCGTACATCAGCGGATTTTCGCCGTTGGCGGTTTTTGTGACTTCCAGTTTGCCGTCCTTGATCGTGAGCCAGCACCAGCCAGAGCCGAACTGGCCGACACCGGCCGCAATGAAGTCAGCACGCACCTTGTCGAAGCCGCCCGCTTCGTTGATCAGCTTCTCCAGCTTGCCAGGAACCTTCTTGCCGCCGCCGTTGGGCTTCATCCAGTTCCAGAAATGCATGTGATTGTAGTGCTGGCCGATGTTGTTGATGACCGGCGCGTCCTTGGCCGCGAACGCTTCCTTGCAGATGTCCTCGATCGACTTGCCGGCATACTTGGTTCCCTCGCCGGCGAACTTGTTGCCGTTGTCCACGTAGGCCAGATGGTGCTTGTCGTGGTGGAACTCCAGGGTCTCCTTGGACATGTGCGGTGCCAGCGCATCATAGGCGTATGGCAGTTTCGGCAGCTCGAAAGCCATGGGGTATCTCCCGGTCCTTGAGGGTTGAGGAATTGATATGAAACGGAACCTAAGCCGTCGCGGGACCTCTGGCAAGGCGCTGGCACAGGCGCCCTGCCAGTGTAGGATGCCAGTTCTGAACTGCAATTCATGAGACTGCGGAGAGGTTGCAATGGATCTTCAGCTAAGCGGCAAAACGGCGGTTGTGACCGGTGGCAGCCGTGGCATTGGCAAGGCGATCGCGTTCCAGCTGGCCCGGGAGGGCGTCGATGTCGTTGTCGCCGCGCGTGACAAGGCGATGCTGGAGGCCGCGGCCGCCGAGATTGCCGAGGCGACCGGCCGCCGCGTGCTGCCGGTCCCGGTCGACACCGGCAGCGAAGCGTCCGTGCGCGCCATGGTCGATGCTGCGATGGCCGCTTTCGGCCGTATCGACATCCTGTCCAACAATGCAGCCAAGGCGGCCGGCCGGGCCGCCCCTCCCAAGTTGGCCGAATTGACCGACGACGTGTTCTGGGACGATGTGAACGTCAAGGTGATGGGCTACCTGCGATGCGCCCGCGAGGTTGCGCCCCATATGAAGAAGAGCGGCTGGGGGCGGATCATCAACAATAGCGGTCTGGCTGCCCGCTCGACGGGAAATATTGTCGGCTCGATTCGCAATGTGTCCGTGGCCTCGCTCACCAAGAATCTGGCTGACGAGCTTGGGCGTTTCGGCATCAACGTCACCTGCGTGCATCCCAAGCTGACACGCACCGAGGCCACGCCGGCAGTTGTTGCGCGACAGTCGCGAGAGCAAGGCGTGCCGGAAGCGGAGATCGAGCGCCGCATGGCGTCCACGGCTGCGATCGGCCGCCTGATTACCGCAGAGGAGGTCGCCGACGTGGTCGCCTTCCTGGCATCGCCACGCTCGGTAGCAATCAACGGCGATGCCATTGCCGTTGGGGGCGGCCATCTCGGCGCCATCCATTACTGAGGCAGCAGGAGCGCCCCTGAGTGTGAGGCACCCCAAGTGTGAGGCACCCTAGGGGCACAGCCTTGCCCGCAGTCTCGCCGGCCTGCGCTCGCGCCAGCCGGCTCATACCGGCCCACCGAAAGTCCGACTCTGTCTGGGCGGCGGTGGGCCGGTATGGTTTTTTCTTTGCGCGCAGCCGCCACACCAACCCTGCGCGCGGATCCCCGCAAACCTCAGGTTCGCAAGGGCAAACCTAAGGTTTTCCGGTATCAGATGCCGGCAAACTGCGGCGAGCCGACGCGGGTGTGGTCCGAAACGGAATTCACCCCTTCGGTCTCCTCGATCAAGACGTGCAGCGCGTTGCGTTGGTCATCCGATTTGACCATGCCCCACAACTCCACCAGCCCGTTTTTGACCGTCAGCGTCGTGTAGGACGTGTCAAGCCAGGATTGCTGTCTGATCTTTGCCATCAGGGCTTCCTGCAGGGCGCCGTCTGCCAGCACGCGGTCGGTCTTGACGGTCTGCAGTGTGCTGAGCGCACGCACCAGATCGCCTCTGCTGACGATGCCGACGAGCTTGCCGCCATCAAGCACGGCAACCCGTTTGATCCGGTGGCTCTCGAGCACGTCGGCCACCTCCTGCAGGTCGGCATCGGCCTTGACCGAGACGACCGGCCGGGACATCACGTCGTGCGCTTCAATCCCGTGTGACTTCGAATACTCGCGAGCCATCGTGTCTGGATCCGCGAACAGGCTGAGCCAGGCCTTGCGCTTGCGCTCGGTCCCAAGCTCAGCACGGTGCAACAGGTCGCTCTGGCTGACGAGGCCCAGCAACTGACCATCGGCTGCGACGACCGGCACGCCACTGACATGCCGCTCGCTCATCAACGTAGCGATATCGCGAACCTTCGTGTTCGGCAGAACCGAAACCACGTCGCGCGTCATGATTTCTTGAGCTTTCATGGCATCTACCTCGCGCCTCTAACCTGGTCGAGGCTGCGGGCATCGCGCCTTTGCGGCCTTGATGCCAATCAATCCAATACGTAGTGAGCGAAACTTATATGGCTTGGCATTGCGCCGTTCTCCCGGCTCGCGTATCGCGTATCGCGTAGCGAGCCGGGCGAGGCATATGGCGGTCAAGACTGTTTGTCTTGCTGCCTGATGGCTGCGGCCCTTAACCCTCGACCTTCAGCAGCTTGACCACCCGTGCCTTCTGCTCAGGCGTCAGATCCTGGATGACACTGAGCGCGTTGTTTCGGGTCGTCTGCGCATCCCGGAACAGGATGTCGCGCTTGCGTTTGTTGGCCTCCTCGACGAACGCCTTGTCCGTGAGCACCGTCTTGACCACGTCCTGCATCGCTGTGAGCTTGTCTGCTGGCACGCCAGGACTGGTGATCAACACGCGGCCTAGATCCTCGAGCTTGCCGTGGTAGTCGATCAGCCACTCTTCGTCCTTGGAGAATTTCTGCAGGCTGAAGATGGTCGGCGCGTTCGGGACGAATTTGGATTTCTCGCGTCCGTACACCACGATCGGCCGCAATCCGGCGCTCTTGATGTATTCGGCAGCAGACGAGTTGGAAACGTATATCGCGTCCATCTCGCCGCGTGCGACCGCCAGCGCTGCGCCTTTGGAGCCCTTGAACCCTACGACGATGTTGCACTTGTCGAGCTTGAGCGTCTCGCAGGCGAGCTTGGCGCCATTGGCCAGCCCGTCCGAGGGACCGCTCCCGCCCCAGCTGAGCTTCGTGCGTCCTGCCTTGATGAGGTCGTCCAGCGACTTGATCGGCGATTTGGGCCCAACCACCACGATCCACGGCGAATGGGCGACCGTGCCGAGGAAATTCATCTTGGCGAGGTCGTAGCGTACGCCCTTGCGCTCCAGGATCTGGGCCAACGCTGCGCCTGTGCCTTGCGCCAGGATCATCGTCGAGCCGTCGGGCGTGGCGGTGTAGACCTTGCCCAGGGCGAGCAGTCCGCCGCCGCCGGGCAGGTTCTGCACCACCACGGTTGCCTCGAGGTGCTTGGCGAGGTGCGGCGCCATGAGCCGGGCGTAGATGTCGAAGCCTCCTCCCGGCCCGAACGGCACCAGGATGGTGATGGTCTTGCCCTTGTAGTAGGCCTTGCCGGCCTGCGCTTGAGCCGGTCCCGCCAATGCGGCCAGCCCCAGCAGCAGCGTCGCCAGGACGGAGACAATGCCGGCGCGCGAATTTTTGAACATGTGTTTTCCCCATACCGTTTTCAGCAGCTATGACGATCAATCTGCAGCTTGGCAACTCTGAGTACAACTTGCGAAGGGAGGCGATATGCTCGAAGCGCCCGATGGCCCGAGGATCGCACTGATAACGGGAGCAGGCAGCGGCATCGGCAGGGCAGCCGCTCTCGCCCTGCACAAGGCAGGCTACGCCGTCGTGCTGGCAGGCCGCCGAATGTCCGCCCTCGAAGAGACCGCGGCGCTGGCCGGCCCCAGGGGGGACGCTGGGGGCGATGCTGCGCCGCGCCTGCTGCCGGTGCCGACCGATGTCGCCGACGAGCATCAGGTGGCGGCACTGTTCGCCATCACTGCGCGCGAATTCGGGCGCCTCGACGTGCTGTTCAACAATGCCGGCATCGGGGTGCCGCGGATTCCGACGGAGACGCTGAGCGTCGCCGACTGGCGGCGCTGCGTGGACGTCAACCTGACGGGCTCGTTCCTTTGCGCCCAAGAAGCGATCCGCATTATGAAGTCACAGAAGCCGATGGGCGGTCGGATTATCAACAACGGTTCGATTTCGGCGCATGCGCCGCGCCCGGATACTGTCGCTTACACGGCGACGAAGCACGCCATCACGGGGCTGACCAGGAGCATCGCTCTTGATGGGCGAAAGCACCGAATTGCCTGCGGTCAGATCGATATCGGCAATGCCGAAACGCCGCTCGCCAGCCGCATGAAGGACGGCGTGCCGCAGGCAAACGGGCAGATCATGGCCGAGCCGACGTTCGACGTGGAGCATTGCGGTAGCGCGGTTGCCTACATGGCTGGCCTTCCACTCGACACCAATGTGCTGTTCATGACCATCATGGCGACGACTATGCCCTATGTCGGGCGAGGCTGATGAGTGCGCGCCATGACGGCTGGGCTGCTGACGCAGCCTCTGGTGTGAACGAGGCGATCATCACGGAAACGTGAGTTTTCAAAATGTTGACAATCGGCATCGGTTGTCGGCTATCCTTCACGATATGTCGTTCACTGAGCTTGGCTAACCGAAAATGGACACCATAGAGTTGATGCGCACTTTCGTGGCTGTCGTGGACGCCATGAGCTTTACCGTCGCGGGCGAGCGGCTCGGCAAGTCCAAAGCACTCGTTTCCAAGCATATCGGTGAGTTGGAGGACCGGCTCGGCAGCAGATTGCTCAACCGCACGACGCGGCGCATCCAGATGACCGAGATCGGCCGTGCCTACTACGAGCGTGCTCGCAATCTCATCGGTGACTTCGACGCCCTGGAGAATTCGGTGAAGGCGGAGGCCGGCAATCCACGCGGCTTCCTCAAGGTGACAGCGCCACAGACACTGGGCGAGATCGAGCTGATGGGAATGCTGTCGGCGTTCAGGGCAGCCTATCCGGAGGTCGAGATCGAGCTGCTGCTCGCCGACCGCATCGTCGACCTGGTCGGCGAGGGGTTCGAGGTTGCGTTGCGCATCACCACGCTGCAGGACAGCTCGCTGATTGCCCGCCGCCTATGCGCCGTTCGGCTCTTGTTGTGCGCTTCACCGGCTTACCTCGCAAAGCACGGCTCGCCCGCGTCTCCGCATGAGCTTGTCAGCCACAGCTGTATCGTGGACACCAATATTCGCTGGCGCGAGAATTGGCGATTTGGCGCGGGCGATACATCGACGACCGTGCGCGTCGAGCCGGCGCTTGCCGTCAACAGTGCGCTGGCTGTGCAGAATGCGCTGCTGCTCGGTCAGGGGGTCGGCTTCATTCCGGAATTCGCGGCAGCACGAGACCTGCGCGCCGGCCGCCTCGTGAGCCTGCTGGACGATCTTACGACCCACGAGCTCGGTGTCTATCTCGTCTACCCGACGCGGCTGCATTTGTCGGCCAAGGTGCGTGCATTCATCGACTTCACTGCCGACTGGTTTACGCCGCTACCTCCATGGCTGAAGCCTGAGGCTAATGAGCCCGTCCCGAAGGCCAAGGCAGATAAGGGCCGGACAGAGAAGGGCAGGGCAGAGAAGGGCACAGACGAACGCCGACGTGCAGAAATCGTCCCGCGCGGCTAGTGGCCTGTCGCGCCTAAATCGCTAGGCTAGACGCAACCGCTGACGACTTAGGCGCGACATGAAGGCCACTCGCAGAGTCAATAGCTTAGTGTGGCGTTTATCGCGCCTTAATTGACACCAACCGAGCCGCAACTACCAGTCAATTAAGGCGCGACGCCACACGCGCCGTGCCACACCAGCGGCTGAGTAGCTGCTGCCGACCGCTCGATACCCTGCGCAACGAATGCGCCGCGCTTGGCGTCAAGCACCATGACGAGGCGTGTCAGCGGGTTGAGGATCGGTGGGGTCAGCCAGGGAAATGTTGGATCGAGCTCGATTGCGCCTGTCCCTGCCATGCATGCGAGCCGACCCGCGCTATCATGGCCGCGTGCCCGCCCGGACCAGCCGTCCGACTGCCAGTGGTTGGTCGCGCATTGCTGGCCGTCCGCCACGCGCGCATCCTCTTCGGTGCGCTCGATGCGGCAGGCCTCGCCGGGCTCCAGGCCGCATAACGAGAAGATCGCCGGTGAGGCGATCGGCGCGTCGATGAGCATCTGGCGCGCCTGCGCGTACGTCTCGGCCGTCTCGAACACGCGACGCATGAGATGGACCGGCATCGGGTGTGGCATCCGCCAGACCCTGGCCCGGTTGGCGGCCCAGTCGAGCGGATACACGCCGCCTCCCAGTCTGCGCATTGGTGCCTGGTTCAACGCGGCCGCAAAGCGGCCCGGCGCCATCGCCTGAAGCACACCGGTGAAACCTGGCCAGGTCAGCGTAATGTACGGCCCGGCGGAAGCTGCGACGCGTGCGGCAATCACGTGTCGGCCCAGCCCTTCCATCGACCAGTCCAGCGTGCGTGCGAGCCGGGCGCTTTGCTGGTCCGGAGCGGACCCGACGCTGACAGTGCAGCCCCACTCGTAGTTGACTGCCAAAAAGTAGCCGCCAGGCCTGCCCAGGCGCGCCGCGATGGCGTCGATCTCGGGCAGATAGGCGTTATTCCATTTGACCAGCCACCGACGCGATACGGCATCGAGGCCGCGCAAAGCCGATCGCGGCACCCGATGCGTTGCCATATCGATCAGGGCGTGGGCGCGCTTTTCTTCTGCGATCAGCGTAGCCATCGGGAACTCGGCCCCCACCTCGATGAAAGGTATGGCCGGGAGAGCGCCGACGGGCTGTTGCGGTGCGGGGGCTGCAGTGGAGCGGACAATGGGCATCCGTACAATGTAGGTTAGCAACCCGGCTTAGGCCAGCCAGCCGCGGGGGGGCTGCCGCGGGGGATTGTGGCAACCGATGTTGACAACGCAGGCGGCGCACACTAACTCAGGCGCTCCAAGCCCAGATGGCGGAATTGGTAGACGCACTAGTTTCAGGTACTAGCGGGTAACACCGTGGAGGTTCGAGTCCTCTTCTGGGCACCATCTCATCTCGCGGATCGCAGTCGGTAACGGCCTCGCAGGATGCGTGTCGGCATCGTCTCTGCCGCACGCCGCCGTCCGCCAGAACTGAATGACGGTCGCGATGCCCTCCACATCCTTCAAGCTGCACAAGGGCGACCTCCCGGCTGGGCTGACCTTCGCCGGCTCCGTCGCTATCGATACCGAGACGCTGGGGTTGCGGCCGCATCGCGACAGGCTGTGCCTGGTCCAGCTTTCCAGCGGCGATGGCCACGCCCATCTGGTGCAGGTTGCTCCGCCCTACGAGGCCCCGCGGCTCAAGGCCTTGCTGACAGATGTCGGTGTGCTCAAGATTTTCCACTTCGCACGCTTCGACATTGCGGTTCTGCACAAGTACCTCGGTGTGATGACGACGCCAGTCTACTGCACCAAGATCGCTTCCAAGCTGACCAGAACGTATACGGACCGTCACGGCCTGAAAGACCTCACCGCGGAATTACTGCAGATAGACATTTCCAAACAGCAGCAGAGTTCTGATTGGGGCGCGGACAAGCTCACTGATCAGCAACTCGCCTACGCTGCCAGCGACGTGTTCCACCTGCATGCGTTGAAACAGCGCCTCGATATGATGCTTGCCCGCGAAGGGCGGACGGCGCTCGCGGAGGCGGCATTCTCGTTTCTTCCGACCCGCGCCGTCCTGGATCTGGCCGGCTTCGAGGATGTCGACATCTTTGCCCATTGATACCGGAAGACCTTAGGTTTGGCCTGTGGTCGAACCTGAGGTTTGCAGGTATCTGCGCGCAGGGCTGGTGTGGCGGCTGCGCGCAAAGCAAAACTAATACCGGCCCTCCGCCGCCCGGAAAGAGTTCGAACTCTCGGTGGGCCGGTAAGATGTCGAAAATCAAGAATTGTCGTCGTCGGAGCCACCGGCCGCACCTGTTGCCGATGGCGGCGTTCACACGAGGATCTTGCCCGGGTTCAGGATGCCGAGGGGGTCAAGCGTTTGCTTGATTGCAAGCATGAGGTCTGCAGCCTCGCCGTGCTCCTTGCGGATGTACTTGGCCTTGCCTTGGCCGACCCCGTGTTCTCCGGTGCACGTTCCGTCCATACCCAGGGCCCTATCGGCAAGCCGGTCCAGGAAAGCCTCCACCTTCTTTCGCTCCTCCGCATCGCGTCCATCGAGAACGACGCTGCAATGGAAATTGCCGTCGCCGGCATGCCCGACGATTGGCGCGATGAGCCCATTCGCAGCTATGTCCGCTTGCGTATCCAGAACGCAGTCGGCCAGTCGCGAGATCGGCACGCAGACGTCGGTCGCCAGCACCTCGCGGTCCGTCCACGTTGATTTGACCGCAAAGTAGGCGTCGTGACGCGCCTTCCATAGCCTCTGCCTCTCGTCTTCCCGCTCCGCCCACTGGTACGCGAGTGCGCCCTCCTCTTGCGCCAGCTCTTTGAACTGCTGCACGGTCTCCTGCGCTGAGACCTTGCTGCCATGGAATTCCAGGAACAGGGTCGGCGCTTCGGCCAGGGACAGCTTGGAGTGCAGATTGATGGCGCGGATCTGCATCTCGTCGACGAGTTCGATGCGCGCGACACCCAGGCCCAGTTGAATGGCTTGGATCACGGTGTTGCAAGCGCCTGCCAGCGATTTGAAGGTGCAGACGGCGGCCAGGATCACCTCCGGAATACCGTACAGCCTGACCGTCAATTCAGTAAAGATCCCCAGCGTGCCCTCTGATCCGACCAGCAGTCTGGTCAGGTCATAGCCGGCTGCGGACTTGCGGGCCCTGCCGGCGGTCTTGATCAGGCGTCCGTCTGCCATCACGGCAGAGACGTTCAGAACGTTTTCGCGCATCGTGCCGTAGCGCACCGCATTGGTGCCTGAGGCACGCGTTGCAGCCATGCCGCCCAAAGTGGCGTCCTCGGCGCCGGGATCCACCGGAAAGAAGAGCCCGGTGTCCCGCAACTGCTCGTTCAGGGCCCGCCGCGATATTCCAGGTTCAACGACGCAGTCGAGGTCGCGTTCGTTGACCGCGAGCAGCCGGTTCATTCTGGAAAAATCGAGCGATATACCGCCCCTTGGCGCGTTGACGTGCCCCTCCAGGGACGTGCCAGCGCCGAATGGGACGAGCGGCACGCGATGTTCACGCGCAATGTCGACAGCGGCCACCACATCTGCTGTCGTCTCGATGAACAGCACGGCATCCGGAGGCTGATTGCAAAGCCACGTCAGTGTATGCCCATGCTGCCGCCGCAACGCCTCGCCGGTTTGCAGCCGCTCGCCGAAACGCTGGCGCAATACATTGACGGCTGTCGCCATCCCAGCCGCAGCCTTCGACGCGTTTGCGGGCTTCGCCATGCCATCCTCCCGATCTGTGATTTCTGTGCACCACACATGCGGAAATTGCACTGCGCCCGATGCCGCCGCTCGCCGCCACTTTGCCGCGACCTCAAGAGCGAACCTGGAAATCAAAAGAGACACTAGTGTAGCGCACCTGACGTTTGGCACCCGCTTGGCGCTCGCCTCGAGACCAAACGTCAGGTGCAAAAGCTACACTAGAAACATAATCTTGCTAGTGCTCCTTATGGTTCTGACATTTGCTCTCGATGGTGCGGAACCGGGAATCAAATGTCAGAACCGGAGCACTAGTGCTCCTTATGGTTCTGACATTTGCTCTCAATGGTGCGGAACCGGGAATCAAATGTCAGAACCGGAGCACTAGTGGCCCGTCGCGCCGAAATCGTATCATGGCCGCGACCGGGTTCGATTTTTGGCGCGACGCCTCACTAATTCAAAGTTGGCCGCGCGTATGGGCTGTCGAGGGAGAATGCCGGGATGGCGACGTCGACCATGCGGCCGTCCCCGCACTCCATCTGATAACTGCCGACCATCAGTCCTTGCGGCGTGCCGAGCGGACAGCCGGAGGTGTAATTGAAGCTCTCGCCGGGTGCCAGACGAGGTTGCTCTCCCACCACGCCCGGTCCGCGCACCTCCTCCGTCCTGCCATTGGCGTCGGTAATGCGCCAATAGCGTGAGCGCAGTTGCATGATTTCCGTTCCCAGATTGGTGATCTCGACCTCGTAGGCCCAGAAATAGTAGCCGTCCTCCGGCTCTGACTGGTCGGGAACAAAGACCGGCTCCACACGCACGCGGATGCCGTCTGTGATTGCTTCGTACATGGCCCCGCTCAAGACTGGATTGCACAACGGCTGCTTGAAACAGCACGCGACATTGTACAGCCGTCGGCGGAAGGTCAAGGCCACTCGACCCGCGTCGGCACATGAGATCGAGACAGCGTTAGCGTACGGCTTCGACAAGCCCCGTGAATTGCTCCAGCGCGCCCGGATCCAATTCGGCGGCCAGGACGCGCATCGGATCGACAGGGCCCGGCAGCAGAATGCGGCCGGGAGGGACCCGCTCGAACCCGAAACGACCGTAATAGCTTTCGTCACCGACCAGCACGACGAGCCTGATGCCGGCGGCTTTCGCACGCTCAACCCCCTCGGCGACAAGCCGCTTTCCATAGCCGAGGCCCATATAGCGCTCCTCGACCGCCAAGGGACCAAGCAGCAATGCTCCAGGCGTGCCGCCGATGGTGACCTCGGTAAACCGGATCGCCGCCACAAGCTCTCCGGCAACCCGCGACAGCAAACAGAAGCGAGAGATCGGCTCGATGCCTTCGCGGACGCGATATGCCGTGCGTGCGAACCTGCCCGGCCCGAACGCGCGAGTTTGCAGGGCAAGCACATCGGGAAGATCGTCGGACGATACGGGCTGTACTGTGATTTCCGGCGTCAAAGGAAGGGCTCCTGCTCGGCTGCCGGACAGCGATGCCCGCCCCAGCAGCAGCGGGCGATTAGCATGCAGGCCGGCCGCGGTCCAGGTCAGGCTTCGCCGCCTGGTCTGGCAATGGTTGCGGGCAACAGTTGCGGACTTGCGGCCGGGCCATCTTCCGCGCATGTTTGCCGGCACTCCCAGACCCGTATCCGACGATGTTGCCGGACGATGACCTGGGGACCCGAAAGTGGGGGTTCGCAAGCTCGCTTCCACATCCGGGCCGGCTCACCAAACGGGCTTCGCGAACGCGACACCAGGCCGTGACAGCAAGGACGGACGCATGACCTCGCCACTCTTCCAGCCGGCCACGTTCGGCGATATCGAGATCGCCAACCGGATCGTAATGGCACCGATGACCCGAAACCGCGCCGGCGCAGGCAATGTGCCGACCGACCTCATGACAACGTACTACACTCAGCGCGCCTCGGCTGGCCTGATCGTCACGGAAGCAACCCAGGTTGTGCCAGAAGGGCAGGGCTATCCGGCAACTCCAGGCATCCATTCGGAGGAGCAGGTGGCGGCGTGGAAGCGCGTAACAGCGGCTGTGCATGCCGTCGGCGGCAAGATCGTGCTGCAGCTGTGGCATGTGGGGCGGATTTCACATTCCATGTATCAGCCTGGCGGCAAGCTGCCGGTGGCACCATCGGCAATCGCGCCGGCGGGCCAGGTTTACGGACTTGACTGGAAGAAGGTCGACTATGAAACGCCTCATGCGCTGGAATTGTCGGAGATACCGGGCGTCGTCGAAGGTTTCGCCAAGGGGGCGCTGAACGCCAAGAGCGCCGGGTTCGATGGCGTCGAGGTTCATGGTGCCAACGGGTACCTGCTGGATCAGTTTCTGCGCGACGGCTCGAACACGCGAACGGACAAATATGGTGGCAGCATCGAGAACCGCGCCCGTCTGCTGATGGAAACGATAGAGGCCGTGGTCGGCGTATGGGGCGCATCGCGAGTGGGGGTGCGGTTGTCACCGCACAACCCCTACAACGACATGAAGGACAGCGATCCGCGCGCGACCTTCGGCCATGTCGCCAAGGCGTTGGCGCCAATGAAGCTGGCGTTCGTGCATCTCGTGGAGCCCATCGCCACCGCACAGAACGAGCAGCTGCTTGCCACATATAAGGCCCATTGCGGCTCGCCGGTCATCACCAACGGCGACTATACGCGCGAAGCAGCGGCAGCACTGATCGCTGCCGGGGGGACTGACGCGGTCGCATTCGGCAAGCTGTTCCTGGCCAATCCCGACCTGCCAAGGCGCTTCGAGCGCGGGGCCGAGCTCAATTCACCCGACTTCAAGACATTCTTCGGCGGAGCCGAAAAGGGCTATACGGATTATCCGCCGCTTTCTGCCTGACGGCGGTCCGGACTAAGACGGCAGCGCCGCGTATACGCAACAGGAGACAAACACATGGACGACGCCGCCCCTCGCACAAGTGGCCGCCTGAGCCCCCTTCCGGCCGGCTCGGTGCCGGAAATTCAGGAGGCACTCGAAAATACTGCCAAGAATCTGGGCTTCGTGCCGAATTCGCTGCTCATCATGCAGCGCGTGCCGCACCTCGTGATCGCCTTCTCGCAAATGTCGGCGGCGGTGAGCCGTCCAGACGGGAAGGTTAACCGCGGGTTCAAGCGCCTTATTGCCCACGTCGCATCGCGGGCCGCCGGATGCCAATACTGCATGGCCCACACCATCGAAGGTGCCCATCTGGCAGGCGTCGAGGACGAGAAGCTGGCGGCGATCTGGGAGTATCAGACAAGCCCGCTGTTCTCGGACGCCGAGCGGGCCGCGCTCGATTTTGCGTTCGCCGCCGCGCAACAGCCGAACACGGTCAACGACAGCGACTTCGATGCCATGCGCATGCACTGGAGCGAGGAGCAGATCGTCGAGATCGCTGCTGTGATCGCCCTGTTCGGTTTCCTCAACCGCTGGAACGACACCATGGGAACGCCGCTTGAAGAGGCGCCGATCGCGGCGGGGGAGAAATTTCTGGCCCGTGGCGGCTGGACGCCCGGAAAGCATGTGCGGTGAGGCTACGAGTTCAGGCAACGAGATAAATCGGCGGGGTTGCCGACAGCCTGCTCTCAACGGAGGTCCAAATCAATGCAAGGAACCACCCCTCAGACCAGCGGTCGCCTTGCACCGCTGCCTCCTGTTGACAATCCAGAGGTGCGCGCGGCCCTGGATGCGGTGTCCCGCATGCTGGGGTTCATCCCCAATTCGCTGCTCATCATGCAGCGGGTACCGGAGATCGTGCTTGCGTTCGCAAAGCTTGCGGCATCAGTGAACGGGCCTGGCGGAAAAGTCGACCTGGGCCTCAAGCGGCTCATTTCCCATGTCGCATCGCGAGCCGCCGGGTGCCAATATTGCATGGCCCACACCATCGAAGGTGCGCATCTGGCAGGCGTGGATGACGCCAAACTGGCGGCGATCTGGGAGTACCAGACAAGCCCGCTGTTCACGGACGCCGAGCGGGCGGCGCTCGATTTCGCGTTCGCTGCCGCGCAACAACCGAATACGGTCGACGACCGCGACTTCGATGCGATGCGCAAGCACTGGAACGAAGAGCAGATCGTCGAGATCGCCGCCATCATCGCGCTGTTCGGCTTCCTAAACCGCTGGAACGACACCATGGGAACGCCGCTGGAAGAGGCGCCGATAGCGGCAGGGGAAAAATTTCTCGCCCGCGGCGGCTGGACTCCCGGCAAGCACACGCGGTGATGGAAATAGGGCAACTTCGGCCTTCCGGACTTGCCCTCATTGCGTGCCTCGGAACACGGATGATAGCCTGCTGCACATGCGATCTACCTGTCTGTTCATCAGGCCTCGGCGCGGGCTGCGAGGGCTGATTTCAATTGTCTTCGCGATGTGCGCCTGGCTGGCGTGTGGAAGCGCGCAGACGCTCGCACAATCCGCGGCTGCTCCTGCGGCCGAGACGCTCGTCGTTGCCACCAAGCCTGCACCGCCGTTCGCGATGCGCGGCGATGACGGTAAATGGGTTGGCATCGCCATCGAGTTGATCGAGGAAGTTGCGCGCGAATTGGGACGGAAGGTGACCTGGTCGTCGCTGGAGACGACCGAGGACTTGCTCGCCGCAGCCGCTGCTTCCAAGGTGGATGTCGCCGTGGCAGCCGTGACGATGACCGCGGAGCGGGAGAAGCGCGTCGACTTCTCGCATGGCTACTACGATTCCGGCCTGGCAATTGCCGTTGCTCATGCGCACGGCGCGTCATTCTGGGACGTCATCAGGGCGCTCGGCTCCCCCGCATTTCTCGGTACCATCGGCATGCTCGGGGCGCTGTTGCTGGCGACTGGCGGGCTGATCTGGCTGGTGGAGCGTGACAAAAACGAAGGCCAGTTCCAGAAACAGCCGCTGGAGGGTATCGGCAACGGATTCTGGTGGGCGGCCGTTACAATGACGACCGTTGGCTATGGCGACAAGGCGCCGATCACGCCGCTCGGCCGTGCCATTGCAGTCGTATGGATGTTCGCCGCGCTAATTCTGACGGCGGTCTTCACCGCGCAGCTTGCAAGCTCGCTGACAGCCGACCGCATCGCGGGACCAGTACGCGGCGTTGCCGACCTGCCGCGCGCGCGGGTCGGCGTCGTCGAGCGCGCCGCGTCGAATGGATATTTTCGCGCCAAATTCATTCGCACCACTGGCTACGCCGACATCGACGCGGGCCTGCGAGCGCTGGCGAACGGCGAGATCGATGCCTTTGTGCACGACGAACCGATCCTGCGGTTCCTCATCCTTCGCAAATGGCGCGGCAGGCTCGATTTGCTTCCGCACGTTTTCGAGCCGCAGCACTACGGCATCGTATTGCCATCCGGATCGGCGCTTCGGGAGGATATCAACCGCACACTGCTGAGCGTGCTTGCATCAGAACGGTGGGCGACCATCAAGCGGAAGTATCTGGGCGATACGGAGTAAAGAGTGGCACGGACTGCAGTAGCGGATCTGGATCTGGCTCAGGCTCAGGCCAGCTCCCGCTCGAGGAACTGGCGCAGCTCTGCCGCCTGCATACCGCGCTCCACGAATGCCTCGCCAATGCCGCGCGCGAGGATGAAGGTGAGCTGCCCCTCACGTACCTTCTTGTCCTGAGCCATCAGCGTCAGCAGTTGCTCGAGGCCGGGCTTGCCCTGGCCCGAGATGTCAGCGATCCGCGTCGGCAGGCCGGTGGCCGCAAGATGGGCCTCGACCCTGGCAGCCGTGCCAGACGGACAGAGGCCGTGCGCCTCAGAGAAGCGAAATGCCTGCGCGGTACCCAGTGCTACAGCCTCGCCGTGTAACAGACGATCGGAGAACCCGGCCCAGGCCTCGAGCGCATGGCCAAACGTGTGACCAAGATTGAGGAGCATGCGATCGCCCTGCTCGGTTTCATCGCGAGCCACGATCGACGCCTTCATCTCGACGCTGCGCGCAATCGCGTGGGCCAGCGCCTGGGGCTCGCGGGCCAGCACTGCACCGCCATTGGCCTCCAGCCAGGCAAAATAGGCTGCATCGCCCAGCAAGGCATGCTTGACGATCTCGGCATAGCCCGCGCGCAACTGGCGATCCGGCAAGGTCGTCAGAACGGCGGTGTCGGCAAGCACCAGGCTGGGCTGGTGAAACGCACCGATCAGGTTCTTGCCCTGCGGCGTGTTGATGCCCGTCTTGCCACCCACTGAGCTGTCGACGTGGGCGAGCAGAGACGTCGGCAATTGGACAAAGCGCACGCCGCGCCTGAGCACGGCTGACGCGAAGCCGACCAGATCGCCGATCACGCCGCCGCCCAGCGCGACAACAATATCGCGACGCTCAACACCCAGCTCGAGCAGGCGCTGCGAGAGAGCATCGAGTTGCGCAAAGCACTTGGTCGCCTCGCCCGGCTCCATTTCTATCGTCCCGATCAAGCTTGTTGACTTTCCCGCGGCGGCCAAGGCGCCCTTCAGAGTTTCCAAATGACCGGCGGCCGCAACGTTGCGGTCGGTGACCACGGCATAACGCGAGGCCCCGAATGCGGCAGCCAATCGTGCGCCAGCCTGAGCGATCAGGCCTGGCCCGATCTCTACGCTGTAGGACCTGTCACCAAGCTCCACCTGCACGCGGCGGATGTCGACCTGCATTTGCCGTTGGGGTGCTGCCTCGCGCGCATCAGATCGGGCCATGAATGTCCACCTTGCCGGTTCAGCCGGCTCCCTTGTCGTCCTGGGCCAACGCTTCGGCAAGCGGCCCCTTCGCCAACCTCTCGAGGATCTCGCCGACGATCACGTCATGGGCGACCTCGCGGCTTTCGACTGTGATGTCCGCTTCCGCGTAGATCGGATAGCGGGCAGCGATCAGCTCCCGCATGCGGCCTTCCGGATCAGGCGTTTTCAAGAGCGGCCGATTATCCCGCCGCATCACCCGCTTCATCAGGATCGGCAGCTCGGCCCGCAGCCAGATCGAGATGCCGCCCGCCTTGACGCGATCACGGGTCTCCTCGCTCATGAATGCTCCACCGCCGGTCGCCAACACCTGGGCGCCGCCGGCCAGAAGCCGCGCGATTACGCGGCGCTCGCCGTCGCGGAAGTGCTCCTCCCCAAGGTTGGCGAAGATCTCGTTGATCGTCATGCCGGCGGCCTTCTCGATCTCGTCATCGGCGTCGACGAACTTCAGGCCCATAACCGTGGCTAGACGTTTTCCAACCGCGGTCTTGCCGCAGCCCATCATTCCGACCATGACAAGCGCACGGTCGCCAAGAGCGGGTCGAAGCTTCGCGGCGATGTGACTGAAGTCCGCCATTCCCGATCCAGTCATCCAGGCTCGTACTCGTGGCGGGCGTCCTACCCGCGGTCCGTCACGGCGTGCACGCCGACAAATCGTCTGCTAGGTTATAAACGACGATTTCTGAGCTTGATGCACCGAGTGTGCGGACGAGGCTTTCTAGCACCTGTCGGCCCGATAGCAAGCCAAGGTCGCCGGGGACGGGACACGAACTCTCAGCCGCAACGAGATCAGTGCATCGTTGGACGCTGCTTTGCCCCATTTGCGGGCGGCTTTGCCTGTATGACCGCATGCCCACGGCAGCGGGCCACACTGGCGCCAAGATGACCACGGATTAGTATAAGGCAGAAGAGCAGGGCCTGCCAATGCCGACATTCTTCCGCTTCATCACGATCGTCGTCGCCATGTTCGCGGTGACCTATCTGACGCTCTACGTGCTTGCCACACGGTTCGAGCCCAAGCCGCGCGATACATCCTACTCCATCGGAACGTTGAAGATCCGCAAGCAATGACAAGCCCCTACGCTTATCCAGCATGGCACCAAGCGAGAGCGACGGTGGCAACCGGGCACCTGAAGGCGCTGATTGCGGTGGCGGTGATGATTGCCGCCGGTCAGCCCGTTGCGGCACAGGAGAACTGGAACCCATTCGCCGACGCCACTGGCTTTCCCACGGCGGAACCACCCCGCCGGCGCGCACCGCAACCACCTGTGACTGCCCCGCCTGGTGCTTATCTACCGCCGATGTCGGGCACGCCCGGCCCATTGCGGGAGGGGACGCGAGGGTTCGGTGAGCCGCCCCCCACCGCAGGCGGCGGTAGCGGGCCTCCGGGCGCCCAGCCGCCGGCGTTCGGAACCGCGGGGCCGCGCGAGAAACTCGAGAGTGCGGACCTGGCGCCGCTGCCGGGGCTGCCTCAGCCAATTTCGAGACCAAACGGCGGTACCGGCTTCGACACCAAAGCCATGGCGGAGCTGCTGGCGGGACTTTCCATACCGTCGCGCTCGCCAACCCTGACCAAAATGCTGCGAAGCCTGTTCGCGGCGCCGGACAGCATTCTTTCTGGCGGCTCGGCCGAGCATGTGGCGATGAGGGCCGAGGTGCTGTATCGGGCCGGACTGGTCAGGCCAGCCGCCGATGTTGTTGCCGGCGTGGACCCGACTGTGATGCAGTCACCCGTGATGCAGGTCCTTGCCTCTCGTGTCGCGTTGGCCGATGGCGACCGTGAACGGGCGTGCAACTCGGTGCGTGCGGCGGCGGCGGCGCGAAAGGAGATCCCGGATCGGCTGGCGGCGGAAGTCCTCATCATGCAGGGCTACTGCGCGGCGGCCAACGGCAATGCGGCAGGTGCGGGACTGGCAGCTAATCTGGCGCGCGAACAGGGTGCGGCGTCGCCGGAGACGCTGGCCCTGCTGGACGCGGTGGCGGTGGGGGATGCGCCGTCGCTCGAGAAGATCAAACGCCTGAATACTGTACAGTGGCGGTTGGCCGAGGCCGGCAAGCAGGCCCCTCGCTCGGTGCCGGTCGACGGAGCCGAGCCTGCCGCCATTGCCGCCATAGCAGCGAGCAAGAGCGCGGATCCCGTCTCCCGTTTGCATGCGGCAGAGGCGGCGGCGCGGCTCAACGCCATCCCGCCGGAGAAACTGGCGGATGTTTATCGTCAGCAGTCCATTCCGGAGCAGGGCTCACGCGACCGGGGCGATGCTGCCATCAAGCGAGCGCTGTTGTTCAGGGCAGCGGCGGAAGAGCGTACACCCTTCAAGAAAACCAGACACGTTCGCTCTGCCCTGGATGACGCGCGGCGGAACGGGCTTTATCTGCAGATGGCAGCTGCGCTGGCCCCGGTCGTCGCCGAGATCAGGCCAGTACCTGAAATCGGCTGGTTCACAGAGACAGGCATAGAGGTCATGCTCGCAGCCGGGCGCATCGAGGATGCGCGGGCATGGGTCAGCTTTGCCAATCGCGATGCAGGCAGGACGGGGCCTGCCGGGAGCCCGTTGGAGCACTGGCTCGCGCTGATCGACATCGCCGACGCAGACCAACGCACGAGACGCGGCGAAAGCTTGTCTTCAATCGAGGAACTCGCACTACGCGGCCGCTTGACGCCAGATGCGTTGCATCGGCTGGCGACAGTGCTGGATGCACTCGATTATCAGGTGCCGTTCAGGTTGTGGGAGGCGTCGAGCCGTGCACCGCAACCGACCCAGGGCTTTCTGCCGCCAACAGGCGTGCTGCACGAATTGAACCAGGCGGCCAAGGCGCGCGACCAAGTGCGTACGATCCTGCTTGTCATCCGAACGCTGGGACCTGACGCTACTGACGGCGCCCAGATCATTGCGATCGGTGATTCAATCCGGGCATTGAAGCGAGTGGGACTGATGGCTGAGGCGCGCCGGCTCGGATTTGAGGCTCTGTTCGCGCTGTGGCCGCGCGCGGCCAACTCGTGATCGACCGCAGCAGATAAGGCGAATGCAACGGGGCCCGCGGTATGACCGAGCGCGACGACATAGGTCAGTTCCTGGAGATGCAGGCCGCGGAGCGAGGCGCATCGCAAAATACCATCGATGCCTACAGGCGCGATCTGGATCATGCCGAGAGCTTCATGAGGCGTGCGGGGAAGGCACTGCGCGAGGCCGCGCCCGCGGACCTTGCCGCCTACGCGCAAGCGCTGGCAACCGAGGGGCTCGCACCAGCATCGCGGGCACGGCGGCTTTCGGCAGTGAGGCAATTGTTCAAGTTTCTGGTCGCTGAAGGCCACATCAACGAGGATCCCGCTTACAATCTCAGCGGTCCGAAGCTTTCGCGGCCGCTGCCGAAGACGCTTTCCGTGGCCGAAGTGGACAGGCTGCTCGAGCGAGCCGGAGTGCGAATTGCTGGAACCGTCGGGCGGGAAAGGGCCCGGGCCGTGCGGCTCAACTGCCTGATCGAGATGCTTTATGCCACTGGCATGCGTGTGTCGGAACTGGTGGGGTTGCCGCGTGCGGCCCTGACCGGGGATTCGCGCATGCTGACGATACGCGGCAAGGGACAGCGCGAACGGCTGGTGCCTCTCAATGCAAGCGCAAGAACGGCGCTCGACCGCTATCTCGCCTTAGGCGAGGCTCCTGAGGACGGCCTTGCGCCAATGCTGAAAAGCCGCTGGCTGTTTCCATCGAAGGGGGCTGACGGGCATCTGTCGCGGCAGCACCTCGGACAGGAGCTGAAAGAGCTGGCGGCGGAAGCCGGGCTCGATCCGGAGCGCGTCTCGCCGCATGTGCTGAGGCATGCGTTCGCCAGCCATCTGCTCGACCGCGGCGCAGATTTGCGGGCGGTGCAGCAGCTGCTCGGGCATGCCGATATCTCGACAACGGAGATATATACCCACGTGCTGGATGAGCGCCTGAAGCAGCTCGTCAACGAGCATCATCCTCTGGCCAGGGACCAATGAGACCAATCGTGCGTCTTCCGGTCTTGCCAGATGCCATGGCAAAGCTTCAAACTTGTTTTCCAACAATCAAGAACGACGGCAAGGAGGACGGCAAGATGGCGCTGACACAGCAGCACTGGAAGCAGATGGGGCCGGGCGCATTCACGCTCGGGCTGGCTATAGCCTTGATGCCGGCGGGTGCAATGGCGGAGCCGGTGGCGGATTTCTACAAGGGCAAGACGCTGACACTCTACGTCGGCTTCGGCGCCGGCGGCGGGTATGACACCGCGGCCCGAACATTCACCCGGCACTTGAGCAAGCACGTGCCGGGAAACCCGACAGTCGTGGTGTCGAACATGGCGGGCGCAGGCAGCATGCGAGCCCTGAACTTCATCTACAATGCCGCCCCCAAGGACGGGACGGCTATCGGCATGTTCTCTGCCGCGATTGTTCTGGAGCCGCTGTTCGGCAACAAGAATGCTCAATTCGATGCCGGCAAGCTGGGCTGGATCGGCAACATCCACACCGACATCCAGTCCTGCGGCATCTGGAAGGGCGGCGGTGCGAACATCAAGACGTTCGCCGACATGCAGAACGCGAAGAAGACGGTCGTCTTCGGCGCCCTGTCGCCGGAGAACACAACATCCCGCATTCCGGTTTTCCTGAAGAAGGCGTTCAATGCGCCGCTCAAGATCGTCAACGGATACAAGGGAACCAAGGCGATCAACCTTGCCATGCAAAAAGGCGAAGCTGACGCAACATGCGGAATGTTCGAGTCGTCCGTGCTGACTGCATTCAAGCAGGATGTCAAATCCGGCGACCTCAAAATCCTGTTCCAGGCAGCTTTCGAGGAAAAGGTGGACACCTTCGGGGATGCCGCCTCGATCGGCGAGCTGATCAAGGGCAAGGGCGAGGAAATGCAGCAAATCGCCGAGCTGATCTTCCGCCCGACCTCGATCACACGCCCGCTCGTCGCCCCACCGGGAATTCCGGCGGAGCGTCTGGCTGCGCTGCGGGCAGCGTTCGAGGCGACAATGAAGGACCCGGCGTTGATCGCTGAAGGCAAGCGTACGTCGGTTGACTTCAAGCCGATGAAAGCCGAGCGCATCGCCAAGCTGGTCGACGGCTTCCTCAAGACCCCGCCCGCGGTAGTGCAGAAGGCGAAGGAGCTGAGCACGGAGAGCAATCGCTAAAGCGGCTCAGCTCGATCCGTAAGCAGATTGTGTGCAGGAACGCTCGCGCCACATCAGCGCGGGCGTTCTTTGTTACAGACTGGTGAGGCGCTATGCCTTCAGTGGAGGCATTGGAACGGCGACCTTTGCAGCGAGCTTCTCGAGCGCGCTCCAGGTGCCGGCGGAAATTCGCGTCCCCTCAGCCAGGCTCTTGACATAGGCACGGGTGCCACGCTCGCCGGGCAGCAACAGTTCATCTACCCCATCGCGGCGCCGCAATTGCCTGATCGCATCTGCCAGCTCCTCGATATCGGCTTCGAAGTCTGCGACCGGACGGAACTGCGCGACGTCCAGCGCGATGACGACACCGTTGTGGGCATGACGAATCTTGCCGCCGGGCGCGATCATGCCGGCAAGTACCGGTGCACCCGCCATCACGCCAAGCAAGCATTCCAGCATCAGCGCGAGGCCGGAGCCCTTGGCTCCGCCCAACGGCAATGGAATATTGCCGCGGGCCGGGTCGGTCGTTGCGTTGCCGTCATCGTCGAGCGCAACATCCTTGGGCAATGGCTCGCCGCGCTCTTTTGCCTGGGCCAGGCGGCCGATGCCGAGGATCGCCGTCGACATGTCGAGCGCGATGACGCCGTTCCTGCCACCGGGCACCGCGATCGCGATCGGGCTTGTGGAGAGGCTCGGCACGCGTGCGCCGTGATAGGCCATGTTGGGCGTTCCGGCGCTGGCAACGATGGCTGCCATGCCGCGCTCCGCCGCCCAGTTCGCGAAATATCCGATGGCGCCGGTGTGCGTGGTGTGGCTGGCGATGGCGTAGCACAGCCCTGCGCCCTTGGCGTGCTCGCATGCCATTCGGGTCGCGTGCATCATCGCGATAGCGCCGGGCGCCTTGTTCGCCTCCAGCACGATCGCGGCGGGCAGCTTCAGTTTCACCTCGATTTCGGCGGCAGCATTCATCTGGCCACCTTCCATGAAGGTGACGTAACGGGGCAGGCGGAATACGCCGTGCGAGCCGACGTCGCGCATGTCAGCCCAGACAAGCGCGTCGGCCAGCATCGCCGCATCATCGGCGCGGACGCCTTTAGTTGCCAGGACCGCGCGCACAAACTGCGCCAGCGCCCCATGATCCACTTTCACATAGCTGGTGCCGCTGGTCATGCCGCTTTTCGCTCCCCATCCGCTGCGACCGCCCCGTAGGTGATCATGCCAATGCCGGTGGCCCACGGCTTGACGGCCTGGTAGGCAACCGTGCGCGGCCGGGCCTCGCCCATGATGCCAGCAAGGCAGATCCAGGCCAGAAGCTCGAGCGTGCCGGCCCCGGCCGCCAGCAACTCGTTATCTGAATAGCCGGCCAATGCGGCCAGATCCGCCGACGTCATGCGGGCCAGGAATTTCGCATCGAAGTCGGTGTCTATCACGCCATGATTTCGCTCGCCGGGGTCGTGTGACAGCCCGCCGGTCGCGAGGATCGCAATTCGTTCCGGGGCAGCGTCGAGCGCGGACCGCAGCACGCGGCCCAACTCCAGGCAACGGCGCGGCGTGGGTCTGGGGGGTGCGAGCGTGTTGAAGAAGAGGGGTACGACGTGCTTGTCGAGCTTGGGTGTGAGGAACGACAACGGCACCATCGTTCCGTGATCGAACTGAATCTCGTGGGAATGCGAAGGCTCGAAGCCGTTGGCATAGCAGTGCGCCAGCAGCCGATTGGCCAGATCCGGATTGCCGGCCACGGTTCGCCGCTCGATGCGCAGCCACGGCTCGACCGGCCCCTCGAAACCTTCCCCACGTCCGACGCAGAAGGCGCTCGCGTGGTCGAGGAAGAAGTTGGCCCAGTGCTCGGACGTCAACACGAGGATAGCGTCCGGTGACGTGGCCGCGCACTCAGCTGCGAGCGTCGCAAAGCCGGCGCGGACGGCGTCGTTCTGGTCCTGACTGGCGGCCTCCGTCCAAGCCGTGATCCCGGGGGCATGGCTGGCGGCGCAGGCGTATACGATCGGCATGAGACTGGTTCCTCCGGGGTCAGGTTCGTCTGGTGTCCGCTCTCTCTGGTGTCCCCTCTTTCTGGGGTCCGCGAACATCAATCGTGCAGGCTTAAAGGGCTTTGCTGTCGAGGAGGCGCGGGCCTCAACTCCGGATAGCGCTCAGATATTCGGGCTCCGGGACTTTGTGCAACAGCGTGAACGGGCGCAGGATGAGGCCATGCACCCCCAGCCGATAAAGCGCGCCGATATCCCTGGCCAGGAATGCCTGACGTTCCGCCTCGGCAAGCGGGAAATCGGCGGCGAACGCAGCGGGATCCGCAAAGTAGGCCTCGCGACGTGCTGGGTTGCGGTTGATCTCGCGGATCATCTTGTTGAGCGTGTAAGTCGACATCGGATAACGGTCCGTATGGCTGGGGTGACTTGCTGGGATGACTTGCGGTCAGACGCGATCGACACTCGAGGACGAATTCGGTCCGCGCACGTGAACTGGTTGCGGCCTTGACATCCTACATGGCGCCGACATCTTCAGCAGAAAAGCGGTACTTCGCATTGCAGTAGTCGCACGTCACCGTGACGCCGCCGTCGTCCTCACGCATGTCGGCAAGCTCGTCGGCTCCGAACCCCTTGAGCAGGTTCTCCACCCGCTCGCGGGTGCAACCGCAATGGGCGGTGACGCGCACCGGCTCGGATGCCAGCACCCCCTCGTCGGCAAACAGGCGGTAGAGCAGGCGCTCGGACGGCAACGTTGGATCGAGCAGCTCGTGATCCTCGACGGTAGATGCCAGCGTCCGCACGCGTTGCCAGTCATCCTCGCGCTCGCCGATCAGATTGTCGTCATCGGCCTCAGTGCCGACGATGCCAGAGATGTCATGTCCGTGCATGGTTGCGTCTTCCGGCAGACGCTGGACTATCAGGCCACCGGCGCGCCAACGCCAGACCGGCGAGGCGCCGTTGCCGGTTCTTACCTGGTGTCTGGCGACCGCCAGTCGGACCAGTGTCGGGATCTGCTCGGATTGACGAAAGTAGGTATGCGCCGCCTGAGCAAGGTCGTGATTGGCAAGCGCGACAATGCCCTGGCTGCGCGGCTCGTTGCCGCCCGGGTCGATCGTCATGGCCAGATGGCCGGAGCCCAGCAGATGGCCCTGTCCGAGCCGGCCCTCGCGCATCTGCTCTTCCAGTCGCTCCTGATCGTAGTGTGCGAGTGCACGCAGGTGGCCAGGACTGCGATATTGGACGACGAGCTGATGTAATGGACCGTCGGATTTGGTCTGCAATATCAATCGGCCGTTCGCGTGGACAAGCGAGCCCAGCATGGTAGTCAGAGCAATCGCTTCTCCCAGAATGCGGCTGATCGGCTCGGGGTAGGCGTGCGCCGCCAGGATCTCATCGACGGTCGTGCCGAGTTGGGCCACCCGGCCTTGGGCCCGTGATTGGACGGTACGGAAGGCAAGCACCTGATCGTCACCGGCGTCGATGCCTGCACTTCGCTTTTCGGACGGTTCAGTCATACTATCGCCCTCTGAGCCGCCTGCGATCGCTGCCGCTCTGTTGGAACCGATCTCGCACGGGCAAGCAAGGGCTGCTCCGGAATCGGAACATCGAGCCCGCGCGCCTCGGGCATGCAATCGTCTCAGGCCGTGCCGGAGCCACCGAGGCACCAGGCTAGAACCGCCTTCTGCGCGTGCAAGCGGTTCTCGGCCTCGTCAAGAACACGAGACTGCGGGCCGTCCAGCACTTCGGCCGTTACCTCGTTACCGCGATAAGCCGGCAAGCAGTGCAGGAATATGGCGCCAGCGGCTGCCTTGGCCATCAGCGCTGCATCGACCCGATATGGAGCGAGCAGAGCCTTGCGACGATCCGCATCGGTCTGCCCCATCGATACCCATGTATCGGTGACCACGCAGGACGCGCCTGCGACGGCTTCGGCGGCCTTGTCGGTCACCACAATGTCGCCGGCGCGCTCCCGACTCCATGCCACGACCTCGGCCGGCGGCCGAAGCTCCGGCGGGCAGGCCAATCGCAACTTGAAACCGAGCCGCACCGCGGCATGGATCCAGGATACCGCAACATTGTTGCCATCGCCGACCCACGCGACCGTCTGGCCGGCGATCGGGCCACAGCTCTCTTCCACCGTCAACACATCTGCCAACACCTGACAGGGGTGGCTGAAGTCCGTCAGACCATTGATGACCGGGATGCTGGAATTGTCCGCCAACTCCAGGAGCGTCGCGTGGCTATTGGCTCGCAGCATGATGGCATCGGCATAGCGCGAGAGAACGCGAGCGGTATCCGCGATCGATTCTCCGCGGCCGAGCTGAAGGTCGGTGTGGTTCAGCGCCATGGCCTGGCCGCCGAGCTGGCGCATGGCGACATCGAAGGAGACGCGCGTGCGGGTGGACGGCTTCTCGAAGATCATCACCAGCACGGCATCCTCGACGCCGGCCGGCCGCATTGCTGCCGGCACACGTTTACCGGCGCTCTTCATGGCGTGTGCGTCATCGACGAGGCGCCGCAGCGTCTCAGAATCGAGCCGGTCGAGATCGATCAGGTGCCGGACTTGACGAGATTGCCGGGCCTCGACGGGTCTAGGCTGGTGCCTTTGCGACATTCTTGAGCGCTCTCGATAATCTGGCCACGGCCTCTGTAATTTCTTCGTCCGACACGTTGAGCGGGGGCAGCAGCCGCACGACATTGTCGCCTGCGCCAACCGTAAGCAGGCCTTCGGCGAGTGCAGCCTTGACGACGTCCGCCGCGGCCGGCTTGACGCGAATTCCAGTCAGCAACCCGAGCCCGCGTACCTCCTGCACGGCGCCGTCCGAACTCGTCCTTGAGGCGGGCCAGCTCCTGCTTCAGTCGCGCGGCCTGGAGGGCGACGCCGTCAAGAAATCCGGGTGCGGTGAGCTCATCCAGCACGGCATTGGCGACTGCCATCGCCAGCGGATTGCCGCCAAAGGTCGAGCCATGCATGCCAGCCGTCATTCCCTTGGCCGCCGCCTGGGTTGCCAGCACGGCGCCGAGTGGAAAGCCGCCGCCGATGCCCTTTGCCACGGCCATGACATCCGGCTCGATGCCCGACCACTGGTAGGCGAACAGCTTGCCGGTCCGCCCCATGCCGGTTTGCACCTCATCCAGCACGAGCAGCAGGCCATGCTTGTCGCATAGGTCGCGAAGCCAGCGCAGCTCGTCGACCGGCACTACCCGGACGCCGCCCTCACCCTGGACCGGCTCGATCATGATTGCCGCCGTCTCGGGGCCGATGCTGGACTCGATCGCTGCACGATCTCCAACCGGAAGGATATCAAAGCCCGGCATATCAGGGCCGAAGCCTTCCAGATATTTGCTGTTTCCCGCCGCCGCCAGCGTGGCCAGCGTTCTACCGTGGAAGGAGCCCTCGAAGGTGATGATGCGATTGCGCTCGGGCCTGCCGTTCACGAAATGGTAGCGGCGCGCCGTCTTGATCGCGCCCTCGCAGGCTTCGGCGCCAGAGTTGCAGAAAAATACGTGATCCGCGAAACTCAAGGAGACGAGCCGCTCCGCCAACCGCTCCTGGCCGGCGACACGATACAGATTTGACGTGTGCCAAACCTTACCCGCCTGCTCCATCAGCGCTGCGATCAGCCGTGGATTGGCATGACCAAGGGCGTTGACGGCCACGCCGCTGCCGAAGTCCAGGAAGCGCCGCCCATCGGTTGCGATCAGCCAGCTGCCTTCGCCACGCTCGAAGACGATGTCCTGGCGCGCGTAGGTCGGCATCACCGCCGTGGTAGCCGAGCGCCCAACGGAGCTGTCGGTGGACGGGGAGGGATTTGCAGGCGCGGAACTCGCCATCGGAGCCAATCCTTCGCGAGAAATCAAAAAAGCCGCCCGTGCCGGCGGCCTGTTGCTCAATATGGTTACGCACAGGCAGAGGCGCTGTCAACGCATTGGCGATATTGCCCATTCGGGCGCATGACCAGTTGCACGGGCAATTGTAATCAAAGAACATACAATGAATCTGATCGCATTTCGTAACCAATCGGCAACAGAAGTTAATGAATGCCTACCGATGGCAACCGATCTGCTTGAGGGCGGAGAACCGGATGTAGTAGTGTCCGTCGCGTAGACAGCGAAATGTCGTGGCTCGTCAAAATATTGCCAAACATTTGCTGCCATTCTCAAGCTCCGCCTCAAGTTAAGGGGCTTGAAGTCATGTTGTGTTGGCGCAGTTGGCGCCCGTAAACCGCGGTTGTTTTACGCGGTTGTCCTCCCAGGCGTATCCCTGTGGTGTTGAGTCGTCAGTTTGCGTGACAGTCTCAGCATTGTGCCGTCGACGGCATTCATGCGCTGGTGGGCAACGTATGTCCCCGGATAGCGCTGACTGCTCCAGACAGCCGGTGTGCGTCGTGTGCGACCCAGTCGTGGTCGATCCCCAGTTTATCAAGCGTTGGTAGCCGGTTCTCTGTGTGCGTGTGTGCGCATTGGGCGTGAAGGCGTGTGCCTTCGATTGCCTTGTGCTGCACCTCGTTGCGGACAGGCCGGTGTTCGCAGGCAGTGCTTTCTGAGCACAACCTGCCGCGATTCTGATGGAGCGGCAAGAATGTCGTGGAATGATGAGCGTGTGGAACTCCTCAAAAAGCTCTGGTCCGAAGGCCTGAGCGCGAGCCAAATTGCCGGCCAGATCGGCGGCGTGACGAGAAATGCCGTAATCGGCAAGGTGCATCGGCTGGGATTGTCCGGCCGGGCCACAACGACAAGATCCTCGAGCAGCCGTCCCCGGCCTCGCATTACGACAACGCGGCGCGCCACCAGGCCACGCTTCGCCGCTGTCGGCAACGTCGCGCTTCGCGCGCTGTATCAGCCCGACGCCGAACCTTATGTGCCAAGCTTCGAGGAACTTGATATCCCCGTCGCGGAGCGCAAGACATTGCAGGATCTGGAAGAATGCAGCTGTCGGTGGCCGATCGGCGACCCGCAGTCAGACGAATTCCATTTCTGCAACCGCCACAAGGTGCCAGGCCTGCCCTATTGCGAGTTTCATGCGCGACGGGCATTCCAGCCGCCGCAGTCGCGCCGCCGCAACAGCGTGGATCAACCTATGTCGATACCGGCACCGGTTGTGCCACTCGTGACCAAGGCCGCGGCCAGTAATACCGCGGAGGCGGAGCCAGCCAGCCCGGGGCCGGCAAAGGAGCGAGAGCCGGTAGACGCTTAGCACTGTGTTTTGCCCGACCGGGGTGGGCGCTCCGGTCGGGTAGCGGGGGGAAGACCGGAGGCTGCGCGGGGCGGCTTCCGGTCTTTTTTATTTATGCGCTTGGGTCTCCGCGACGCCATTAACCACAGACCAAAGTATGGTCTACGTCATATTTACCGCGGCCGACCTTGTTACTAGCGTCATTTCGGATTTATCAGGTGGCGGCATAATCGGCTGCCATAGCGTGTGTGTGCGAGTGGGGTGAAGTATGGCGTCGCGCATCTTTTCTGACTGGCAGCCCGAGCACAGCGCTTTGTGGGACCGCCATCCCATCAAGCTGCAACACACACTGCACCAGTCTCCGCTGTTCAGCATCGACGGGCTGGCCGCGTTGATCGACAAGTATCCACGCGACTTGTACATGCTGGTGCACATGGGCGAGCAGGGCGGTCAACGCTTCTGGCGCGAAGGGGACATCGCCGGGATGTCCGGGCACGATGTCATCAAGGCCATCTCGCAGGGCAGGCTTTGGCTGAATCTGCGCTGCGTCGACGAGGTGGACAAGCGGTATGCCGACGTGCAGGACCAGATGTTCGCCGAGATCGGCGACCACATCCACGACCAGGACGGTTTCCCGCGCCGCTCTTCGGGAATCCTAATCTCCTCTCCCGCTGCACAGGTCTACTACCATTGCGACTTGCCCAACCAGTCGCTGTGGCAAGTGATCGGTCACAAGAAAGTCTTCATCTACCCGCGGTGCGAGCCTTTCCTGCGTGGCGAGGATCTCGAACGCATCGCCGTGTACGAGGTCGAGGTCGATATGCCGTTTGCGCAGTGGTACGACCGCTATGCCATCGTTCATGACCTGGCGCCGGGCGAAATGCTGCACTGGCCCCTGAACAGCCCGCACAGGGTAACCAATTACGACGACCTCAACGTCTCGATCACGACCGAGTACTGGGCGAAGGAATGCCAGCGAAAATATCGCGTCAATCTGGCGAACGGCGCGCTCAGATATCAATTCGGCAGGACCCCGACGGCGCGAGAAACGCAGGGGGCCAACTATCTTGCGAAGTCGATCATGCTGCGGGGCCTGTCCCGGCTGAAGTGGCTCAAGAAAGCAAAAAAACTCAGGAAGCCAATCGACTTCACTCTCGACCGCACCAGGCCGGGCCAAATCGTGGACAACCAGGCCGGAGCGGCCTGACCGGCAAGGCGCTATCCGTTCGCCAACCACGCACGGCGCTTCTGGGCCCCCGCAAACAACCGATGGGAACCTCGCGTGTCGCCGCAGAAGCATCGCGTTCCAGAATTTCGTATTGAATTGGCCCGCGCCTGGACCGATGAGGTGGACGCCATCGTCAGGCAAGGCACCGGCGCATCGCCATTCCAGACCGCCGGCTGGCTGTCCGCATGGTACAGGAGCCTTGGCGCGCGGTCCGACATCTCAGCGCTGATTGCGATTGTCAGTTTCGCGGACTGCTCGCGACCGGCCGCCGTGCTGCCGCTTGCGATCCAGGGCAGAGGGCGCAGTCGTACGATCACGTTCGCCGACTTCGATGTGACCGACTATAACGCTCCAATTCTGCTGACCAGCGAGAGCCTCGAGGCGGGGCAGGCGCAAGCCATGTGGCATGCCCTGCTCGCGGCGCTGGCGCGTGAGGGAGCAGTCCTTAGACTCGACAAAATGCCGGCGGCAATCGGGGGAAGACCGAACCCGTTGGCGGCCATCCCGGGTGCCACCTCGAGCGAAGCGCAGGGCAATGTGGTCCGGATCGACGGAAGCTGGGACGCCTACCACCGGGGTCTGCAGAAGAAGGTTCGCAAGGAGCTCGAGCGGAGCTGGCGGGTGTTCCAGCGCAGCGGGCCAAGTGCCCGGTTTCTGAGAGCTTCAACGCAGGCGCAGGCGCATCACGTTCTGGACGCCATCGAGGCCCTGCAGCGCAGCCGCATCGCCACGCTCGGCCTGCCGTACGTGCTCGACGATTCATCCTGCGCACAACTCTACCGTATCCTGATCGATGAGGGCCTCGATGAAGGATTTACGGTCGTCACGGCTCTGGTCAGCGACGCGGGCGATGTTATCGCTGGGCTGATCGGCATTCGCCACGCAAAAACGTACGCGATGCTGCGACTGGGGCGGGCCGAGGACGGCTGGACCCAGTGCGCGCCAGGCAGGCTTGTGATCGACCAAACGATGCAGCAGCTGCACGGTGAAGGGCTCGATACCTTCGACTTCACGATCGGGGATTATGCCTACAAGCGCGCATTCGGGTGCGAGGCGGTTCCGCTCTACCAAGTCGTCGGAGCACTCACAATGGCTGGACGCCTCACACTGGGCGGGACAAGGCTGGCGGCGGGCGTAAAAGAGAGGCTGCGCAGCAGCGGCCCGCTATTCTCCACACTCAAGCAAGGCTACCAGGCTGGACGGCGGCTCGGGCGCTCGATGAAATCGCTGACCGGGCGGTGAGACCGTCGGGCCGGAGGATCCGGGCAGCCGATCGCAGATCAGGAGTGCTCGCAGCATTGCCGTTGCCGCGGTCAACCTTCCTCTTTCCACCGCTTGACCGCGCCGGTGTCGATCTCGAACAGATCGAGCATCCGGCCAACAGAATGATTGACGATGTCATCGAGCGTTTCGGGCCGATTGTAGAATGCCGGCACCACCGGACAAATCACCGCGCCCATCTCTGACAATTGCGTCAACGTTCGCAGATGACCGGTGTGCAGCGGGGTCTCGCGAATGCCCAACACGAGCCTGCGGCGCTCCTTCAGCACAACGTCGGCGGCGCGGCTCATCAGCGAGCCGGTGATGCCGGTGGCGATCTCGCTCATGGTGCGGATCGAGCAGGGGGCTATCAGCATGCCTACCGTGTGAAAGCTGCCCGATGAAATCGACGCGCCGATGTCGCCCACCGGATGAAATTCGGCGGCAAGATCGCGGATATCCTTGGCCTTGTATTCGGTCTCATAGGCCAGCGTCATCTCGGCGGCCTTGCTCATCACGAGATGAGTCTCGATGTCCAGCTTCTTGAGGACCTCGAGTGCACGGATACCATAGATGACACCTGAGGCCCCGCTGATGCCGACGATGATGCGCCTGGGCGTTCTTCCGCTCACGTGTGGTTGCCTTCCTGCCTTATATCCGGAACATTCTTGTCGCTATACGTGCCCGAGGCCACGTCCGGACCACCTCGGAAGCGCATTCATTCAGATTTACTTGCTCAAGCCTTTTCCAGCAGGGCTTTGAACGACGCTAGCATGACAGCTACCGGCGGCTGCGCCAACTGCCGTCCGAGAGCCCGCCCATAAGAGCTAAGGTTCGAGGCCGCAGCTGCTGCGGCGCGGTCTGGGCTGGCCCGATCACCAACCTGGCGAAGCGCGTAGAGGGTCGCCTGCTGCAGGCGCTCCGCTTCAAGCTCAGCCTTTTTCACGACATTACGAAGGGATTCGGCGGCGTTACCATCAAAGGCCCCTGGCGGCAACTTCAGGTTGCGCCTTGCGGTTCTGAGCGGCACCACCACGCCGGTCTTCCAAGGATCGACCACGGCCAGAACCCCGGCTGTCTCAGCGTCCGTCAGGGCCTGGCCATGCGATGCAAGCCACAACAGATAAAGCATCACATTGACATCCACGCCCGAGCTGTCTTGCAGCTCCAAGCACGCCGCCTGAACCTCCTTGCTGGAGTAAAGGTCGAGCGAAAAGGTCCAGAAGGGATTGCCTGTTCGCGGGATTGTCGTCGTGTCGGCCATGGAGAATTCCCCAGAGTCGAGGCGCCACCAGGTGGCGGCGCCAACCATGTTCCATCGCCTAGCACGTCACAGCGGCTTCGCAAACCTGACTGATCAAGGCACTCTTGAGATGTTGACCGCAATTGCATTTGCGGATGTAGTCCGTGCCGCAAATCAGCGCCCGGTGGGCCGGGGCCCCGATCCACCATACTGCTCGGCCAGAACGCCAGTACGCAAGCTGGCTGACACACAAGAAGGAGCAAAGGGAGAATGAAACTTCAACTGGCAGCCGCAACGGCTTCGATACTCGCTCTCGCAGGGACAGCTGCGGCCGACGAGATCGCAGATTTCTACAAGGGCAGATCCGTCACGATCGTCGTAGGCTCGGCTGCGGGCGGTGGATACGACGCCTATGGACGACTGGTCGGTCAGCATCTCGGCAAGCACATTCCAGGCAATCCGAAAGTGATCGTCCAAAACATGCCGGGCGCTGGCCAAAGCCTGGCTGCGTTCTACGTCTATGCGAAAGCTCCGAAGGACGGGACGGCGATCACCGGCACGTCACCGGGGGCTCTGCTGGCGCCGCTGCTCGGCGGACCGAAGGTGCAGTACGATCCGATGAAATTCAACTTCATCGGCAGCGCCAACGCAGAGGTCTATGCCTGCTTCGTGCGCACCGACGCGCCGGTGAAGACGTTCAAGGACGTGTTCGAGAAAGAGCTGATCCTCGGGGTCTCCAGTGGCACGACATACGACATGCCGGCGATCACAATCGCGGTGCTGAAGCCCAAGTACAAGCTGGTGACCGGCTACAAGGGTTCAAAGGCCGTCAATCTGGCCATCGAGCGCAACGAGGTGCAGGGTCTGTGCGGCCTCAGCTATGCCAGCTTCAGAACCCAGAACCCCGACTTCCGGAAGGAAGGCAAGGTCAAGGTGCTGGCGCAGGAAAGCATCAAAGGCCACCCCGAACTCAACAAGGAAGGCGTGCCGCTGGTCTCGAGTTTCGCCAAAACCGAGGATGACAAGCGCACGCTGGGTCTGGTGTTCAACCAGGGCCAATTCGGCCGACCGTTCGCAGTGGCGCCGGAAGTGCCGGCAGCACGAGTCGCCGCCTTGCGCAAGGCGTTCGAGGATACGATGAAGGATCCCGCATTGCTGGCCGACGCCAAGAAGCGCAAGCTGGACGTCGACTGGATTTCCGGCAATGAGGTCGAGGCCGCCATCAAAGAAGCGTTCGCCATGCCGAAGGCCATCTCCACGCGGGCACGCGACGCACTCGAGGCTGGCCGCAAGAAGAAATAAGCTGGCGGCTCGATGACAATCACTTGAGGCGGCGCGCGGTGGTGCGCCGCCTTCGCTCAAAGGAGGCAATATGGCATCGCCCGGCGGCGTACTGGGACCACAAACAATGTGGCTGGTGCTCGGCGTGGCGGCGCTAGCATTGTTCGGTTCGCAGGCATTCTTTCAAGAGCCGCCGATTACGGCGGAGCCATTTGCCCAACTCGTGGTCGGCGACGGCAAGGAAGCACATGTCATTCGTGTCGAAAGGCGGGACTGCCAGAGCCGCAGCGATCGGCTTTGGGTGGAATTCCAGGACGGTGTGGAATGCATCGCATATGCCACGGCTGGCTCTGCCAGCGGTGGGGCGGCGGTGCTGTACTTCAGCGGTGACATGCCGCAAAACCGGCTCGGCGAGACCCAACAGAACAAGTTGCGCGAGGCCTATGCCAAGCGCGCGCAAAGCCTGGCAAAGACCTATGACCTGCCGTTCGTGATGATCGGCCGGCCGGGCCTGTTGGGATCAACCGGGTTTCACCTGCTGGGCGGACGGCGCGATGAGGCGGCGGTAATGTCTGCAACGATCGATGCGGTAAAGCGCAAGCTTTCGGTCGGCAGACTGGCGCTGGCCGGCCAGTCGGGCGGTTCCCGGATCATCGCCCAACTGATGGTGACGGGCCGCCGCGATATCGCATGCGCCGCCATGTCATCCGGGGCCTACGGCGTTCCTCGCCTGAAAGGCGGCGGCACGACACGCACCAACGTATTCGGAAATCCCGGCCAGAGATATCTGGTACCGCTGCGCGAGATCGAGGGCGTCGTGCAGGACAGCACCCGCCGAAGCTTCGTCATCGGCGACAAGCGCGATGCAGTAACGCCGTTCCCGGAACAGGAAGAGTGGGCTCAGCGGTTGCGTGCGCAAGGGCACCACGTCATGCTGATCGAGGCCGAAGCCAAGGACCCGGAGCGTCACGGCTTGTCGTCGGCTGCGCTGACGGCAGCCGCGTTATGTGCCAAGGGCAGATCAGACGGCGAGATCAGATCGGCCGTGCAGGCAACGCGATGATGCTGGGCGGACGGGCCCGATCGGGCAAACCCGTGCACGAGTGAAATTGAGGAGAGCCTACGTTGAGCCGCACCCGTCCACCTTTCCGCGCCGATCATGTCGGCAGTCTGCTGCGGCCGCATCGCCTCAAGCAGGCGCGCGAGCGTTTTCTCGGGCCGCAAACGCCGGACCAGAATCTCGGTCCGCACGATAATGCGGAATTGCGCGCCGTGGAGGACGAATGCATCCGGGACGTGATCGCGCTACAGGAGCGCGCCGGCTTGCGGCTGGCCACGGACGGCGAATTTCGGCGCCGAAGCTGGTGGCTGGAACTGGTAATGAACTGGCAGGGCCTGGCAGCCAATCGTACAGGCACGACAGACTTGAGCTGGCGCAACGAGGGGGGTGTGCAGCAGGCATTCTCGCGACTTTGGATCGAGCAGCCGATCAGGTGGCGACCGAGCCCGATCGTGCGAGCCTTCGAATTTCTCGCTGCCAACACACGATTGGCGCCAAAGGTGACAATCCCGGCGCCGATCCTCATGCACATGTTTGCACTCGGCGACAAAGGCGTCCTGGAGACGTGCTATCAGTCGGTCGACGCGTTCTGGCATGATGTGGTGGAAGCGTACAGACAGGAGATGCGCGCCCTGATCGATGCCGGTGCGCGCTATATCCAGCTGGACGACACGAGCATCGCGTTTCTATGCGATCCGCAGTATCGCGAGACCGTGCGGAAGTGGGGCAACGACCCTGATGAGCTGCTCGTGACGTATGCGGAGCGCATCAACGAGGTTCTGGAGGTGGTGCCGGACGATGTCAGCGTGACGCTGCACCAGTGCCGCGGCAACAGGGAAGGCTACTGGGCGGCGGAAGGGGGCTACGACCCGGTCGCCGATGTGATGTTCAATCGCATCAACGTAGACGGCTACTTTCTGGAGTTCGACAGCGCACGCGCGGGCACGTTCGAGCCGTTGCGGCTGCTGCCGCGCGGACACAAGGTGGTCGCTATCGGCATCGTGTCGTCCAAATCGCCCGCAATGGAGACGAAGGATGCACTGAAGCGGCGGATCGAGGACGCTGCACGCTATGCGCCGCTGGAGCAGCTGGCCCTGGCGCCACAGTGCGGTTTTGCCAGCTCCATCGTGGGCAATCCGCTGACGGAGGCGGACGAGGAAGGCAAGCTGCGACTTATAACAGAGGTCGCAAACGAGGTGTGGCCGGACGCTTAGATCGTTTCCGCCTGAGGCGGAAACGATCTGGCGTTCTCGCTCACGTGCCGCACCGGCCTAAAGGCCTGGCACTCCGCGGGGGCGGCGCACTCTTGGTAGCCCGGCGACTGCGCCGCATTTTTTGGGGGCGCTCCGGGCAACAGCCCGAGGCTGCGCGGCGGGTCGCTGCCGGGGGCGCCGGGCCGCAGTCGCGGCCTTCGTGTGCGTCCGATTTATCGTCCGGAACACTAGTGGCCTGTCGCGCCTAAATCGCTAGGTTAGCCGCAACCGCTGACGATTTAGGAGCGACATGAAGGCCACTAGCAAAGTCAATCGCTTAGTGTGGCGTTCATCGCGCCTTAATTGACACCAACCGAGCCGCAACTATCAGTCAATTAAGGCGCGACGCCACACTAGTTGCCGCGCCACTCTCGTTCGGGATCATTTCTCGTTCGGGATCATTGCGACGGCTTCAGCGTCATGATGTAAGCGATGATGTCCCTGATCTCCTGTCGCGTGAGAGGGACATTCGGCATCACGGGATGGGGAAGGATGATGGCGCCGGCCAGGCGCTCTGGCGTTGTGCGGGGCGAAGCGGCGATGGCGCGAAAGGACGGAACGTCGCCGCGGATGACGCGGGCGCCCTGCGGGTCGGTGGCATGGCAGCTAGAGCAGAGCTTGTCGGCTATCGCGCCGCCCCGGCGCGGATCACCCGGCTCCGCCGGCTGCGCCTGGGCTGACACCGAACCGACTGCAGCGGCCAGAACTAGCGCGTATAATGAGTACTTCCATGCCATCCTGCTTCCCCAGATTCATCTGCGCCACACCAACCCTGCGCGCGGTTTTTTTTGCGCGCAGCCGCCACACCAACCCTGCGCGCGTTTTTTTTTGCGCGCAGCCGCCACACCAACCCTGCGCGCGGATACCTGCAAACCTCAGGTTCGACCACAGGCCAAAACTGAGGTTCTCCGGTATGAGACGCGAAATGAGCCGCTTTGCCCGTGATCTGGGTCAATCGGGGACGGACGTGTCTTGAAGGTGTGAATCTCGAGACGTGACCAAGCCTACAGGCTGGCTACTGGCCGGGCGTCAATAGTCGTAGAACAACCCGGACACGCTCTCCTCGTTGGCCGTGCGCTTGATGGCCTCGGCTATCAGCCGGTTGATCGAGAGAATCCGGATATTTCCGGCGGCCTTCACGGCATCCGTCGGCTTGATCGAGTCGGTGATGACGAGGGACTTGATGTGGGACTGCTTGATGCGCTCTACCGCGCCTCCCGACAGCACGCCGTGCGTGATGTAGGCCAGCACCTCCTTGGCACCACCGGCCAGCAAAACCTCCGCCGCATTACAAAGGGTGCCGCCCGAGTCGACGATATCATCAACGAGAATGCAGCGTTTTCCGGCCACGTCGCCGATCAGCGTCATGGATTCGATCTCGTTGGCGCGGCGGCGCTGCTTGTCGCAGATCGCGATCGGTGCATCTATCCGCTTGGCGAGCGCGCGTGCGCGCACCACACCCCCCACGTCAGGCGATACGACGACGACTTCGGACAAATGAAACCGATCCTTGATGTCGCGAACCATCACAGGCGCAGAGAACAAGTTGTCGGTTGGAATATCGAAGAAGCCCTGGATCTGCCCCGCATGCAGATCAAGCGTCATGACACGGTTGGCGCCGGCGCGCTCGATCATGTTGGCGACGAGCTTGGCGCTGATAGGCGTACGCGGTCCAGGCTTCCGGTCCTGCCGGGCATAGCCGAAATAGGGCATCACTGCCGTGATACGCCGCGCCGAAGCCCGCTTCAGCGCGTCAATCAATATCAGCAACTCCATCAGATTGTCATTGGCGGGATTAGAGGTCGACTGCACGACATAGACGTCCTCGCCGCGGACGTTCTCTTCGATCTCGACATAAATCTCGTGATCGGCAAAGCGCTTACAGAAGCCTTTGGTCAACTCCTGGCCGAGAAACTCGCAAATCTCATCCGCGAGCGACCGGTTGGCGTTTCCAGAGACAATCTTTATGCGGAGATCGTCGCTGCCGCCTCGCTTCTTGCGCAGAATTTGCGTGCTCATGCAGGCCTGCCGGATTGTTGATTGGCCGGGATATGTAAGCTGTGCTGCCCTGGATTGAACGGGCAACATTCTTCTAGCACAGTCTGCCTGCTCGATACCGCGCGCGGACGGCTCCCGTCGCAGCGGCCGCCCGGCCAGCAAACGATCAGGCGGGCTTCACCTTGATCTAGCCCTGTCAAAGGTGAGGCTCCATCTTGGTTGCGAGCGGCTAATAGCAAGCGGGCTCCGGACTGTAAATCCCGGAGCCCGCTCAATATGACATAATGGTGTAGAACCGTAACACCGCTACCCAGGGCCTGGAAGGAGGCTTCCAGACACCTGAGCATTTCGTCAACTCCGAGATCTGGCGACAGTGGCTGCAGTGGTGCCACCAGCACTGGCCCGGTGCTCATCGATCAACGCCTTGATCTTCACTGCTGCGCCTTGGGCGGCATCGCTGGCAGTGTTACCCCAGGACCGATCCAGAGTGCCGGCCTGAATGTCGTTGTTCTGTGTAACCGTGGCCAACTTGCCGCCATTGGGATCACGAACGTCCCAATCGATCTTGATCGATTGCTTACCGTTGCTTGGCTGCCCCATAACGACCCTGCCTGACACGCGATAGGCTTGCTGACCCGCTGCCGCTGGCGCGATGCCGGCCTGCTGCAGATGATTCCGCATGGCCTGCATCAGAGAGGAATTTCCGTCACCCGGAGCGCCCGTGATCGGCGGAACGAGGACGCTCGGGCTTGCAGACACGGCAGCGACACGCGGCAATGACCGCGGGATGCTACCGGTGGTCGCCGTCGAAGCTGCGCTCGCCGCGGCTCCCACTGCAGGCGTCGGCAATGCCGCAGTGCGTGTCGAGGCGCCAACACCCACGGGGGCGGCAGCCCTTGCAACCGTCGGTGTGAGACTGGCCAGCGACGTGGACAGCGATGCCGCCGTCTTGTCGGCAATGGTCTGCATCATGGGGGGCGTGAGCGCGCTCCAAGGCTCTCGGCTATTTGCGCCAGAAGCGATTTCCTCACCCTGGATCCGATTGGCTCGTTTGCCGGTCGGATCCGTCAAATCCCAGATATAAGATACCTTCACGCCCGCCTTGTCTTTGGCCGCAACCATATAGCCGCGCAGCGTGTAATCAGGTTTCTCCCCGCCTTGGGCCATTGCCACGCGCTGCCGTTGCAAAGCGGTAGCGAGATTAGCAGACAACTGCTTGCCGATCGCATCGGGGGCACCAACGATCGGTGCCAGTGCGACGCGACTTTGACTTACAGGCGGTGGTGGTTGCGGCTTGGCAGGCGCAGCCGCTAAGGCTGGCGCCGGCGAAGTCGCCGTGCTGTTATTGCTCAGGAGACCTGAGCTTCCGCATCCGGCAAGCGTTGCACCGAAGCAGGCGACGAGAGCAACAAGCGCTCCGCGCGAACCGACCTGCCACAGCGCAACGGCGTCAGTGGTCGTCGACATGACGTCCCCCTTCAATTCGACCCGCTGTCATCCGGTGGCCGGCATACTAACCCGGCGGCCCAATCCCTCTCCCGGCTACTCTCCGCTACAGTCAATAAAGCTCGATCGCGGCAACGTAAAGCCAGGAAACCGACTGGCCCGATGGTTTCCGATGATTCGGGGCCTCTGGTACGGGCGAAACTGTGGATTATGCCGCTATGCCACAACGATGGCAGAGATTTGACGGCCGTAATCCGGTTCGCCATCTCTTTTCATACGCCGATAGCTGAAAAGCAGCGATTCGTTTGAGCTGGTGCACAGCGATTGGCGTTCCACCGCTCCCAAACCTGCTCGCGTCATCCGCATTTCCACGTATCCTGGTAGGTCGAAATGGGGGCGAGCTCCAGGCACCGGACGACGGAAGAAGCGGGAATTGGCGGCATCCGCTGCGACGAACGCGGCCTCGAACTCCGGTCCCACCTCGTAAGCGGCCTGGCTGATGCACGGTCCAATCGCGGCTCGTATCCGATCGGGTCGCGCACCATGCCTGAGCATTTCAGCTATCGTTGCCTCCAGGATGCCAGAAAGAGCGCCTCGCCAACCAGCGTGGGCGGCGGCAACGACCTTCGCCTCCGGATCCGCAAACAGCACGGGCGTGCAATCCGCTGCCAGCGCGCCGACGACGAGGCCCGGTGTCGCCGTGACGAGCGCGTCGGCCTTGGGCAACCGATCGCGCGGCGTCGGGGCCGACACGCTCAAAGCCGTCGCGCTGTGGACCTGATAGAGGGTCATCACCCGCTCGGCGCCATCGATGCCCAGGTGAGCGGCGACGCGGCGGCGGTTCTCACTCACCCGCTCCGGTGCATCCGCTGAACCGTGGCCGCAATTGAGCGAGGCATAAATGCCCTGCGAGACTCCGCCCTCGCGCGTGAAAAAACCGTGCCGGATGCCGGGCAGATCGGACAGGCATCCGGCGGTGATCGGGTTAGGCATGGGCCCTCATTCTTCTTCCTGCAGACCGGTGCCCGCAGCCGGACGCACCTTTACCATTCCACCTTCTTGACCGACGTTTCCGGCTCCAGCCCCGGGCGCTGCCGCAGCAATGTCTCCTCGCCGTTGGCCTCCCACTCGCCCGCGACGGTGCGATCGGCAAAGCGCTGCCAATCGTCGGTCCAGTCGCCGAGCGTATAGCCGTGCCAAGGGGCATTGAGCTTCAACTCAGGCAAACCCAGCTCCTTCCAGATTTCCTGGGCGCTTTCCATGTACTCGCGGCCGGGCAATGCCAATGGGGGCATGGGACGCTTGCGCGTAGCATCGATGAGCAGTGTCGCATCCATGCCGGCGGCGGCCGATTGCCCGGCCTGGACGTTATACTGGCTGCCCTGGCCGCCAGTGCGGTTGGGGACGATGTGAACGTCCTCGCTGATCTTGGCGCGATAGGCGATCGACCACAGGATCGCATCGACCGAAGACGGGTCGATATCGTCGCTGACCGCAATCACCACCTTGCCTACAGCCGTCATGAATGAGGACGCGCCCTGCATGCCGCGCCAGACCTCGCCACGCGGCGTGCCATACTCATATTGCACGAACACGACCGGCCGCAGATTGGTGAGCGGCTCGTGCAGCACAACTTTCTTCACACCCTTGACGTTCATCGATTTCGACAAGTGGGCCAGGAACAGCGGCTCATACGCGACCTTCTTGATGACACTCGATTCCGACGGCGTGACCTGGGAGATGATGGCACTGAAAATCGGGTCCCTGCGATGCGTGATGGCGGTCACCTGCATCGGCATGTTGAAGGCCTCGAGCGCGACATAGCCGTTGCTTTCGCCGAACGGGGCCTCGGGCTCCAGCACGGAGGTGTCAATCAGCCCTTCGATCACGATCTCGGCGCGGGCGGGGACCAGAAGATCGACGGTTCGACACCGGACGGCCTCCACGGGGCTGCCCATCAGTCCACCGGCAATCGCCATCTCGTCGGCGTCGACACTGAGCTTTTGCGGCGATGTATAGACGACCGCCGGGGCACCGCCCAGAGCAATGGCGATCGGCATCTTCTCGCCGCGCTCGCGATATTTCAGCCAATGCAGATAGCCACCAGCGCCGCCGGGACGGGCGACCATACGTACGGCGATGCGGTCCTTCGCCTTCAGGGCCGCGCGGTACATGCCGATGTTCTGTACGCCGGTCTCGGGGTCCTTGGTGATGCAGAGCGTGGCCGTGAGGTACGGGGCAGAATCGAAGCCGGGCGTGGAGACCGGGACGGGGAGCATCGAGACACCACCGGCCCTGGTCAGGTCGTCGCCGGTCAGCACGACATCCTGAACGGGGGCGTTGTCGATCACCTTGGGTGGTGTCGGGTTGGCGATGGCCTTGACCCAGGCCTCGCCGATTTCCTCGACGCGGCAGCCCATGCCCATGGCATAGATGCGCGGGGACGCCGACAGGGCGCCGAGCAGCACCGGCATGTCGTAGCGACGGCCTTTGGCGTCGGTGACGTTGGTGAAGAGGAACGCCTTGCGCTCGTCTTCCGGTATGCCGCCGAGGAACTGCAGGCGGACCAGCGGCTGCAGCTCGCGATCCTTGTTGATCGGCCGGTCGACGCGGACGAGGAGGCCGGCGGCCTCGAGCCTGGCGAGATGCTCGTGAAGGTCGATCGGGGGCGTCATTGCGCCGGCAATCTGATCTGGTGCGACGTGCTCGTTGGGCATGGCGTGCAAGGCGGGGGCGGCCCGCGTCTCCCTCGTGTGTTCGTATCCGCCGCTATACTTGGCAGGCGGCGGCTTGCTTGTCGACGGTGGCGGCTGCACACTTCGGCGAGGCCGTTGAGCAGGGAGTTGCGCCATGCAGTTCGGGATCTATGCGCCCATCCCCCATGTCACCGTCGGCTCGCCCGAGATGTCGCGGGCGATCGCGGCGGCTGCCGAGCCGCTGGCTGCTGGCCGGACGGACGGGCAATACGAGATTTCGCGGGAGGTGCTGGGGGCGGCGGACAGGGCCGGTTTTGACCTCATCCTGTTCGCGGAGCGGCATCTGGGGACAGACCTGGAGGCGTGGACGCTGGCCTGCGCGATGGCGCCGCAATTGTCGGAGCGCATCCGGTCGATGGTCGCCGTGCATCCCTCACTGTGGCATCCGCAGCTGATCGCCAAGATGGCGACGTCGCTGGACCGCCTGGCACCAGGGCGGATGGCGATCAACCTGGTTACCGGCTGGAACGTCGAGGAGCATGAGATGTATGGCGGCGGACGGCTGGAGCCGAACGACGACCGCTATATCCGCGCCGAGGAGTTCGTGGCCGTCATGCACGGCATGTGGACGAAGCCGTCGTTCAGCTTCAAGGGCCGGTTCTTCGAGGTGGACGGCGCACAGCTGCTGCTGAAGCCCGCGACCAGCAAGCCACCGGAGATCTACGCCGCCAGCCGCTCGCCGCGCGGACTGGAGATGGTGGCGCGGACGGGCGACTGGTGGTTTCTCGATTTCGATCGCAACGCGGAAAGCGTGAGCGCGCTGGAGGACAGCCTACGCCGCTCCATCGACAGGATGGAAAAGCTGACGGCGAAGCTGGGGCGGAAGGTGCGGTATGCGTTCAACCCGTTCATCTTGTTCGGGGCCACGCGGGAGGCGGCGATTGCCGAGGCGGCCGGCATCCTGGCGCCCGACGACGCCTCCAGCGATGCCGCACGGTTGAACCCGCGAGTTCGCCCGGCCGCGATGAGCGGTTGCGTTGGTACGCCGGAAGAGGTGCGCGCGCAGATCCGCCGTTACGAGGCCATGGGCATCGAGCTGCTGCTGTTCCGCTTTCCCCCGAGCGTGGCGCGCGTGGAGGCGATCCGTCGCGAGGTGATCGCGCCGCTGCGGGGGGCGGGCGGCACACCAACTTGACGAACACGGCTTCAACCCATCAGCTTGGTCTGACCGTATCGAGAAGGATTTCGCTGGATGACCTACGACAGCATCACGGTAACGCAATCGAGTCCACATGTCGGGGCGGAAATCGGCAATGTGGATCTGACCAGGCCGCTATCCAACAGGGAAGTGGAGGAAATCCGCATCGCGATCAACGCGCATGGCGTGGTGTTCTTTCGCGACCAGAAGCTCGACCCCGCATCGCATGATCGTTTCGTCCGCTATTTCGGAGAGCCCCACGTTCACGCCGGCGGCAAGAGCACGGCGTCAAAGCCGGTGGAGGGATATCCCGCCCTGCGCAGGCAGTATTTCAACAAGGATTCGGCACGCATCTCCGGCGAGACCTGGCACTCGGATCAGAGCTGCGCAGAGGTCCCGCCGATGTATAGCGTGCTCTATCAGGAGATCATCCCGCCGCATAACGGCGGCAACACCATGTTCCTGTGCGCGGCCAAGGCCTATGAGGAACTGAGCGACAGCATGAAGGCCTATCTCGACGGCAAGACTGCGACGCATACGGCAGACAAGGCATTTGCGGCGAAGCTGACCAAGGACAATCAAGAGAAGCATCTGGTGGCGGAGCATCCGATGGTGGTGAAACATCCGGAAAGCGGCCGCAAGGTGCTGTTCGTCAATCCCAACTTCACCAGCCATATCAACGGCGTGCCGGAGGATGAGAGCCGCTGTATCCTGGAGTTCCTGTACCAGCACACGCAGCGGCCGAACTGGACGATGCGGTTCAATTGGACCGATCATTCCGTCGCGTGCTGGGACAACCGCGCCGTGCAGCACTATGCGATCTGGGATTACTGGCCGAATGAGCGCCTTGGCTACCGCATGTTCGTGAAGGGAACCGAGCGGCCGCGGGCTGCGTGAACGCGGCCGGGGGCCGGCGCGCGCGGAGGGGGAGTGGGCGAGGGGGGTGAGGTGCGATTGCGGAATTCGGATAGCGGAAATCAGGTAGCCGTGCCTCGACCGCCCTATGATGTCCGCTGCTGGTGACAGCTGCCATTGCAGTGCAGAATGCGCGTGGCGGGGTGGGCCAGGAAGAGACCAACTCTCGCCAATCAATCAGATGGCATGTGCTTTTGGCGCCATAGGCTCGACGGCCGGCGGCGTTCGCTGAATCCGGTCGCCGAGCAGGAACTTCTGGGTGCGCGGGAATTTCTCGATCGCCGGCACCAGCCACATCAGGAACTGGAAGTGGGCCTCGACCGCCGCTCCGGTCTTGCGCGCATTGTCGGTCATGGCCTCGGCCTCCAAAAAAACCGACCAGGGCTACGCCCTGGACCCAAGAGGTAAGGAGGTAAGGATCAAGGATTTAACGTTCTGGCAACACGGAACCCGAGGAAGTAGTTCCGGAAATCGGTGGTGAACCTGCTGCGGCCGGCCGAGCGGAGGCCCTGAGGAATGCTGATCCAGGAACCGCCGCGGACGACACGGCGACTGCAATCGCCAGTCGTTCGTGCACTGCCATCGCCTGGGTTCCCTTTGTTGCTGTCGTTCGAGCAGTCCTCCGTCCACTCCCAGACGTTGCCATGCACGTCATGGAGACCCCAGGGGTTTGCGCCATATTGCCCGACTGGCACTGTATTGCCCCCCGTGTTTGCTTTCGAACTGTCGAATTTGCTGCCCCAATGATATGCGGTGCTTGTTCCGGCTCGTGCTACATACTCCCACTCCGCCTCGCTCAGCAGCCGATAGGGCTTGCCGGTCTTCGCGGCCAACCACGCCACATACGCTTTCGCGTCACTCCACGACACGTTGATGACTGGCCGCGTGCCGCGCCCCCAGCCAACATCGCTCGGTGAATAGCCGTTGCAGGCACCGGCGGTTACGCAAGCGTCCCACTCGTCAAACGTGACCTCGAACTTGCCCACTGCGAATGGCTGGCGGATCGTGACCTTCAATTGAGTTTCATCGCTGGATCGCTGCGCCTCACGCACCGGCGAGCCCATGGTGAAGCTGCCGGCCGGCACCACAATCATCTGTGGACAGTGATCGCATTCCTTGAACGCGCGCCCCGGCTTTGCCCGCTGCGCATCGAAATCGACGACTTGAACGGAGGGATCTTTGAGAGACTGATGCCAACGCCATTGGGCATACGACCACCAGCCGCCGGCCAAGAGCGCGACCAGCCCTGCAGTCGCGCCGGCCCCGATCAGGATGCCGCGTCGCTCACCGCCCGTGCCTCGTCTCAGCTCATCGAGCCGACCGCGCGCCGCTGCCGCATGTTGCCCTTTCGGCCACCTCTGCAGAAATTCCGTAATTTGACCGGCCTCGGTGCTGGCTGCCACCGCACCCCATTCTTCGGTCTCTCGTGCGCGCCGCTGCTCGGCGTCCCGCGCCTCCGCCGCCAGCCTTAGAAGGTCGGCTAACCGTGCACGCGCGGTATCAGCGTTCAAGCCCTTTGGGAATTCCTGCAGGAAGTCGTCCAATGCCGGGATGCCGGGCTGTGGTCCGAGACCAGCCCATACCAGTTGCTCCAACTTCGATAGCGCATAACGCTCGGTCGTGCCGCCTGGAAACCGCGCAAGGTGGTCGCGGAGATCTTGGACGTCGTCACGATCCTTGACGAAGTCCCAGTTGGCCAACTCCTCGGCTTTTCGCACTTCGTCGGGTGACAAGCCCGCCATTGTCTGCGCCTGTGCCCGTTGCTCTGCCGCCGCGATGCGCGCGGCCTCCTCGGCTTCGCGTTTCAGCCGCTCGGCCTCGGCAGCCGCTCGTTCAGCCTCGGTCTGTGCCGTTCGCTCTTTCTCGGCAGCGGCGAGTTGCTCTGTCAGAGCCGTTATCAATCCCTGGCAATCGGCCCTGAAGCGTTCGGGCCGAAGGCCAACCGCATTTCGCCTGGCCAGTGCCCGGATCGGCTCCGGCAACAGATCGGCACGCGGCATGTCGGCGCCTCCGACCAGCACCGGGACGACCCGCTTTCCGTTGTCCAACCCCGCCCTGATCTCGATCGCAACGAAGTCTTCCGGGTCGCTTTGACGGGCAGCCATCAGTTCGGCCCATCGCGGCCCGATGACAACGAGCAGGATATCGGAGGCGGCCACTTGGGCGTTCAAGACCTCGACGAAATCGTCCCCGGGCTTGATATGGCCTTCCACGTCCATGAACAGGTTGTCGGCGGTGAACTCGTCCTCCAGGCGCATATAGAGCGCCTGGGTGAAGCCGGGGTCGTCCCCGCGCCTGTAGTTTATGAATATCTTTCCGGCCATGTGCTCAGTGCCCCGACGCAAACCCGTTTTGAAAATCGACCAGGGCTACGCCCTGGACCCAAGAGGTAAGGTAGTAAGGATCAAGGATTTAACGTTCTGGCCAAACGGAAGCCCTGGAAGTTGCCCCGGTCGACGGTGGAGTCCCAGCCGCGGTCGGCCGAGCGGAGGAGCCTAGGAATGTCGAGCCAGGACCCGCCGCGGACGACACGGCGACTTGTATCACCACCAGCGATCCAGGCGGAGCCGTCGTCGGGCGCGCCGTTATAGTTGTCGTGCCAGGCATCCTCGCACCATTCCCAGACGTTGCCATGCACTTGATAAAGGCCCCACGGGTTTGGCTCGAAGTTGTCGACCGGTACCGTGCGCTTGCGATATTCGCCCTTTGAGCCGCCGCCTTTGAACGGATCAGCGTTTCCGTTGTAGTTGGCCTGCTTCGGCGTGATCGAAGACCCCCACCAGAACGGCGTCGTCCTACCGGCGCGGGCCACGTACTCCCATTCCGCCTCGCTCAGGAGCCGGTAGGGGTTCCCCGTGCGCTTGGACAGCCAATCCACATACGCCTTGGCGTCATCCCAACTCACACACACCACAGGGTGGCTATCGTTCTGCGCGAACCCAGGACTGGCCCATGAGGCGTTGAGATCGTTCTTCCACTCGCTGCCCGTCCAGACATGGGCGCCGCCGTCCATCTTGTAACTGGTGTTGTTGATGAAAGCCGCGAATTGACCGCGCGTGATGGCATGGCGGCTGACCGCGAACGGCTGCGCGATCGTCACCTTGTGCTGCGGGCTTTCGGTGCCCTTCTGCCAGTTCTCACGCTCGGGCTCGCTCTCGGGCGAGCCCATGGTGAAGCTGCCGGCCGGCACGACCACCATTTCAGGGCCGTGCTCGTGGTCCTTGAAGTAGGCGCGGCCGCCGTCGCCGGGCAAAAACCAGCTGCCAGTCAGGCTGTCGACGATCGGCGCATCGATGAGGATGCGCCCCTCGGCTCGGTACCGATCCTCGTCCGATGGTTGGTTTGCTGTCGCAGGCCGCTGAATTGGTGGAGCCGCCGGCGTCGCCGGTCGGAGCCCGCGAATGAGCTTGTCCATGTCGTTGTGGAACGAGGCATGGCGCACATCGAGCCCGTTGCGGAGCGACAACTCCTTCAGGTCGTCTGGCAATTGCTCGGATTTTGGAACCCGGGTGCCTTCCAGCAGGATCGGATGACAGGGATATCGCGCGTCAAGGCAGTCGCAATCTCAATGCGGACGAAATCGTAAGGGTTCTCCAGTCGACGGTTGCCATCCTCGTCCCTGGCGTCGAGCCAGCCGGGACCAATGATGGCGAGCAACACGTCGCACTTACCGACCTCCTCGCCGAGAACTTTGACGAAGTTGGCGCCGAGGGGAATGGCGTCTACATCCATGAAAAGCAAATCGCGACCGAACTCCCGCTCAAGCCGGTCATGCACCCGACCAGCATGGCCGGCGCTGTCGTCGCGGCGATATGAGATGAAAACCTTTGCCGTCACGTCAAATCCCCCACCGGGCAATCTCGATACCTGTCGGGATCAGTCATACCGCAGGATGTCGATGGATGGGAGTGGTCGGACTGACTGGACGTTCACGGCGCCTGGGTGTGCCAGAGTAACAAAAGTTGCCCGCTGGCAACATGACGGGTTGGGGTCAAAAGCGAGCTTCCGCGCTGCACGAGCCATGTCGGCTGCTTAGCTGAAGCAAGCGATGTGACTTCTACAAATCAAGCGGCAATATCCGACATTGCAGCAACCCCGCGCCTGCCAGTCGCGGCCTTCACACCTTCGCTTTCGCCTCGCCTTCCGCTCGGGCCAGCAGCACGGCGGCGGCGGCGATGACGGCAGAGCCGAGCCAGACCCAGGCGGACGGCAGCTCCGCAAACAGGATCAGGCCGATGGCGGCGGCTATCGGCAGCCGGGTGTAGTGCAGGCCGACGACGAGGGTGGCGGAGCCGCGCACATAGGCGCGCGCCAGCACGCGCTGGTTGGCAAGCTCCATGGCGCCGAGCGCGGCCATCCAGCCGAGCTGCGCAAGCGTCGGCGTGGTCCACACGAACAGCGTGGCGATGGCGCCCAGCGGCAGGATCGTCAGCACGTTCCACACCGCGACGGTGTCGGGGTGCTCGCTCATAGACAGCAATTTGCGGTTGATCGGGTTCCAGCTCTGGATCGCCACCACACCCAACACATAAAGCACGCCGATGTTGGGCTCCACGTAGCCCGGCCGGATGACGATGGCAGCGCCAATGACGCCCAGCGCAATCGCCGCCACGCGGTTGCCCGTCAGCGCCTCCTTCAGCACCACGGCGGCGACCAGGGCGGCGAAGATCGGGCGGGTGAAATGGATCGCGGTGATGTCGGCGATCGGCAGGTGCTTGGCGGAGAAATAGAACAGCACCGCCGCGAAGAAGGCGAGCGTGCCGGTCAGCCAGATCAGGCCGGGGCGGTTGGGCCGCAGGTAGGTCGCGCCGCCGCGCAGCAGCAGCGGGGCCATGAACAGGACGCCGAAGATCGAGCGGAACAGCACGATCTCGAAAATGTGGACGTCATTGGCGATCAGCTTCACGACCGCGAGCTGCAGCACCATCAGCGTGCCGGACAGGATAATCAGCAGGGCACACTGTAGCGCGGGCGGCCATGCGCCAACCGAGTGCCGGACGTGAGAGATGAAGGCCAACGGCGACTTCGGTCGGGAACGGGGCATCGGGGATGAGACCATCCGCCCGAAGCCACTGGCCGTCAACCGTCTCCCCCCAAGTCCGCCTGATATCTCGTAGCAGCATTGGGGCGAAAGCCCGTGGATGTGTCACGAGATGGCATTTCATTGGCAGTCTGGCCGCTTCCCACCGCGCCGATCTTGTGTAGACTGGCAGGCAATCGAACAAATCAACATCAGGAGGACGCCTGCCCCATGGCCGAGATCAAGAACGACCGCTTCGACCTGCAGGGCCGCGTGGTGATCATCACAGGCGGTGGCAGCGGCCTCGGCAAAGTCTATTCTCAGGAATTCGCCAAGGCCGGCGCGCGGGTGCTGGCGGCCGATCTCGCCGTCGACGGCGCCATGGCGGTGACCGAGGAGCTGCGCAACCAGGGCTACGAGGCGATCGGCATGCGCGCGGATATCTCGGAGCAGGCCGAGAACGAGGCGATGGCGAAGGCGGCGGTCGACAAATGGGGCCGGATCGACATCCTGATCAACAACGCCTCGATGATGAGCGTGCTGGAGCGTCGGAGCTGGCTGGAAATTCCGGTCGACGAGTGGGACCGGGTGATGGCGGTCAACCTGCGCGGCATGTTTCTGGGCTGCCGCGCCGTCTACCCGACCATGAAGGCACAGAAGCACGGCAAGATCGTCAACATCTCCTCGGGCCGGTTCTTCGATGGCACGCCGAACAGGCTGCATTATTCGACGTCGAAGGCCGGGGTGGTCGGGTTGACCCGATCGCTGTCGCGGGAGGTCGCGGAGGACGGCATCACCGTGAACGCGATCGCGCCGGGCATGACGCTCTCCGAGACGCAGATTGCCACGTCCTCGGCCAACTACTCCGCGACGCGGCTTACCGGCCGCGCGATCGAGCGACCGCAGGTGCCGGAGGATCTGGTCGGCGCGGTGATGTTCCTGGCGAGCAAGGCATCGGACTTCATGACCGGGCAGCTGATCAACGTCGACGGCGGCAAGAACATGCATTGACAAGGCAGAGAACAGGGCAGGGCGGTAGTCATGGTCGACAAGACGGAAGGCGAGGCGCTGGTCAGGGGCGGCGGGGCCTATGTGGTCACCGGCGCCGGGAGCGGGCTCAACCTGGCCATCACGAAACGGCTGCTCGCGCATGGCTGCCGCGTGGCGGCGTGGGATCTCGACACGGGCGGGCTCGCGGGTGTGTCGGACGCCAATCTCACGTTCGATACGATCGACGTGCGCGACAAGGCTGCCCAGGTGGCTGCCGCGAATAAGGCGGCGGACTGGGCCGGGGGCATCGCCGGGCTGGTCGCTGGCGCCGGCGTGATGACACACGCGCCATTCCTGGAGATGACGGAAGAGGCGTTCGATCGCACGATGGCGGTCAACCTGAAAGGCGCGGTGCTGACCTGTCAGGCAGTGATCCCGCACATGCGCAAGGCGAAGAAAGGCAGCGTCGTGATGTTCGCTTCGATGCTGGCACGAAGCACAGGGTGGAACGCTGCCGACTACATCGCAAGCAAGGCGGGTATTCTCGGCTTCGCCCGCTCCATCGCGCTGGAGCTGGCCGAAGAAGGCGTGCGGGTGAACACGGTGTCGCCGGCCATCGTCGACACACCGATGCCGCGTGCCGTCTACGGCGACAGCGACTTCGCTGCGCGCGCGGCAGAAACCCCGATGAAGCGGCTGGCCACGCCCGACGACATGGCGGCGGCGGCGCTGTTCCTGCTCGGTGAAGACGCCTCTTACATCACAGCCCAGGACATACGCGTGTCCGGCGGCGCCCGCCTGTTCTGACCGGAGGTCAACGATGACAATCCTCATAACCGGTGGTGCCAGTGGCATTGGTGCGGCGACGGCGCGGCGGCTGGCAAAGCGAGTTCCAGTCGTGGTGGCCGACCGCGATTTGAAGGCAGCGGAGAAGGTTGCCGCAGACATCACGGGCGGCGGCGGCACGGCGCTCGCCGTGGAGGTCGACGTGACATCGAAGGCCTCCATCGCCTCCATGATGGACAAGGTGAAGGCAGGCGCGGGACCGCTGGAAGGCCTGTTCAACAACGCCGGCATCAACATTCGCCAGCGCCTCGACGAGATCACCGAGACGGCCTGGGATGCTGTGATCAACACACATGTGAAGGGCACGTTCCTGGTCTCGCAGGCGGTGCTGCCGGGCATGCTGGAGCGCGGGCGCGGGGTGGTGGTCAATACCTCTTCCGATTTCGCGGTGATCGGCATCCCCGGCGCGTCCGCGTATGTATCGGCAAAGTCCGCGATCTACGCGCTGACGAAGGCGATGACGGTGGAGTTCACGGCGCGCGGGATCCGCGTCAATGCTGTCGGGCCAGGGCCCATCGACACGCCGCTGCTGCGGTCGGGCCGCTCACCGTCGGAGGCTGCGGAAGCGCTGGAGGCCAACCGGCTGCGCGTGCCGATGAAACGGCTGGGCCGCCCGGAAGAGGTCGCCGCCGTCGTCGATTTCCTGATGAGCGAGCGTTCGTCCTACATCGCGGGTCAGATCATTCATCCGAACGGAGGCGTGCTGAGCTGGTGAGGCCGGCGAGTGTTGCCGGTTCCGCCTCGATCCGCATGCAGATGACGGAACAGGAGACCACCTGAATGCGATACGGAATTTGGACCCCACTCCCGCATACCGTGCAACCGGAGCCGGATCTCGACGCGGCCGCAGCGCAACTCGACACGCATGGCCGCTCCGGCGAGCCAGACCTTTCGCTGAAATTCGCTGCCGACGTTCTGCAACGGGCGGAAGGCTATGGGTTCGACCTGACGCTGATCGCGCAGCGCTGGCTCGGCAATGACCCGGACTGCGTGATCCTGGGCACCGCGCTGGCGATGATGACCAAGAAGATGCACATCATGCCGGCGCTGCATCCCGGCATGATCCCGCCGATGATGGCCGCCAAGATGATGTCGACATTGGACAGGGTCAGCGGCGGCCGGGCGTGCGTCAACATCGTCACCGGCTGGTGGCGTGACGAATTCAACCAGTTCACCTGCGGCGGCTATCTCGACGACGAGGATGCCCGCTTCCGCCGCGTCGACGAATATATCCGAGTGCTGAAAGGCATGCTGAGCGAGCCCTCCTATACGCTGAAGGGCGAGTTCTACGACGTCGAGAATATCCAGCTCCTCAACCGGCCGGCCCAGCGCCCACATCCGCCGCTGTTCGCAGCGAGCCGGCACGAGCAAGGGAAGGCAGCGATCGCTCGCGAATGCGACGTGTGGTTCGTGCACGTTAATCCGGGCATCGATCGCTACGAGGAGAATTTCGCCGCGATCGCCCGCGACGTGGAAGACATGCGTGCGCGCGCCGCCCGTCACGGTAACACCTTGGGATTCGGCATTTCGGCGCACGTCCTATGCGCGCCGACGGATGCGGAAGCCTATGAGCGCGCGATGACACTGGAGAAATATGGCCAGGAAAGCCGGCTGGCGCTGATCGCTGCGAAGGCACTCGGCGCTGGCCTGTTCGGCTCTCCGGAGACGATCGCCAAGCGGCTGAAGCGCTATGAATTGATCGGCGTCGATACCCTGATGCTGCACTTCCATCCGATGGTCGAAGGCCTCGACACATTCGCGACAGAGGTGATGCCGCTGATGGGCCAAAGCGTGCCGCAAGCATTTCGTGAGCGAAAGAGGGTAGCGTCATGAGCGAGACCAAAAGCGATATCGGTGCCCACCCGTTTTTTCCGTATTCAGCAATTGTCGATCGCAGGCGCGTGGACTGGCCGAACGGCGCGCACGTGGCGCTCTGGGTCGTGCCGAACGTGGAGCATTTCCATATCGAGATCGGCGCGGAGGCGCCCGACGTGCGCAACTACTCGCGCCGCGACTACGGCAACCGCGTCGGCGTCTGGCGGCTGATGGAGACGCTGGAGAAGCACGGTATCCGCGGCACTGTCGCGCTCAACGGCGAGATTGCGGAACATTACCCCCGCATCATGCAGGGCATGAAGGATCTCAACTGGGAGCTGATGGGGCACGGGCTGACCAACTCCTCGCGGCTGACGGGGCTGGAGCCGGATGCCGAACGCAAGGTCATCGCTGGCACGAAGGCAGCAATCGAGGGGGCCGGCCTCAAAATGCGCGGGTGGCTGGGGCCGGGACTGACGGAGACCTGGGCAACGCTGGATCTGCTCAAGGAGGCGGGCGTCGATTACGTCGCCGACTGGGTCAACGACGATCTGCCTTACCGCATGAACAACGGGCTCATCTCGATCCCCTATTCGATCGAGATCAACGACATGCCGCTGTTCAACGAGCCCAGCGTCACGGCTGAGCATTTCCATGATCGCATCTGCGACACGTTCGATGTTCTGTATCAGGAAGGCACCCGCCTGCCGCGCGTGATGTGCATCGCGCTGCACCCGTTCCTGATCGGCGCGCCGCATCGTATCCGTTGGCTCGACCGGGCGCTTGCGCACATCTGCTCGCACGACCGGGTGTGGCGGGCGACCGGGGCTGAGATCATCGACGCCTGGAAAAAGATGGAGTCTTGATGGCGCCCGGCGACTCCCCTTCGGGGAGCCGGCCGCCGGGCGCGTCGGGCCGAGGCGTGGGTCTTTAGTTTGTCGCTGGCGACTCCCCTTCGGGGAGCCGGCCGCCAGCGACGTGTGACACGCGCCGGATCGCTGCAGCGCTCACGCAACACCTCGGATCGGCCATGACGGCGGTTATACAGGGGCGGAAGTCGGGCGATCCTTCAATCCGACCGTCATGGCCGCGCCGGGCCGAGGCGTGGCCGAGGGCCGGGACCAGGCGGCCATCCACGTCAACGCTCTGCATGCAGACCGGCGGGGGTGACGCTCGAACGCCGAGAATTCCCGCTGCGATCGCACATGCCGAGCACCGCGTGGATGGCCGACTTTTCCCCTCGGTCTCGTTTCACGAGACCGAGGATCGGCCATGACGTCCAGGCCGCCCGCACCGCCCGGTCAACGTCCCCTCCCTCCGCAAAGCCACCTCAAACTCGCCGTGTCGACGGGGCGATCGAGCACTCAATGACTCATCAGCACGGGCACGGTCATCGACTTGAGAATTTCGCGCGTCGCGCCGCCGAGCAAAAGCTCGCGTGTTCGCGAATGGCCATAGCAGCCCATCACGAGCAGGTCGGCGTCCATCTTCTCGACCTGATTCAGAATCTCGTCGGCGACGCCCATGTCGGTTGCGAAGGTCTGTGCTGCGACCGCATTGATGCGATGTTGCCAGAGCGTGCGCGTGAGTTCCTTGGTGGATGCCTTGTCATCGACGGTGCTTGTGCGGTGCGGACTGAACCACGTCACTTTCACCTCGTCGGCGCGCGCCATCAGCGGTATGGCATCGAAAACGGCACGGGCCGCCTCGCGCGTGTCGTTCCAGGCGACGAGCACCCGCTGCCCGATGCTCGGAAAACTGCCGCTGTTCGGCACGACCAGAACCGGGCGCCCCGAAGCGAGCACCAGATGCTGGGGCGCATCGAACTCGGCGATGTCGCCCCAAGCCGGATCCGTCTGGCTCGCAATCACGAGATCCACCGTACGGCACTGGGCAATCAACGCTCCGGCCCTCTCCTCCGGGGCCACGTCCGCCTCACGCCATTCGCCACCAGAAGCGATGCGCGGCAAACGCTGCTCGAAGGCGGCTCGAATCTGATCGCGCCTGCCCTCCCAAGCCTGCCGATGCGTGACGGCCAAGCTCACTTCGCGCGGGCTATCGCTATGGATCCGCATGCGTGGCAAAATGAATGAACCGATCAGCCTGGAACCGCACATCTGCGCAATCGGCTCGGCCACGTCGAGCATTGCCTCGGCGCGGCTCTGCTTGGAGAGGTCGACAAGAACCGACTTGTAAGTCATCGGCATTCTCCCGGCGGTCGCGAAGTTGGCTGAGGCATGCAGGGGAAGATTACGCTGGCTGTCGGCGGGGCCCGTTGACGCGGGTCAAGCTGATGATGCCGGCCACAACCTACGTGCCCGGCTGTCCAGACTTGTCATCCGGCCGCGCCGTCGACGGCGGGTCGGGCGGGACGAGGTGATCGCGGCCCATCAATGCGGGAAACCAACGGGCCCACAAGGCAGCGACGGCGATTGCCCCCAAACCACCCACGACAACGGCCGGGACCGCGCCGATCAGGCCTGCCATCGATGCCGCGCGGAACTGGCCTATCTCGTTGGAGAAGGTCGTGAACAGGCTGCTGACTGCCGCCACCCTTCCGCGCAACTGATCAGGCGTTTCCGCCTGCACCAGGGTGACCCGCACAACGACGCTGGCGGTATCAGCCGCACCCATCGCCGCGAGAAAGAGGAACGACAGCACGAAGCTTGTCGACAGTCCGAACGCGAGATTTGCAAAGCCGAAGACAGCCACCGCCAGGAACATGCGCGGACCGGCCTGACGCTGCATGAAATTGTTGCGCGCCAGCATGACGCCGAGCAGAAACGCGCCAACCGCAGGGGCGGAGCGCAGAATGCCAAGTCCCACCGGACCGACCTGCAAAATGTCCTTGGCGAAGATCGGTAGAAGTGACACCGACCCGCCCAACACGACAACGAAGAGATCGAGCGTGATGGCGCCCATTACAACCGGCATCTTCCACATGAAGCGGAAGCCGGCGAGCAGGTGCTGAAGGCGGCTCTCGGTGCCATCCGCAGGGGCCGGCCGGCTGCGATAGCGGATGAGAAAGTTCGATACGGCGGCGATGGCGTAGAACGTCAGTGAACCCCAAAATGCCGCCATGGGATCGAGCGCGTACAGCAGGCCGCCAACCGCCGGCCCGGAAATGTTGGCCGCCTGCGCCACCGCGGTCGTGAAAGCGGCAGCGTTGCCGAAATGCTGGCGCGGCACCAGGTTCGGCAGGATTGCGGAGTTTGCCGGCAGGTAGAATGCGCGTCCGGTCCCGTACAGAACCACTGTCAGATAGAGCGGCCAAATGGCGGTGGCGCCTGACCAGACGTGAACGAGCTGGGCCAGCGTGGCCAGTGTCATGACCGTGCAACAGTGCGCAAGCACAAGCCGCCGGTCATATCTGTCGGAGACGTAGCCGGTGACAAGCATCAGGGCGATTGCGGGCAGGAACGCTGCCAGGCCGACGATGCCAAGTGCGAATGCGCTTTCGGTCGTGGCGTACACGAACCAACCGATCGCCACGGTCTGGATCTGCGAACCAAGCGTGACGCCAAAACGCGAGATGCAGTTCAGCACGAAATCCGGGTGCTCGCGCCAATTCCAGCGTTCGGCTGCGACCTCGACCATGTCAGCTCCGGGCCTCCACCGGCTCCACAAGGTTATCGCGGCGCGCCAGGTCGGGGAACAATCGTGGCCACAGCACCGCCATGCCGATCGCCGCCAGCCCGCCGATCACGACGGCAGGAACGGCGCCGAGAAATCCGGCGACGACGCCGGCCCGCAACTGTCCAAGCTCGGAGGATGCGGAGATGAAAAGGCTGTTGACCGCCGACACGCGCCCGCGCAGAGCGTCCGGCGTCTCGGTCTGGACCAGCGTGTGGCGGATCACCACGCTGATCATGTCTGCCGCGCCCACCACCGCGAGGCAGGCGAGCGAGAGGAGGAAATTGCCGGACAATCCAAACGCCGCGGTTGCAAGTCCGTAGACTGCGATCGTGGCAAACAGACGGGAGCCGGCATGGCGCTGGACATAGTCGTTATTGGCCAGCCAGATGGCCATGGCGATGGCGCCGACAGCCGGTGCCGCCCGCAGCAATCCAAGCCCGACCGGACCGACATCCAGCACGTCCTTGGCAAAGATCGGCAGCAGCAGAACGACGCCGCCGAACATCACGACAAACATGTCGAGCGACACAGCGCCCAACACCACCGGCTTGCGCCAGGCGAACTCGAAACCGGCCAACAGGCTTACCAGCGTGATCGGCAGCTTCCGGCTCGCCGCGCTCTGGCGATAGCGGATGGCGAGGGCGGCCAGCGCCGATGCGCCATACAGGACGGCCGCGGCAATGAACGGGAGCTTAGCATCAACGGCATAAAGGATGCCGCCCACAGCGGGCCCAACGATCTGTGCAGCCTGGAAGGCGCCGGAGGCAAACGCGATGGCTGAGGACAGTTGCTGCTGCGGCACCAGCGCGGGAATGATGGCCTGGCTCGCCGGATTGTGAAAAGCGCGGGACGCGCTCACCAGGACGACGATGGCGTAGATCGGCCATATCGTGCCGTAGTCAGAGGCGACCAGCCACAACAGAGCAATGCCGGTCAGCGTCAGCATGACGTCCGAGGCGAAAAGGATCAGGCGGCGGTCGATCCGGTCGGCGACGTAGCCGGTGACGAGTGCCAGGGCGATGGCCGGAAGGAAGCCGGCCAGCCCCAGATAGCCCAGCGCGAAGGCGCTGCCGGTTACATCGTAAATATACCAGCCGATCGCCACATTGGTGATGTGCAGCGCGAGCGTAACGGCAAAGCGCGCGCCGCAAACAAGCGCAAAGTCGCGGTGCCTCAGTGTCGACCAGCCGCCGAGCATCAGGACTTGTCCGCTCCCTGATGAGCGTCAGGGCATTCCAGATCCGAGGATGTCGCGCGCAGCGGAAACTTCGCGCGCATTGTCTGGGCAGCGGCCGCGTCGACCCGGCCGTGCGGAGGAGGAGTAGCGTCGTTCAGCATGCCCGGAGTCTATGCCGCAGTCGCGCCCCCACGGCAAGTGGCCCGCGGTGGAACTCCCAGTGTTCCGGTCGCGATGACCGCGCAGCCCCAAAACGGCCGGCGGCCATCTAAACTGCAACGAACTTGTCCCGGGGCACGCCTGCCAAATTATTGCCTTCGATCCGAATGACCCGTACGGTCTGGGGAAAGTCGGGCGAATGCACCTGGCCTTTCGGATAAACGACGGCCGAGCCGGCTTTCAGCTCATAGTTTTTCACCGGCTTTGCCTTGCCGGGCTGACCATCACGGGGCGGATCGACAAGGTCGTACTCGGTCATGTGGATCGAGCCGGTCACCTGGCCATAGATCGCCCACGCCGGCCCATGGTCGTGCACGCGCCCCTTGTGTGGCCCATGATACTTATGGGCAATGACGCAGAAGCCCAGTTCGGGATCCTCGTAGAGCACATTGCGCTCGGGGTCGTCGTCCTTGCTGAGGTAAGCTGCGATAACCTCGGGGTTCGACAGCAGGCGTTGTTCCAGAAGAACGCGAACCTTCTCGAGTTCCCTGCGCGCCCGGTTCCGCCTTCAAAATGGCACGGGCCTCAGCACCAAAAGAGGAAATAGCTTCGAGCATCCTGGGGTTCTCCTCTGATCCGTGGCCCAGCGACAGGTCAGGACGAGGACCAGCTTCCGACTTCAGAGCAGGAAACTCAAGCCCTGCTGAGCGCCATGTCGTCGCGATGGATCAGTGCCGTGCGACCTGGGTGGCCCAGGATCTCGACAACCTCGGCCGAGCGCTTGCCGATGATACGATCCGCATCGCCGCGTGCGTATGCGATCAGACCACGCCCGATCTCGCGACCTTGAGCGGACCGGATCACCACCGCCTCGCCACGGTCGAACTGGCCTTCGAGTCTGGCGACTCCGGCCGGCAGAAGGCTCTTGCCCTGGGACAGCGCCTGCTCCGCACCGGCGTCGATATAGACCGAGCCGCGCGGCTCCAGCTGCCCGGAGATCCAGCGCTTGCGGGCGGCCACCGGGTCGGTATGGGCGATAAACCAGGTGCAAGGCGCTTGCACGTCAAGCTGTGACAGCGGCGCCATTACCTTGCCCGACGCAATCACCATGTCGGTTCCGGCCTGCATGGCTATGCGTGCGGCCTCGACCTTGGTGCGCATGCCACCGCGGGACAACTCGGAGCCGGCATCGCCGGCCATCGCCTCGATATCGGGGGTGATGGCGCGCACCTCGTCAAGGCGGCGCGCATTGGGGTCCTGCCCGGGGATTCCGGTATAAAGGCCGTCAACGTCGGACAGCAATACCAGCACGTCGACGCTCAGCATCGAGGCCACACGCGCCGACAGCCTGTCGTTGTCGCCATACCGAATCTCGGTGGTCGCAACCGTATCGTTCTCGTTGACGACCGGGACGGCATCGAGTTGCAGCAGCGTCTCTATGGTCTGGCGGGCATTCAGATAGCGGCGGCGCTCCTCGGTATCGCCAAGCGTGAGCAGCACCTGAGCCACGGTGAGGCCGCGCTCACGGAAAATCTCCTGATAGGCATGGGCAAGGCTGATCTGTCCGACCGCCGCAGCCGCCTGGCTCTGCTCCAGCGCGAGCGGTCCTTTGGGCAGGCGGAGCAGGTGGCGGCCGAGCGCGATGGCGCCGGATGACACCAAGATCACTTCTTTACCGGCCGCCGTCAGGCGCGCGACGTCATCAGCAAGCGAAGCCAGCCATTGGCGCCGCAACTCGCCCGTCTCGCGGTCGACGAGAAGGGCCGAGCCGATCTTGACTACGATGCGTTTGGCTTCGGCCCATTCCGGGCGAGCTGTGATCCGAGTTTGCTGGAGATCGTCTGACATCTGGGGCGGCTATCGAAGTTTCAACGGGGCCTGTCCTAACAGAGTTCGGCGGGGAATGGCAGACCCAGCCATCATGCGCCGGCACGCATAGCGGCCATGCCGCGCATGTCGCTTGAATTATTCCAAGGTCTCGTCAATTGTGCCGCGTCCCGTCGAGCCGTGCCGACAGTGGATGGAGTGCAGCGGGAGAAACGCTTTGCCCGATACGACACCGCAGCCGCCCAGGTCGCCGCCTCAGAGCGCCGCTGGGCAGATCCCGCTCTGGTACGCCCTGATCGTGGTTTGGCTGATCGTGGGGATCACGATGGGCCGGGCGCAATCGATGGGCCTCTATCTGCCCTCCATTACCGGGGCGCTGAACGTCGGACGCGAGACCTTTTCGCTTTCGCTGGCGCTGACATTCCTGCTGATGGGCATTGGCGCGCCGTTCACGGGCGCCCTGATCGACAAATTCGGCGCTGGACGGGTGGTCGCGTCCTGCCTGCTGGCGACCGTCGGCGGGCTATACCTGCTCTATATCGCCGAGGACAGCACCATGCTGATTGCCAGCGGCGTCCTTATGGGCATCGGGGTCAGCGGTACCGGCATCACCCCGATGGTGGGTACCGTGGGCCGGCTGGCGCCGCCGGAGAAACGCCTGGGCGCCATCGCCTCGATCGGGATGGCGGCGGGGATCGGCAGCTTTGTTGCACTCCCCATCATGCATCTGCTGATCGAGACGCTAGGCTGGCAGCAGAGTTTGTTGTGGCTGATGGTCATCATAGCCTTGCTGGCGCCCCTGGCCTTGAGGCTCGGCGGACGCACGACCGAAGTCGGCTCGACCCAGACCATCAAGCAGCAAACCATCGCGGAAGCCCTCAAGGAGGCGGCGACGCACCCCAGCTACTGGCTGCTGACGCTCGGCTTTTTCGTGTGCGGCTTCCACGTGTCGTTCATCGTCGTCCACCTGCCGGCATTCACCGTGGATCAAGGTCTGCCGACCTGGGTGGGGCCAATTGCATTGTCGGCTGTCGGCATCACGAACCTGATCGGCACGTACATCGCCGGACAATCCGGCCGCTTCATCGCCAAGCGGCACGCACTGGCCATCATCTACTTCGGCCGCGCCGTGATCTTCCTGGGCTTCCTGTTCCTGCCGATCACGCCTACGACCGTAATACTCATGTGTGCTGCGCTCGGCTTCCTGTGGCTGGCGACGGTGCCGCTGACGAGCGGCCTCGTGGCGACCTTCTTCGGGACGACCTGGATGTCGATGCTGTTCGGTATCGTGTTCCTGTCGCACCAGATCGGCTCGTTCATCGGCGTCTGGCTGGCAGGCTGGCTCTATGACAAGACGAACTCGTACGACGCCATGTGGTACATCTCCATCGCGCTCGGCGTGGTGTCCGCGCTGCTCAACTGGCCGATCAAAGAAAAGCCGGTGACCCGCATCAGTGAAGCGCAGGCGACGCGAGCGGGGGCATAAGAAAATTCAAGAGCCGGTCGCGCCGTAACTATGGCTTGTCGCGTGACGCGCCGAGGAAGTCGTCGCTCCAGCGCGCATAGTCGGCGGCGCGGGTCACGCGCGCCATGGTCTGCTTCGAGGCAAGCCCGGGAAGCTTGTCCGGATCGGCGCCATTGCGGAGCGCCTCCATGGTGGATTGCACCGCCTGCACCGCGGCCTGGATTGGCTGATGCCCCAGCAGGCAGATCCGTACGCCTTTCGCCGCCAGCTTGTCACGGTCGAGGAGCGCCGGCGGTGCACTGCCGAGCACTATCGGCAATTGGGTTACCGAGCGGATGCCGTCGATCTCCTGCCACGACTTCGCGCCGGCAAGGAAAATCGCATCGACGCCGGTTGTCGAATAAGCCTTCACCCTTGTCATGGCGTCATCCAGACCGGAAATCGCCACGGCACTGGTGCGTCCGGCGATGACGAGCGCGGGATCGTGGCGTGCCGCAACGGCCGCCTTCAGCTTGCCGATACCTTCCTCGAGAGGAATGAGCCGAGGTTTGCCGCCACCGTAGGGCTCGGGCAGCAGCGTGTCCTCGATGGTGAGGCCGCAGATGCCGGCGGTCTCGAGCTCCTCCACGGTGCGCATCACCGATAAAGCATTGCCGTAGCCATGATCGGCATCCACCATCAGGGCCAGATCGCCGGCCCGGCAAATGCGATGGGCCTGGCCGGCAAACTCCGTCAGCGTGATGGAGATGTTGTCGGGGGCGCCGAGCACTGCCAGCGAAGCCACCGAACCAGCGAACATGCCGGCTTCGAAGCCGAGGTCCTCGGCAATGCGGGCAGAGACGGCGTCGAACACAGAGGCTGGATGAATACACTGGTTTCCGTCCAAAATACTGCGGAACCGGGCGCGGCGCGCGCTCCAACGTGATGGCATGGTGTTCTCCTGGTTCGGAGCTTGCAGGCAGCGGCTGATATATCGCGCCTGTGCACCGGTTACAGCAACGGTAGACTGCTAGCGCGGAGGCGGCAGGACGATACGGACCCGGATCAGCCTTCCTGCACACCCTGCGGCAGAGGTCGACGTTTTCCCGACGGCGGCGGCTGTCGGTCAACTGCACCTGGCGATTGATCGAGCATTTCAACGATCATGAAAACCGCGTGGCCATTGCGCTCGATGACCGAGAAGTCAGCAAGAAACTTGCCTTTCGTGGCCTCACATGCCCCCTTCGCCCGCAGTGTGCTGGTGGCGCCGTTCGTCACAGGCTTGTCGCGCACAATTGCCGACTTGATATCGCAAATGCGGGTGTGAGACGCGATCATGATGTTGAGGGCCTCCGCACCACGCATGCGCTGCGGCCGGAATGCCACCATCCCGCCATAGGCCTGCTTGGAGTAGACCCAGTTGACCGGCAGGTGCTTGAAGATGTGCTTGTCTTCCGGAAGTATCCGATAGGCCCTGCCGCGCTTGTCGAGGTAGGTGACCGCGTACTGCAGCGTGTCGGCGCGCGGAAGCTTCCAATCGGGGCCTTGCTTGCCGGGGCCTTGCTGCTTGCCGGGCGCCACGCCGAACGCACCCTGGCCCGGAGCTGGTCCCGCTGCGCCACCCGGTGCGACCCCGAAAGCGCCTCCGGGTGACGCTGTCGTCACGCCCTTGTACCGCTTGACGCACTCGACGACCTTCTTCGTGGCGCCGAACGATCCATCCAGCCTGAAGGCTGTCGAGCCCGCAGTCGTCTCGACGGTGAGGCGCTTGCCCTTCATCAGCCGTATCACGCTGTCGACCGAACGGCCGAGCGAGACGAAGGCGCTGCGGCTGCGCCACAACAGGTTGGTGGTCGACATCTGCGCGCCATCGACCCTGAGCGTCGCGCGTGTCTGGCCCTTGCGCTCCGGCCACTTGGGGTCGAAAAACTGCAGGTACCAGAATTGTTTGTCGGCGTGGTAAATGATCGCGAAATAGATGCCGCTCTTGTAGCGGCCGGTGGCGATGCAGCGCGTGAGCCGCCCCGAAGCATCGAGTGCCGCGTCAATCTTCCAGGCTCCAAAGGCATCGTAGCGCACCAACTTATCCGCCCGCGCCTGGGGGGCTAAAGGCGGGGCGCCCAGTGCAAGAAACAATGTAAATAGCGCGGCAATGCGAAGCGGCAGTGGTCGCGTCATGGCGTGCCATCCTTCGATGTGCGGCCGGCAGCCGCCAGCAGAACCTCGACGGTGCGAGGGGCAGCCCTGAAGGCGCACCCGGCACCACAATAAACCTGCCTGCACGCAACGACTAGCTAAGCAGGGCATCCGGCCTCATATTAGTGGTCTAACGCCAACTGCATCAAGCTTTGCCATGCATCTGCGCCTCGGTGTAAACATCGACCATGTCGCTACCATCAGAAACGCCAGGGGAGGTCTGCATCCAGACCCTCTCAGGGCGGCTCATATCGCCGTGGACGCGGGCGCCGACGGCATCACAGCACACCTGCGCGAGGACCGGCGGCACATCTCCGATTCCGATATCGCCAGGCTGAAGCGGGAACTGACGCGTCCGCTGAACCTGGAAATGGCCAATACCCATGAGATGATCGAGATCGCACTGCGCCATCTCCCGCACGCCTGTTGTCTGGTGCCGGAGCGGCGCGAGGAGCGGACCACCGAGGGCGGTCTCGACGTCACCGGCCAATCAGCGACGCTGGCGCCGGCTGTGGCAAAGCTCAAAGACGCCGGTATCCGCGTCTCGCTGTTCATCGAGCCCGAGGCGCGGGCGGTGGAAACGTCTGCACAGCTCGGCGCAGACGTGGTGGAGTTGCATACCGGGGCGTACTGCCACCGCGCGCTCGAAGACAACGCGGCAGGGCTCGCGACAGAGTATAGCCGCATCGAAGCGGCGGCCAAGCTCGCGGCGGCGGCTGGCCTGGAAGTTCATGCCGGGCATGGCTTGACGTTCAACACAGTGCGCGCCGTCAGCCGCATTCCGCAGATCGTGGAGCTGAATATCGGGCATTTCCTGATCGGCGAAGCGATATTCGACGGTCTGGGCTCGGCCGTGCGGCGCATGCGGGCGCTGATGGACGAGGCGAGAGGGGCGGCTGCGGGCCGGGACCAATCGCGCTCGCCCGCCCGTGAATCTGCATAAGTATCGGAACCATGATCATCGGCCTGGGCAACGACGTCATCGACATCAGGCGGATCGAACGCACACTGGAGCGGTTCGGCGACAGGTTCCTGGATCGTGTCTTCACTGTGGCGGAACGGACACGGTCGGAACGGCGCGCCGGCACGGCAAAAGCGGCCTCGTACGCCAAGCGCTTTGCGGCCAAGGAAGCCTGCTCAAAAGCGCTTGGCACAGGCCTCAGGCAAGGCGTGTTCTGGCGCGACATGGGCGTCATAAACCTGCCCTCCGGACGCCCGACGCTCGTGCTAACCGGTGGTGCGGCGCTCAAGCTGGCCGAGCTGATCCCACCAGGCGCCAATGCCCGGATCGACCTTACGCTAACCGACGATCATCCCTATGCGCAGGCGATCGTCATCATTTCGGCCGTACCGAGCAAGGAGGACAGGCGCTAAGGAGGACAGGCGCTGACGACCGCTGCTGGTGTGACAGTGCAGCAATGCTGCTGCAGGTCCGCCAGATACAGCTCACCGTTTATTTGCGCGAGCGGCTCGAAGCCGCTATAGCGAGCCCTTGCTGTGAGCGGTCTGTTCAAGATCGCTGGCGGCGTCGTCCCAGGAGACAGGAATGAGCGTGCGGTCAGAATCCCGCAAATACCGAGACAGCGGATGGTGGGAAACCGTCAAGATCATCGTGCAGGCACTGTTGCTGGCGATGGTGGTCAGGGTGTTCTTCTATCAGCCGTTCAATATTCCATCCGGGTCGATGAAGGAGACGCTGCTGGTCGGCGACTACCTGTTCGTCTCCAAGCTTTCCTACGGCTATAGCCGCTACTCTTTCCCGTGGGGGATCGTGCCGTTCTCTGGCAGGGTTTTCGCGGCCCAACCAAAGCGCGGCGACGTCGCGGTCTTCAAGCTGCCGAGCGACAACTATACGGACTACATCAAGCGCGTGGTGGGGCTGCCGGGGGACGAGATCCAAATGATCGGCGGCGTGCTCCACATCAACGGCAAGGCCGTACCGAAGCGGCCGGCCGGATACTTCGTAACGCGCGAATACGAGAGATTTCCGCCGCAGCGCATCCCTGTATTCGAAGAGACGCTGCCGAATGGCGTCAAGTACAAGGTGCTGGACAGCAAGCAGCGCGGCGATCTCGACGATACCAGAGTGTTCAAGGTGCCCGCAGGCCATTACTTCATGATGGGCGACAACCGGGACAACTCGACCGACAGCCGGGTGGAGACGCGAGAAGGCGTCGGGTTCGTGCCGTTCGAGAACCTGGTGGGACGTGCCGAGATCATCTTCTTCTCCGCCGCTTTCGACGAGCCGGATGCATTCCGTATTCTGACCCCATGGCGCTGGCCGTTTGACATTCGATGGAGCAGGTTCTTCAATCTCGTCCGGTAACGGTCAATGACATTGAAGGCCGCGTCGTGAAGCGAAAGCGCAAATTCGCCGGCCTGGAGAAGGCCATCGGGTACCGCTTCAAGGACCAGGAGCTGCTGGTGCGGGCACTTACGCATGCCAGCACGCGCGGCAACGGTGGACTTTACGACAATGAAAGGCTTGAGTTTCTCGGCGACAGGGTGCTGGGACTGGCCATGGCCGGGGCTCTGGTCGAAGCTTTTCCTGACGAGCAGGAGGGTGAGCTCGCCCGCCGCTTCAACCGTCTGGTCAAGGGCCAGACTTGCTCCGCCATTGCCCGCAACATAGGGCTCGGCGAGCACATCGTGCTGTCGGATAGCGAGGCCGCAAGCGGTGGGCGCAACAAGGATACGATACTCGCAGATGCGATGGAGGCCGTACTGGGCGCTATTTTCCGCGATGGCGGCTTCGAGAAAGCGCGTGGCGTCGTGATTCATCTGTGGAAGGAACAGGTCGAAGGTCTGCCGAAAGTCGCAGCCGACCCGAAATCCGCACTTCAGGAATGGGCGCAGGGCAAGGGGCTGGCACTGCCGCGGTATACCGAGGTGGAGCGCTCCGGGCCGGATCACGCCCCCCGCTTCGTGTCCGAGGTGCGCATCTCCGGGCACAAGCCTGCGCGCGGGGAAGGCACGTCCAAGCGCGCTGCCGAGCAGGCTGCGGCCAGTGCCTTGCTGGCCCGCGAAGGTGTACGTGAGAGTGGCCACCATGACCAGTGAACCTCCGCACGATGTTCCGCCGCAGGATGCTGGGTCACCAGATGCTGGCCGAGGCGATGAGCAAGCCCATCGCTTCGGGTTCGTCGCCATCATCGGCGCGCCGAATGCCGGGAAGTCGACATTGGTCAATCAGCTGGTCGGCGCCAAGGTCTCGATCGTGTCGCACAAGGTGCAGACCACGCGCATGCGCGTGCGCGGCATCTTCATCGAAGGCGACAGCCAGATCGTGCTGGTGGATACGCCCGGCATCTTCCAGCCAAAGCGGCGGCTAGACAAAGCAATGGTGGAGGCGGCGTGGAACGGGGCGGCGGAAGCCGACGTGCTCGTCATGATCGTCGATGCCGCACGCGACATGGATGATGCGCTGGAGCCGATCCTCGCGCGGCTGGCAGGCTCCAGAACGACGCGCGTTCTCGTCCTCAACAAGATCGACCGGCTCGCCAGCAAGGAGAAACTGCTGGTGCTTGCCCAGCGCCTCATCGAGAGCATCGGCTTTGCGCAGGTCTTCATGGTCTCCGCCCTGAGCGGAGATGGGGTGGACGAGTTGAAGCGCTATCTGGCCCAGGCCGTACCGCCGGGCCCGTGGCACTACCCGGAAGACGACATCTCGGACCTGCCGATGCGCATGCTGGCTGCAGAGGTGACACGGGAGAAGATCTTCAACCGGCTGCACGACGAACTACCATACGCAATCACGGTGGAGACGTCTGCCTGGAAGGACCTGAGGGACGGCTCGGCACGCGTCGAGCAGACGGTCTACGTGGAACGCGACAGCCAGAAAAAGATCGTGCTTGGAAAGGGCGGGCAGACGATCAAGCAGATCTCGAGCGAGTCGCGTGCAGAGCTCAAAGAGATGCTGGAGCGCGACGTGCATCTGTTCCTGTTCGTCAAGGTGCGCGGGAGCTGGGCCGACGATCCGGAGCGGTACAGAGAGATGGGACTGGAGTTTCCGAAATCGTGACACGGCGCTCGACATCCAGGCCATGCGCTCCGACACTCGGCTGGGTCTTTCTGGTGGCGATGCTTACGGTTGTTGCGGCGCCATCTGCCATGTCAGCGGTTCGAGTTTGCAAGCCGCATGCGGCCGGCGAGGAAGCGACTGCGGCAAGCCGGCAGGACGCCCGCAAACGCGCGCTGTCGAACTGGACGCGGATCGCGCGCGCTTTCGGGCCAGAGTTCACCGCCTGGCGCCTGGCGCTGAACCGGCGCATCAGCTGCCGCCGCACGGCGAATGGATTTACGTGCCAGGCCCGCGGCAGGCCGTGCCGCATCCAGCAGGCGCCAGCAAATCCACGCCTGCCAATCCCGCTACGACAACGACGGGCCGACGGCGTGATCGAAGTCTGAAGTCAAATCATGGAATGGAGCGATGAAGCGCTGATCCTGTCCGTCCGCCCGCACGGCGAGACGGCCGCAGTCGTGGAAGTATTTGCCGCCGAGCATGGCCGATTCCTCGGGCTTGTACATGGCGGCCGGTCGCGTCGCCTCAGGCCGGTGCTGCAGACCGGCAATCATGTGGACGTGACCTGGCGGGCCCGACTGGCAGACCAGCTTGGGCACTTCTCGATCGAGCTTCGTCGCAGCTACGCAGCACAAGCCATGGCCGACGCCGATCCGATGGCTTTGGCAGGGCTTTCGAGCATTGCAGTCATGTTGCGCCTACTGCCGGAACGCGACCCGCATCCCGCGCTTTATGAGGTCGCGTTGTTCGTATTGTCATTCATCGACGATCCCAGCGTCTGGCCTGCACTTTATGCGCGGTGGGAGCTGGCGCTGCTTGGCGAACTGGGGTTCGGACTCGACTTGTCGTCCTGCGCCTCGACAGGGCGAACCGACGATCTGATCTACGTTTCGCCGAAGTCCGGCCGTGCGGTGTCGCAGGCGGCCGGCGAGCCCTACAAGGACCGCCTGCTAGCGTTGCCGGCATTTCTGCGGGGCCAGACGGGCGGTGCAGGCGCAACAAGCGCGGACGTGGAAGCAGCGCTGCGCCTGACTGCGTATTTCCTGGAGAGCCGCTTGCTGGCACCGCAAGGTGATGCGCTGCCCGATGTGCGGCTGCGACTGGCCGAGCTGGTGCGGCGAGGCAGCTAAGCGCCTCGCCGGCCGTCCGGTCAGCATCGACGTCCGAGATCTCCGCAGGTGGGCGCGGACTACGTCCTGAGCGCCTTTCGGTCGATCTTCATCAGCGTGGTGCGCGGCAGCTCCTTCAGTATCTCGATGACCGCCGGCACCTTGTAGCCGCCGAGCGGACGGACCTGCGCCTTCAGCTCATCGATCAGCTGACCGGAAGGCGAGAAGCCCTCTCGCAGGACGACGAACGCCTTCGGCTTGGTCAGTCCCTGCTCGTCCTCGAAACCTATGACCGCCGTTTCCAGGACCGCAGGGTGGTCGTTCAACGCCGCCTCGATGTCGGTTGGCGACACCCACAGGCCCGAGACCTTGAAAACGTCGTTCTCGCGGCTGGAGAACCAGAAATAGCCGTCCTCGTCGAAATAGAGGTTGTCGCCAGTGCGGGCCCAATCGCCGACGAAGGTCTCGCGCGACTTGTCGTACTTGCGCCAATAGAAGAAGCAGGCGGTCTTCGACTTGATCATGCATTCGCCCGGGACGTTCGGTGTACGGACCTCCTTGCCGTCAGGATCTACCAACTTGACCTCGCAGCCGTAAACAGGTCGGCCCAGGCTGCCGCGCTTGAAGTCCGACGGGCCATTGGAGATCCACTCATAGCTGATCTCGGAGGAGCCGATGGAATCATGCATCTCGATACCGAAACGCTCCATGAACTCCTGAAACACCTGTGGGGGAATCTTCTCGGACGCCGAGACCGCGAACTTCAAGGCCGGCAACTTCAACGGTTCTGAGGCCGTGCGCAGATGCTCGAGCACATTCTTGATGATGGTCGGCACAGTCACCCACTTGGTGACGTTGTGACGGGCGAGCTGCATCCAGGACGACGTCGGTGCGCGGCGGATCGCGGGTGATGACACAGGTGGCGCCGTGGCGCAGCGGGATGAAAAGGCCCGGCCAGACGCCGTGGGTGAAGTACTTCTTGGAGGTGGCGTAGACGACATCGTCGGCAGTGTACTCCCAAAGCTTCCCGTGCCGCGCCGGTACGACATAAAAATCGTAGGCGAGATGCGTGATGCCCTTGGCTGCGCCGGTCGTGCCACCGGAATAGAACATGTACGTGATGTCGTTGGAGTGGCGCTTGTGGGCGACAAGACCGGCTTCGGCCGTATCGCGCAGCTTGGCGAACAACAGCACGTTTCGCCTGGTCTTCGCGGCCAGCGCTGCAACGTCGGCATCACCGCGCACGATGATCGTCCGCAACGAGGCCGGCAGCTCGGCAGCCACCTCCTCCAGCTTGGGAAGCTGCTCGGCATCGATGTAGAGATACCGGCAAGCGGTATCCGTGATGAAATAGAGCAGCTCTTTCGTCTTGTAGAGGTCGGAGACGACCGCTGGAATGGCGCCGGCACGCAGGGCTCCAAACCACATGGCGACATAGTCGAGGCTGTCGGTGGCAAACAGCAGGATGCGGTGCTCCGGCTCGACGCCGATGTCGACCAGTCCGGCATGCGTGCGTCGCGCGAGGGCCGCCAGCTCGCCGTAGCTCACGGGCTGATTGTCGGCAATGACGGCCGTCTTGTTCTCGATGGCGGTGCCCAGATGGCGTTCGAGGATCTGGCCTACCGGGTCGATGTATTCCGGGTAGGCCGGGTCCTTCCACTCGAACCATGCCGGCGCATAGATCAGCTTGCGATAATCCTCGAGCGTGAGCTCGCTCATTCACCTTCTCCTGTCTCGGCGGTGGTGTCGGGGTCCTGCGCCCATATTCCCAGAAGCGCGGCCGGCGGCAAGCCCCATTGCGTCAGTGTTGTTACGGCAGCGGACCTGTTCTATTCGCCTGCGATCTGATAGGAGGCGCCATTACATCGCTATAACACGAGGAAAACTGCGCATGGCATATGCCTTCGACCCGCAACCGGTCGCGACGCTGCCCGTCGCCGGCTCCGATGCCCTGGTGCCGATCCACCGGGTCTACTGCGTCGGCCGCAACTACGCCGAGCACGCTCGCGAGATGGGCTCCGATCCCGACAAGGAGCCGCCGTTCTTCTTCTCGAAGAGCCCCGACAACATCGTGCTCGACGGCAAGTTCCCCTATCCCAGCGCGACCAAGGACGTGCATTACGAGATGGAGCTGCTGGTGATGATGAAGTCGGGCGGCGACAACATCCGACCCGAGGATGCGCTGAAGCACGTCTACGGCTACGCCGTCGGCCTCGACATGACCCGGCGCGACCTGCAGAACGCCGCCAAGAAAACCGGGCGGCCGTGGGAGATCGGCAAGATGGTCGAGAAGTCGGCGCCGTGCTCATCGATCGTGCCGGTGGACAAGATCGGGCACCCTTCCAAAGGCAAGATCTGGCTCGATGTCAACGGCGTGCGCAAGCAGGAGGCGAATATCGCCGACATGATCTGGGACGTTCCCAACCAGATCGCGTTTCTGTCGCAGCTGTGGACGGTTCAGGCCGGCGACATCATCATGACCGGCACGCCAGCCGGCGTCGGAGCCTGCAAGAAGGGCGACGTGCTGACGGGCGGCGTCGACGGCGTAGCCGACATCGAGGTGAAGGTGGCTTGAAGCGTCGCGCAAAGGCGCGGGGCGACAGGGAAAAACGTGAGGTCCAACGTGCCCGCTATCGACTATGAGACAGAGTACAACAATCGCTTGCGGGTCCCGAACAACGCGCAGATCGCGGCGGCCCTGGCTGCCGCCTCCGCCAAGGCACGGGCAACGCTGAAAGGGGAGCTCGATATCGCCTATGGCGAGGCTGCGCGACAGCGCTACGATCTGTTTGTCGCATCCGAACGCAGCGACAAGGTTCCGCTTGCCGTCTACATCCACGGCGGTGTCTGGCAGCGCGGCGACAGGACGGACTACACCGCGGTCGCGACAGAAATAGTTGCCAGAGGGATCGACGTCGCAATTCCCTCCTATACGTTGTGTCCGGACGCAAAAGTGCCGGAGATCTTCGAGGAAATTCGAGCCTTTCTGAGAGCGTTGTGGGCCAAGACCCGACGGCGGCCCACGGTTATCGGACACTCGGTCGGTGGCACGATGGCCGCGGCGATGCTGGCCACCGACTGGGCGGCTTTCGGGGATGTTCCAGCGGATCTCGTTCGCAATGCCTATGCGATCTCGGGCGTGTTCGAAGTCGAGCCTTACGTGCACACCTCCTACAACGAGGCTTTGGGGCTCGATGCCGAGACGGCCCGCAAGGTGAGCCCTGCACTATGGCCGCCGCCGCCCAAAGACCGGGTGCTGGTGGCCGCCGTGGGAGGTGCTGAAAGCGGCGAGTTCCTGCGCCAGAGTATCGATCAGGCGGATCGATGGTCCAAGGCCGGCGTCAAGGCTGAATGCGTCCTCATTCCCGGCGCCAACCACTTCACTGTGCTGGACGACCTATCGCGGCCGGAGAGCGCGATGCTGTATCGGATCGAGCGGCTGGCCGCCGAGGCCGCGGCGGGGTGAAGCCGTCAAAACCTTCCATTAGCCATGCAAAACGAACATTGCTGAGGCATTAACACGCTCAAATATGCGTCAGATGCATTGCTGCAATGCACCAAACCCTCTAGCTGGTCGAGCGCGAAAAGGTTAGATAGCTATCATCGAAATCGCGGAAGGACCGGACACTAAAGTCCGGCCTCCGCTTCCGCACGAAGACGGAGATGATCATGAGCACCGCTACACTTCACGCCCCGACTGTGGGCGCTTCTACTGCTGCCACCAAAGCAACGCAACGCGATGGCTTTTTCTCACGGCTAATCAAGGCCATGATGGAAGCCCAGCAGGCACGGGCCGAGCGCATCGCGTTCGCTGGCTTGGCGCAATTGCCGGAGTCGCAGCTGAAAGACTTGGGCTATACGGCCGAGCAGATCAGCAAGATCCAGCGCTATCGCGGGCTTGCCTCCTACTGCTGCTAAGGCCCAGCCGCACCTTGCGTGACAGACCATTGCAACGCCTCGGCCAAACCCGGTCGGGGCGTTGTTTTTGTGCGACGCAGCATGCGCGAAATACTGCCGAAGACTGGCAAAAATTCGCGCGCAAGTTGAGGATTGTTCGTCTCACTATAAGGGATATTTTACGTCTCTCTCGCACTCTCCGCGTGGGGTGAGTAGCAGGGTGGCGTCGCGGGATACGACGCTGCTCGAGCGGGAGCAGTGTCGTGCGTGTATTGCGTTCAATTGGCCCTCGGGTCAGGCGTGCTGTCGGGCGGTTCGCCAGCCAGGTGTTCAGGGTGGCGGAGCCAAAGCTGGCGGGGGCCGGGGCCGGCATCGATATCGCTCCGTCGCAAGCTCGCCACGGCACCAATAACCCCCGCCGGAAGCCCGGCGTCCTGATCATCGTCGAGAACCTGACCGTTCCGCTGGATCGCCGCGTCTGGCAGGAGGCGCAGACCTTGCGCGATGCCGGCTATACGGTATCGGTGATCTGTCCGTTCGGTGGGCAATACACCAAGCGCTACGAAGTCCTCGACGGCATTCACGTGTTCCGGCATCCGCTGCCTTTGGAGGCCGACGGCGCTTTCGGCTATGCGCTGGAATACGGCTCGGCGCTGGCCTGGGAGTTCGCGCTCAGCATCAAGGCCTATTTCAAGGTCGGGTTCGACGTGGTGCAAGCGTGCAATCCGCCCGACCTGATGTTCATCATCGCCGGCTTCTGGAAGTACGTGTTCGGCAAGCCATTCGTGTTCGACCATCACGATATCAATCCAGAGCTGTACGAGGCCAAGTTCGGCAAGCGCGGCGGGTTTCACAAGCTGCTGGTGCGGCTCGAGCGGCTTACGTTCCGGACTGCGGACGTCTCGATTGCAACCAACGAGACATTCAAGCAGATCGCCATCGAGCGCGGCGGCATGGCCCCTGAGCGCGTGCATATCGTGCGCTCGATCCCGGATCTGAGCCGGTTCCGCCGCGTGACGCCCGATTTCCGGTTGCGCAACGGACGGCGGCAATCTGATCGGCTATGTCGGTATCATGGGGGCCCAGGACGGTGTCGACCTGCTGGTCGAGGCGATGGACGAGTTGGTCAACGAACGCGGCAGGCGCGACGTGCAGTGCCTGATCGTGGGCTCCGGCACCGAGCTGGAGGCGCTACGAAGGCTCTCTGCGGGGAAAGGGCTGGAAAACTTCGTGACGTTCTCCGGTTTCCTGTCCGGCGAGCCATTGCTGCGAGCGCTTTCGACGTTCGATATCGGCGTCATTCCCGACCCCAAGAACAGCTATAACGACAAGATCTCGATGAACAAGGTGTTCGAGTACATGTCGCTCGGCATCCCGTTCGTACAATTCGACCTCATCGAAGGGCGCAAGGCGGCGGGTGGAGCGGCGCTCTATGCCAGCAACAATTGCCCTGTCGCGCTGGCCGACGAACTTGCTCGACTGGTCGATGACGCGGACCTGCGCACCACACTCGCAGACGTCGGGCGGGAGCGGGCCGCGAGCGAACTGGACTGGAACCGGGAGCGTGGCGAGTTGCTGGCGGCGTATTCTCAGGCGCTTGGCGGACGGATGCTCGAAGCAGCGGGCACGACCACGGCCGCGACCTGAGCGTGACTGGGAGCCGGTATGCCAACGCAAAGGCGCGTACAGCCAGCATTTGTCGCGGTAGCAAGCCTCTCAATCGGGTGTATTGCCAGCCAAGTGGCCGCTGACGACAAGCTCGTGCTCGATCGGCCGCATGGAGCAGCTCTGACACGAGCGGCGACAGGACCTACCGCAGGCGGATTTTCCATCCAAAAGACCGTGTCCGGGGGGGTCGTCATCCGCGACGACAGCACGTTGGCGTTCGCACGTCTGGTATTGCGGCCCAGGGAGTACGACGGCTTTCGTGTTGCGGGGCCGCATCTGCTGATCGAAGGCGTCAGATTTACCGGGCCGATCGACATCTATACCCGGCTGCCAGTGGTGATGCGCGGAAGCATCGTCAGGCCGCAGGGCAGAGCACACTGGGCAATCCACGTCCGTCCCCAGGCCGGGCCGTTCTATCTTCTGTGGTCGGAGGCTGGAGGGGACGTCCACGGACCGGCGGTGCGCGGCAAAGGCGTGGTGACCGACATCGGCCTGATGTTGCGGGCGGACGGAGCCACAGTCTACCGCAGCCGGATCTCGCATGCGATCGACGGAATCCGGCCGGGTGGATCACGCATCAGCATCATCAATACCGTGATCGACGAGCTGGTGACGTATTCAGGGGCGCACAACGACGGCATCCAGATCCTGGGGCAGTTGGCGAATATCGCGATCATCGGAAACCGGATTATCAATCCGCATCCCCAGACCAGCGCGGTCAGCTTGCTGGGCGACAATGTCAGGGTAGAGCGCAACTGGCTGGCAGGGGGAGGATGGACGATATACGGCGGCGCAAGTGGTCACCATACCGGCGCGCGCCCGTCATCCGCCCTCAGCATCACCGACAACATTCTCGGGCGCACGCCGTTCCGCAAAAGCGGGTATTTCGGTGTGCTCGCCGACTGGAGCACAATGCGCGGCAACAGATGGTCCAACAACCGCTTCGAGACCGGCGAGGCGTTTGCCCCGTGATCTATCGCGGGGGCGGCGATCAAGCCGTGCCGCGCGAGGCAATGCGGCCGGCTAGGCGCATCGTCCATCGAGCTTCGATCTCGGCGCGCAGCAGCGGCATTGCGAGGCTCCCAACCGCGGCAACGCTCGCTGCAAGCAGCGCGGCGGCGAACAGGGCAAGGAGCGGCCCAAAGCCGGTGGAAAGTCCGGTCAGCGCACACAGCAGTGCCGTGCCTGAGAGCACCGGCAGAAGCAGGCCGAGGCGCAGCATGCAGCCGTGCCCCGTCCCTTTCACCTCGCGCTCGAGCCGCAGCATCACATAGACCGCAGAGGCCAGCTCGCCAGCGGCTCCGGCAGCAGCCACGCCCGCCAGGCCCCATCCCAGATGTACGGCCCAGACCGCAGCAATCAGCGCCGTGGTTCGGACCAGCCCGGCGACCAGGAAAGGCCGGGTCTGGCCGCGCGCCATAAGGGCCATGCCCGGAACGGCCTGGACCATGCGCAAGGCCCACATGACGGCAAGCCATGCCGTGACAAGCCCGAGGCCGGAATACTGCGACCCGAAGGCGATCGGCAGAATGGCCTCGCCGGCGATCAGGAAGCCGCATGCATAGGCGGCGGCGGCCAGCACGGTTATCTCGCACATCAGAAGGCAGCGCCTGCGGAATTCGGGCAACTCGTGCTTGGATGCGGCCAGGAGCGGCAGCATCAATGCGTTGCCGACCTTGGCTGCGACCAGCCCCGGCACCATGGTGATCAAGAAGGCAGCGGAATATCCAGCCAGCGCCTCGATGCCCAAGAGATGCCCGGCGATGGCGCGATCCCCCTGATAGACGGCGACCAGCGGCACAGCGCTGAGCCAGATGGGCCAACCGAAGACCAGCATTCGGTGCAAGACCACGGTATCGAGCCCGACCTCGTACCTCCGCTCGGACAGCCAATGGGACGCGACAACAGACATCACAGCCTGGCCGGAGGCAATCCAGACCACGGCCCAATAGCTCGGCTCCAGGCAAAGCACCGGCACAAGCACGACGAGGCCGACGGCCTGGGGCGCACACTCGATGATCATGTAGGGGCGATTGTCGAGACGGCGCTGGAGGCGGCGAAAATCGAGATGGGTCGCCCCCTTCAGCAGGGGTGCGAGCGCGATCGCCGCGAACGCCGGGGCTGCATCTGGTACGTGAAAAAAAGCCGCGGCGGGCCATGCCAGGGCAAGAATGAGGGCTGCAATCACAACGCCTCGCAGCAGCAAGAGCGCGTGCGCATTGGCCTGGAGGCGGCGATCCTCGCCGTCATCAGCCTGTACGATGAGCCGGTCGACGCCGACATCGCTCAGTATTTCGATCAGTTGCAGCATCAAAGTGATGCTGGCCGCAATTCCGAAATCGCCGCGAGAGAGCCAATGGCCAATCATGGCGTTGCGGACAAAGGAGAAGCCCTGTGCCACTGCGAAGCCGGAGAACAGCAGCGCTGCCTGGCCACCGGCGCGGCGGGCCATCGCCTCGTTGTTTTCCACCTTCGAGCTCACAGGCACCGCCATTCCATCACGCGCCCCGTCGCTGCCAGCCGCGAGACGACGGCAGATGGCGGGCGAGGCGGCCCAGGGAGCGAGCGGCCAGGCGACCAAGCGCACCGCCGATGCGGCCGCCGGCCAAGGCCAGCATGGTGCAGGTCGTCTGCACCAGCCTGGGCCGCAACGCTCTCGACCATTTGGCGTGAAATGCCCGTTCGGCTGCGGCGAAGTCCCGGGTCGCGCTGTTGCCGGCGGAAAGATGCCTGAGATGGAAATCGACGACATAAGCGGAATAGCCCATGACATCGGCGGCCATGCAGATGTCGGCGCCATAGAGATGGAAGCCGTCCAGGTCCCGTGAAAAACCTATCCGGGCACCGCGCCGCACGACCAGGAAGTTCTCATCCAGGCTGTGGGCCCGCTCCGGCAAAGTGCCGACGTGCACGTCTTGGCCATGGGGATCGGTGATCCTGAGCGCCAGCCTGCCCGGCGCCACGCCACCGGCATTGCCGGCAACAGCCCAATGCGGGTCGATCAATTCCAGCTCGGCGAGCCGTTGGTCGAGGTCAGCCCGGCCGTCGCCCAACAGCCGGATATCCTGATGGCAGAGAATGACGCGACCTGCACGGGCGGCGTCGAGAAGCCGGTTCAGGCCGGCATATGCCGAGGTCTGATCGCTGCCGGTATTGTCGATGGCAATGAACTCGCAATCGTCGAGGGTGAAGCCACCGGCAACCATCGACGCTCGCATAGCCGCGTACTGGCGGCGATCGGTGACGAGCGTGCCCACCGTATAGGCGAGCTCAGCGGTAGTAGATGCCACAGGCAGCGGCAACTCATCGGGTATCTGCGCCGCGTCGAGGCTCATGTGAAAGACCGAACCGTCCGGATTGGATGTCATTGCGCAGTTTATTCGCTTGCGGCTAAGCGGGGCTTAACGCGGCCCTGCTCGCGCGAAGGCGCGGCACATCGCTTGCTGAAAGGGTGCATATGCCCGGGCGATCGGCGGGGGCACCCACCGACGGCCGACGGCGCCATCGAGGCGCGCTTAACTCCACCATAACGCTATGGAACTAAGCTAACCGAGGTGTGCGTGCCGTTGCGAGTCGGGGGGGTGTAATGCGTATTGTGGTGACCGGGGCGGCTGGTTTCTTGGGCTCTGCGCTCTGCCGGCATCTCGTGGCGGCAGGCTGCCATATCGTGCTCGGCATCGACAATGCCGCTGCGGCAAACCGTTCCGGACGACTTGCCGAGATAGCCTGCAGCCCACGCTTCACATTCCGCCAGGCCGATGTCTGCAATCGCAGACGCGTCCGGGCGCTGCTGGACGCTTTCGACGCCGAGGCCGTCGTGCATCTGGCGCGGGATGGCCGGGCCGCATCGCAGGATACAGGCAACCTGATACGGACCAACGTGGTTGGGACATTCGGGCTGCTGGAGGCCGTCCGCGACTACTGGTCCGCGCTTCCCGAGGCACAACGCCAGGCATTCCGCTTGCTGCAGGTCTCAAGCGCCGACGTGTTCGGCGCCCGGCACAACCAGGAGGGCTGCACCCATGACGGGACCTATCTGGCCGAGACACCATTCGCCGCATCCATGGCAGCGGCGGATCAGCTCGTCACGGCCTGGCATCGCAGCTTCGGCCTGCCGGCGATGATTGCCGCACCGACAGACGTCTACGGTCCCTACCAGAGCCCGGAAAAGGGGCTTGCGCGTCTCATTATCAAGACGATCGAAGGCGAAACGCCGGACGAGCGTGAACTCGACGCTTCACAGCACTGCGAGCCATTGCTTGTCGACGACTGCGTGCGCGCATTGCAGCAGATTGTCAGCAGTGGGATCCCTGGCGCGGTTTATGCTGTCGGCGGCGGCAGCGTGCGCAGCACCGCTGCCCTCGAGAAGCGCATCCGAGATGTTGTCGAGCGTCACAGCAGCAGTCACAGGGGCAGCACGAGCGTCGACGATGCCTGGCGCCCGGGCCCGACAGCAGCCACAGGGGAGGGCAAAGCCAGCGGAGGCAAGCCAGCCGCTCTGGATTGCAGCCGATTGCGCCGCGATACGGGCTGGAAGCCTGAAGAGACCCCGGAGTCCGGGCTGTCACGGGTCGTCCGCTGGCACCTCGAAAACGAGGGCTGGTGGCGCTCGATCACGGAAGCGCGCGTGGAAGATGCGCGCCACGGGCTCGCTATGCAGGCTTGAAGCCGCAAGCAAATTGCGATTCAACCGCGCGACTTGTCGTCGAGAGCAGCCGAGCCCGCATAGATGCCATTGCAATACAGCAATGGCGAGACATCTTCCCGATTGCGCACCTCCAGCACGCGACCGATGAAGATGGTGTGGGATCCGTAGTCGATCTGCTGATCCTTGGCACACAATATCGAGGACTGTGCATCGGCGAGAACAGGGGGAGCCTCGCCCTCCTGCTGCCAATTGCCATGCGCGAAGCGCTCGGCGCTGGTCAGCGGGCTGGCGAAACGCTTGGACACCTCGATGTTATCGGTGTGCATGAGGTTCACGCAAAACTGCTGCGCCCGCGACAAGTAGGCATGCAGGCGGCTGTCCTTGTTGAAGCACACCAGAATCGAGGGCGGGTCCATGCTGAGCGAGGTGACCGCGGTGGCGGTTGTGCCATGGCGCTCGGTCCCTTCGCACACCGTCACAACAGTTACGGTACCCGCTAAGCGGCGCATTGCCAGCCGAAAGCCTGCGTCTGGAGTAGCAGCGGCTACTGGCGGGGCGGTTGACTGCATGGGTTTGTCGTGTCCCTGATTTCGCGGGCGGGGTCTGGGTCGGCGGATCATACCCGCCATATCGCGCCGGTCAAACAATGTGGAACGCAATTTCAACGTCCGCTCGGCGGGACAGGGCGGCAGGCAGGTCGCCGACAGATGTTGGCGACCCTGCAAATCCCTGCTTAGATCGCGGCCAAACAGCTACAGAAGCCGGAGGCTCGCATGCACGTCTTCCGCCATTACGATCAGGCAGAGCTGGAACTGCAGTACAACAGCGCGGCGCGTAGTCCGGAGCTGTCGGCACAACGCGATGCGCGGGCAGCGAAGGTCGACGCGGAGGCGGCAGAGGTGCGGCGCACCGCCAAGGCGCGACTGGACCTCGCATATGGTCGGCACCCGCGGGAGAAAATCGATTTTTTTGCGGCTGAGCGGGCAGGCGGGCCGCTGCTCGTCTACATCCACGGCGGCTACTGGAAGCAGCGGTACAAGGACGAACATGCCTGGATGGCGCCGGCATTCACCGCGCGGGGCATCAACTTCGCGACACTCGGCTATCCGCTGTGCCCGGAGGTGCGGATCGGCGAGATCGTAGGCTCGTGCCGGCGCGCGCTGGCGTTTCTCGCCGGGAAAGCCGACGAGTTGGCGTTCAATGTCGACAACGTGAACGTGGCCGGTCACTCGGCTGGCGGCCACCTGACCGCAATGATGGGGATGACCGATTTTTCGCAACACGGGTCGGCTGCCGGCCTTGTCAAAAGCGCGACATGCATCAGCGGGCTCTATGACCTGGAGCCGCTGCGGCTCGTCACGCACAACAAGGAACTCAACATTCGTGCCGAGGATGTCGAGCCGCTGTCTCCCCTTCGCCACACCCCGCAGCCGGGGGTTGTCGTAAATATTACGGTTGGAGACCAGGAAGCAGACGAGTTCGTGCGCAATACCATCGAGCTGGGCGAGGCCTGGAGCGCAAAGGGCGTGGACGTTACGATGGTCGACGCTGCCGGCTTTCACCATTTCGACATTCTGGACGAATTCGCGCGGGCGGGCCGGCCGATGTTCAACCGCGTCGTCGACGTGATCGAAAGCCAACGGGGACCCAAGTCATGAAAATCGTTCTACTCGACGACTACCAGGGCGTGGCGCTGAAGATGGGCGACTGGACGAAGATTCGCGCCGAGCACCAGGTTATCGCGCTGCGCGAGCATATCGATGACGAGGACGAGCTGGCGCTGCGGCTGGCCGACGCCGACATTCTGGTCATCATGCGCGAGCGTACGCCCGTGATGCGATCCTTGATCGAGAGACTGCCGAAACTACGGCTCATCGTGACGACCGGTGGAAAGCATGCCAGCCTAGACGTGGCCGCCGCGAACGCGCGCGGCATCACCGTGTGCGGTACTCAATCGTCGCGGTTCGCCACAGCGGAGCTGACGTTCGCGCTGATACTGGCGCTGTCGCGTCGCATCGTGGAGCAGCACATCAGTGTGCGGGCGGGCGGCTGGCAGCTTGGACTGGGCGAGGACATCCGGGGCAAGACGCTGGGGGTCATCGGGCTTGGCAACCTTGGCCGGCAAGTGGCGGGTTTTGGCCGCGCGTTCGGCATGGAAACGGTCGCATGGAGCCAGAACCTCACGGACGCGCAGGCGGCAGAAGGCCATTGCAAGCGCGTCTCCAAGGAAGAGATGTTCCGTACTGCCGACTTCATCACAATCCACTACAAGCTGTCCCAGCGCTCTCGCGGCATGATCGGGGCAGAGGATTTCAACCGCATGAAGCCGACCGCGTATTTTATCAACACGTCGCGCGGTCCACTGATCGACGAGCCGGCGCTGATCAAGGCCCTGCAAGAAGGGCGCATCGCGGGCGCGGGCCTCGACGTTTTCGACCAGGAGCCGCTGCCGCTGGAGCATCCGCTGCGCACATGCCCACGGGTGGTGCTCACACCACACGTCGGTTATGCCAGCCGCGAGAATTATCAGACCTACTACAACCAGGTTGTGGAAAACATCGAAGCGTGGATGGCCGGCAATCCCGTGCGCGTGCAGCAGCCATAATCAGTATTATCCGATTGCCCAGCCTGCGCAGCCGGAAGCGTTTGCGTGCGCGGGCACGATAGCCGCACTTGCTCTCGACCAATCCGCCCGGTAGGAGGGTTGCACACGCATTCGTGGGCCGATGGCAATTGCAGCCTCAGTCGCATTGTACTGAAGAGCGTGAGGCGGATCGCGAAAATGGGGGCAAGCATTTGAGGGGTGCCAGGGCAATCTTGGTGGTGGCAACTCTGGCCGGCGGCATTAGTGCCGGGGCGGGCGGAGCGTTCGCGAATACCTGCGAAAAGGCGGAATTCGAGTCGGCCGTCGAGGAAGCGGCAAAATCCCTGCGGGAGTTGAACCAGCGCAACAAGCAGCCGTTCCAGGACAAGCTGCGAGCCCTCAAAACGAAGAACGGCTGGAGCGACGAGCAGTTCATGAAGAACGCCGCTATCTACGTCCAGGATGGCAGAATTGCCGCGTTGGATGCGCGCTCCGGCGATCTGCTGGGGCGCATCAACAGGATGGGCGCAACCGGTGCAGCTGGAACGGAGCCCGACTGCGCGATGCTCACCGACCTGCGGGCCGCGATGAAACAGCTGGTCGATACGCAGGTTGAGAAATGGACTTACATGTTCGACAAGCTGGAAGTTGCCCTGAAGCCGTGACATGCAAACATGGTTCGGTCACGACTTCAGAGCGAGGGCGCGGTGCAGCTCGCGGGTGCGCTCCGGCAGCCCGCTGCTTCGTTCGGCTGGAATAGTCGCCCTTGCTGCACGAGATGGTCAGGCTGTCAGAACTTGAAGCTCAAACCCGCGCGGAGGGTGTTCAGGGTCAAGTCGGTGCGATCCAATGCGCCGGCCGACTCGCTCTCCCATGAACCGAGATCGGTGTAGCGGTACTCCAACCGAGCGGTGACGTTCGGCGTGAATGCCTGCTCGATTCCGCCGCCAAGCGTCCAGCCCGTGCGCCATTCCGAATAGCTCAGCGCCGCGCTTTGGATCTCGGCGTTGCCGTAGGCCAAGCCACCGGTCAGGTAGAACAACGTGTTGCCTGACGGGAGACCGATGCGGCCGCGCAACGAGCCCAGCCAATCGAGATTTGTAGTGTGACCGGCCCCGAGGCTACCGGTGCCGCTCCCTTCCACGCCGCTCAGCTCGATGTCGCTCTCGACGCCGAGCAGGAGGGGCCCTGTTTGCCAGTTGAAGCCTGCGTGAAGGCCGCCAAGGAAGCCCTCGTTATCGTAACTGTAGGACTGGGCCAGTAGGCCGCCCAAAGAGCGCGAATCGGCATCAGTCGTGCCCCAGCCATAGCCAATCTGGGCGCCGGCATGAAAGCCATTCCAATTGAATGCGGGAGCGGCGTAGACCGGCGCCGGAGCATCCTTTATGGACCCGCCGCGAGGATAGGGTCCCAGGTCGGCGGCGCCAGCCTGAACACTGCAGAACGCGAGCATAGCGCCCGCTGTCACTAGCTTTCTCATTTCATAGATCCCGTCAGGGCTCCCGCACCGGCCGGCCATGTGCACGAGGCGCCAGCTGCCAGCGGAACTTCAGGAGCTCGGTGGTTGCGCTTCAGTCGTCCCCCTCCGCGCGGATCCCCGTCATGAGCCACACAGGCCAAGGGGTAGGGACGAATGATGGCCGGGATTAGGCAACCCTGTGTAAGATATGCCTTTTTCGCATTTTGAGCACTACGGTCAGGCGGCTGGAACGAGCGTCAGACGGCGACCCAGCCGTTGGTGCCGAGCCGTTCCTGCGGTGTGAAGCGGGTCTTGTAGCTCATCTTGCGCGAGCCCTCGATCCAATAGCCAAGGTAAAGATACGGCATGCCGAGGCGCCGGGCGTGGGCGATGTGGTCGAGGATCATGAAGGTGCCGAGGCTGCGGTGCGCAAGCTCGGGATCATAAAAGCTGTAGACCATGGACAGACCGTCCGACAGCCGGTCAGTCAGAGCGACCGCGATGAGAGGCCAGCCATCCAGCCGGACCCCTTGGGCATCGTGGCCAGACGGTTGCAGCCGATACTCGGTGATGAACGTATCGACGATGGAGTCCTCCACCATCATCGCGTAGTCGAGGACGGTCATGTCGGCCATGCCGCCGTCGGAGTGGCGGGCATCGATATACGAGCGGAACAGGCTGTACTGCTCGGACGTGGGACGGGGCGCAATGCGGCGCGCCACGAGGTCTGCGTTGGCGGACTCAATGCGGCGGAAAGAGCGCGACGGCTCGAAACGGTCGGCAAGCACCCGCACGGACACGCACGCCTGGCAGCCCTCGCAGTAAGGCATATAGGCGACGTTCTGGCTGCGACGAAAGCCGCCGCGCAGCAAATTATCGACGAGCGCAGGCGGCTTGTCGTGCGTGAGGTGCGTGAACAGCTTACGCTCGTAGCGCCCGGGGAGGTATGGGCAGCCTTGCGGAGCGGTCACATAGAATTCAGGAAAGTTCTTGTGCTGCTCCGTCATGCAAACTCGGCCCCCGGCGGCTGGTCCATCCAGTTGGACTGGCGCGATGATAGGGGAGGGGCGGCTGCCGGATCAAGAACCATTCGTCGTTGCATCGCGGCGTTGATTGCCTCGCTGTCCCTGCCAGGCCTCTGGCGGGGTGACAGAACGCCAGCTGCAGCCCTATCGTAGCGCCAGCAACAGACTGACTTGTCACCTGCCCACCGGAGCCGCTCGATGATCGTCGATTTCCATCACCACTACACGCCCCGCCAGCTCATCAAGGAGGACCCAGGCGACAGGTTGATCCTGACCTACGACGAGAACGGCGCGCCAAGCTATACCACCCACAAGCTGCTGTTCGACATGGATGCCAGGCTGGCGATGATGGATGCCTCCGGCATCGATGTCGCACTGATGTCGACGGCCTCGGGCATGGCCGCAGACATTGAGAGGTCGAAGCTTGCCAACGACACGGCTTGGCAATTCGAGAAGGACCATCCGAAGCCGATTTATCGGGTTTGCGCACGTCAATCCGCTTGGCGGAAGCGAGCATATGAAGGAGTTGGCCCGGTGCGCCGACGACCTCGGATTTCCCGGTGTCACGATCACTTCGGAGCAGGATGGGCTTTATCTCGATGCTGCGGAATACGAGCCATTCTGGAGCGAATGCGAGAAACGCGGGCTGTTCGTGTTCGTGCACCCGGCCCTGAAACTCAACGAAAGCGGCGCAATTCAACGCCTACGACCTCGCCCGCTCGACGGGACGCGAGTTCTCACTTGTGCTGGCAACAATCCGCCTGATCAACTCGCAGGTATTCGACCGACACCCCAACCTCATCGTGCATATGTCGCACCTGGCGGGCGGGATTGCTTCCATTCTCGGGCGGTTGCGCAGCTATCAGGACAAGGAGTTCTGGGGAACGAAAGGCAACAAGACGCACGGTGTGACGCCGGCCCACGACTTCGACTACTACATCAAGCAGAACATGATCTTCGACACCGGCGGACTTCTGCGGCGAGATCGAATCCGTCAACACGGCGCTGTGCGAGATACCCGCCGATCGGATCGTTTTCGGCACCGATTGGCCGCAGGAGATTCGCGCGTCGGATATCACGCGGACGTTCGTCGACGAGATCGGAAAGCTGGGGGCGGATGGCGAAAAGATCCTTCGCGGCACGGCCAAGGCGCTGCTGAAGGGACGCGTCTGAAAATCGCAGCCGCAATCCAGGTTGCAATTGCAGGCAATAGTCCGTTCGCCGCTGTTGGGTGATTTCGACGCACCGCTCGGGAATTTCACTTTCTGAGCACGACCAACCGCAGCCCCGGGCCGATCGCTTGCATGTGAAGGCCACCCTCGCTTACCTAGGCACCACTGCACGCCACAAACAGGAGACAACAACCGATGAGAAAACTGCTCCTCGCCACTCTACTCGCCTCAACCGCGCTTGCGCCGGCGGCGGTCGCCCAGACCTACGGTATCGGCGCCAATCCTCAGGGCTCGATCTTCTACGCGGCCGGCTCGGCGCTGTCGAAAGTCCTGGTGGACAAGACCAAGCTGCAATTCCGAGTGTCGCCCTATGGCGGCTCGTCGACCTACATCCCGCTGATCGAAAAGGGCGAGCTCGCCTTCGGGCTGGCCAACACCGCGGAATCCGCATTCGCCTACAATGGTGCGGAAATGTTCAAGGGCCGGCCGAACAAGAACGTTCGTGCCGTCGCACTGACGTTTCCGATCCTCAGCGGCCTCGTCGTGCGAGCTGATTTTGGAATGAAGACGGTCTCGGACCTGAAGGGCAAGCGCGTACCGACAGGCTACAACTCGGGCCGCATCTTCCACTTCCTGCAGGGAGCGGCGCTGGCGACAGCCGGCCTCACTGACAAGGACGTCACGGCGGTACCGACGCCCAACTTCGTGGAAGGTGCCAAAGCCTTTATGGCCGGCCGCACCGATGCCGCCTACCTGCCGCTCAATGCCGGCATCGCCAAGCAGGCGATGGCAACCGTTCCCGGCGGCTTCCGCTACCTCGATTTCGACGGCTCTGCGGCGGGCGCGCAGAAGATGGCTGCTTTCACCCCGACCTCGCTGCCTGCGGCGGTCAAGCCCGGCCCGAACGCAACCGGCATCGCACAGGATCCGACGCATCTGGTGCGCGTCGACATTCTGTTGCTGGCGAGCGCCAAGGTTGCGGATGACGTCGTCTACAAGGTCGTGAAAACCGCATACGAGAACAAGGCCGACCTGGCGAAGGCCCTGGGCGCGTTCAATCGGTTCGATCCGAAGGGAATGGTGCGCAAGCACCCGGCCCCCTATCACCCGGGCGCGATCAAGTTCTACAAGGAAGTGGGTCTTTGGCCGCCGAAGTAGTTGGCAGGACGGACGAACCGCAAAGATTGCTGCCGGGCGCCAGGGTGTGGCCGGCAGCCTTCATTCCGAATTGGAGACGGGCCTTTGACCGATAATGAATTGGCCGGCGCAACCAAGCCGGCAGACGCCGCGCTATGGGCTGCCCGCGCATGTGGCGCGCTGTTCGTCATCATGGCGATCATCTGGACGTTCCAGGTGCCGAGCCGGCTCGGCATTTCCGTTTTCAAAGAGCAATTCCTGCTGGTTTCTCTCGGACTGGCGGGCGGCGCCACGTTCCTGTCCAATCGCGCAACGGGATGGCTGAAGCCGCTCGACTGGATCGCGGCCGCCCTGCTTCTGGGCGTTCCCATGTATATCGCGTGGGACTACGAGCGGTTCCTGGCCGATGCGCCCTACGCAACCACCGAAATGGTGGTGCTCGGCGCCATTCTGCTGGTTCTGATCATGGAGGGGTTGCGCCGCGTCGCAGGCCTGTTCCTTTTCTTCATCGTCGCAGCATTCCTGGCATATGCACTGACGGCACATCTGGTACCGCCGCCGCTGACCGGAACGCGCAGCGACATCATCCCGCTGACAATCTATCTCGCCTTCGACACCAATTCGCTGCTGGGCGCACCGCTTACCGTCGCGACCACCATCGTGGTGCTGTTCATTCTGCTCGGTCAGGTGCTGCTCAATACTGGCGGCGGAGACTTCTTCACGGATATCGCCGCGGCAACGATGGGCAAGCGCAGGGGCGGGGCGGCCAAGATCTCGGTCGTCGCCTCCGGCCTGTTCGGCTCGATCTCCGGTAGCGCCATCTCAAACGTGACGACAACGGGCGTCATCACCATACCGCTGATGCGCAAGGCGGGGCATTCGGCCGTGGATGCGGGGGCGATCGAGTCCAATGCCTCGACCGGCGGACAGTTCATGCCGCCGATCATGGGCGCGGCTGCCTTCTTGATGGCCGAGTTCCTGGAGATCGCATACGCGGAGGTCGTGCTCGCGGCGCTGATCCCTGCCCTGCTCTACTACTTCGCCATCTTCGTGCAGGTCGACCTTGTCGCCGCGCGCGACCGCATCAGTTTCGTTGCGGACGAGCTGCCGTCCGCCGGCAAGGTGCTGCGCGAGGGATGGCACTTCATCGTTCCGTTCGGCCTGCTGGTCTACGCTCTTTACATGCTCAACACCGAAGCCGAAGTCGCGGCCCTGTATGCCGTGGGCGCCATTATCGCGCTCGGGATGATCCGAAGCTACAAGGGCCACAGGATGAGGCCGAAGACGCTGGTCAGCTCGTTCTACGAGGCCGGCCTTGCGACCACAGAGCTCGTCATGATCGTGGCCGCGGCCGGTTTCGTAATCGGGATACTGAACAAGAGCGGCGGCGGCTTCGCGCTGACGTTGTTCCTGGTGCAGCTGGGCAGCGGGAACCTGTTCCTGCTGTTGCTGATCGGCGGATTGATCTGCATCGTGCTTGGCATGGGCATGCCGACAACTGGCGTCTACGTGCTGTTGGCGGCGCTGGTGGCGCCAGCGCTGGTCGAGGCCGGCGTCGGCAAGATCCCGGCCCACATGTTCATCCTGTATTTCGGCATGATGTCGATGATCACGCCGCCGATCGCGCTGGCGGCGTTTGCCGCCGCATCGATCAGCCGCGCGGATCCGATGAAAACCGGGTTTGCAGCAATGCGAATGGGCTGGGTGGCGTACGTGATACCGTTCCTGTTCGTGCTGTCGCCGTCGCTGCTGATGCAGGGGGACATCTCGAAGGTCGTCCTCAACACGGCAAGCGCGGCGATTGGCGTGTACATCGCGTCGGTGGCCGTTATCGGCTATTTCACACGCCCCCTATCGGTGGTGACGCGCGTGCTGCTGGCGATCGGCGGCCTGGCAGCAGTGTTCCCGGACACAGCGATCGGCGCCGGGGGCCTGGTCGATCTCGCCGGTGCGGCGCTAGGGCTGGCCATCCTGACGAGGGAGCATCTCGCCACCCGACAAAAGCAGAAGGCAACGTGACCCCGGTACAGCCGAAGCCGGCAAGCGTCCGTTAACCGCGTTCTGCGATGCTGGCCGCTTGTATCAGGCAGCCAGCCGGGGCGGCACCCATGAAATCGAGCTCGGGGCTCTACATCAGCCGCCTCGACCATATCCGCGGCTTTGCTGCGTTCATGGTCTTCTTCTGGCACTTCACGCACGTCTATATACCGCACGACTACGTGCCGAGCGTCCCGCTGATGTCGTTGCTGGAGGAAGGGCACATGGGCGTCGGTTTGTTCATGACGCTATCGGGCTATCTGTTCGCGAAGGTCATCGACGGTCGTTCGCTCGATCTGCGCCGGTTCTATCTCAATCGATTGTTGCGGCTGATGCCGCTGTTCCTGCTGGTGCTGGCCTACTGGTGCTGGAGGGGGCGGGTCGCGCCAGCCGATATCATTCCGGGCCTGATAACCGGCAGTCTGCCTGGCGGGACATGGTCGATCGTGGTGGAGCTGCACTTCTACGTGCTGTTCCCGCTGCTGCTGATGCTGCAGCGAAGGGGGCCAATCGTTTATCCGCTGGCGATGCTGGCGGCAGCGATCTCGTTGAGGGCGGCAATCTGGTCGGAGACGGGCAACGTTCAGGACGCGGCCTATTGGACCATCATCGGCTGCATCGATTTCTTCGTCGTGGGCATGATGGCCAACGAGCTGGCAAAGCTCGATGCCGTCAAGCAGCGGGCCTGGCTGCTGCTCGCGGCAGGGCTGGCAGGGGCCACGGCGCTCGCACACGGCCTGAACCTGGCCGGTGGCTTCTTCGGAACGGCGACACACCCAGGCTGGTTCGTGCTCCCCACGCTGCAGGCGCTGGCCTTTGCCGCTGTCATCGTGGGCTACGAGGCCGCGCGCATTCCCATGCCGCGGCTTGTCGATCGGGTGCTGGCAAAAGTCGGCGAAGTCTCCTACTCGATCTACCTGCTGCATTTCATCGTCTTCACCGTGCTGGCCAAGAAACTCAACGGACTGGGTTTCGACATGTCCGACTTCACGACGGCGGCGCTGATGAGCGTGGCGGTGTTTCCGGCGATCGTGATCGTGTCGATGGTCAGCTACGAGCTCGTCGAGAAGCCGTTCCTCAGACTGCGCAAGGCCTATCAGCGACCGCTGCCGCGCTCAGCGGAGCCGACGACCAGAGCAGCCACATTCTAACGGCGGCGAGGCGTGCATTTGCACGCGCCGGCAGTACCGGCGTAAATCCCCCGGCAAGGTGGTGCGGGGGATTGGTTCCAATGACACTGCAGTTGCAGAGCCTGGTCGGGCTCGTGGCCCTGCCGTTGATCGCCTATGCGATCTCGGAGCGGCGAGGTGCCCTGGAACCAGCGCGGCTGGCGCGGATCGTGGCCGCGGGCCTGGCGCTGCAATTCGCGATCGCTGCGCTGATGCTGAATGTCGCCGTTGCGCGCACGCTGTTCGAGTGGCCGGGCAAGGCGGTCGAGGCACTGCAAGCGGCCACAAACACAGGCATGCGGCTGGTTTTCGGCTATCTTGCTGGTGGGCCGACGCCGTTCGCGGTGGTGAAGCCCGAGGCGAGTTTCATACTGGCATCTGCAGGCGCTGCCGATCGTACTGCTCATCAGCGTGCTGTCGCGGCTTCTGTATCACTGGGGCATCCTGCAGGCGGTGGTGTCCGCGTTCGCCTGGTGCCTCCGGAAGACCATGGGCATTTCCGGGCCCGTCGGCACCAGCGCGGCAGCCAATGTATTCGTCGGCATGGTGGAGGCACCTCTCATGGTGCGCCCGTATCTGAGGCGGATGAGCCGAGGTGGGCTGTTTGCGACGATGACGGTGGGGATGTCGACGATCGCGGGAACTGTGCTTGCGCTCTATGCGGGGATCATGTCGGCGAAGCTGCCCGGGGCAGCCGGGCACCTGATCGTGGCATCCGTGATCAGCGTTCCGGCAGCCCTGATGCTGGCGGCGCTGATGGTACCCGACACGACGGATTCCGGTGACGGCGACGACGCTGACGAAGAGCCAGCGGCCGAACCGGCCGAACATGCACCCCGCTCGAGCATGGAGGCGATCGCGCAAGGCACGCGAGAGGGCGTCGACCTGCTGGTCAGCATTGCCACCATGCTGATCGTTGCGGTCGCGCTGGTTGCGCTCATCAACATGGTGCTGGGGGCGGCGAGCGCTCCGTTCGGTGCTGCGCTGACGCTGGAACGACTGCTCGGATGGGTGATGGCACCCTTCGCGTGGATGATCGGGATCCCCTGGCACGAGTGCGGGACGGCCGGCGCCCTGCTGGGCGTCAAGACCGTGGTGAACGAGTTCGTGGCCTATCTGCAGCTGGCGGCGACACCGGCTGAGGCGCTTTCAGACAGATCACGGCTCATCATGACCTACGCCCTGTGTGGTTTCGCCAATCTCGGCAGCCTCGGAATCATGGTGGGCGGTCTGGCGGCAATGGCGCCGGAGCGGCGCGGCGAAATCGTGGAGCTGGGCGCGAGAACGGTGGTGTCGGGCACGTTCGCTACGCTGATGACGGCGGCTGTGGTCGGGACCCTGACGGCAGGCTGATGACGCAACAGGATGCTCGCAGCGAGGCGGGCGGGACCTTAATTCCACTGCAATATTGCCAGCCGCGCAAAAGCCGTGCAAAGTGGGGTATGAAATCTATATATTAAGCAATTGTAATTATTTAACCCTGTCGAGCTCGATCGAGCTCTCAATAGATGAGCGAGGGCGTGAGGGTCAGCATCCTTGTCAATCCCGGACGGATTTCACGGTGGCACTTGTGGCTGCGCGATGACCTGCGGCGGGCAGGGGCCGAGGTACTGCTCGTAGGCTGCGGGACGGCATCTGGCTGGCCGAGGGACCTGGAGATGGCGTTACGCCTCGACAGATTCCTGCATGGGGTCGCGGATGAGCACGCGTTGGACCGCATCCCAGCGCAGCAGTGCGGTCTCGCGGCGACGCCTGCGACGCCCGTCGACGTGCTCATCAACTGCTCGGAAGAGACGGACGACCTGCCGCGAGCCGATCGCGTGGTGAGGCCACTTTTCAACGGCGTGTCATCGGAGCTTGGCGCTATTGCAGCGTTCCTCGAAGGGCTTGAGATCAAGATAGCAGTCGTCGACGATCGCAGCCCAGGACGTGTCGCGACAGGTATTCCGGCAACGTATCAGCGTGCAAGCATCACGCTGGCGCTCGACAACGTTCTCTGCCGCGCCCTGGAAATCATCGCAAGACGGGCCTGCACACCTTCCCCGTTCGCAGCCAAATCAATCAGCAATCAGATGACTGCGATGCGGTCTGGCTCCAGAGTTGGCGCAGCCGCTAATCGCCATCTTGCGAAAGTCGTATCGCGACTTGTCGGCAACAAGATTTCCAGGCGCAATAACGCACCTGAGCGGTGGGCACTCGGCATCCGGCGAATGCGCGGTTCTGGACTTATCGAGGGCGCCTGGCCCGCGAAAGCCGAGTACGCGCTGGTGCCTGACGACAAGCACCGCTTCTATGCGGATCCGATGCTATTCCAGCACAAGGGGAGGACCTGGCTGTTCTGCGAGGAGCTTCCCTTCGCGACCGAGCGCGGGCTCATATCCGTCGCCGAAGTGGCCAGCGACGGAAAGGTTGGCGCCATTCGCCCCGTACTGGAAATGCCGTACCATCTGTCGCATCCCTTCGTATTCGAAGACGGCGGACAGATCTGGATGATCCCGGAGTTGATGACGGCGCGGGGCGTGGATCTTTTCCGTGCCGTCGATTTTCCGTACACGTGGACGCTTGAACGCAGACTGATAGATGGGATCGCGGGCTGCGACACGGTGCTGACCCGCGTCGATGGCCGGATCTACCTGTTCCTGACCGATGTCCACCGCTTGAGCACCAGCTGGGACAACCTGCGGGTCTTTCAAGGCCCCTCCCTGTTCGGCTCGTTCACCCCCGTCAACCACGGCGCCGACTTCATCGACTCGCGCCTGTCGCGACCAGCCGGCCCCCTCATCCGGCGCGGCAGCGATCTATTGCGGCTGTCACAAGACTGCTCCGTCATCTATGGCGGCGGCATGGTGGTGTCGCGTATCGATCAGCTGTCGCTCGATCGTTTCAGCCAAACCGAGGTCGGCAGAGTTGTCGTCGAAGGCCCGAGCCAACTCACGGGCACGCATTCCTACACGAGGAGCGCGGATTTGGAGGCCATCGACGTCTGGGGACCGGTCGATGGGGTCACAAAGGCGACGCTTGCACTGGTGCCGCAAAGCGTCGCGGCGACAAGGGAAGCAGGTGAAGCGGCGGTACAGCATTAGTTGCCTCTCCCCTCCTCAGCGCAGCCGCGCACCGTGCGGGCGCTGCGTCCGCCCCACCCCAGCTTCACAACCCCAGCTTGACCATTGCGGTCGGCGCGCCGGCGGCATAGGTTCCCTGCAAAGTCGCGATGGTTGCGATCGCGATGCCAACTCAGTTCGCAACGACAGGGTAACTCGACGATGTCGCAGGAAACCGAAACCGTGCTCGACAGGCGACGGCTCAAGCGCACCGCTTCAGTGTGGCGGGCGCTGGCAATTTTCGGCCTCGCCGTGGCGATCGGCGTGTGGGCATTCGCGGGTGAGGACGGGCTCAGCCTTTCCGGCAGCAAGCATATCGCGCGAAGTCACGATCTCGGGCATGATCACTGAAGATCGCGACCAGTTGAAGATGCTGAAGAAGCTGGCCGAAAGCGACCGCGTGGCGGGTGTGATCCTTTCGATCAACAGCCCTGGCGGCACAACATCGGGTGGGGAAGCGCTGTATGACGCCCTGCGGGATATCGCCAAGACGAAGCCGATTGCAGCGCAGTTCGGCACAGTCGCGGCGTCGGCAGCATATATCGCGGGTTTGGGAACCGACTACATCGTGGCGCGCGGCAACACGATAACCGGCTCGGTCGGCGTTATCATGCAATGGCCAGAGGTTTCGGAACTCTTGGGCAAGCTCGGCATCAAAATGAACGAGATCAAGAGCGGTCCATTGAAGGCGACCCCATCACCGTTCCAGCCGCTCGACGAGGCTGGCCGCCGCGTTACAGAGGACATGATACGGGAAAGTCAGGGCTGGTTCCTCGATCTGGTCAGGACGCGGCGCCAGGTGGACACCGCGGCAATCCCGGGGCTCGAACAGGGCCGGGTCTATTCGGGACGCGAAGCCTTGCGCCACAAGCTGGTAGACGAAATTGGCGGCGAGGCGGACGCGTTGGAGTGGATGCAAGAGAAGAAGAAGGTCCCGAAAGGCCTGAAAATCATCGATTGGAAACCAAGGCGTGGGTCCGACTGGCCAGCGATATCGGCGATTTTCGGCGGGGCGGGGCGCACCATGAGCGATGCCGCTCGCGGGGCCGTCGCGGAACTGGTAGATGAGGCGGGGTTGGGCGCAATGCGGCTTGACGGCCTTGTCTCCGTTTGGCAACCTCGTAAAAACTGAGTAATTCCATACACTTTGACCAGGGGCACCAGCGTGTTGAAGTCCGAGTTGATTGCCAAGATTGCGGCTGCTAATCCGCATCTGTTCCATCGCGACGTAGAGCGCATCGTAAATGTCGTTTTCGACGAGATCGTCGACGCGCTGGCGCGTGGCGACAGGGTCGAGTTGAGGGGCTTCGGCGCCTTCACCGTGAAGCAGCGCACGGCGCGCGTCGGGCGAAACCCGCGTACCGGTGCGACCGTGTCGGTGGCGGAAAAATTCGTGCCCTTCTTCAAAACCGGCAAAGAGTTGCGCGAGAGACTGAACGAAAGCGCAGCGGCAAGCTCGCGAGGCAAAGGAGGCCGTGCGTGATCGGTCGAATACTGAGCTGGATCGCACTGTTCGCCGTCGGCGTGCTGGTGATCGCGCTGAGCGTAGCAAACCGGCAGTGGCAGAAGTTCTCGCTCGACCCGTTCAACCCGACCCAGCCGATCATCTACATCGAGCTACCGATGTGGACCTACCTGCTGGCGATGTTCGCTATCGGTGCAATTGCCGGTGGCTTCGTGGCGTGGATGGGACAGGGCAAGTGGCGGAAGCTGGCGCGCCAGCGGGCCCAGGACGCAGTGCGCTGGAAGGGCGAGGCGGATCGCCTGATCCGCGAACGCGATGCGGCCGCTGCCGCGGCGAGCAGTGCGCGTAGCGCATCGGGTACGCCTGCGGGCAGAAAACTGCTGGAGATCGCTCGGCGCTGATATCAGCCGTTCCGGCACCGACCGAGCATCAATTGCAGGGGGCTGCCATGCGTACCATCGCAGCCGGCGAAATCGAGGCTGCACTCAGTTATCCCGCGCTGGTCGACATTCTGGGCGACGCGTTCCGGGCCGGAGCCATAGCGCCGCCACGGCACCATCACACAATCAAGCTGGACGATCGCCCCGATGCCACGCTGCTACTGATGCCGGCGTGGACGGCAAGCGCGAGCGGAGCACAGACTGCCGGCGCCTATGCCGGCGTCAAGATCGTCTCCGTGTTTCCGGACAACGGCGCGCGCCGCGCGATGCCAGCGATTCAGGGCGTGTATCTGCTGCTCTCGACAGACACGGGGACGCCATTGGCGCTGCTCGACGGACCGGCGCTGACGGCGTGGCGGACGGCAGCCGCCTCGGCGCTTGCCTGCCGGCATCTGGCCCGCCTGGATGCCAGCCGGCTCTTGATCATCGGGGCGGGCGCCCTGGCTCCCTATCTCATCCGCGCACACTGCAGCGTGCGGCCGATCGCGGACATCAAGATCTGGAACCGATCAAGCAAGAGTGCGGAGCGCGTGCGTGGCCGGCTTCCCGGCGGGCTGCCGCCAATCTCGATCGTGGAGGACCTGGCGAGCGCGGTGCAAACGTCCGACATCGTGTCCACGGCAACACTTTCGCGCGAGCCGCTTCTGCTCGGCCAGTGGCTTCAGCCGGGCCAGCACCTGGACTGCGTCGGCGCATTCAAACCCGAAATGCGCGAGACGGACGACGAGGTCGTCAAACGGGCGCGCATCTGGGTCGACACCCGAGCGGGAGCGCTCAGGGAAGGCGGCGATCTGGTCATACCGATCAAGGCAGGCGTGATCGGCGAGGAAAAGATCGAGGGTGATCTTGGCGAGCTGGCACGCGGGCAGGCGCCTGTGCGCGAGAGTGCAGACGACATCACCATGTTCAAGTCGGTCGGGGCTTCGATTGAAGATCTGGCGACGGCGGTGGCGGTGTGGGAGCACTCAGAGCGCATGCAGATCGCCCATGATGTCGGAGGCGTCTGACCCCCAATGGGGCTGACACGCCGAAGCCTCTTGACACAGGGACGCGCATGCCGTTCGTCGCCGCCATGACTGCACTCGCAAAAATCTGCGGCATCCGGACGGTCGATGTACTCGATGCGTCGATTGCCGGCGGGGCCGATTTCGTGGGTTTCGTGTTCTATCCGCGCTCGCCGCGCAATGTGTCGCTGGCTGAGGCAGGAGACTTGGCTGCGCGCGCCCGGCTTCAGGGTGATCGGCGGCAGGGTGATCGGCGCGTGCGGACCGTGGCGCTGACCGTCGATGCCGATGATGCGCTGCTGGCCGACATCGTGGCAGCGATGGAGCCGGACCTTGTTCAGTTGCACGGTGCGGAAACGCCGGAGCGCGTCGCCGACATCACGTCGCGGTTCGGCGTCGGCACGATGAAAGCGATCAGTGTGGAGACTGCTGCCGACGTGGGCAAGGCGGACGCATACAAAAGCGTCTGCGACCGGATATTGTTCGACGCCAAGGCGCCAAAGGGCATGTCGGGGGCACTGCCGGGCGGCAACGGCCTCAGCTTCGACTGGCGGCTCATGGCAGGTGTGGCCGAGCGTATGGACTTCATGCTCTCCGGCGGGCTCAATCCGGACAACGTTGCCGCCGCCATCCGGCTGACGGGCGCCTGGGCCGTCGATGTCTCGTCGGGCGTAGAGGACAGCCCCGGCGAGAAAAGCACCGCGCTGATTGCGCGCTTCCTTCAGGCGGTCAAGGCGGCTAACTAGATCGTTTCCGCCTCAGGCGGAATTGATCTGTTCTTCTCGCTCACGTGCCGTTCTGGCCTGGAGGCCGGGCACTCCGCGGGGGCGGCGCAGTGGCGCCGGGCCGCAGTCGCGGCCTGGAGCGCTTCCTTCTAAGTCAGAAGCGCTCTAGTGTAGCGCTGTGCGCGCGGGACCAGCCGCGGGCGCGGTGCGATCAGTTGCACGCAAGGACGCCGACAGATGCCGACCGACACGACCACTGCCCCGCCGCCGAACAGCTTTCGAGCCGGACCGGACGAGCGCGGCTTTTTCGGACTGTTCGGTGGTCGCTTCGTGGCCGAGACCTTGATGCCGCTGATCCTCGACCTGGAGGAAGCCTATGATGCGGCCAAGGCGGACCCAGCGTTCCGGACCGAGCTGGACCAGCTTTCCCTGCACTACACCGGTCGGCCCAGCCCGCTCTATTTCGCCGAGCGCCTGACAAACCACCTGCGTGAGGTTGCTGCGGCGGCTGGCGGACAGGGCGGCGCCAAGATCTACTTCAAGCGTGACGAGCTCAACCATACCGGCAGCCACAAGATCAACAACTGCCTTGGCCAGATCCTGCTGGCGCAGCGCATGCGAAAGACCCGCATCATCGCGGAGACGGGGGCCGGGCAGCACGGCGTGGCAGTTGCCACAGTGTGCGCCAAGTATGGACTGCCATGCGAGATCTACATGGGCGCGACGGACGTGGAGCGGCAAAGCCCCAACGTCGCCCGCATGAAACTGCTCGGCGCCAAGGTCAATCCGGTGACCTCGGGCGCGGGCACGCTGAAGGACGCGATGAACGAGGCGTTGCGCGACTGGGTCACCAACGTTGCCGACACCTACTACCTGATCGGCACGGCGGCCGGGCCGCACCCCTATCCGGCGATGGTGCGTGATTTCCAGTCCATAATCGGCATCGAGGTGCGCGAGCAGATGATTGCCGCCGAGGGGCGGCTGCCGGATACGCTAGTTGCCTGCATCGGCGGCGGCTCCAATGCGATTGGCCTGTTCCATCCATTCCTGGATGACAAGGGCGTGAAGATTTTCGGTGTGGAAGCCGGCGGGCATGGCCTCGATGTACCGAATGGCCACGCAGCATCGATGAATGGCGGCAGGCCCGGCGTGCTGCACGGCAACCGTACGTATCTGTTGCAGGATTCGGAGGGACAAATCCTCGAGGGGCACTCGATATCGGCCGGCCTGGACTATCCTGGGGTGGGGCCGGAGCACTCCTGGCTGAAGGATACCCGCCGTGTGACGTATGTCTCGGTGACCGACCGGGAGGCGCTCGAAGCGCTGCAGCTTTGCACGCGGATGGAGGGCATCATTCCGGCGCTGGAGCCGGCACACGCGCTGGCACACGTGACGCGACTGGCGCCGAAGCTGCCGCAGGACGACCTGCTGGTGATGAACCTGTGCGGGCGCGGCGACAAGGACCTGTTCACAGTCGCCAAGGCGCTGGGGATGGAAATCTGACAGGCGCGGAATTTTATATCTCACGCGCTGAGCGCGCTCCGACGGGGCGGGCTGTTTGCCCGGCGCCCCTTGGGCGCTGGAACGCTGCGCGCTCGAAGTCTCTCCGTCGAAGTGCGGCTACTCTGCTGCCAGGCGACCGGCGGTTACGCCTGTAATCTCAGCAAACAGGCGGCGGCAGAGGGCCAGCAGGTTGCGCTGAAGACGATCAAAGCCCAGCGTGCGCGCCAGCGATTGCTCATTCAAGTACAGCGCGCGATTGATCTCGACCTGCAGCGCGTGCATGCCTTGGGCGGGCCGGCCGTAATGCTCGGTGATGAAACCGCCGGCATAAGGGCGATTGAGAAGGACCTGATAGCCCTGGCGACCGAGCTGGTCGCGCACCAGCCGGGTGAGGCGCTGATCGCAGGCAGCACCGAAGCGATCGCCGATCACGAAATCGGGCCGCGTACTCGCGGACTGGCTCATCGCGGCAGATGGCATCGAATGGCAGTCGATCAGGATCGCAACCCCAAAGTGCTCCCGTGTTCGCTCCAGCAGGTCAGAAAGCGCGACGTGGAACGGCCGGTACAAGAGCTCGATGCGCTCCAGCGCCGCCTCTATCGTCGGCGGATCGCGATAGATCTCCTCGCCATCGGCCACGATGCGGGCAATGGTGCCCAGGCCTCCGGCGACTCGAATCGATTGGGCATTCGCGAAGCTCGGCAGAGCCGATCCAAACAGCCCCGGATCGAGCTCGAATGGCTCCCGGTTGACGTCCAGATAGGCGCGTGGAAAGCGGGCGGAGATGATCGGCGCGCCCAGCTCTGCTACGCCTGCGAACAGCTCGTCGACATAGCAATCCTCTGATTTCCGGAGCGAATGAGGATCCAGACGGGACGCTTTCAGGAGGTTGCTGGGGTAGATGCTGCCAGAATGCGGCGAGCTGAAAACGAACGGGGCCAACTGCACGTCCGGCTCACAGATGACGAAGCCCGGGGTCAACTCGGCCTCAATGGCAGCGCGTTCGATGAGCCTACTCGACACGTGTCCGGGTCTCGCATGGTGAATTGGGAAGTGTCCGTCAGCAACTGTGCCAAGCCAGAGCTTGCCTGTCCATCGCAGTTTCGCAACAGCGGTCCAGGTGCACACGTCAATCTGTCATCCGAACCGCGCCGCTTTTGCCATCGCCGCTGCCCCTGGCACGACAAATGCACTGCACTTCTTCGTCAAAGCGAGCACCGAGTTCACCTTCCGTTTACCAAACTCGCGCCAGATTGCAGTGGCACTCGTTGTTCGAAAGTGTATGGTTCCAGCTCCTCATAAGAATGTACCATGACGCTCAATCCTTCTCGCCAACTCATGCGACGTATCATCCTGGCCGAGGATGACGACTCGATGCGAGGCTTCCTCGAACGAGCACTCGTGCGGGCAGGCTATGACGTGTCGTCGTTTGCCAATGGCGCGGAAGCATACGCCCAATTGCAAATTGAACCTTTCACGCTGCTGCTGACCGACATCGTCATGCCGCACATGGACGGCATCGAGCTGGCTCGCCGCGCTAGCGAGCTCGATCCCGACCTCAAGATCATGTTCATCACGGGCTTTGCGGCGGTGACGCTCAACAACGATGCACCCAAAGATGCTCGCGTGCTCTCGAAACCGTTCCATCTCAAAGACTTGGTGCGAGAGGTCGACCGACTTCTGTCGTGATGCAGCGGACGGCAGCCCTATTGCGACCAACCCTTGCACTGAGACGACCCCACTGTTAGCGGTTGCAAGCGGCAGGCTGAATTGCAGCCGGCCGGATCTGGGTCATTGTGACGGTGGTGGCAGCCATCGTTGGTTTACGGCCACCATAATCAGTGCTTGAACTGGCACTCTCCTCTTGACACTGCCAAAGGCTCAACTACATCCGCGCCCGTAAGGTGAGAAGAAACCAAGCGGACACGCGCATACGTCCGCGGTCAGGCGCGACACGCATCCCGGTTGTCAGCAACGGGGAGCGGCAACAACATACGGAGGACACCCATGCGCGGCCTACTCGCAGCGACGCTGTGCGCGATCGCGATATCGGCGCTTCCGGCAGTGGCCCAGGCACCGACGCCCGAAGGCGTAAAAGGTCTATGGATCACAACGGATTACCCCAACGTTACCGTCAAGGCTGGCGAAGAGGCCAAGCTCAACATCGCGCTCGTGAATTATAATCTGGCGCCGCAGCGAACAGACTTGTCGATCGACGGCGTGCCCGGCGGCTGGACGGCCGAGTTGCGTGGCGGCGGACGGCCGGTCGCCGCAGCGTTCGTCGAGCACAATCAGAAATCCAGCATGGAGCTCAAGCTCAAGGTTCCTGCCGACACCAAGCCGGGCGCCTACACATTGAACGTCTTGGCCAAGGCAGTCGGGCGGGCTCTGGAGATGCCGGTTACGGTCAACGTCACCGCGCAGACCGGCGCAAGGCTGACAGCGGAGCCGAAGCTGCCGGTGCTGCGTGGTACGCCGAAATCAAGTTTCGACTTCAAGGTCGACGTCAAGAACGACAGTGCGGACGACATGCTTGCCACGCTGGTCGCCGGCGCTCCACGCGGCTTCCAGGTCACCTTCAAAGAGGGCTACGGCACGCAGGAGCTGACATCGATCCCGATCAAAGCTGGTGAATCCAAGGAGCTTTCGATCGACATCAAGCCTGCTCCGGGCACCAATGCCGGTAAATACGAGGTGCCGGTCGAGATCGGCAGCGACAAGGCGCGGGTGAAAACGACGTTGACGCTCGACGTCTCCGGGCAGCCGCAGGTGGCACTGTCGGGCGAGAACGACCGGTTGTCGGGCGATGTCTACGCCGGCAGCGAAAAGCGCTTCACGTTCGTGCTGCGCAACACCGGCACGGCGGACGCCCGCAACATCGAATTCTCTGCAACGCCGCCGTCGGGCTGGAAGATCACTTTCGAGCCGAAGTCGGTGGCGATGCTGGCGCCCAATGCCGAGGCAAAGCTCGAAGCCCTGGTCGTGCCGTCCGAGAAAGCCGTCACCGGCGACTACCAGTTCACGGTGCGCGCGAACGGCGACGGCGTGTCCGAGCAGGTCAACTTCCGTACGACGGTGATGACCTCGACACTGTGGGGCGCGATCGGACTGGGCGTCATTGCGGCAAGCCTGTTGGTGTTGTTCGGCGCAGTGGGAAGGTTCGGCCGGCGATGAGCGCGACGGAGCAAACGGCCCCCATTATCGCTGCCCAGGGGCTGACGAAGCGGTACGGCGAGGCGCTGGCCGTCGATCGCATCGATCTGGACATCGAAAAGGGAGAGGTGTTCGGGCTGCTCGGCCCAAATGGCGCGGGCAAGACCACCACCATCCTGATGATCCTGGGCCTGACGGAGCCTTCCGGCGGCGAGATCCGGACTGTCGGCTTCGACCCGCTGACGCAGCCACTGGAGGTCAAGCGGCGCGTCGGCTATCTGCCGGATTCTGTCGGCTTCTACGATCACATGACGGGGCGCGACAACCTCGCTTTCACAGCGCGTCTGGGCGGCATTGCGAAAGCCGATATCGACCGCCGGATCAGTGAGGCGCTTTCGCGCGTGAACCTCTCCCATGCCGGGGATACGGCCGTACACACCTACTCGCGCGGCATGCGGCAGAGATTGGGTATTGCCGAGATCATCATGCGCAAAGTCGATGTGGCGATCCTGGACGAGCCCACGAACGGGCTCGATCCGCAATCGACACGAGACTTCCTCGAGCTGATCCGCTCTCTGAAAGCAGAAGGGATGACGATCATTCTGTCGTCGCATCTGCTCGACCTGGTGCAGAGCATCTGCGATCGCGTGGCGCTGTTCGCGAACGGACGGATCGGCCTCAAGGGGCGGGTTGCCGACCTGATGCGGGACGTGCTCGGCGGCTCGTTCGTGATCCGGCTGGAGGCCGACGGCGTCGACGTGGGCGCGAAACTGCAAGGCATCGACGGCATAGAGAATATCTCGAAGGCCGGCGACGACGCCTGGCGCATCGACGCGTCGCGGGACGTTCGCTCCGCTGTGGCCCGCCGGATCGTCGAGGCAGGCGGTGCGCTGTCCTCGCTGACTATCGAGCGGGCGACGCTGGACGATGTCTACCAGCGTTTTTTCGAGGGGCGGCGCCATGCAGCATAAAGATAAGCTGAAGAGCGGTGCGCAGGCATTGGCAGGCAAGGCAACCGCTGCGGTTCGGGATGGCGCTGCGACCTGGGTGCCAGCGGTGCGCCGCGGCGTCGACAGCTTTTTCGGGACCGGCAGCGGAGCAACGCGCGCAGGCTCACCGTGGACCGGCGTCGGGGCCGTATTCCAGCGTGAGTTCGCGGACAACATGACCAGCGTGCGCATGCGGCTGCTGCAGGCGCTGGTGTTCGTGGCTGGGTTCGCGGCAGCCTATTCGGCAATCGGTGAGATCAAGAACGTGGTCGGCGAGGACCCGTTCGTGTTCCTCAAGATCTTCACTGTGGCGAAGGCCCCGCTGCCTTCGTTCCTGGCGTTCCTGGGCTTCCTGATTCCGATCGTGGCAATCACACTCGGTTTCGACGCGATCAATGGCGAATTCGGTCGCCGGACCATGAGCCGGATCCTGGCGCAACCGATCTATCGCGATGCGCTCCTGATCGGGAAGTTCCTGGCGGGGCTGGCTACGCTCGCGGTGTTCCTGACCGCACTGTGGCTGTTCATGATGGGCCTCGGGATCTGGCTGATCGGGCTTGCTCCCAGCTTCGAGGAGATCGTGCGCGGCGTCCTGTTCCTGGTCGCAGCTATCGCCTATGGCGGCGTGTGGCTGGCGGTGGCGATGCTGTTCTCGATCATCTTCCGTTCGACGGCGACATCGGCGCTGGCAAGCCTGTCGCTGTGGCTGCTGTTCGCCGTGTTCTGGGACATGATCGTACCGATCGTGGCAGGCGCGTTCATTTCGATCGACCCGTACGACAGGGACTCGGTGATCTCCGCCGTTGGCTTCGTGCAGGGCGTGCACCGGCTGGCGCCGCACACCCTGTTCACAGAGATCGTGGAGGTGCTGCTCGATCCGGCAAAGCGCACACTATTGCCGGTTCAGCTGCTGATGCCAGACCTGCAAGGCGCCGTGCCGGGAACGCCGCTGCCGCTGTCGCAGAGCATCATTCTTGTCTGGCCGCAGCTGACCGGGCTGATAGCGGCCATGGTGCTGCTGTTCACGCTGGCCTACGTCGCGTTCCAGCGGCAGGAAGTGAGAGCGTGAGTTTTTGATTGCGCCGCGCGACACGCCTTCGGCGCGCCGGCCGCGCGGCGCGTCCCAGAGGCGGGAAGCCCAGACTGTGCAACTTCTCTAAGTCCAGCCGCGCGACACGCCTTCGATTATTGATGCCTCGTCGACTGCGGCGCTTCGCGCCGGATCGCTGCCGAGATGCGCCGGCCGCAGCGCGCGTTGCCGAGGCGGGAAGCCAAGGGCGTGCAATTCGGCTTGTCACATTTGCTCAAGTAATAATACCCTCGGCATAACGAAGTAATGCCAAGGAGGAAACGATGTCGCAGGTCACTCGACGCATGCGGTTGTTGTGGCTGCTTACAGCGCTGCCACTCACGTTCCTGACCACTACGGCCTTCGCCGCCGATTTCTATGCCGGAAAGAAGCTGACTGTCCTCGTTGGTGGTGGTGCTGGCGGCGGCCACGATATCTTCGCGCGCATGCTGACGAGGCATCTTGTCAAACACATTCCGGGCGCACCCGTCATCATCGTGCAGAACATGCCGGGCGCAGGCGGAACGCGGGCGGCCGAGTTCATCTACACGCAAGGGGCGAAGGACGGCACCTTCATCGGCACGGTGTTTCCCGGCGCGCTCGTCGGCCCCTTGCTGCAGGAAGGGGTCAAGTTCCGCTACGATCCGCTGAAATTCGCCTATATCGGCAGCGGCGACACGGATACGCGTTTCTGTGCCACCTATCGCACCTCGAAGGTCAAGACATTCAAGGATCTTGCGCAGAACGAGGGAATTTTCGGTGCGAGCGGGGCTGGCGGCTCGACGCGCGATTATGCGTACATGGCGGCCAACCTGGCTGGGGCGAAGATCAAGCTCGTATCAGGCTATACCGGCACGCCACCAATCGCGCTGGCCATGGAGCGCGGCGAGGTCGACGGCTTGTGCGGGTATGGCTGGTCGATCTTCAAGTCCGAGCGCATGGAATGGATCAAGCAGAAGAAACTGAACTTCCTGGTGCAGATGTCGCTATCGCCGGATCCGGAGTTGACGGCGATGGGGGTGCCGGATTTCTCCAGCATGCTCTCGGGTGACAAGCGCAAGGCGGCCGAGCTGATCATCGCGCAACAAGCTTTCTCGCGTCCCTACATCGCGCCGCCGGGTGCGCCGGCGGCGGCCGTCACCATTCTCCGGACCGCGTTCGACAAGGCGTTGGCTGACCCGGCGCTGATCGCCGACTTCGCCAAGATCAACATCACGAACAAGCCGATGAAGGGCGCTGACGTCGAGGCGCTGGTGAGCAAGCTTTATGCGACGCCGCAGAACATCGTGGCGCTGGCGCGGGCTGCGCAAAAACAGCCGAAGTAATGACCAAGCCGGGCACGAGCGGTCGCAGGTCGTGATGAGCAGTGCGGATCAATGATGCCCGCCGGCCAGCACGACATGGCCCTGGCGCAGATATAGCCAGCTGATGGCGATTAGCACAACGGCCACCAGCGGCAGGGCAATCAGGTTGACGAAACCCCAACCGGCCGTCGCCAGCACGATACCCGACATGCCGGTGGTGATGGCGGTCGTGAGGTATTCCATGAAGTCGTGCGCGGCCTGGGTCTTGGAGCGCTCTGCCGGTTGATAGACTGTCGTCAGCAGCGTCGTGCCACCGATGAAGCAGAAGTTCCAGCCGATGCCGACAAGAACGTTGGCCAGCAGAAAGTTGTAGAATGCTATGCCAGACATCGCCGTCAGCAGACAGCAGAACTGGATGATCGCACCAATGAAGATGATGGTAAGCACGCCGTACCGGTTGATCAGGTAGCCGGTGAACAGGGCTGGCGCGAACATCGAAATGGAATGGAACTGGATGACCGTGGCGCTGTCGTAGAAGGTAAACCCGCAGTCGATCATGGCGAGCGGCGTCGAAGCCATCATCGCTGTCATCACGCCGTAACCCATCATCGACGAAAGAACGGCGACGATAAAGGCCGGTTGGCGGGCGATTTCCGACATCGGGCGCTGGGGACCGGAGCGCTCCTCCCGGGTCGGCCGCGGGATGGTGAGGCCCTGGACGGTAAACAGCGTGATCAGGCTCATCACGCAAAACATGACGTAGACGCCGGCAAACGTGACCGGCGCGAGCAGATCCTTCGCCCACTTGGCGGATTCCGGGCCGATGATGCCTGACATCACACCGGCAAACAGCACGAAGGAGATGGCGCGGGCCTTCATGTGCGGCGGTACGGAGTCAGCGGCGGCGAAGCGGTAATACCAGCCAAAGGCAATGGCAGCCCCCTGCAGAAGGGCGGTGAAGCACAACAGCCAGAAGCTCTGCTGATAGACGGCGGTGACGCCAACGATGCCGGATCCTATGCCGGTCAGGGCACCAAGAGAGAAACCAAGCCTGCGGCCGAAGCGGCCCATGAAGAGCGAGGCAGGCACGGTAGCTATCATCAGCCCGACGTGCGTGAACACCAGTGGTATCGTTGCATAGGCCCGGTTGTCCTCGCCCAGCATCATCGCCGCGACCAGCGGGGTGGTGGCTATGCCCATCGTCTGCAGCGAATTGGCGAATGCCTGCGCTATGGCCAACAGCGTGACGTTGCGGGAGATGAAGACGGCGGCGAGGGCGGCTCTCATGCGGGCTCCGGGTTGGGCAGGCCGGCAAGGGCTGACCGATTGGTCTGACTGCGCAGGACGACCGTAGTACGAAGGATAACAGCACGATGCGCTTCGGCGCGCCACTTGCGAGGCTGTCGCGGCTGCCATAAACCGTGAGCAAACCGGGCAGGAGGCCTTCATGCAAGACGTGATCATCGTTGGCGGTGGCATTGCCGGACTGGCACTGGCACTCAACCTGCACGAGCGCGGCATCCCGTGCCGGGTGTTCGAGCGCGCCCCGGAGGTGAAGGAGCTGGGGGTTGGCATTACGCTGCTGCCGCACGCCATGCGCGAATTCACCAAGCTCGGGATCGCGGACGACCTGCTGGCGGCGGGCATCGAAAATGTCGAGAGCTGTTTCTTCAACCGCTTCGGCCAGCTCATCTACAAGGAGCCCCGTGGCAGGTCTGCCGGCTATCCGATACCGGAAGTCGGCATCCACCGCGGGCGGCTGCATCTGATCCTGTTCGAGGCCGCAAGGAAGCGGCTTGGTGCCGACCGCGTCATAACGGACCACGGTTGCACGGGGGTCGAGCAGGACGAGACCGGCGTCACGGTGACATTCGAGCAGACGTCGACCGGCAAGACGGCGGGCAGCGTAGCAGGGAGCTGCGCGATCGCTTGCGACGGCATCAACTCGGTGGTGCGCAAACAGCTGTATCCGGACGACAAGGTGGCGTTTGCCGGCATCAATACCTGGCGCGGCGTGACGCGGCGCAAGCCCATCCTGACCGGCCGCACCTATATGCGGGTCGGCTCGATCCTGACCGGCAAGCTGATCATCTATCCGATCGTCGACAACATCGACGAGGACGGCAACCAGCTCATCAACTGGATGGCAGAGATCCAGCAGAACACGCACCAGCATGAACGACTGGAACCTCGGCGGCAGGCTGGAGGACGTGCTGCCGCTGTTCGAAAGCTACCGGTTCGACTGGCTCGATGCAGCGGAGATGATCCGAAACTCCGACATCCTGCTGCAGTACCCGATGGTGGACAAGGATCCGATCGACACGTGGACGTTCGGGCGGATCACGCTGGCAGGCGATGCGGCGCATCCCATGTATCCGCGCGGATCGAACGGCGCGGCCCAGGCAGCGATCGATGCACGTGTGCTGGCCGATTGCCTCGCGGCAAGCGGCAACGATGTGCGCAAGGCGCTCAGCGATTACGAGGCGCAGCGTGCAGGGCCAGCTGCAAAGGTGGTGCGCACCAATCGCGAGTTCCCGCCGGATTTCATCAACATCAAGGTCGAGGAACTGGTGGGCGACAGAGCCGTTCGACAACCTCGACGACTACATCACGCAAGAGGAATTGCGGCAGCTCTCCGAAAACTACAAGAAGGTCGCCGGCTTCACGCTGAGCGACGTCGGCTCGGCGCAAAAATGAATGCTGGCTCCTAAGCCGACAGCTTGGCGTCAGAGCCGAAACGGGCAGCAAAGAGCGTCAAGAGGCATGGGAAATGCCAAGCCTGTCATTCACGAAACCTCGAAGTTGCTGGGCTTGAAATCCGCTTCACTTCGGTCATCGTTGCGCGACCTGGATCGGCGTCGACTTGCTGATTTTGACCGCATCAGCATGCGGATCCGGCTGGGTCCGTGTGGCGCAAGGCCTCGAAATGCGGTGCGTCTTCCCAAAAAACCCTGGCAGTCGCGTCGACGCTGGCGGGATCACCGGTGGTCAGCAGTTCAACCCCGGGCCGCGCATCATTGTCGACGTACTCCGGGTGCCGGGCCAGATAGTCATCAAGGCTGTCGGCGACGACCTCAGGCTGGGACAAGAGCCTGGTGAATGGCGGCAGGTGGGCACGGAACAGATGCTCGACCAGCGGGAAGTGGGTGCAGCCCAGAATAGCCCGATGCGGCGGGTGACCGCCGTTGAGTGCAATCAACCCGGCCACGCCTTCGCAGACGAGGCGGTCCAGCTCGGCAGGCGGGGCGCGCGCCTCGATGGCGCCCGCCAACTCCGCGCAGGCCTGCTGCACCACGGTAACGCGCGGGCAGCGCTTGCTGATCTCCTCGGGAAACACACCGGCCGCCACGGTTCTCGTGGTGCCGAACACCGCTATCGTGTCGGAGTTGTACTTCTGCGGGTACTGTGGGCTGGTGACGGCCCACGGCGTCTGGGTTGCAGCCTCCACGGTCGGCGCAACGATGCCAAGGATGTTACGGTCGCGCCAAGCTGAGCCCGGCAGCCACTCGCGTTGCAGGTTGCGGGCAGCAACAGCCGTCGCCGTGTTGCACCCGAGCAGGACCAGACGGCAACCGCGCACGAACAGATGCTCTACGCCGCGGCGGGTCAGCTCGACAATCTCTTCGGACGGCTTGTTGCCGTAGGGCACGTTGGCGTGATCGCCCAGATACACGAAGGCGAGCTGCGGGAACCGCGCACACAGCGCGCGCAGCACCGTCAATCCCCCGACACCTAAATCGAAAACCCCGATCATGCGACGTGTCTGCCACCGGGCGTGCAGGCGGTCAATGCGGTTGCGGGCTCAGCGTGGCACCTCGGGCACGACATCGACGCGCGTTATGACCGCGCCGGTTGCGGTGTCCAGGATCGCGATAGCCGAACCACGCGGGCTCTCGTAATGAACCGCGAGGCGGTCGCCGGACAGCGCGAGGTGGCGGATGGCGGCCCCCGGGGGCATGGCCAGCCGGGTCGTAGCAGGCGGAGCCGCGCCGGATACCCGTGCCCCGACAGTAGCGGACTGACCTTTTGGCGTGGCGGCAAGGTAGACAATCCGCAAAACGACGGCGGCGAGCCCGACAACGATCATCAGCCCCATGACAGCGACTGCAATCTTGAGCAGACGAACGTAGGGCGGGCTCAAAGGCCCCTCATATGATTCTGGTGCGGGCTGGGAACGTGCGGGCGGCTCGGTTGTCATGCTAAAGTGCACTCCTGCGCGGCCCAATCCGACTTCAAGGGCTCGATCATATGCGCTTCCGGGCGCCCAACCCTCTTTCCTCCCGACAAGACAGATGCCGAGCACCGAAGGCCAAACGACAGCGATTGTCACCGTCGAGGCGGACAGCGAAGGGAGCAGGTTGGACCGCTTCCTCGTCGAACGGCTCGCAGGGCTCAGTCGTGCGCGTGTGCAGGCTCTGATCAAGGCCGGGCACGTACGCTACGAAAGCGGCGGCACGTTAGTAGACCCAGGGCTGAGGGTCAAACGCGGCGAGCGCCTGCACGTCGAGATGCCGGAGCCTGAGCCTGCGGCGCCTGCGGGAGAGGCAATCGCGCTCGATGTCGTGTTCGAGGATCCGCATCTGATCGTGATCGACAAGCCGGCGGGCATGGTCGTGCATCCGGCCGCGGGCCACCCCTCGGGCACACTGGTCAATGCACTGATCGCCCATTGCGGCGACAGCCTGTCCGGCATTGGCGGCGTAAGACGACCGGGGATCGTGCATCGGCTGGACAAGGACACCTCCGGCCTGCTCGTCGTGGCGAAGACCGACGCCGCACACCGGGCGCTGGCAGCGCAGTTCGCGGCGCATGGCTCGGACGGCAAACTTGAGCGCATCTACAGCGCGATCGTGTGGGGCATACCGCAACGGTCGCGCGGGTCGATCGACGCGCCGCTGGCACGTAGCGCGTCGCATCGAACCAGGATTGCGGTTACCAAGGGAGGCGGAGGGCGACACGCCATAACCCATTACGACGTCATGGAGAGTTGGCAGGACGAGACTGGGAGGAACCTTGCAAGCATGGTCGCGTGCAGGCTGGAAACCGGACGCACACACCAGATCAGAGTGCATCTGGCACACATCGGTCATCCATTGATCGGTGACCGGACATATGGCGCCCATTTCTCGGCCAGCGCGCAGCGCCTCAATCCCGACGCCCAGGCTGCCCTGACCCGCATGGGACGGCAGGCGCTGCATGCCAAAGCACTGGGTTTCGAGCATCCCGCAACGGGGCGCAGGCTGAGGTTCGAAAGCGAGCTTCCCGCCGATATTGCCCGGCTTGTCGAGGCGCTTGGGCCATCACGCCCTCGTCGCTGAAAAAAAGTGCGGTCGCACGACGGATCTGCTCTCAATCGATCGTTAAGCTGTTGTGACCGGGGGCGGAAACCACGCTCCCGACGTTAATGATGCCGCGAGATGGCGGCTCGCGAGGGCTCGGAGCGGCGCGCCGGTCCGGCGAAAGTTGTCCCCGGCACCATTGTGTCAAGCAAGGCTTCAAGGCGGGCAAGACTTCAATATGGGAACGCGTTGGCAGTGAACCAGAACGAGCATTGCGACGTTAATAGTTACGGGTGAGCAGAAAAAGTCGTGCGATCACTGAGGCGTGACATGGTGTGAGAACGGAATGACGGGAATGTGGTTTGGCACATCAGACATCGGAGTCAAGAATGTACGATAGAAGGCAAGGATAGTTGCCACCACTTCGCCACCGTGTGGTGGCATATTGGAAGGTCGCAATCACTAATGGGAGCAACTGGTGTCAAGCCGATGGTCGGCAAGAGCCGGTTGACGAAAAGAAAGATGGCTACGAAAACGCTTCCTACTGTCGCGGGCGGCTCGCTCGGACTGGCCCGGTATCTGGAAGAGATCCGCCGGTTTCCAATGCTGGCGCCCGACGAGGAGTACATGCTCGCCAAACGCTGGCAGGAGCATGAGGACTCGGAAGCCGCGCACAAGCTCGTGACCTCGCATCTGCGGCTCGTCGCCCGCATCGCAATGGGTTATCGCGGGTACGGACTGCCGATTGGCGAAGTCATCTCAGAGGGCAACGTCGGCCTGATGCAGGCCGTCAAGCGGTTCGAGCCGGACCGCGGGTTCCGCTTGGCGACCTATGCCATGTGGTGGATCCGAGCGTCGATACAGGAGTACATCCTGCGCTCGTGGAGCCTCGTGAAGATGGGCACAACCGCAGCCCAGAAGAAGCTGTTCTTCAACCTGCGGCGCGTCAAGGGCCAGATCAAGGCGCTCGAGGATGGGGATCTGCATCCCGATCACGTCAAGCAGATCGCCACTCAGCTGGGCGTTCCGGAAGAGGACGTGGTGTCCATGAACCGGCGCCTGTCGGGCGACACATCGCTCAATGCGCCGGTTCGGGCTGATGCGGAATCGGGTGAATGGCAGGACTGGCTGGTCGACGACGATCCCAGCCAGGAAGACGTGCTGGCTGAGAGCGAGGAACTCGCTCATCGCCGCAAATACCTGGCAAAGGCGCTCGGCACCCTGACCGAGCGTGAACGCAAGATCTTCGAGGCGCGCCGGCTTGCAGAGGACCCTGCCACGCTGGAGGATCTCTCCACTCAGTTCGGGGTCTCACGCGAGCGGATCCGGCAGATCGAAGTGCGCGCGTTCGAAAAGGTTCAGAAGGCGGTGCGCAACTCCGCGCAGGTCGCCGAGGCCGGCACGGTGCCCGCCGACTGAGCTGCAGGTGGTTGACCGCTGCAGAACGCAACCTCGCAGTTGCAGATGCCATGAGCCGGCCGGCGGTCCAAGCGGACCGCCGGCCTCGTTTTGCCCACCAGCGCATGCTCGTGCCGGCCCGAGTTGCCGTGTCACGTATCGGTTATGCGAATCACTTAGATTGATTTCCACAGGGCACGGAAGCCCTGTGGTCGTTCCGGCCTCATCTCGCCGGGCGACTGCGCGGTGCGCGTCAGGATAGTCGAGGGGCAGAATCGCCTTGAGGCATTTCGACGTCAGAGCAGTAAATGCCGGCACTGAATTGCCGGTCGCAAGCCATGGCGGCTACGGATGGGATCGCCACGGCACAGCGTCGGCCGGAAGCTGCGCGCCACAGGCTGCCATGCCCGCGGCGCTCCCATCCTGGACCCGCCTTCCTCCCCCGTTATCCCTTCTCAGCCGGCCCAAAGGCAATGCGCGATCGGTACGATCGCACGCTGCTTGTGACCGTTGGCTGACGGGCGGACACGGAACCGCTCTGCGATGGGCCGGGACGAAGGCACCTAAACGACGATGGAGTGGCACATGCCTAAGCGCCTTCATCCACGGTCCGTCCCAGCAAACGCGAAAGGTTCGATCTGCCGCCTGAAACGCGACACGGCTTACCAGCCTCGAAACGACACATGGCTCAATCACCTGCGCTGGCACATCAAACCCCTGCAGCCTCCAAATATCGGCTGATTCCGCACTGCCGGTGAGGCGGTGCGAGCCTGGTACCGGCCACGCGACACGAGGCTGGCTCAATCGAGCCAGCCTTTTTGCACGACGCTGGCGCATTCCAGCAGAATTCGTGGTCGCCGGATTGGCGGGCACTCAACGTCAGGCCCATGGATCGACTGCGCAGTGGATGGCGTCAGGGAGACCTTCACCGCCAACGGTCTTCAGGGCGATATCGGTTTGCGACAGCGGGAACACGTGAGTGCACATGGCCTCGAGCGGGTACTGGCCGGACGCGATGACCGATACCGCGAGCTCCACCGCCTCGTAGGAGTGGCCGCGAACACCCTTCACCGTCAGCACCTTCTTGACCAGCATGTCGCTATCGAAATCGGGGATCTTCTCCGTCGTGCGACCGCCGAGAATGACACGGCCGCGCTTGCGGGCGAGCTGAATGGCCGCGGTGACCGCCTTGGCGCCACCGGAAGAGCAGTCCATCACCAGGTCGGCCATGTCGCCGCCGGTCAAGTCCGCGACGCGCTCGAGCAGGTCCTCGTCATCGATATTGATGGTGTGATGCGCTCCCAGCCGCCTGGCCAGCTCAAGACGCTTGAGATCGGTCGGCGTGCCGCGGCCCGTCACGATCACGAGCCGCGCACCAGCCTCGCGCGCCATTACCGTGCAGGCGAGGCCCTGCTGGCCCGGGCCCTGAATCACGACGATCTCCCCGACCCGGGTTTGTCCCTGCAATATCGCCCATTCGACGCCGTTGCCGAGCGGCAGCGCCAACGTGGCCAGCTTGGCCGGCACATGCGCGGGGACCTTGTGGAACACTGAGTTGGGGTGAAGGTACTGATAGTGCGCATATCCGCCCCACAGCGAGGGCGCGACAGATATTGGCGTCGAACCGAAGCGAATGGTGTTGGGGCGATTCAGGGTGTCAGTCTCATCGCACAGGCGGAAGTCGCCAGAACGGCACCAATGGCAATGGCCACAGGGCAGGTACTCCTCCAACGCAACATAATCGCCTTCCTTGACACCGAAGCGGCGGCCGGCGACCTCACCCAGCGTCTCGATGCGGCCGACCGTCTCGTGGCCCAGAATCAGCGGCCCCTTGGATTGGGGATAGCGCAAGTAGTACGGCCAGTCGCTGCCACAGACGCCGGTCAGCTCGACCTTCAGAAGGCCGGCGTCGGCTGGGATGTCGGGCCGCGGAAACTGGCGCACCTCCGTTGCGCGTGGGGCGGTGGATACGGCGGCGGAAATGGCAGACATTTCTGACTTCCTCAAACTGCGACAGACGTTGCTAAAGCTCCCAATAGTACATCAGGATCGGTTCCTGGCTCCGCGAAGCGGACATAGAGCGCGTTGGCGGCGTCATTGTCCGGCTCGGTGCCCAACCAGGCCTCCTCGCAGCCCTGCTCCGCCCCCCACGCGGTGAGCTCTTCCATCATGCGCCTGGCGATGCCCTGATTACGCATGGCCGGCGTCACGCCGACCTCGTCGATGAAAAGCTCCGGCGCCTTGTCAGGGTGCAGATGGATGACCCCAGCGCACTGACCGACGATCTCACCGCCGGCGATCGCCACCACCAGGAGATGGGTGGCATTCGCGAGATAGGCGGCAAGACGTGCGGGGCGCAATCGGCGCGTCGAACACGTCCGGTGCGATGCGGTCGAACAGCGCGCCATCGCCCGGCTCGACGCGCGTTACTTCAAGTCGACCCCGCCATCCCTATGCGATCAGGCGTGCCAGGATCACCACCGCGATCGGCGCCGATCGTGGCGGTGACGATCTGGTTGGCAAGCGCGTTCTTGATGCCCAGGTTGACACCCAGCGCAGAGAGCAGGTAGCCGCCGACAAAGGCGCCGATCAGGCCGGTCACGAGGTAGCGGATCAGGCCGCCGCCGCCGACCAGGAAGCTCGCCAGCCAACCGGCGACGAGACCGATCAGTGCGAACACGACGAGCTGCTGGGTCTGCTGGTTCATTTCGAGTCTCCTTGTTTCAGCAGTCATCCGGCCGCAGTACAACCGCGCGCGGCCGGGGATCGAGCAAGCCGGGAATGAAGGGGCTTCGCCTTGTGCATAGCTTGCGGTTGCCTCTGTCGCATCGCGATGCCCCTATGCTGGCGGATGCCGCAAACGGGAACTCAGATGTGCTGGCCCTCGCCAAGCGGAATATCGCGCAGCGTGGCGGGGGCGAACAGATCCTCGAGCTTCAGTCGGCGATCAGAGAGGCCGTGCTCGTAGCTGTAAAGCGTCAGGGCCTCCAGTGTCTCGCGATTGGCCTCGACGCCATACGGATACCAATCGTTGCCAATGATCCGCTGCTCCTCCTCGATCATCGGCTGCAGCCACGCGAACGAAGCCTTCGGTGAGCCCGTTTCCAGCAGCATGCGATAGCAGCGGTCCTTGGCGGCGCAGAATGCCTTGTAGAGCGACATCGCCACCCAGGGATCGCGGTCGTAGATCTCGCGGCGGATAACTACCGTGTGCATGATGGGATAGATTCTGGTGCGCTTGTAGTAGTCCTTCTCCAGTTCGACGTAGTTGGGGAAAAGACGGACGCAGTTGGGGCTGCCGCGGCGGAAGGCGAGCGGATTGTTGGCGGTCATCATTGCGTCCAGCTCGCCGGCCTCGACGAGATCGCCGAGCTCGGTGCCGGGAGGGGCCTGCTCGATCTTGATGTCATCGGGCAACTTGCGACCGAGGCGGTCAGCGCGCCCCTGCAACCAGGTGATCGACTTCAGGTTGACGCCGTATTCGTGCTGCAGGAGGCCGCGCATATAGACCGCCGCGGTCATGGAATACTCGGGTACGCCGACGCGGCGGCCTTCAAGATCCTTCGGCGACTTGATGCCGGACTTCGGGTTGTAGAAGAAATAGCCTTGGCGGAAGACGCGGGATGGAAATACCGGAATGGCGATGAAGGGCGGGTTGTCCAGCATCAGGGTCGAGGTGTAATTCGACATCGACATCTCGGAGACGTCGAACTCCTTGTACTGAAGCATGCGCCAGAAAATCTCGGCGGGCTGCAGCGGGAGATACGTCAGGTCGATGCCCTCGGGCTTCACGATGCCGTCGATTATGGCCTGGGTCCGGTCATAAGGGCCGCAGGCGAGCGACAGTCGCAGATTTGCCATCTACTTTTTCCTCCAGTTGCGTGAAGCAAGCCGCATCAACCGTGTGCGGCCGCAAGGGATCGAGCCAAGCTAAGCACAACGCGAGCCAGGTTCAAACGCCGGTGTGCACCCGCAAGCGGGCTATGCGGTCGGCCAGGCTCAAGAGCGTAGGCATGCGGTGGGGGCCGTGCATGCTTGCGATCCGCTCCTTGGCCTCCGCCAGCTCCAGACCGGCCGAGGAGACATAGAGCGGGCGATTGCTGCGACCACGCAACAGAGCGCATCCATCGGGCGTCCCGACATAGCGTGTCTTGGCGACGCCTATTACGGGCACGGACCGATGCAGGTGCTCCCACAGGTGGTAGCCGAGGCCGGGTCGGCTATCGCCATCGAGCGCGACGTAGCCATCGACTACGACCGTCCCGATCGGACTGGTTACACGCTTCAACACCGCCAACAGGCTTGGCAGCTCGCGCAAATAGAAACTGCCCGGAACATAGCTGCCAGCGCCCATCAGCTCGACGGTGACAATCCCGACCGGCGCCGGATCACTCCACTCTGCAAAACAGACTCCGGCCGCGAACGCTGCATCTTCGGCGTAGCCCACGTCCAGCGCGATATTGAGCACAGGTTCCGGCATCATTCTCCGGCGACGGAAAAAGCACGAAGGGGCCGGACGACTGGCCGACCCCCTCTCTCATCGATTTGCTGCCTGACCGGCTGGCACAGGCTCAGCACGTCCTAAAGCTGCTTCCTGATGGTCGTGTCGAGATTGAAGATACGGGCCGCATTCAGGCCCAGGATGTTGCGCTTTGACTGCTCCGACAGGAACGGCAGGTCGGTGATCTCAGAGGGCAGATCGAAATCGAAGTGCGGCCAGTCGGAAGCGTAAAGCAGCTGAGTGTCCGCCTTGATCATGTCGAGCGTGCACTCGAGCGCCTTCATGTTGGTCGTTTCCATCGGCTGCGTCGTGTACCAGCAGTGGTCGCGCATATACTCCGACGGCAACCGCTTCAGGTGTGGCGCCTCGGACGGGCGCATCAGGAACTGGTCGTCGAGCCGCTGCATCAGGAACGGCACCCAGGCCAGCCCCGACTCGATCCATACCACCTTCAAATTGGGGAAGCGCACGGGCATGCCGTTCAGCACCCAGTTGGTGCAATGCACGATGTTGGGCCAGGCGAAGCCGAGCGCGTGCATGCCGAGGAAGCGGTTGATGGTCTTGAGCGAAGGATCGTCCCAGTGGTAGCCGGCGTGGAAGGAGAGCGGCATACCCGTCTCCTCGATCATCTTGTAGAGCCGCATGTACTTGTTGTGGTGCACCGGTGCATGGCGGGTCGAAGGCACGCACCAGCCGATCACGCCCTTGACGCCGGCGAACTCCTTGACGACGCGCTCCGCCTCCTCCGGCGTGTTGTAGGGCAGCACGGCGAGCGTCTTGATGCGGTCGTCGGCCGCGAGCAGGTTCTCCGCCATCCATTTGTTGTAGGCGCGGGCCAGCCACACCTCCATCTCCTGCTGCGGATGAAGGCCGAGAAACAACATTGGCGTCGGGAACACGACCATCACATCGACGGCCAGCGAATCCATCGCCCGCTGGGTCAGTACGACATCGCGGTGCGGGCCGGTGGCGTCGGTCTTCTCGCGGAGGCCGTCCTGGTGCGGAATGCGGCCGCCGACGCCCTGATAGCGCAATCCGAGATCGCCATTGAGACCGTAGGGCGGCGCACCAATGCGGTCCTGGTGGAAGTGCAGTGCCTGGTCGCGGATGACCGGGTCCTCGATGAACTTGACGATCTCATTCCAGGACACAGTCTCGACATGGTGGGCGTCGATGTCGACGACGAACCAATCCTGCAGCCCGCGCTTGCGTGCGACGTTGCGGGCATGGGCAAGGATCTCGCGGCTGTCGGTGGAGGTGTCGATAACCTGCGTCGGCAGCATCTGCGGCATGCCGGTTGCGTGCTCTGTCATGGCATTTCGCTCCTCATCGATGGGCGAATGGCGGGTGGCAAGTGGCGATTGGTGGAAATCGAACTTCGCCCTTGTTCTTTAATTCCCATTCGCCATTGGCCAATTGCTACGTTGCATTATTCCTATTCACCCGGCCGACGCCGGAACCACAAACCAAGCTCCATCGGACCCAGACGAACCGCCCGCAACAGCTCTGACACGGTCGTCAGCATCTCGGTCGGCGTGAGGGTTTCCTGGCCTTCCTGCACGATAGCGGGGGGCGTGCGTTCCTCGCCCTCAGCCTTCGCGTAATACAGCCTGACTGCCGCTGTCATGATCTTTGCCAGGGCCTCATCGGAAATGCGGGCCTGCTCGCCCTTCTCTACGAGGTCCTTGGCAGCATGGTGCAAATCGTCGGCAACTCCGTCGACCCAGGCATACGGATCATTGCGGCGGTCATCGTCAGAGGACGACATAAACCTCTCCGTCCTTCTCCTCCAGTTTGGCCGGTTTCAGGCGGAACCTGGAGGATCCCTGGTTGATGCCGGTCTTCAAGTCGAACTCATAGCCGTGCCACGTGCAGACGATGTTGGTCACGCTATCGTCATAAGCCAACTCTCGCACCTGACCATTGGCGTCGATCGGCTCCAGCACCCGCTTGTACATGCGGCCCTGGCAGACCGGACCAAACCGGTGCGGGCACTCGTTGTGCCAAGCGACCAGCTTGCCGTCGATCAGGAATACGCCGATCTCCGTGCCATCGCACGACACAACCTTGCGGCCGCCTTCAGTGAACTCGTCCCGGCGGCCAACGAGATATGATTTTGCCATCCTTATTGCGCTCCTCACACCTGACTGGTGCGCACTTTAGGCCGTCGCGGCGGCATCGCCAATGAAATACGGTATTTACTGGCGAGGCCTGACCGTGGCAGCCGCGGCCATGCGGAAGGAATAAATTGCTACTGCGGCGTCAGCAGCTTCAGGGCCGCCGTCGAGGCTGCGCCGCCGACAACACACGGAATACCGACCTGAACCTGTCCGAGGGCGCTGGCCGCCACGCAGCCCAGCGCCAAGGCGGTCGTTCCAGCCTGCCCCCAGAAACTCAGCCGGCGAGCGTCGGCGGGGCCTTTACGCTTGAGCTCCTCGATGGCGGCCAGTGCCTGTTTGCGAACACGACCGGTCTCGAACGTCTCGGCCGCCTCGATCGCTTCCGCAAGCGGCCCGCGTGCGGCCGGCTCGATCAGCGGCAAGACCCGCTTCAACAGCCGGGCCAGATCGACATCGCGCGACGCGTTGATCGCCAGCGTGAGCTTGGCCATGGAACCAACGGTCAAACGGTCGACGCTGTTCTGGTCCTTCGCCCAGCGCAGGGCCGATGCGATGCGCAGGATGGGAAGCGGCGAGCCGGACGCGTAATAGTAGCCCCACAATGCGTCGAGGCCGACCGGACTGTCGTCCAGGGGAAGCGCCATCAGCGTCGGCAGCTTGTCGTAAAGGTGACGCTCGATCAGCACCTTGCGGGCCGGCATGCGTTCCACCACCGTGCCCATCAGCGCCTTCCACTCAGGGAGACCGGACCAGGCAATCGCGCGGATGATGGCGACCTGGTCAGGCGGCGGCATGGGAAACATCTGTCCGACCAGCTTTTCGGCGGATTTCGGATTGGCGCCGAGCACCCCGGCGGCAAAGCCCATGTAAAGTCCTGCCGAATCTATCTCCCGGAAGATGCCGAGGCGACTCATCGCCTTCATTGCTACCGGCAATTTCTTCGGCTCGGGCTTGGCCCGATACGCATAGATCCAGCGCTGGACGGCATCGGGCGAGGAGAACTGCTGGCGTTTGCCGGCCTGCGCCACATCCATCACCGAGGCGGAGCCCAGGAGAGTTGCCACCCCTGTCAACAGCGCGAGGAGGAAACGCATGAACCGGCCCCTTTGAGCGCTTGCGATCTTTTACCGGTTGCCGTGACCGAAGCCATTGCTGGAGCGTGCTTCGCGTCAGGACACGGACTGAGGATGCCGGGGACGCAGTGCCGGCGTCATCTGGCAGCGTCATCTGGCGGACGGTGGCCACTCCCCGCCAGTGCGATGGCGCACCGAGCCTCCATCACGACCGGCCAGGTGGCGATTTGATGGCGGCAGGGGAACGGAGATCGGCTGCGCAGGGTCAGGCGCGCGTGTGGCTCAGTTTCCGAAGCAGGGCTCGCACTGGCCATGTGGCGATCATCAGGAGGCCGAGAATATTGTCGAACGTGCCCTTGATGATGGCCAGCGGACCGGCGACCGGACCGCTGAGAGGCAGAAACACAAGCACGAACAGGGCAAGCCGAACGAAACGCGCAGCCTCATAGCCGAGCCGGCCGGCATAAGCGGTGCGCTGCTCGGGCGGCCAGATCCGACGCCACCAATGGCGCGAGAAGCCGAGCCCGGCGAGGCCAAGCAAGAAGCAAAGAACATAGGCGATCTGGATATCGGACTGGATGCCCGGCACGATCCGGGACTCGAGCTCGCGCTGGCGGGTCTGGCTGGTGAGGCTCGCCTCAAGTCCGGTCGTGACAACTTTACCTGCCACCTCGGACACGACCTCGGAGAATACGCTGGAGAGGCCGGAGATCGTCGTCGCATCTCCCGGCAGCGGGGCGGCGCGCAGCGAAATCCGACCGGGCGAAGATTCGGCTGCCGTGACCACGAAACGCGACTGGCCTCGGCCCAGCGCGGCCAGGAAATCGCCCATCGTGGCACGCTTCATGGCATCGTCGAGCCCGTCGACGGAGGCGCGTTGCCACAGCCAATTGCGCACGCCCGGCTGACGCGGCGCGGGGGAGTTCAGGATGATGAAATTGACGTCTGCGCCGGCGGCCGCTTGAAACAGCTCGTCGATCGATAACGTTCGCTCGATTCCACTTGCCATGCGGACGTGCAGGACGCGCCCATCGACACGACCGGTCACAACCGCCGTCTGACCCGCCAGGGCGCGAATTGCGCCGGGTAATTTTGCGGGATCGATGCGATCGGCGAGAGCGCGTTTCGTTGCAGGGTCAAGAGCCGGGGCCGGACGCAATGTGTGCGGCCCGCCGGTCTCCAACGCGAGAACCCGCATACGGGCACGCGCCAGTGGTCGCGAGAGCTGCCAGAGCGTCTCCTCGAATGCCGCCCGCTGCACTGCGGGGACGAGAACGCCGGGCCGAACCTCGGCATGCACGAGTTGACCCGCGGCCGGGCGCACTTGCACCAGCGGGAAGGTCTCATTTCCGAACGACAGCCGTAAGCCTGCCTTGGCGGGTAGCTGCTTGAGAGACCCGGCATGCGAGAAAAGCGTGTCCTCGGTGAGAACGAGCGTCAGGCCGCCGCCTTTGGCTGCCGCCTCGGGCGCCAGTACGGCAGCGACCCGCCCCATCTCATCAGACGTACCCGCAGTGAAGCGCTCGCCGGACTTGTTCACGAATGTCCAATGGCCTTCCGGCGAGACCTGGGCTGCAAGCGCGGCTCCGCCATCCTGCAGTGGAACCCGCTTCAACTTTACTGCCGCACGCTCCAATGCACCGGCCGCTTTTGCTGCGCCCCGTGAGCCGGTCTGCTCAGCCAAACGAGCCAATCTCGAGAACCAATCTGCGCGTACGGATGCAGACGACGCAATCAGCGCCGCCGCAATCACCACCAGACATGCCACCAGGCGCGCGACCATCCACTGCCCTCCCGGCTGCGCAGTCTAAAGAATGCTGTGGCCGAAATCAGCCACCGTCGCGCTTGAAATCCGGAGGTCGCTTCTGGAGGAACGCGGCGAATGCCTCTCTTGCCTCGGGCGACATCAACCGCTGGGTGAACACCTCGACCTCCTCATCGATGCGGGCGGCGATCTGGTCGGGCGAGCCGCGCAGCATGCGACGGCAAAGCGACAGCGCCTGTGGCGGCTTGGCGGCCAGACGCAACGCGGCAGAGCGCACCGTCTGCTCAAGCTCATCGGCGGGGACGACGCGGTTGACGATACCGGCGCGGCAGGCCCAGTCCGCGTCGAAGCCTTCGCCCAGCGCGAGGAGCTCGAAAGCGCGTTGCGGTCCCATGAGGCGAGGGGCCAGCAGGCTCGAGCCAGCTTCGGGTACAAGGCCCAGATCGAGAAACGGAGTGCGGAAAGTTGAGGCGGGGGTTGCATAGACCAGATCGCAGTGCAGCAGCATCGTCGTTCCGATGCCCATGGCCAGTCCGTCGACGCCGGCGATAAGCGGCTTGGCCACCCGGGGCAGCAGGCGGATGAAGTCAACAATAGGTTCGGTGAGGTCCGTACGCCCCTCTGCCCGGGCCTTGAACTCGGCGATATCGCTGCCGGCAGAGAATGCGCCTGAGGAGCCCAGCAAGACATGCACTGAGACATCGGGATCGTCGTCACCGCTGCGGAGCGCAGCGGCGAGCCCTGAATACATGGCCGACGTCAGGGCATTCTTCTTGCCCGGGCGGGTCAGCCTGATGGTCTGGATGCCTTCGGCAGCCGAAATGGCGATGTCGGCGGACGTCGCGTCGGTCATGAGCTTGTCTCCAAGGTGGATGATGGAGCATTGCCATGACTATAGGGCGTCGACCGGTTCGTTGCACGCCGCAGGTCGGCGGCCTACCGCCGCGCCGGCATCAATGCTCTACGTCCACTTCGCCGAAGCGAAGCAGCTGACGCTGAGCGCTGGGGCTGCGCTTGAACCATGCCTGGGCCGCGCGGGCAAAGGCGCTTTGCTCCGAATATCCGAGAAGTGCGGCAATGTCTCCGATCGACAGATCCGTATCACGAAGAAGTTGCGTGGCCTGCTCGAGCCGAACGCGCGTCAACACACGCTCATAGCTGGTGCCGGCCTGCTCGAGACGCCATTGAAGGGCCCTTGGCGACATTCCCGTAAGCCCAGCGACGGTCGCCAGATCGAACGGCGCCTGCTCCTGCAGCTGCTGGGTCAACGCCGCGGAAAGGGCGTGCACGACATCCTGCTGCAGCCGTGCTTCGTTCAGGACACGGTCGCCAAGCTCTCGCACGCTGTCGAACAAGCCGACGATCCGTTGCGGCATCTCTCGTGCAAAGGTCGCACGATCGATATCCACACGATAGCGACGCGCGTTGAACTGCATCTCACGCCCAAACACCCGTTTGTAGACCTCAATGGCCTCCGGTGCACGATGCTTGAACTCTGTGGACGGCGGATGCCAATCCGGGCCGGCGGCGATACGGATACGGTGCACGACAGTCGCCATCATGAAGCTCATGTAATGCAACTGCGGGGCCGTGAAGCTGGATGGCACCGTGACCTGGAGAGAGAATGCCTCGCCGCTGTCCACGAGCTCGGGCTGCATCGGGAATATGAGAAGCTCGAAGTATTGCACCGCCGCTTCCAGCGCCTCGCCAACCGTGGGTGCGGTGAGAATGATGTGACCGAGGATTCCGCTTGCTCCGGCGGGAAAAATCTCAGCATAATGAACGCCGAACGCCGGATCACCCGACATGCGGGCGCCCAGCTCGAACATTTCCGCGACGGTATTCAGTGAGATATAGCTGTCAGGGTCGGCGAGATCGTCGCGTTGCAAACCTACAGCACTCAGAATAGACTGCAGCTCTACGCCTTTCCCAGCGAGGAACTGGCCAAACGCCGTCAACACCCTGACCCTGACCAAAGGCTCGGACAGCGCCATATCGTGATTCCTAATCCGATCCTACTTGCAGAAGACCCAAACTTCGCCGCATTGCGACGGGTCTGCGGTCGAACTCTCCGTACTCACTGTCAAGCGCGGATCTGTGAATTCCGTTAAGGGACCACCATATTCCAGACTATCATGTTCGGGATAGGCTAAAACCTATACGAGCCAACCCGTGAATCCAACCGCCAATTAGGACGTACAAGGAAATGAGAACAAAACTAAAGACCACCGACGTGCAGAAGTCAGCACTGCACCTTCTCCACCGCGCCAGCCAGAGAGCCGACGAGTTGTTCATCGCCAATACCGGCAAGAGCGATTTGCGGCCCCGCCAATATGCGGTACTCCGGGTGCTCGCCAAGAACCAGGATATCAGCCAGACGGACATCGTAGAGGCAACGGGCATAGACCGCTCTACACTCGCGGACATCGTGCGCAGGCTCGTGGCCAAGGGTCTCGTCAAGCGGAACCGCACCAAGACCGACGCCCGCATGTATGAGGTGCGGCTGACCGCTTCCGGGCAAAGCGCGCTGGCAGCAGCGGAGCGAGCAGCAAAGGCTGCGGAAACGCGGCTCTTGTCCAAGCTCAGCGCAACAGACCGCAATGTGTTTCTCGATAAACTTGCTCGGCTGGTAGAGACTGGCGCCAGCACAAGCGCGCCCGCGGCCGCGCCAGCGCCAAAGACTGCCGCCCGTCCGGCCGCGCGACCGGCTGCCCGTCCGGCAAAGACCAAGGCTCGCGCGAAAGGCCGCGCCAAGTAACGTTCGGAGCCGGCTAAAGCGGTGGGCGGAAGAGTGTCTGCCGCCGTTCAGAATGCTGCCGGCCTCAGGCCGGCAGCATGCGCATCATGATCGCCTTGGTGTCGGACCATTCAAGCCCCTGACCGTACGTGAAGCGGGGCACGCCGGACAAACGCGCGGCGACGAACGCGTCGGCAATGGCCGCGGGCGCTTGCGCCCGCAAGATGCTGCCTGCCGCCAGCAGCGCGAGGCCCTCCAGCAGTGCCCGGCTGCGCAACTCTACGAACCTGGGCTCATGCAGGATCGTTCGCACCCGCTCTAGTGCCGCCTTCAGGTGGATGTCGTCCCCGACGGCGATGGCCAAATCGTCCATGACGATCTCCAGCACATCGGGCTCGCGTTGCATGATACGCAGGACATCCAGCGCCATCACGTTGCCCGAGCCTTCCCATATGCTGTTGACGGGAGCTTCCCGGTACAACCGCGACATGCCCGTCGTCTCCACATAGCCATTGCCGCCCAGGCATTCCATGGCCTCCGCGACCACCGCCGTGGCCGTCTTGCAGACCCAGTATTTCGTGACCGGTGTCATCAGCCGCCGCCAGGCGGACGCACGCGGATCAGCAACCCGGTCGAAGCTACGCGCCAACCGAAACGACAAGGCCGTGGCAGCCTCCACATCGAGAGCGAGGTCAGCGAGCAAATGAGCCATTATCGGCTGGTCTGACAGTGCACGGCCGAAGGCTGAGCGTTGACGACAGTGGTGGAGAGCGCTGGCCACGGCCAGACGCATCAGGGCGGCGGATGACACCGCGCAATCGAGGCGGGTCGCCATCACCATCTCGATGATGACGGGGACACCGCGCCCCTCCTCGCCGATCAGCACGGCATGGGCGCTCTCGAACTCGGCCTCGGCGGATGCATTGGAGCGGTTGCCAAGCTTGTCCTTCAAGTTGAGGAAGCGAATAGCATTCACGTCGCGCTCCGGCGTGAAACGCGGCATGAGAAAACACGACAGCCCGGCAGGCGCTTGCGCGAGGACGAGAAAGGCGTCGCTCATCGGGGCCGACATGAACCATTTATGGCCGGTCAGAAGATAGCGGCCGCCGGGCCCGCCGCCATCGACCGGCACAGCCGTGGTCGTATTGGAACGGACGTCGGTGCCGCCCTGCTTTTCCGTCAGTCCCATGCCGAGCGTTACCGCCGACTTGGCTGGAGCCGGACTGAAACTCGCGTCATAGCTCCGCGTCAGAATGCGTGGAAGCCAAGCGTCGGCTACGTCCGGCTGGTTCAGCAACGAGGCAATCGCAGCATTGGTCATGGTGAGGGGACAGCAGTGTCCGGCTTCCATCTGGGCAGCCAGATAGAACGCGCCGGCACGCTCGACATTGGCACCGGGACGAGGTGGCCGCGGGCCATCGGCGGCGACGGTCGTCGGCTGCCCTGGCCCAACAGCGAGATGGCCCCACGCAGAACACTGCAGGCCCTCGGCCGTGCTGGTCGTCATCAGCCAATGCCAGGAGGGGTGGAATTCTACGATGTCCAGGCGATGCCCTTTGGGGTCGTGCGTGCGCAATCTGGGCGGATGCTCGTTAGCGAGGCGCGCGTGCTCGAAAGCCTCCGAGCTGCCTGCCGTGGCGCCGAATGCCTCGAGCTGGGCGAGTGCCTGCTGACCGCCCTCCCTGGCCACAGCCTCACGCAACGGCGCATCGGCTGAAAACAAATTGATATCCGCGTAGGCCGCACTCTGATTGGTCACGGCATGGGTTGCGAACGAGGCCATGATAAGTCCTCTGCTTGGGGTGCCCGCCGGCAAGATGACGGCAAGGCGATACGTGCGGTTCGCCCTAGATCATAAGCTTGTGAACAGGACAGGTATTGAATTGATCCCAGATTCGGCAGAAATCGGGTACTTCAAGTTATAAACGCGAAGCCAACTGGAATTTGGCCGTCCAGCCGACAGGAGGTAATTGGCAAAATGCTGATCCGTCATCGTAACGCTGCGGACGTTCCGCCGTCCGAGATTACGCCTCGCAGCGCCTACCTGCACCGGCGCGAGCTGCTGGCTGGCGCGGGAATTGTTGGTGCTGCCGCGATGCTGCCCGGTCCGGCCGGAGCAGCGAAGCTGAGCGCCGCAACAAGCAAGTTCTCGACCGACGAGAAGCCCACATCTCTCAAAGACATCACGACCTACAACAACTTCTACGAGTTCGGGCTGGATAAGGGCGACCCGGCCCGGTACGCAGGGAAGATGACGACCAAGCCCTGGACCGTGAAGATCGACGGTCTGGTGGCGAAGCCCAGCACGATCGGCCTGGAAGACATCCTGAAGCCTGCGCGCCTGGAAGAGCGCATATACCGGCTGCGCTGCGTGGAGGCGTGGTCGATGGTGGTGCCGTGGGTCGGCTTCGAGCTGGCCTCCCTGCTGAAACGCGTGGAGCCGCTCGGCAGCGCAAAATACGTGGCATTCGAGACGCTGGTGAGGCCCTCGGAGATGCGCGGGCAGAACGGCGCTTTCCAGCTTCTGGAGTGGCCTTATCACGAAGCGCTGAGGCTGGACGAGGCGATGCACCCGCTGACCATCATGGCGGTGGGCTTGTACGGGGAAACGATGCCGAACCAGAACGGCGCGCCGATACGGCTGGTGGTGCCGTGGAAGTACGGTTACAAGAGCAGCAAGTCGATCGTGCGCATCACCCTCACCGAGAAGCAGCCGCCGACATCGTGGAGCCTGCAGGCACCGAGCGAGTACGGCTTCTATTCGAACGTCAATCCGGAAGTCGATCATCCGCGCTGGAGCCAGAAGACCGAGCGCGTGATCGGGGAAGGCGGGTTGTTCGCCAAGCGCAAGAAAACCCTGATGTTCAACGGCTATGGCGACCAGGTCGCGGGTCTCTACGCCGGCTTGGACCTGAAGAAGAACTACTAGGGCGCCGACGTGCCAGCAATGCGATGGGGTGGACGCCAGGGCCTGATCCGGACGGCGATCTACGTGCTCGGCATGGTGCCGGCGGTGTGGTACTTCCATCTGGGTATCACGGATCAGCTTGGCGCCGATCCCGCAAAGACACTGGAGCGGATGCTGGGATTGTGGTCGCTCAGGTTCCTGGTGGCAGGCTTGGCAATCACGCCGCTGCTGAGACTGGCGGTCCCAACCTGATCGGATACCGGCGTGCCGTGGGTCTGTTGGCGTTCAGCTACGCCGTGCTGCACGTCACGGTCTACGTCGTGCTCGACCAGCAGTTCGACTGGCCAGCGATCGTGGGCGACATCCTCAAGCGTCCATACATCACGATCGGCATGGTGGCGCTGCTGATTCTCGTGCCGCTCGCGGTGACCTCGAATGACGCCATGGTCAGGCGACTGGGGGCTGCTGCATGGCGCCGCCTGCACTGGTGGGTCTACGTGGCAGCCTTGGCCGGGGCGGTGCACTATCTGCTGCTGGTCAAGTCGTGGCCGTTCGATCCGATCATGTACACGGCGCTTGTCATTGGCCTGCTCGGCTTCCGCTTGCTTTGGCGCGGACGCGGCAGCAGGCAACGCCGCGGCGCAAGGCGCAACTGAGATCTGCTCAGGGGTGAGAACTGCTCAGGGGTAGAGCCAGGCCCGTTGCCATTCCAGATCTGGCGCCTCGCGACGGAAGACCACCCGATCATGGAGGCGAAAGGGCCGATCGTGCCAGAACTCGATCTCGAGCGGCGTAACGCGGAAACCGGACCAGTGCGGCGGGCGAGGAATGTGGCCAATGTTGTACTTCAACCCAACGCCGGCAACCGCCTTCTCCAGATCGTAGCGGCCGGACATCGGGCGCGACTGGGCAGAAGCCCAGGCCCCTAATCGTGAGCCACGAGGCCGGGATGCGAAATATGCATCGGCCTCAGCCTCCGTGGTGGTGGAGACCATGCCACGGACCCGCACCTGGCGGCGCAGGCTTTTCCAATGGAACAGCAGTGCTGCTTTCTGGGAGGTCAAGAGTTCGGCGCCCTTTGCACTTTCGAAATTCGTGTAAAAGACGAAACCGCGCTGGGGGTGCTCGGCTGGATCGAGCGCCTTCAGCAGCACCATACGCACATTCGGCATGCCGCTTTCGTCAGCCGAGGCGACAGCCATCGCCTCAGCATCATTGATCTCATGGGCGCGCGCCGCATCGAACCAGCTTGCGAACAAGCCGAATGGCTCCTCGGCGGCCAGGAAATCCGGCGCCTGGGGGCCGGAATAATAATCAGGTCTGGCACCCTGACCGGACGAGGGTCTGTCCTCGCTCATGCTATGCACTTTCGCAAAATCGTTTCGGTTTCGTAGCCGACTGTACCAGCACAGGGCCTGCGAGACAGCCGTTGAGGGCAGCTTAACCCTCTTAGACCATTATGGGGAAGACCGGCAGCGTAAAGCCGGTGCGTTGTCCTGTTCTGTCGAGTGAGCATAGCGTTATGTCGAGAAACGAAGTCTGCTTTTCTACACTCATCGCGGGCTGCGGCGCCGCGATCTTCCTGTTTGTCGCCGTGCTGGCCGATGCGACCTCGGCATCCGCCGAAACCGCTGCCCCGCGGTCTGGCGAGAAGGCCATGGGCCTTGCCGCGCGCGACTTCCAGCTTCCCAGCGAGCAGCTCGCCTACCCTTTTCATGGGCCAAGAGGCGACATGAAGGCCGGGGACGAGTTGGCCTTGCTGCAAGCGATCGATATCGCCCTGACGCAAGCAGGCGACGGCGCCACATACGTTTGGAAGCGAGACCATGGCAGATTGACCGGTTCGATCCGCATGACTTGCACATTCCGCGACGGTACCGGGCGCATCTGCAGACACCTGGAGATGAAACTGACCGCCGGCGCGCTCAGGCGCGGCACGGAAGGTATTGCATGCCGTGCCGCTGATGGCGCCTGGGTGCTTGAAGGCTGAGGATGAAATATCCAGGCATTGCCTGGCGACGACACCTCGATTTCCTGTACCGCGTACAGCGCCAAAAATTGTTCCGCTTGCAGTCGCAGGCATCAACTCATCGTGAAAAATGCTGACTCGCTTGGCTTTCTCATGATAGGAGTTGTATTATTAATAATATAAATAGCTGCGATAAAAATCGCTCAATGTCGGATCGCGTTCACTTGATCCAACGCGTTCGGAGTGGGAGGAGGTCCCCATGCTATCGAAGCAGCGTTGTCCCTATACGGGTGTCGTGAATTTTTTCACAGAGACGGATCCGTTCGTCTCTGTCGGGTCAATCGTAAAGGCAGGCGCCCGGCCCGAGTTTCATTGGCGCTTGTATGCCGCTCAAAGAACCATTGCCGGGATAGCTCACGACATGAAGTCGGCGGAGCGGCAAGTGCGGCGCCAATACTGCAACTCCGAACCGTCGCACATCTGAGCTTCAACCAGCCCGGCGGCTCAATCCAATGATCGCGGCGCGGAGAAGCGTTGCGCCGCCGCCTCGATGACCAAGCGAACCGGCCGAAACGATCGACGATGATGCGGGGTTGGACCGAGACGCTCGAGTGCGTCTTTGTGCTCCGGTGTGCCGTAACCTTTGTGCCGCTCAAAACCGTATTGCGGGAATTCATTCGCCAAGCCTGTCATCACGCGATCGCGTGTCACCTTCGCGACAATCGAGGCCGCCGCGATCGACAGGCACCTGGCATCGCCCGCGACGATGGTGCGTGTCTGGCATGCCAGTTGCGGTGCCCTGTTGCCGTCGACGAGCGCCAGGAGTGGTGCCTTCGGAAGGCATGCAACGGCTTCGGCCATCGCCCATAAAGATGCCTGAAGAATATTCATGTCGTCGATGCGCGCGACGTCTGCAATGCCGACGCCAATAGCTGCCCCGCTGGCGACGATTGCGTCATAAAGCCTGTCTCTATCCACAGACGTGAGAGCCTTGGAATCATTGATGCCGGCGGGAAGTGTATCAGGCGACAAGACGACCGCAGCGGCTACGACCGGGCCAGCCCACGGCCCACGGCCGGCCTCGTCGATGCCCGCGACCGGAACCATGCCCCGTGCGATCCCAGCCTTCTCGATCTCGAAGTCCGGCATCTGCCGTGCCGCTTTGCGTGTCTTGGACCGACCCATGTCTTCGCGTTGACGGATAAATCCCAGCTTGTCAAAGCGCGGATCGGCGTTTTCCTCAGGTGCATGGAGACGAGCCGCCGTGCGCTCGTGTTCCGGTTCTGAACAGAAGCCAGGCTCTATACCACCATTCGAGCCGCCGGGGCGGTTGCCTTCGCGATGGGCGCCCCGTATCAGGGTTGCACCATTCTCGACACTCTCCAGTTTCGGAATGTACGGAGCAGCGCTGCCCATGACCTCACGCCTCGACGCGATCGACTGGCGCATCCTCAAGGAATTGCAGGCCGACGGGCGGATCACAAACGTGGCGCTCGCCGCACGCGTTGGCATATCGCCGCCGCCTTGCCTCAGGCGCGTGCGGGCGCTCGAAGAGGCGGGATATATCACTGGCTATCATGCGCAATTCGACGCGGCGCTGGTCGGGTTCGAATTGACCGCCTTTGCTCTGGTCGGGCTCTACAGCCAGGCGGAGGCCGACCTTCGCGCCTTTGAGAACCGCGTGCTGGCCTGGCCCCTCGTCAGAGAATGCGAGTATATCGCGGGCGAGACGGACTATGTGCTGAAGTGTGTCGCACCGGACCTATCCGCCTTTCAGGATTTCGTGACGCGGGAGCTTACGGCGGCGCCGAACGTGTCGACCGTGAAGACCTTTCTATCGATCCGCAAGGTGAAGCGGGAGGCAGGCGTGCCGATGGGACTGGCGGGCAGGAGAGGAGACCGATGAGCGAAGGCAGTCCGGGCCGGCGGCAGTTGATCCTGGCGTCGCGGAGTGAAATCAGGCGCTTGATGCTGGAAAATGCAGGCCACATCTGCGAAACCGCCGCTGCTGACGTCGACGAGGACGATATCCGGAAGCGGATCAATCAGGCTGCGCCCCTGACGCCGCCGCGCGAGGTGGCAATTGCGCTGGCGACCGCAAAGGCCGAGGACGTCAGCCGCAAATTTCCGGACGCACTGGTGATCGGCGCCGATCAGGTTCTGGAGCTCGATGGCGAGATATTCACGAAGGCTGCGGACCTGCGAGAGGGGAAGCAGACGCTTGCCAGGCTGTCCGGGCGGACGCACATCCTGCACTCGGCGGTGGCGCTGGCGGTAGGCGGGCAGACTGTCTGGCACCATGCGGGCAGCGCGCGGATGGCGATGCGCGAGATGGATGAGAAGACAATCGAAGCGTACGCGTCGAGGCGGCCGGCCGTGCTGCAGCGCTCGGTGGGCTGCTACGAGATCGAGGACATCGGCATCAATCTGTTCGAGCAGATGGACGGCGACTATTTCACCATACTCGGGATGCCGCTGCTGCCTTTGATCGGAGAGCTCAGGCGGCGCGGCCGTTCGGCATTCTGACCGGCTCATCAAACATCACAGCGCGGGAGACGTTGCCATATGCTCACCATTGGGCTGACCGGATCGGTCGGAATGGGGAAGTCGACTGTTGCTGCGCGATTGCGCGAGCGCGGCATCCCGGTATGCGATGCCGATGCGCTTGTGCACGAGTTGTATGAGAGCGAGGCCGTCGCTCCGATAGAGGCGGCATTTCCCGGCACGACCGCGGACGGCAAGGTCGACCGCCAGCGACTATCCGCCGTGCTGCTAGCCGATCCATCGGGCTTCAAGCGGCTGGAGCGGATCGTTCACCCTCTGGTGCAAGCTGCGGAGCGTGAATGTCTCGCGGCGGCTCATGCTTCAGGCTCCGAAATGGCGGTGCTGGAAATACCATTGCTGCTGGAGACCGGTGGCAACGAGCGATGCGATGTCGTCATCGTCGTGAGCGCGCCACCCGAGGAGCAGCGGCGGCGGGTGCTGGAGCGGCCCGGGATGAACGACGAAAAATTCGATGCGATCCTGGCACGGCAAATGCCCGATGCAGAAAAGCGGCGGCGCGCCGACTTCGTTGTGGATACCGGGGTCGAGCTGGAACAGACGCTGGCTCAGGTCGATAGAATCATCGACTCGCTGCGGGGGCGACCAGGTACCGCCTACGCGCGCCACTGGGCTTGAGAGCGGGCGGCGGGACCGGCCAGACCGGCTGACTGGAAAAGGGCGGGGCCATGAATCGCGATATCGTGCTCGACACCGAAACGACGGGCCTCGACGCCCGCAGAGGCGATCGGCTGATCGAGATCGGCTGCATCGAGCTGGTCAACCGCATCCCGACCGGGCGCGAGTTCCATGTCTTCATCAATGCCCAGGGCCGGCCGGTGCATCCGGATGCCGAGCGCATTCATGGCATCTCCGACGAATTCCTCACCGACAAGCCGCCGTTTCCCGACGTCGCCCAGGCATTCCTGGAGTTCGTCGGGCTGGACGGCCAGCTGGTGATCCACAATGCCAGCTTCGACATGGGCTTCATCAACATGGAGCTGGAAAAGATCGGCAAGCCGCCGATCCCTCAGGACAGGGTGGTCGACACACTGGCGATCGCGCGGCGCAAGCATCCTGCTGGGCCAAACACGCTCGACGCGCTGTGCAAGCGATATGGGATCGACAATTCAAAGCGCGTGAAGCACGGCGCGCTCATGGATGCGAGCCTGCTGGCTGACGTCTACGTCGAGTTGCTGGGGGAGCGGCAGGCGACCCTCGGGCTGGCGACAGCCAGCGGCGAGGGCAACGCAGGAGACCAAGTGCGCGCAACGGCCGCCAGGAAGCGGCCGGCGCCCCTGCCGCCCCGGCTTACGCCGGCGGATGCGGCTGCACACCTTGCGTTCGTGAAAACGCTGGGTGAGGGGGCAATCTGGCGCAAGTTCGTGAAGGTCGAGGACGAGACGTAAAGAACGCCCCGCCAGCCGTCACGAGTTGTCGTTGCCGGCCACGCCCTGTTGCTGGCGCTGCATATAGAGCGAGGCGAAGTCGATCGGGTCGAGCAGCAACGGCGGGAAGCCGCCCTCGCGGGTGATGTCTGCCACCAGGCGGCGCAGAAACGGGAACAGCAGCGACGGCGCATTTATCAGCAGGAACGGTTCCAGCGCCTCCTGCGGCAGGTTCTCGATATGGAACAATCCCGCGTAGACCAGCTCCAGGTCGTAGATGACGCCCTGGGCGCTGACCGCTTGCGCGTTGAATTGAATGGCGCTCTCGTAGAGATTTTCTCCCATCATGCCGGTGCCGACGTTGACTTCGACATTGAGGTTGGGGTTGTCGTCCGTGCCCGACAACAGCCGCTGAATATTGGGATTCTCGAACGAAAGATCCTTCACGTACTGGGCCGCGATGCGAATCTGAACCTGAGGCTCCTCAGTGGCCGGACCCGCGCCAAGACCGGATCCGGGAGGGGCACCTAGCGGTGTATCGGTCATCGCTTCATTATCCTTGATGATGGGTATGTCGAAATAACGGGGCAACCGCTGTCGATCACCGCGTTTGGGGGGTGGCTATCACGGTTAAGGCTGTGAGGGCAATCACGCACGGACGCGCAACGCCAGAGTCTTTCGACGTGCAAGATGCCAACGGCGGCAGATCCTCCAAGCGGCCCGATCACCCGCGGCCGCCGGGGTCGCGTGGCCGGCCCGACTCCGGTCGTGGGCGGCCATCCTTGACCTCTTCCCACTCCCCCTCGATGACGACGCCACCTTGGCCCGGCGGAGCACGCCCGCTGCCGGGCGGAGGTGATCTCGGGTCTTCCTCGCGGTCTCCAAACGTTCTGGTCTCCACGTGGACGGCGGCGTTGCGCAAGACGTAGCGCAGGGCCCGGCTGGCGATGCCACGCCGGACCTGGGGGATCAGGAGAAGGCCACCGATCGCATCCGTGATCAGGCCCGGCGTCAGCATCAGAGCGCCTGCAAGCATCAGGAACACGCTATCGACCACGGGCTCTATCGGGACGCGCCCGTGCTCCATCGATTCCGTCATACGACGCAGGGCCGCGAACCCCTGAGCGTGGACGATCAAGCCGCCACCGATGGCTGTGGCGACCAGAATCAGCATCGTCCACCAGAAGCCGATTGCCTGACCAACCTTGATCAGCACCGCCAGCTCCAGCAGTGGAAATGCCAGGAAGATGAGGACTAGTCCGATGCGCATGGTCCAGGTTCTGATAAGATATTGATGTTTACGCTGTGGCTGCGACTGACTAACCTCATCCAAGCATTGTTGGTGGCAGAAAGCCAATTCGGTTGGCGAGCGCCACTCAAACGCCTAGATTGAACGCGACTGCGATGGTACCGAGGCCTGCCATGACTTCGGAACTGCCATGACTTCAGAACCGCCATGGCTTCGGAACCGAACAACCAGCATAACCATGTCGGGTTCCGATCTGGCGCCAACGCAAGACCGTACACACATAGGGTAGACGACGGATCCCCTTCGAGAAAGCATCTCCATGGACAGGATTGATCCAATAGTCCTGATCTCGCTCATCGTGGCGGTGATCGCGATTTGGAAGCTCAAGAGCGTACTGGGACAGCGCACCGACGACGACGAGGCGCGCATCGACCGGCAAATGCGCGCGCGGGCCGATCGCGAAAGGGCGGCTGCGGCACAGGGCAAGGTCGTGACGATGCCGCGCAGGGAGCGGGACGACCAGGGAGCGCAGCACCAGCCCGAGCAGGCCACCATCGCGGAGGCCGAGCAGCGCGTGAAGACGTTTGCCGCCGATCCGGCGGTGGAAAGCGGGCTGCTGGCCATCCTCCGGGCAGACCGGAATTTTGATCCCGAGCATTTCCTCACCGGCGCCAAGCAAGCGTATGAAATGATCGTTACGGCGTTCGCCGAGGGCAACCGGAAAATGCTGAAGGATCTGCTCAGCCGCGACGTCATGGAAGGCTTCGCAGCCGCGATCTCGGACAGAGAAAAGCGTGGCGAGGTCATCGACCAAAGCTTCGTTGGAATCTCCAAGGCCGACATCGTGGAAGCGGAGCTGAAGAACGGGCAAGCCATCGTTACGGTGAAGTTCGACAGCCAGCTGATCTCGGCGACGCGTGATCGCAATGGCGAGGTCATCGCTGGCGACCCGCAAAAGATCGCGGATGTTACCGACATCTGGAGCTTTGCGCGCGATGTCCCATCTCGCAACCCGAACTGGCGGCTGGTTGCGACACAGTCGGCAAGCTGAGGCGGTCGGATCGCCGCGACCGTCATGACGAAACAGCTTGCGGCCTGTCATCAAGCTGAAGCCGAAGGCACCGGCGCACAGTCGGAAGCTGCTGCGTCGGCTACGAGCCCAACTGGCCAGACCAAGCGGCTGGACCGGGTGCCGGTATCGTTCCACAGCCTGCCCGGCTGGGATGAAGACGATCATGGCGCGGCATTCAGGGCCCTGCTGAAGTCAGCAGCAGTGCTGACAACCGATCCGCCGGGCGTTTCGTTGTCGCCAGCCCTGCGGCGCATATTGCAGCGCGCGCTACAGCATGCCGGACGCGGCCTTGCGGGTCTGGATGCACGATCGTTTTTCGAGCATTTCTTCGTGCCTCACCGCGCCGTCCGGCACGACACCGCCGGCCTTGTGACGGGGTACTACGAGCCCATTCTCGCCGGTTCTCGCACGCGAACGGAGGAGTTCCCAATCCCGCTCTACCGACGGCCTGCCGACCTCGTCAACGTGATCGACGACACACTGAGAGGTGCGGCCGGCGTGCAGCTCACGCACATGCGGCGAACTGCCGGCGGCACACTCGAGGCCTTTGCTACGCGGTCAGAAATCGAAGACGGCGCGCTGGCAGGGCAAGGGCTGGAACTGGTCTGGCTGGCCGACCCGGTAGATGCGTTCTTCGTGCATGTGCAGGGTTCGGCTCTGATCCGCTTTCAGGATGGCAGCAGCAGCCGCATTGCGTATGACGGCAAGAATGGCCATCCTTATACGTCGATTGGACGCTATCTGATCGAGACGGATGAGATTGCGGCCGAAGCCATGAGTTTGCAGCGGCTTGGCGCTTATCTGCGCGCGGACGCGGTGCGTGGCCGGCAGGTGATGCACAAGAACGCGTCGTTCGTCTTCTTCAGGGCGTTGCAGAACGAAGGTGGAGCGACGCCGGCGACGGCGGCACTGGGTGCACGCAGCATCCCACTGACGCCGGGGCGCAGCCTCGCGGTCGACGCCTCATTCCACGAGATCGGCACACCGATCTTCGTCAGCGCGCCTGCGTTGACGCATGGCACGGGGGGCAGAGCATTCCGGCGGCTGATGGTGGCGCAGGATGTGGGCTCGGCAATCCGCGGGCCGGAGCGTGGGGACATCTTTTTCGGATCCGGTGCGCGCGCCGGTGCGCTGGCAGGTCGGACGAAGCATGCCTGCACATTCCATGTGCTACTTCCCAGGTTATCCGCCGGGCGTGGGCGGGGTGATGGTGTGGGATGAGCGGCAGCGACAGAGGCAAACGCCGCGGTCGAAGCCTGCTCAGCGATGAGGACGCTGCGCTGTGGCGCTACGTCACGCGCGACGTGCGTCCAACCGGCAGCAAGCAGCGCGTGGGCCGTGTCCCGGCGGCGCAGACCAGCCGGGTCCAGCCAACAGCCGCTGCTGCCCGCGTCGACGCCGGCAAGCCAGTCGTCGGCAAGCCAGTCGTCGCGAGCAAACGGGCGCCACAAGCGGCAGCGAAACCAACCGATGCGAAACGACCGCCGCGGCCGGCGGAGGCGGCCAAGCCGGTCGTTCTGGAACGGCGCAAGGCGAGGCGCATTGCACGCGGCAGAACCGAGATCGAGGCGCGCCTGGACCTGCACGGAATGACGCAGGATGAGGCCCACACCGCGCTGACCCGCTTCATCCATCGTTGCGCGGCAGGCGGGTTGCGGACCGTGCTCGTCATTACCGGAAAAGGGGGCGAGGCAAGGGATGAGACCGGCGAGGCGGGGCTGCCCTATGGCAAGCGCGAGCGCGGCGTCCTGCGTCGAAACGTGCCGCGGTGGCTGGCGTCCGCGGAGCTGAAGCCGCTGGTCATCAGCTTTTCATCGGCACACATCAGGCATGGTGGGGACGGCGCACTGTATGTGATGCTCAGGCGTTGACCTTGGCGTTGACCTTGGCGTTGACCTTGGCGCTGACCTCGGCGCTGAATTGGGCGCTGAATTGGGCGCTGAATTGGGCGCTGAAGACGGCAGCGGGCGGGGGACGGGGAGCGCGCGACCGTTGAGAAGCCGCATTCAATCCCTTAAACCGAGCCGGCGCCCGGCAGTCGGCCCGCCTGGTCCCCGGACACTGCGCGCCCGCCCTGCGGAACATCGAGAACGAGGCTCGGCATGAACATCGCAATGATCGGCTCCGGATATGTGGGCCTCGTCTCTGGCGCCTGCTTTTCGGATTTCGGGTTCCCCGTGACCTGCGTCGACAAGGACCAGGGCAAGATTGCCGGTCTGCTTGCGGGGCGGATGCCAATCTACGAGCCCGGGCTGGCGGAGCTGGTCCAGAAGAACGTGGATGCGAAGCGGCTGTCGTTCTCGACCGATGTCGCCGCCGCAATCAGGTCGGCCAAAGTCATCTTCGTAGCGGTCGGCACGCCCTCGCGCCGCGGCGACGGTCATGCCGACCTGACCTACGTCCATGCGGCTGCCCGGGAGATCGCCAGCGAGATCGCGGGGCAAGACGACTACAAAGTGATCGTCATCAAGTCGACAGTTCCGGTCGGGACCGGCGACAGGGTGCACGAGATCATCGCCGAAATAGTGCCTGCCGACCGGTTCTCCGTCGTGTCCAACCCGGAATTCCTGCGCGAAGGCGCGGCGATCGAGGATTTCAAGAGGCCCGACAGGGTGGTGATCGGCACCGTCGACGAGCGCGCCAAGCAGGTGATGGGACAGATCTACAGGCCTTTGTCGCTCAACCAGGCGCCGATCCACTTCACCGACCGGCGGACTTCGGAGTTGATCAAGTATGCCGCCAACGCTTTCCTCGCCACCAAGATCACGTTCATCAACGAGATGGCGGACCTGTGCGAGAAGGTCGGCGCCAACGTGCAGGACGTGGCGCGCGGCATCGGTCTCGACCGGCGGATCGGCTCGAAATTCCTGCACGCGGGGCCGGGCTATGGCGGCTCGTGCTTCCCGAAAGATACCATGGCGCTGATCAAGACGGCGCAGGACTACGACTTGCCGAGCCGGATCGTGGAAGCTGTCGCCGCGGTCAACGATCAGCGCAAGCGGGCGATGGGGCGCAAGGTGATTGCGGCCTGCGGCGGCAACGTGCGGGGCAAGACGATCGCCATCCTGGGCCTGACATTCAAGCCGAACACCGACGACATGCGGGAAGCGCCTTCGATCGACATCGTGCAGTCCCTGCAGGACGCCGGCGCGCGCTGCCGGGTGTTCGATCCGGAGGGCATGCCGAATGCGCGCGAGGTGCTGAGCGAGGTGGACTACGCGGCCGATCCCTACAGCTGCCTGGACGGGGCCGACGCGATGGTGCTGGTCACCGAATGGGACAGCTTCCGCGCGCTGGCGGTCAGCGAGATCAAGCAGCGGCTGAAGGCGCCGATCGTGGTCGACCTGCGCAACGTCTACCGCATCGACGAAATGCAGGAGAACGGGATCACTTATGTGAGTGTTGGGCGGTGAGGGGTTTGCTACTTCGCAATCATCGCCTTCGCCCTGCCGTCATGGCCGATCCGAGGTCGCGCGAATGCGCGAGCGAGGGACCTGACGGCCATCATCGCGGCTCGCCGTTTGGACAGCTGGCGCCGCGAATTGCCGTGGATGGCCGCCGTTTCCCGGACCTCGGCTCGTCGCCTCGGTCCGGCGCGGCCATGACGCGGAATGGATGGCTACCGGATGGCGCGATCGCAGCGGATGTAGACTGGGATAGCCTTGCTCGACGGAAGTGCGAGAAGGCCTGGACGCAACACCATGCTACGGATATGAAGGTTAGCAGCGCGGGCGTAGTTCAGTGGTAGAACGTCAGCTTCCCAAGCTGAATGTCGTCGGTTCGATCCCGATCGCCCGCTCCAATTGCTTGGGGGATTTTGATGCGACGCGTGGCACTGGCGATCGCCCTAACGGTGGTCGCGACAGGCGCGGCCATCGCGGTGGGTCTGGACGACAAGATCGAGCTTGGCGGCTTCCACCCCGGCTTGACGCTTGACGAGGCTGACGCGCACGCTGGCGCGAAGGGCGAACGGTACTGCAAGACCTGGGAGCCCAACCCGACGATCCACTGGTGCAAGTGGACCTACTCTGATGCCACGCAACACGTCGAGATTCGATATGGGGGCGACGGTGTCATACACGGCATTGACCGCCGTGTGCCGCTACCTCCAGACATGTCTGACGAGGAAGCGCTCAGGCAGGCGGCAATAAAGCTCAAGCGATACGGCCCACCCTCCCGAGACGTCATTCCAGGCAATCTCCATTGGGGTTGCAACGGCGACGATTGCAGTGGGCGAAGGATGATCCGCGTCTGGATTATGGAAGGACATGCAGGGTTCTTCGGTGGGCAACGGCACTTGGCAATCGGCTGGGGAAACCGGATTCGCAGCCAAAAGAACCAAGAAAGATTTCAGCGTGAAAGTTCCGAATGGGACAAAGCCCAAGAGAAAGAGAAGTTCGGGAACAAATCACCTTTGAAGTTATAGGCGGGGCTGGGATGGTTTGGGTCAGTGAGATTGCGAAAGGTGATCGCATTCAAGTTCAGGAAGCCGACAACACCCGGTGGATTGCCGAAATCACCAGCACAAGTCAAGGCTCACTGCGCGGCAAGCGCATCGAACACGGTACGCCAGTCGGCCGCGTTCAGAAGATCTATGCATGGCAACTGATCGGTCGCGATGGTGGCCCTATTGAAAAGAATGCGGCGAACCTCGTCGCCGGCGACTTGATCTACACGCCTTCGCACAAAAGCGGCATTCAGTACGCGAAAGTCGCGAAGCGCGACCGATGGGGCAACACGCATTGCTTTCGCTGGCACGAGGCCAGCGGCGAGTGGACGAAGCATCTACGGCATCTCTATCATGATGATGAGCTTGAATGGCTCGGCCACGAGAGCGACGAGGAAGCCGTTGCAGACTTCTATCGTCGCGTCGGCAAGGACCGCGAGATGTGGCAGGCTAGCCCAGGACGATCACGGTTCGCTCCGGTGCCGGGCGAGGACCACACCTATTTCTTCAAGCAGAAGGAGCGCCGCTGGCAAGGCGAAGAAAAGGCTCCAGTTCGCTTCACCGAACCCGAGCCTTGGACTGAAGAGCCGCCGCCGACTAAGACTTGGTGGCAGCGGCTTTTCGGTTAGCCCCCGGCGCCATAGCGCCAGGGGCGAGGCTCGTCGCGCCTACTCCTCCAGCGGGGGCAGGCTCAAGGCGCGGTCGACCATTGCGGTGGCGCGCTTGAAGTCGAAGAAGCGGTACATGTTGGTCTTCATGATGTAGGACGCGCCGCCGTAGAACTTCTCGTACTGAAGGTGGCGGCTGGCAAACTCGGTGCCAATGAAATCCCAGGCCAGGCGCATGAGGGCGACGCGCTCGCGCGCGCTCATCGTGTTGGACTGGTAGTAGCGCGCGACGTCATCCTTGGTCTCAGGCCCGTCGACCTCCTTCTGGGTGGCGGGCAGCGTGATCATGCCGGCGCCGGTCAGTTCACGCACAAGCTCGAACATCTTCGGGTTGAGATCGGACTGCAGCGCGATCATGGCATAGAGCGAGGGGCGGCTCGGCCAGCAGATGCCGTCGGCGTCGATCTCGCCCATCGTCTCGTGCGAGTGCAGAAGGCCGTCGACGATGGAGATGTAGGCGGCCAGCTCGCCCATCGCCTGCTGAACGGGCGGCACGTTGGCATTGCCGGTCGCCTCGTTCATACGATGCGCGAGACCGGCGAGAAAGCGCAGCTTGGTGGCATAGCGCGCCTGTGCCTGATGGTTGCCGTACATGTGCGAGGGCGTCTTGAACCACTGGTCGCGGCAGATCTCGAGATTGCGGTAGACGAACACGTTCTCCCACGGGACGAACACGTTATCGAGGGCGACGAAGCAATCGGTCTCGTCGTAGCGGGCGGTGAGCGGGTACTCCACCTCATTGGTGGCCTGAAGTGCGAAGGCGCGGCGCGGATAGAGCTTGAGGCCGGGCGCGGACATCGGGATGGCGACATCGAACGCGTAGGCCTCGTCACCGGGCTGCATGGGATGGATGGTGGAGACCTGCAGCCAGTCCGAGTAGACGCCGCCGGTGGCGAGCTGCTGGCCGCCTGACAGGTAGATGCCTGCGTCCGTCTCTTTCGTCACGCCGGCATAGAGCGTGGGATCGGCCTGCTGGTGGGCGGGCTTGGAACGATTGATCTGGGGCGGCACGATCGCATAGGTGACGTACTGATGGTTGTCGCGCAGGTAGGCGTAGAAACGCAGCAGGTTCTCCGCATACTGCTTGCCGCCGGCCGCAAAAACCTCGGGCTTGGCGGCGTATCCGGCAAAGAAGTTGGCAACGTGATCGGGCGTGCGGCCCATCAGGCCGAAGGTCTGCTCCGCCCAACGCTCGGCCGCGATGCGCTTGGCCTTCAGGTCCGCGTGCGAACGGGGGATCTGCCAGCAGCGCCAGGCACGCTTGCCGGTCTCGGGAACCTCGAATGTCATGGTCTCGAGATTGGCCGGGTCCGCGGCGTAATCGATCAGGCGGGCGATGGAGTGCGCGCCCGCGCGGAACGCCTTGTGGGTGGTGGGGTCCTTGACGCGCTCGCCGTCGATCATGACCGCGCGCTCGCCGCGCTTGAGGTCATCGAGATACTGGGCGCCGGTGCGCATGCCGGCGGCGGATAGAGGCGTGGAGCTGTCTGGCATGGTGAGATCCTCGTTGCGGAATAATGATGCAATGTTCAGCTGATTGATCTTCTCTGCGGGCGATCAAGCGTGGCCATCGATGGCGTTGCCTGATCGACGATGCGACGGAGAAAGCGGTGTGTGTGGGCCATCTCCTCGGACGACATGCCGGCAAACAGCATGTCGTTTACCCTGCGGACGTGAGCGGCCAAATTGCGCAACCGGCGGCGCCCCTCCGCTGTCAGCCTGACGTCAACCGCGCGGCTGTCGGTGGGGTCGTCGTGCTTGGCGGCAAAACCAGCTTCCGCGAGCTTGCCGATGCCTGCCGTCACCTGTGGGCCGGCCAGGTGCAAATGGTCGGCGATCGCGCGTACGCTGACCGCACCACCGGGCGACAGCCGCTGGAGTGCGAGCAAAATGGCAATGTCGACACCGGAAAGTCCGGTTGCCTTGGCCAGTGCCCGGCGCACAGCCTGCATTGCAGAGGCAGCGGCGAACAGGTCGGCCACGAAATCGCGAAATGCTCCGTCGGAAGCGCCGGGTGCCAGCTCACCGATGCCAACGGTGAGCAAGCCGTCGCCGCGATCGGCGGCGGCGCTTACTTTGTGGGGTGATGCACCCAAGCTGCCCGTTGTCCGGTGTCCCGCCATATTACCGCCCGTGTTGGCCGACCGGCTGTTGGTAGCGGCCGAGGTTGAATAGGTAAGAAACTTAGCTATCATGCGCCGCGCCGGGACGCAAGCCCGCCCGGCCAAACCCATCTTGAGGAGATCGCCAATGCTGCGCAGCGGTTCGGACTATCTGGAGAGCCTACGTGATGGCCGCCACGTGATGATCGGGGCCGAACGGGTCCCAGACGTGACCACGCACGCTGCGTTCCGCAACACCGCCCGCTCGTTCGCGCGCCTCTACGACCTGAAGCGCTCGCCGGAGCACCGCGACGCGATGAGCTACGAGGAGGGCGGCGAGCGGTTCTCCGGCTGGTACAAGCTGGCGCGCACGAAGAGCGATCTGCGCCTTAGAGCTGAGACACACCGGCGCGTGGCGCAATGGTCGTATGGGCTGCTTGGCCGCTCACCGGACCACGTGGCGAGCTTTGTCTCGGGAATGCGGATGATGCCCGAGATGTTTGCAGCGCACACCAGCCAGTCCGGCCGCAACGGCTTCGGCGACAACCTCGTGCGCTATTGGGAGCACATGCGACGCAACGACGTGTTTGCCTGCTACCTCATCATCACGCAGCAGGGCGCGCGAGATCCGGAGATCTACAAGCGCCAGACGACGCGCGGCTCCGCGCTGCAGGTGGTGGAGGAAACCGACAGTGGAGTGGTTCTGTCGGGCATCAAGATGCTGGGCACGTCGGCGGTGTTCTCCGACGAGGCGTGGATCGGTAACATCCTGCCGCTGGCGCCAGAGCAGAAAGCACTGGCTGTCACCTGCGCGGTGCCGATCAACGCCCCGGGCGTCCAGGTCTGGGTCCGCAAGTCGTACGAACTGGCAGCGGCCGGCAGGATCGACAACTATTTCTCATCGCAGTTCGACGAGACCGATGCAGTCATGTTGTTCGACCGCGTGCACGTGCCTTGGGAGCGCGTGTTCGTGCTCGATGATGCCGCGCTGTCGCGGGACATCTATTTCAAGACGCCAGCACACGTGATGGGCAACCACCAGTCGATGATCCGTTTTGCCGAGAAGCTGAAGCTGATGGTCGGCATCGCTGCCAGGGCTGCCGACATGAGCGGCGTGGCACATCTGCCTGCGGTGCAGCAGACGCTTGGGCGGCTCGCCTCTGCCGAAGCGATGCTGAGCGGCCTGATCGACGGCCAGATCGAGGTGCCCGACTCGATGGCGCAGGGCTATCTCAACGTCAACCGCCGCACACTCTATGCGGCGCTGAACTGGTGCACGCACAACTACTATGAGCTGGCCGACAAGGTGAAGGAGCTGCTTAGTGCCGGGCCGTTCCAGATCCCGGCCGACGCGTCGATCTTCGAGGACGGCGACGTGCGCGCAGCGTTCGAGACGCACTGGGCGACACCGTTCGCAGAGCCGGTAGAGCGCTACAAGTTCGTCAAGCTCGCCTGGGATTTTCTGGGAACGGAATTCGGCGGTCGGCATACGCAGTACGAGCGCTTCTACGGCGGTCCGCCGTTCCTCAACGACATGTACGGCTACTGGCACGCGCCGTGGGAGGAACGCCGCGGCGCCATCGACGCCATTATGGCGGACATGGAGAACGGGGCGACGTGAGCTCCAATATCAATATTGCAGTTGAATGAGTATGTGGCAGAGCGATAATTGTGTATGGGCGAGCGGGCCCCTGCAGCAATCCCGCGCCAATCAATGACAGGACGAGCAACCATGAATGAACGCCGCAGCTATTTTGACCTCGCCGACGACTTCAGGTCCGGGGGCACAACACCTTCGCAATTCCTGTCAGACTGCTTTGCACGGATGGATGAACGCGAACCGGTGCTGAAGGCGTTCGTTACGGTAGGGCGTGAGCGGGCTATTGCAGACGCGCAGGCCGCTGATGCGCGGTGGAAGGCCGGCAAGCCGCTGTCGCCTGTCGATGGGATGCCGATCGGCATCAAGGACATCATCGAGACGGAAGACATGCCGACCGGCCAAGGCTCGCCACGCTGGGACGGAACGCAAACGGGGCGGGATGCGGCGGCGGTGCAGGCGCTGCGCGAGGCCGGCGCCGTCATCTTCGGAAAGACGACGACCACAGAGTATGCAACCTCCAATCCATTTCATTCGACGACCAACCCGCACGATGCCAAGCGCACTCCGGGCGGCTCATCGAGCGGGTCGGCGGCCTCGGTCGGCGCCGGCATTCTGCCTGCCGCACTGGGCACGCAGGTCGTCGCGTCGACACTGAGACCGGCGAGCTTTTGCGGCATCGTCGGCTTCAAGCCAACATTCGGAGCCCTGAACAGGGCAGGCAGCTACGATCACCTCAGCCAGAGCTGTACGGGCCTGCTGGCGGCGACGCCGGACGATGCGTGGGTCGTGGCGTCGGCGATCTCGGAGCGGGTGGGAGGCGACCCCGGCTACGACGGGCTGCTCGGGCCAGTGATGCCACCGGCCGCCCGCAAACCGGCGCGGCTGGCCCTGCTGCAAACCGGTGGCTGGGAGAAGACGACGGCAGGCGCGCGGGCGGCTCTGGAAGGAGCGCGCAAGCGTCTCAGCGAGCTTGGCGTGGACGTCACCGACCGCACCCAAGATGCCGACATAGAGGCATTCGAAGCGTGTGCGAAGGACGCATTCGACCTCACGTTCCAGATCTACGAATGGGAGTACCGCTGGCCGCTCGGCAACTACGCGAAGGGCGATCCGCGAGGGATATCGGACGCGCTGCGGCAGGTGCTGGCCAACGGCATGTCCATGACGATCGACGATTACCGGCAGAACCTGGCACGCCGGCGGTCGGTGCGCGCCCGGGCGGCGTGGGTTCTGCAGCGGTACGACGCGTTCGTCCTGCTGTCGGCCACAGGAGCGGCGCCAATAGGGTTGTCATCGACTGGTGACCCGGCAGTGACCGTGCTCGGATCGCTGCTTGGCGGTCCCGCAGTTTCGTTACCACTCCTCCAGGACGAAGGCCTGCCACTCGGGCTGCAAGTGATCGGTCGCATGAACGAGGATGCGGACCTGATGTCGGTGGCGCAATGGGTGTGGACGAATTACCGCTAGAAACGGGCAAGGCTGTCCGGCCCGCCCGTCCTCCACCCGACATCCGGCAGGCGACGCGCAGCAGCCTGGGCCGATGGCGCGGCGCGCATGCGCAAGTGGAAGCGCGACTGCCGAGCAGCGTTACGCATGCGCGAGCAATCCATTCTGAGCACGGAACACATCGAGCTCCAACTCGACGAGCGTCTGGCCAAATGTCTTCTCAAGATCGGCCAGGCATCTTGTCATGACATGCAAATCTTCCGAGGCTCTCAAATACTCGATGTAGTGCGCGCATGCAGCCAGCCGCGGCGCCCCGAGGTTCGCGGCCATACCTTTCATGCTGTGGGCGCCTCGACGCGCCTCTGTGAGGTCGCCCCGCTCCACCGCCTGCTTGATGAGGGTCAGGCAAAATTCCCCCTGGGAAGGAACATATCCGATCGCCTCCTGCAATTCAGCCGGCGACAACCCATCGCTCCAAGCCGAAAAGGCCTTCCGGTCAATGATTGGATGCGCGTTGAATTCGACGTGGTCGTCGTCGTCCAGCTTCTGCTCCTGCTCGCTCCCCAGGCTGCCGGCATCACTATCCCGGACCGCGTTCGCGATGGCCTCGAATAGCGTGCTCTTGACGATCGGCTTCGCTATGTGGCCGTTCATCCCGGCCGCCTCGTAGGCCTCACATTGCGCCGGCAGGACGTTGGCGGTGAGCGCTATTACGGGGACGTCGCATGCCGGCTTAGGCAGCTTTCGGATCTTTCTTGTGGCGGTCGGTCCATCCATCTCGGGCATCTGAGCGTCCATGAGGACGAGATCATAGGGAATCTGGGAAACGGCGCGGACGGCCTCAATGCCATTTGCCGCGACATTCACGGTGTGACCGACCTTGCTCAGCATGAGGCGGACGATCTGCTGATTCACCTGATTATCGTCAACGACAAGTATACGAAGTTTTCGATTGGGCATCCGATCACCTTTTGCCTTTGCCGGAGTTGGACATTTCGCGAGGCCTTTCAACATCGGAATCTCAAACCAGAACGTACTCCCCTGGCCCTCGATGCTGTTGACGCCGATGCGGCCCCCCATCAAGGAGACCAGCTGCTTGCAGATCGCGAGGCCGAGCCCCGTACCGCCGTAACGACGCGTGGTCGACGAATCCGCCTGGGAGAACCGATCGAACAAGGAGCTGACCTCCTTGGCGTTCATGCCGATCCCCGTATCCGTTATCTCGATGCGGATACGCTCTTCTCCGGGCCGAGCAGAAACATCCCGCACAGAGACGCTAATGCTTCCCAACGAAGTGAATTTCACCGCATTACCGATCAAGTTGAGAAGTACCTGGCGCAGACGTGTCGGATCACTGACGAGACGATCGGGGATTTTCTCGTCGACATATACCGATAGTGCGAGAGACTTTTCCTCGATCTGCGGTCCCAGCAGCGCAACGACATCGTTGACTAATGGACGCAAATCGAAATCGAGCATTTCAAGATCCGTCTTGCCCGCTTCCAGCTTCGAGTAGTCCAGAATTTCGTTCAACAGCAGCAAAAGGCTGTCTGCGGATCCATGGGCAGTATCGGCAAAGTGGCGCTGATCTTCATCGAGTCGCGTGTCGAGAAGGAGCCCGAGCATCCCCAGAACGCCATTCAGCGGCGTGCGGATTTCATGACTCATTGTTGCGAGGAAGTCCGACTTGGCTTTGGTGGCTGAGACAAGGGCGGAATTGCTCGCCCGCAACTGCTCCTCGACCTCCCAGCGGTCACGACTTTCGAAAGTAAGCGCCACCAGACTGGCAACCGCTGTCGCAAAAACGTAATGCTCCGCAGTCCACGTGATCGGCGCTCCAACGTGCTCGATGCAGACGATACCGATGACCTGCCGTTCTCTCAAAATCGGCACGTCCAGCGTCGCGGCGATGCCGTTCGGCTCGAAATAGTGGTCATTGAACTCCCATGTGCGTGCATCGGTACGTACATCCGACACGGCGAGGATTTCGCTGCTGTTCAAGACGGAGCCATACGCTGGAAACCGATCGAGCCGAATCCGTGCCTTGCTCGAATGCTCGGCTTTCCTGACATCATACCGGTCGACGCATTCCAGATACTTGCGGGCCTTATCCAACGACCAAACGCTGCAACGCGCCACCTCGAGGGCATCGCAGCTCAACTCGTTTATCTGGGCGATCGATTGTCGCCAACGCGGCCCCGTGAGCTCACCGTGCCGAATGATGCGTGCAAGTGTTTCCTGCTGGCGCCTCAGGTTGTCGGTTCTACTCAGCAATTCACGCTCGGCACGCTCTCGTACCTTGATCTCGTTCTGCAAGTGCAGCGACGCCTGTAGCGCCTCTTCAGCCGCGGCTTCGGCGGCGGCCGTACGTTCGGCAACCTTGTCCTCGAGGCCAAGACTGAAATCCGCGATGCGGGCTTGCAGAGCATTGTAAGCAGTCGTCACGACTGCGATCTCGTCGCGGCTAGTCACCGGCACCGGAACTCTTGTCCCGCTTTCTGGCGCAGTGTCGATCGCATCCAACAGACGCTTCAACGGGCGTCCGAGAAAAATTCGGAAGCCGAACAGGCTTGCCAGCAGCGCGATCAGCAACCCGGCCATCAGGATGCCAAGCGAGAACTCCCTCCGTGCACGGGTTGCCTCGTCGACCTCAAGCGTGGAGAAGCGCACCTCCATCAGGCCGAGATCGTCCTGGCCTACAGGCAGGCGGAGGATCTCCAGCCCGCCCTGACCTGTGCACCCGATACCCCGCGGGGAGCGAAGGATGGAAACGTTTTGTTGCCCAGGACGGTACTCGACACATTGAATGGCTCGATCCGCCAGCAATGTATCCAGCAACTCCTGGGCAAAGCCGTTCGTTTTTGCTTGCGAGAGCGCGCGCTCGACGGCCACCGAGATGCGCGCGGCCGAGCTGCCCACGCGGCTGCCCAGCTGCTCAAATTCTGCCTTTTCGTGATACGAGGAGAGGAGCAGCAGCCCAATCGCACAACTTGCAACGAAGATCGGCACGAACAGCAATAGAAACTTGCCGAACAATCGGCATGCTCCGCTATTCAGCCTTAATGGGCACGCGAAGATCACGAGACATTTTCCCGGTGTTGCTGGTCGCTGACGACAGGGCCAAAGGAAAAGGCACAAGCTGAGCCTTTTCCGCCGGCTTGCTAGTTCAGGCCAGTTACCCGACCGGCCTTCATGAGCGCCTTAACGACATGCCTCTCATCGATCGCGGTCTGGTAGATCGTGAACGAGCGACCATTGCGCGCCGTATAGAAATCGACATTGACGGACTTGCCCGTGGCGTCGCGGAAATCGGTGCACAAGACGAAGTGCTCACCCATGGCCAAGATCATGGGGTGGGCCTTCGCGGGATACAACGTCCGCAATTCCTTGCTTTGGAAATCCAGATGCAGGAATTTCCCATCTACCAGCTTGCGGCTGATTTCCTTGTGCATGACGGCTTGCAGCGTGGCGCGCTCGCCTTCAGATATTCGCGATTCTGAATATGCCGGGCCGGACACCATGGAATTCACGAAGAGAGCAAGGAGAATTGTGCGGAGCATGGCAGTCATCGAAGATTCTCGCGAGGCACGAACACGCATTGCCTCCCTACAGAAGAGAAGCTGCATGACCGATTGGGGTGACACTTGTTTCAGTGCGACATCGAAATGACAATACGATCCGAATGCAGATCTTTTCTAACAACACGAACAAAAATTTAGCTAAAATTGTTTGCAACTCTGGGGCTGCGTTCAACGCCGATTAACGGGACCCCGTACAACACCGTTGCGGGCCGGAGCGACCCAGGGGTGAAGGCCGCACCGATGCTGGACTGCATGCAGGCAGTCCAGCATCGGCCTGCGTGGCATGCCGGCACACGGCCAGGCAAAGTCAACCCACCTCATGCCGTACCCCAACATGGCGCATAATCCTGCTACGTCGTCGGGATGTGGCTTTCGTGGTTCTTCAGATACCACTCGGCGATTTCCTCGCGGGTCGCAAACCAGACGTCGTCGAAGCTCTTGGCATAGTCGATGAACTCACGCAGCGCGCGAATGCGGAAAGGCTGACCGATGACGTGCGGATGCACACCCAGGTTCATGATCTTGCCGGTGGCGCAGCTTTCCTCATACAGAACGTCGAACTGCTCCTTGATCTCCTCCAGGCCCTGGCTGGTGGTGAGGCCGCGACGCGAGAACAACGAGAAATCGTTGATCTCGATGACGTATGGCACCGAAACGATGGGGCCGGCCGGGGTCTCGATCAGGTAGGGTTGGTCGTCGTTCATGAGGTCGCAGTAATAGATGAGACCTTCCTCGGCGCAAATGTCGATGGCCTCCGGCGTGCCGCGCAGCGATGACGACAGCCAGCCCCTCGCCTTCTTGCCGACCGCCTTCTCGTAGACGGCCAGAACCTCGCGGATGAGCTTTCTTTGCGCCTCCATATCGGGGCTCAGCTTGTGCAGCAGCTCGCCCTGCTCATAGCCGTGCGCAACAAGCTCAAACCCGAGCGACTTTGCGGTCTCGATGATCTCGGGCCGCTTCAGGGCGGTCAGCGCATTCATCGTGGCTGTGGCCTGGACGCCGGCCTTGCGGAAGACATCGAAACAACGCCAGACGCCCGAGCGCTGGCCATATTCGCGCCAGGAGAAGTTGGGGAAGTCGGCAACGTTGGCGGGGACCGGATCGAGAATGATCGGCGGGCCGCCAGCATAGTGCGCCTCCTTGGTATCCTTGATCATCTCCCAGTACTCGAGATTGATCGTCAGGATGACAGCGAGACGCTTGCCGTTAGGCCATCTGAGCGGCTTCCGGCTGGGCAGCGGCGACCATTTGTAGTGCATGTCTGTCTCCCGTTGGCATGAAATCCAGGCAGTATGGGGCCGGATGGCGCTGCTCTGTCAATCGCCGGGAATGGTGGCCAGGCTGGCGATGCCGGGGAGCGATTGACTCAGGGTCCGATGCAGGCAAAATCGCGTTTCATTGCACGTCGCGGGAATGCGGCTGTGGTTAGACTGCGGGAATCCACCGAGGTCGCGCGTTCGCGGGCGCAGGGAGACAAGGTCATGACTCGACTACGCAGCCTGTTTTGCGGTTTGGTGTGCGCCTTATCGATCTGGCTCGGTACAGGCGCGCCACCAGCGTTGGCAGCCGACAAAGTCACTCTCCGGCTGCATCATTTCAGCTCTCCGCGCTCGATCGAAAGCATCGTGATCATGAATGCGCTGGCCGAGGCCTTGAAGCGCGACTCGGGCGGCTCGCTGGAGCTGCAGATTTTTCCAGGCATGCAACTCGGCGGCAAACCGACAGATCTGATCGACCAGGCCCTGAACGGTGTCGTCGACATGATCTACACGCTGCCGGGCTATCACAGCGGCCGGTTCACGATACTGGAAGGGCTGGAGCTGCCATTCATCGGCACCAAGCAGGTGGGCAGCGGCGCCGCGGCCATGTCGGAGGCAGCGTGGGAATTCATACAGAAGTACGGCATGCGCGAATTCAAGGGCCTCAAGCTCATTTCACTGAACGCCATCGACCCGGGCTTCATCCAAACGGCGAAGAAACCGGTCCGTAAGATGGAGGACATGAAGGGCCTCAAGATTCGCGTGGCCTCCCGCTACATCGGCATCGCTGTGCAGGCGTTCGGCGGCGTGCCGGTGCAGATGCCGCTGCCCGCAGTGTACGAGGCCATGGCGCGCGGACAGGTACAAGGCATGATGATGACGTGGGTCATCACCATTCCGTTCAAGCTACAGGACGTAACCCAATACTATACCGAGCTTCCTGCCTACACCTCGATGCTACTCGTCGTGATGAACGAGAACAGCTACAACAAGCTATCGCCCGCCCATAAGGCCGTGATCGACAAGAACATCGGGCCGAAAATCGCAAGGTCCTACGGCAAGGCGTGGGACGATGCGGCGGAGGGCGCGCGGCAAGCTGCGATCAAAAAGGGCAAGGAGATCATTCGTCTCGACACCCAGGAAGAGGCGCGCTGGCGCGCGGCCGCCCAAAAGGCGCACGAGCGATGGATCTCGGAGATGGATGGCAAAGGACTGCCGGGAAAGACGATGTTCGAGGATCTGCAGGCGATCGTCAAAAAGCACGGCGCGTGAGGCCAAGCATTGGCCGGCAGCCAGTGCGGTAGCTAGAAACACACATTTGACAACCGCCTGCCGCAAGGTGAAACTTCAGCTCATTGGGTCGAACGAGACGGCAGGCCCAGCAACCGGCAGTCGGCGCGAAAGATGCCGCAACAGGCGTCAGGGAGGTTATGATGAGGCAAGTTCGCACGCTCGTGCGTGGTATGGCTTGTGCAATGGTGGCGGGCACGGCGCTGGCCGCAGTGCCCTCGTTCGCAGCCGATAAAGTCACTCTCAGGCTACACCATTTCAGCTCACCGCGTGCGATCGAAAGCCGGGTGATCATCAACAGCATCGCCGAGAACGTGAAGAAGGACTTCGGGGGTAGCCTGGAAATCCAGATCTTCCCCGGCATGCAGCTGGGCGGAAAGCCAAGCGATCTGCTCGATCAGGCGGTGAACGGTGTGGTTGATATGGTCTACACGCTGCCCGGCTATCACGCTGGGCGGTTCACGATCATGGAAGGGCTGGAGCTACCGTACATCGGCACCAAGGACATCGGCGGCGGCGGGGCGGCAATGTCGCTGGCTGGTTGGGAGTTCGTGCAGAAGTACGCGATGGGCGAGTTGAAGGGCTTGAAGCTCATCTCACTGAGCGGCATCGACACCGGCTTCGTGCAGACATCCAAGAAACCAGTGCGCAAACTGGAGGACATGAAGGGCCTCAAGATTCGCGTCGCCTCGCGTTACATCGGCGTCGCGGTGCAGGCGCTTGGCGGCGTGCCGGTGCAGATGCCGTTGCCGGCGGTCTACGAGGCGATGTCGCGGGGCCAGGTCCAGGGCATGATGATGCCATGGGTGATCACGATTCCGTTCAAGCTGCAGGACGTCGCGCAGTATTACACGGAAACGCCCGTCTATACCTCGATGCTGCTGACTGTGATGAACCAGAAGAGCTACGACAAGCTCTCGGCTGCTCATAAGGCGGTGATCGATAAGAACATCGGTCCAAAATTTGGCCAAAGCTACGGCAAGGCCTGGGACGACGCAGCGGAGGGCGCACGGCAAGCCGCTATCAAGAAGGGCAAAGAGATCATTCGCCTCGATGCCAAGGAGGGGGTGCGCTGGCGCGAGGCGGCAAAGAAGGCACACCAGACCTGGATCGGCGAAATGAACAAGAAAGGCCTGCCGGGGCAGAAGATGTTCGACGACATGCTGGCGCTAATCAAGAAGCACGGCGGCTAAAGCCTGATGTCGAGTGAAGCAACGTCCATCGGTCATGCGCCTCGCCCGCTCGGGCATGCCATCATGTGGCTGAGCGAGATGCTGGCGCTGATCGGCGGGCTGGTGCTGCTGCTGGTCACTGTGCTCACGGTGCTCAGCGTCATCGGCCGAACCGCACTCAACATGCCGCTGCTGGGCGATTCGGAAATCGTGGAAGTCGGCGTCGCCTTCTCGATTTTCTCGTTTCTGGCCTACTGCCAGATGCGCGGCTCGAATGTCATCGTCGATTTCTTCACGAAGCCGCTGCCGAAGCGGTTGCGTGACGGCATCGACGCCATCAGCAATCTCGTGTTCGCAATTGTTGTCATCATCCTCACCTGGCGATTGGCGCTCGGCGGGATCGACACATTCGGACACGGCGATTTCTCGATGTTCCTCCAGATACCTGGGTGGTGGGGGTATGCCGCCGCGTTCGTGTCCTGTCTCGTATGGGCGGCTGCGTGTCTCTACACTTCCGTCGCGCGCCTGATGGGAATTCCGCCCATCTACAACTCCGGAAATGCATAAACCAAGCGCTGCCGCCGGTCCGCCGTTCGGCAGAACTCATCGCGGCAGCTAAACCGGCACCACCGCCAATATGGACAATTTCACGCTCGGACTGGTCTACTTCTTCGCCACCATCGGTCTCATCATGCTGCGCGTGCCGGTCGGCCTCGCCATGCTGCTGATCGGTGGCATTGGCTTTGCGCAGATTACTGGTCTGGAGCCGCTGCTCAACAACTTGAAGACAATAACCTACGGTCGCTTCTCAAACTACAACCTCTCCGTCGTGCCCTTGTTCCTGCTGATGGGCCACTTCGCCACCAAGGCGGGACTGAATACTGCGCTATTCCGCGCCACTCGCGCCTGGCTCGGCCATTGGCCGGGCGGTCTGGCAATCTCTACCGTCGGCGGCTGCGCGATGTTCGGCGCAATCTGCGGCTCGTCGCTCGCCACGGCTGCAACGATGAGCCAGGTCGCACTGCCTGAGATGCGGCGCTACGGCTATTCCACGGCACTCGCGACAGGGACGCTGGCCGCAGGCGGAACGCTCGGCATCCTGATACCGCCGTCCGTCGTGCTTGTGATATATGCTGTTTATACGGAGCAATCGATCGGGCACCTGTTCCTTGGCGCGGTCGTGCCCGGCCTGATTGCCATGCTCGGCTATATGCTGGTGGTGGCGATCTATGTCCGGATTGCGCCAAAGGCGGGTCCGGCGGGACCCAGGGCCAGCTGGCGAGAGCGCTTCGCCAGTCTCCTGGATATCTGGCCCGTCGCTTTCGTTTTCGTACTGGTTATCGCCGGCATCTATTTGGGCTGGTTCTCGCCGACGGAAGGGGCGGCAATCGGGGCGGCAGCGGTGGGCCTGATCGCCATTACAGTCGGCGGCATGAGATGGCAGGGGCTCAAACAAAGCCTGCTGGAGACAGCCGAGACCACCGCCCTGATCTTTCTCATCCTGCTCGGAGCAGAACTGTTCAATGCATTTCTCGCCTTGACACAGATGCCGGTCGAGCTCTCGCGGATGGTGGAGCGGCTCGATGCCCATCCTTATGTCGTGCTGTTCACGATACTCGGCGTGTATCTGCTGCTCGGCTGCGTGATGGAATCGATGGCGATGGTGCTGCTCACGGTGCCGGTGTTCGTGCCCATCGTGATGTCGCTGAACCTGGGGCTTTCGCCTGACCAGGTCGCGGTCTGGTTCGGCATTCTGGCGCTGATGGTGGTGGAGATCGGGATGATCACCCCGCCGTTCGGGCTGAACCTGTTCGTAATCCAGGCCATGGCGCGGGATGTGTCGATCGGGGAAGCCTACAAAGGAGTGATGCCGTTCGTCCTGAGCGACATCGTGCGGACGCTGATTATCGTATTCCTGCCCTGGACAGTTCTGTGGCTTCCGGGCCTTTGGAAATAGCCTCGATTTGCAACCGCCGGGTCGCATCAGCTTGCCTCGTGAATAAGATGGGCTAAAGCGCGGCATGCCCTCTCAGCAGGCGATCGGCATCGATGATCTCGACTGCTCCGCCGGCGCTGCGCACGCGTTGCACGAATGTGGCCGTGCCGCCGGGGGCGTCGCCCTGCTGGCCGTTCCAGAATGCCAGAAGCATGGCGCTGCGGCCCGTCTCGAGCGCGGCCGAAAGCAGCGCCTCATTGCAGCGCTCGTAGGCAGCTTCCTCGAGTTGTCCGCTCAGCACCGTGCGCCCTGTGGCGCCGGCCGCATGCCAGACCGCCCGGAAGCGGTCGACCCAATCGCTGTCAGGCACGCCGTCAACGGAGCTCTCCACGAATTCTTCCGCAGCACAAGGCAGAACCACTCGGGTCTCGATGCCGTGCAAGCGGCACGCTTCCTGGAACAAGATGTCTCCACCGCGTGCGGCGCTCGAGAGGCCAAGAACCGGTCCGCGCACGGTGCCACGCGCCCGTTCGACCGCCTGCGTGATTTCCGTTGCGACGACCGATGCCATCGATTGCGGAAACCGCCGCTGCAATCGCCCCGGCAGATCAACCATGTGGCCGGTGAAGATGATCGAGAGGTCGTATTTCATAGCAGGCAGGCCTCAGATCGTGGCAAGCACGAGCGAACAACGTCAGGTCGCGCCGACGTGCTTGCCGGACAACGGCGTCAAGGCTCCTCGCACGGCACGTTCAGTTGCAGCAGCCACCACACAATCCCGAAGGCATTCGCAAGGCGGATAGCATTGTAGCAACACCAGGTAGCAACACCCGACGGCTTAACTTTGGCGCGGATCCGCAGCAGAGCGGCACGATTGTTGCGACATTCGCGTCTTGACAGGCGTTCGGGGGCAGACTACATCCCGGGAGCTTGCTAGCACTCCTTATGATCGAGTGCTAACGGCGGGTTATCCACAACACCCGACCCCTTCCTCCAATCCGGGAGCCAATCCTACATGAAATTCCGTCCCCTCCACGACCGCGTGGTCGTCAAGCGCGTCGAGCAGGAAACCAAGAGCGCCGGCGGCATCATCATTCCAGACACCGCGGCGGAGAAGCCGCAGCAGGGCGAGATCACGGCGGTTGGTCCGGGCGCCCGCGACGAAAGCGGCAAGGTTGTGCCGCTCGACGTCAAGAAGGGCGACAGGGTGCTGTTCGGCAAGTGGTCCGGCACCGAGGTCAAGATCGACGGCCAGGAGCTGTTGATCATGAAGGAGAGCGACATCATGGGCGTGCTCGACAAGTGAGCGCGTAGCGAATGGCGCGTCGCGAACCGGCTTGGCCGCTATCGCCTCCTCCTTCGCCCGCCCCGTTGCCCGCCCCTGCTCGCCAATCTCAACACCCTAATCGCTCTCCCCGTATTCTAAGGATCCCCCAAAATGGCAGCCAAAGACGTCAAATTCTCCTCCGAAGCCCGCGAGCGCATGCTTCGCGGCGTTGATATCCTCGCCAACGCAGTGAAAGTCACACTCGGTCCCAAGGGCCGGCACGTCATCATCGAGAAGAGCTTCGGTGCGCCCCGCACCACCAAGGACGGCGTCACCGTCGCCAAGGAGATCGAGCTCGAGGACAAGTTCGAGAACATGGGCGCGCAGCTCGTCCGCGAGGCCGCCCAGAAGACCAACGACATGGCAGGCGACGGCACAACTACAGCCTGCGTGCTGACCCAGGCGATCGTTCGCGAGGGCATGAAGGCGGTTGCCGCCGGCATGAACCCGATGGATCTGAAGCGCGGCATCGACAAGGCCGTGGCCCAGGTCGTCGAGGACATCGGCAAGCGCGCCAAGAAGGTGAAGAACTCCGAGGAGATCGCCCAGGTCGGCACCATCTCCGCCAACGGCGAGCGTGAAATTGGCGAGATGATCGCCGAGGCGATGCAGAAGGTCGGCAACGAGGGCGTTATCACCGTCGAGGAGGCCAAGAGCCTCGAGACCGAGCTCAGCGTTGTGGAAGGCATGCAGTTCGACCGCGGCTATCTTTCTCCCTACTTCATCACCAATGCGGAGAAGATGATCGCCGAGCTCGAGGATCCCTACATCCTGATCCACGAGAAGAAGCTGACCGGCCTGCAGGCGATGCTGCCGGTGCTGGAAGCCGTCGTGCAGACCGGCAAGCCGCTGCTGATCATCTCCGAGGACGTCGAAGGCGAGGCCCTGGCCACGCTGGTCGTCAATCGCCTGCGCGGCGGTCTCAAGGTTTGCGCCGTCAAGGCGCCTGGCTTCGGCGATCGCCGCAAGGCCATGCTGGAGGACATCGCCGTCCTGACCAACGGCCAGGTGATCTCAGAGGACCTCGGCATCAAGCTGGAGAGCGTCACGCTCGACATGCTCGGCCGCGCCAAGCGTATCTCCGTCGACAAGGAGAACACCACCATCGTCGACGGCGCCGGCAAGAAGAAGGACATCGAAGCCCGCGTCAATCAGATCAAGGCGCAGGTTGAGGAGACCACGTCCGAATATGACCGCGAGAAACTGCAGGAGCGGCTGGCGAAGCTGGCCGGCGGCGTGGCAGTTATCAAGGTCGGCGGCGCCACCGAGGTCGAGGTGAAGGAGCGCAAGGATCGCGTCGATGACGCACTGAACGCAACCCGCGCCGCTGTCGAGGAAGGCGTGGTGCCGGGCGGCGGTGTCGCTCTGGCCAAGGCCGCTGCCGGCGTCAACGTCAAGGGCGACAACGACGACCAGGATGCCGGCATCCAGATCGTTCGCAAGGCGCTGCAGGCTCCGATCCGCCAGATCGCCGAGAATGCCGGCGTTGAAGGCTCGATCGTCGTCGGCAAGGTGCTCGAGGGCCGGGGCGCTGCCTTCGGCTACGACGCTCAGAATGACGAGTACGGCGACATGATCGAGAAGGGCATCATCGACCCGGCCAAAGTCGTGCGCACCGCGCTGCAGGACGCCGCCTCGATTGCCAGCCTGCTGATCACCACCGAGGCCGGCGTCGCAGAGGCGCCGAAGAAGGAGAGCGGCGGCCATGGCCACGATCACGGCATGGGCGGAATGGGTGGCATGGGCGGCATGGGCGGCATGATGTAATCCGCCCGGGCTCTTGTCCGTAACCTGACAAAACTGATACCGCCCGCCGGAGCGATCCGGCGGGCGGTTGCCGTTCAGGCGGCTGCCGCAAGCTCCCCGTGGCGGCTGACAGGCGGCAACACTCCTTATCCCCTTATCCGCGCTTGAACCCCATCTCTATCTCACGCTTGAACGTCAGACCAAGGCCCGGACCTGCTGGGACCGCATACTGGCTATTCTCAGGCATGGGTGGATTGTCGAACAGATCACGCGTCCAGGGCATGTACTCGACAATCTCGCCGTTTGGCACCGCGGCGATCAAATGGACGTGCACCTCCGGAATGAGGTGCGATACGACGGGGATATTGAATGCCTCGGCCATGCCAGCCACCTTCATCCACTGCGTGATGCCGCCGACGCGCACGAGGTCTATCATCGCAATGTCGATGGATCCCTGCGCGAGCAACTGACGAAATGGCTCGATGCCCCAGACATATTCGCCCGCCGCAATCGGGGTCGTGAGGCCATTGCGGACGTGAGCGAGGCCCTGATAGTCGTCAGCCCGGGTGATGTCCTCCAGCCAGTGCAGGTTATGCGCTTGCAGCCGTGCGCCAATCGAGAGCGCATCATGCACCTCCCACCGCTGGTTGATGTCGCACATGAGTTGCGTTTGCGGGCCGATGACCTCGCGTATCACCCGGATGCGATCAACCTCGATCTCCGGGCTGGTTTGGCCGGGAAGCGCAAGCTGGGTCTTCATCGAATTCCAGCCCCGTTCGACCAGGCGCCCGGCGGCCGTTTCGACTCCGGACAACGAAAATTGGCGCATCAGCGCCCCGGAGGCATAGGCGGGCACTGTTTCACGATGGCCACCCAGCAAGCGGGACAGGGACACGCCCAACGATTTTCCCTTGATGTCCCATAGCGCCATGTCGAGGGCCGACAAGGCCAGCATGAAGATGCCACTTGGCCCTGCCATGTCCGCAGCTGATCGCAGCTTGGAGGCAATGCGCTCCGGGCGATGCGGGGCCTCGCCAATGACGAGCGCGCCGAGGTCGTCCACTGCCTGCTTGAGCGCTCTGGTCAGGGCGCCGCCGAAGAAGGTCACCCCGATGCCGTCGATGGCATCGGAGGTGACGAGCTTGACGACGATGAAGTCGCGTTTCGCACCCGGCACAGTGGGCCCGTCGGCGAGGGGCTCGTCAGCATGAAGCTGAATGATCTGGGACATCACATGCTTGACGATCATGGTGTGCTCCTCTCGACCGACGGCTGCAATTCGGCGCGGTGCTCGACGTCCGCCAATAGTAGCATCGTCGATGGCGTGACCTCTCGACGTGGCGGCTGAACCGGATGATAGTCGCTCCATCGTGCCGCATGGCGCAATAGATCGAACCCTGACGGATTGGCAACAGGGAGGCCTGCGCGGTGATTCACTCCGCCTTCAATCAGCAAAGGAATGCCAGATGGATCTCGGTTTGAAGGACAAAAAGGTTTTGATTACGGGCGGCTCCAAGGGCATAGGCGCTGCACTTGGCGATGCCTTTGCGGGGGAAGGTGCCAGGGTCATCCTGGTCGCTCGCAGCGCGGAAGCGCTCGAGTCGACTGCCGATGGCATTCGCTCTCGCCACACGTCGACGGTCGAAACGCACGCAACGGATTTGGCTGCTGGCAGCGCGCGAGAAGAGACGATGCGCCGATATCCCGACATCGACATCCTGATCAACAACGCAGGAGCAATTCCGGGCGGAAGCATATTCGACATCTCGATGGAGCGCTGGATCGAATCCTGGCAGCTCAAAGTCTTCGGCTATGTGCATATGACGAAGATGGCGCTGGAGCAGATGAGGCCAAGGAAGTCCGGCATCATCGTCAACATCATCGGCATTGCCGGGCCTTCGCCGACCTACGACTACATCTGCGGGTCCACGGGCAATGCAGGCCTGAATGCCTTCACAAAGGCCATTGGCGCCCGGTCGGTGGACTTCGGCGTTCGTGTCTTCGGCATCAATCCGTCCATCACACGGACGGACCGAACACTGACGCTGTCACGTGCGCGCGCGAAGGCGAGTTTCGGCGACGAGAACAGGTGGGAGGAATATCTCGAAGATCTGCCGTTCGGCCGCATGAAGGAGCCGAGCGAGGTCGCTGCCCTGGCGGTCATGTTGTGCAGCCCGCAGGTTGAATATCTTTCCGGCACGATGATCGATATGGACGGTGGCGGCCTGTTCCGGAGGTGATGCCAAGGGGGGCGGCCAGGGGGCAGGCTGCAAGCAGCGCATTCGCCCAAAAAGCAAAAGGCGGGCTCGCCACGTGCGAACCCGCCTTGCCATACAGTGCGCGTGATGCTGCTAGCTACTTCTTCTTCGCCTTACCGCCCGATTTGCCACCCGACTGGCCGGCTGAACCATCATCGTCCAAACCGAGCTCCTGCCAGCGCGCCTTGGCGGCATCAATGTCCTCCTTGTCCGGCCAGATCAGCGGCGGGTAACGGGCGCCGTCGAAGTCCGGATCGGGGTCGTAGTCCAGGTTCATTGTCGCATCGATCAGCATGCGGGCCCACTTGCCGGTGCCGAACAACGCTGCATTGCGGTCCCGCTTGCGTGTCGACGGATCGAGGCCCGCACCGAATGTGGAGGGCGCGATGATCACGTCGTCCTCGCCGGCATTGACGCGATAGGCAATCGCCCAATCGACTGCGCCATAATCGTGGATGTCGATGTCCTCATCCACCACCGTGACGTGCTTGTAGCGAACGTGACCGGCAGCCGACCCCCAAAGCGCGTGGCCGACCTGCTTGGCCTGGTTGCGATAGACCTGCTTGATGCCAACGATGGTATTGATCCCCATCTGCACAGGCGGGCACCAAACGTCCACCACGCCGGGTACACCTGCGCGATCCAGCACGTTCCAGGCGACGCCGGCACGCATGATCGAGGAGCAAATTCCGTTCTCGGAGTAGCTTCCCGGCAATGCACCTTCGATTGCGCCGGCCAGGATGGGATCCTTGCGATGCGTGATCGCCGTGATCTTGATCGTCGGCTTCGGACTTGCATCGCCAGCAACGTAGCCAGTAAACTCCGCAAACGGACCTTCCATGACATACTCGGCCGGGTCGAGCGTCAACTCTCCCTCGATAACGATCTCAGCGCTCGCGGGCACGTACAGATCGACGGTCTCACATTTGACGAGATCGACCGGCGCGCCGCGGATCGAGCCCATAACGTCGTACTCGCACACGCCCCGCGTGATCGGCGCGGAAGCGCAGAAGCCGAACGTGGGCTCGCAGCCGATGGCGACGGCGATCGGCATGCGCTTGTGGCCCTGAGCCTGCCAGGCGGCGACATGATGCCCGACGTTCTGAGCTTTCCACATCAGCATCGGAATTTCGTTCTTGCTCGCCAGCATGCCGCGATAGATGCCGACGTTCTGAACGTTGCTGACCGGATCCTTGGATATTACGCCGCCATAGGTCAGGATGTAGCGACCGCCGTCCGGCCGATTCCATAACGGTGCGGGAAAGTCGTAGAGGTCGACGTCCTTGCCGGTAACAACGACCTCCTTGCAGGGAGCGTCCTTGACCGTGCGGGGCGGGACGGAACCGTTGAGAATATTGCGCCCAACGCTGACGAGCTCGCGGGGGTGCGTATCGCGCGGCAGGCCAAGCATCATGGCGACGCGGCTGTAGGTGGCCAGTCCCGAGACGAACATTCGGCCGCAGCGCGCGGCCGGACGCTCATAGTCCTTGATGTTGTTGAACAGCAGCGCCTTGCCGGTTCCGGGGCCAAGCGCCATGCGCGTAATAGTGCCAAGCTCGATATTCCAATCAACCTTGGCATCGATCTGCCGGAGCTCGTCTGCCTTGTCGAGGGCTTCGATCCAGCCCCGCAGGTCCTCGAATGCAACCGGCTTTCGCTCCACTGCCATTGGCGCTGCTCCCTGCGTCGTGTCTGATTGCTGTCGTCAGCCTTCGGATTGGACTCGCCTCGCGCCAACGTCAAGCGTTGTCGGAGGACGAAATGCCACCGGAGAAATTATCGCCTTCCGTTACCACTATTAGCGTCTTGAAGCGCCAGGCGCCAGGGGCTGGCGACATCGTGCCCGCTCTTCCGACTGCAGGCACGGAGAAAACCCACGGCATCAAATAATTGTAGCTAATTCCCGGCTTTCTGCTGCCACCCGGCAGCGGCGGTCTGACGCGGGGCAGCGCTGCTCGATCGCAGGCCCTTCCGTGGGGTATTGTGGTACTTGACTGCAAAAATACCGGTCCATAACCTGATCCGATACGAGCTGCAGCCGCCGAGCAGTGCCGTGCGACCTGGACGCAGGCAACGTTGCATGCAACGAGGTGCTCGCGAGCGATCCTCTCCCCCAATCCAGAAGCGTGCGAGGTTTTAACCATGGCGAATACATCGGGTGCGAAACGACCGGGCAAGGCGGCGCGGACGAAGGCGGCTTCGACGTCCAAGCCCGCGAAAAAATCGGCACCTGCCGCCGCCCCGGCCGCCCCGGGCTCGTCCGCCGGCTCGAACGCTCCGCAGCCTTATGGCGATCTGCGCGGCTGGATCGAGGCACTGCGCCGGGAAGGCGAATTGCACGAGATCGACGCGGAGTGCGACTGGAATTGCGAGATCGGCACGGTGACGCGCAAGGCGTTCGGCAATGGCGACGGCCCGGCTTTGTTGTTCAACAACATCAAGGACTACAACAAAGCGGGCAGCCGCTGCACCAAGCTGTTCACCGGAGGTCTTTCCAGCTACAGCCGGGTCGCAATGATGTTCGGCCTGCCAAAGGACGCGCCGATCACCGAGCTCGTCAAGGCGGCGCGCCGGTCGTACTCGGAGCGGCTACCACCGGTCAACGTGAAGACCGGGCCGGTAAAGGAAAACATCATCACTGGCGACGACATCAATCTGTTCGATTTCCCCGTACCGAAGTGGCATCGCTTCGATGGTGGCCGCTATATCAACACGATGCAGGGAACGGTTACAAAGGATCCGCAGACCGGGCGCCTCAACGTCGGTCTCTACCGCGGCATGATCGGCGAGTCCGGCAAGACCTTGCCAGTGCTTTTGTGGCGGCCGCAGAACTGGGGCCTGGACTTCCGCAAGTATGTCGACAAGCAAGAGGAAATGCCGGTCGCTTTCATCTACGGCTGGGAGCCGTCGCTGCCGTATGCCGCATCTTCGCCGGTTCCTCCGGACGTCTCCGAATACGACGTGATGGGCGCCATCCGAGGTGCGCCGGTGGAGCTGGTGGACTGCGAGACAGTGCCGCTGAAGGTCCCTGCGACTGCAGAGATGGTGGTCGAAGGCTGGATCTCGCCAGACCCGGCGACTTTCGAGATGGAGGGCCCGTTCGGCGAGTACACGGGATATTTTGGCGGTGACCAGGCGCCGAAGCATTCAGTGCGGGTCACCGCGATCACCCATCGCAACGACCCGATCTTCCGTGGCACCCTGGAAGGCACGATGCCGAAGATGCTGAACGAGAACTCGATCATGAGCTCGGTCCAGCGCGCGGCACTTGCGTGGAACATCCTGGAGCGCTCGGGCGTGCCCGGCGTCACGGATGTCCATTGCCCGGCCGCCAACAACGGCACCACGCTGATCATTCAGCTGCGCCAGACGTACCGCGGCCAGGCAAAGCAGGCGGCATGTGCGATCTGGGGATCAAATGCCGCTCACCTGCGCTACAAGCATATCTGGGTCGTGGACGATGATATCGACATCCATGATCCCGGCTCACTCGACTGGGCGTTCGCTTATCGCGTGAACGCGGCAGAAGACGACATCGTCTTCATGCCGGGGACGTTCGGCTCCGCGCTCGACCCCTCAACACGGCTGCAGTATCGGGACACCGCGCTGTTCGGCACGGGCAAATGGTGCCGTGTACTGATCGACGCCACGATCAACCTCGATTTCCTGCCGGAGGAAAACTATCAGGGCGACCGCTATCCCAAGATGGTCAAACCCGACCCTCAGGACCTGGATCTCGTCGAGCGGCGATGGGAAGAATACGGCTTCAAAAAGAAGAAGTAGGCTGGCAGGCATTGCGTGCACAAAGAGGGGCGGACCGGCGATGGCCGGCCGCCCCTTGTCGTTTATCCTGCAAGAGCGTTGCCGACCTGCAGCGAGCGCTCAAAGTCCACTTGCCACTAGAGCCGTTCCGATCCAAGTGCAATCGGAAGGCGGCTCTAAGCTTTTAACTCCTAGTGCTTCTTACCGGAAAGCCGCTTCACACTTTTCCGGAAGCACTCTAGATCAGAACGTCGTCCAAATGGCCGGGCAGCTCGTGGTCCGGCGTCTTCGTGAGGTCCTTGGCGACCTCGGCATGAACAGCCGCAGCGAGATGCGGGCCGAGTGCGGCGCGCAAGTCGCCCAAAGCCTGTGGCGGCGCCACAATGACCAGCCGGTCGAAGTCGCCGGCGGCATGGCATGCACCGAGCTTGCCAACGATCAACTCTGCGAACCGGCGCTTCTCGAGCCGATGCGCATCGGTGCGGGCGTCGAAAGCGTGCTTGGGATAGGCTCCAGCGGAGGCGTTGCGCCCGGCTCGATCCGACATGATCTCATGCGTTGGCTTCAGATCCGCTTCCATGGCCATGCCATCGACTGGCGCCAACGGCGCGTTCTTGCCCTCCTGCTGCAGTACGCGCGCGCGTGATGCGTCAGCAATAACGACCCAGGTCCTGACGGGCTTCATGGAGTGAACTCCTCGGATCACTTTTTGACAGTCCACGATCCCAACCCAGCGGGAGCCGCGCGGCATTGACCGCCATCAAGGGAAGCTCCTGGCGCACTTGCATGGTGGGGGAGGTCCGCGACAAAGCGGCCGCGATCAGTCATCAGGAGGCTTCGTGCCATTCAATGTCATAGCGATCGGACAGGTTCTGGTGCTGGTGACGCTGGCCAATGGAACGCCTGTGATCGCGAAAAAGGTGCTGGGCGGGCGCTGGTCCGCGCCGCTGGATGGCGGACTGATACTGGGCGACGGCCGGCCGCTGTTCGGGCGCTCGAAGACGGTCAGAGGCGTCGTTCTGGCTGTAGTGGCGACAGCGGCAGGATCCGAGCTGATGGGTCTTGGCTGGTCATTCGGCGCGATGGTCGCGGCCGCGGCAATGACTGGCGACCTTTTGTCCAGCTTCATCAAGCGCCGCGCGGGCATGCCATCGAGCAGCAGAGCGACGGGACTCGATCAAATACCGGAGGCCTTGTTTCCGGCGGTGGCGGCGCAGCCAACGCTGGGGCTTTCCGCAATCGATATCGGTCTTGTCGCGTTGATCTTCCTTGTCGGCGAGATTCTGGTGTCACGCGTCCTGTTCCGACTGAAGATCAGGGACCAGCCCTATTGAGCCGCAGGCAAATGGCGCACGCGCTCAGGTTCGACCACAGGTCAAACCTGAGGTTTTTCGGTATCATCGGTTCTGGATGCCCAGTCTTCTGCGCGTCGGCCGCGCAATTCCGCCAGAGAGTTCGCCTTGGCCTCGTCGAGCGCCGCAGACAGGTGGCGCTTGATGCGGCCAACGAGGCCCGCGCCCTCATAGATCAGCGCCGTGTAGAGCTGTAGCAGGCTGGCGCCGGCCTCGATCTTGGCCAAGGCAGTCTCGCCGGACTCGATGCCGCCGCTACCGATCAACACAATTCGCGTCCCCACCATCCGGTAAATCCGGGCCAGCATTACCGTCGAGCGATTGAATAGTGGCCGCCCCGACAAGCCTCCCGCCTGTCGCCCGGTTTCGACATCCTGCAAACCGGCGCGCGACACTGTTGTGTTGGCGACAGCCAAGCCGTCCACGCCGTGCCGCAACATCTGCTCGACCATCGTCTCGACGTCTGCTTCATCGATATCGGGAGCGATCTTGATGAGAACCGGCGGGGCTGGCCGACCGGCTGCTGCAAGCCGGGTGCGGGCCGCCATCATGCCAGCAAGCAGCTCTTCGAGCGCTGCGGGTGCCTGCAGGGTCCGGAGCCCCGGCGTATTCGGCGAAGAGATATTCGCCATGAAGTAGCTGGCGATGTCCGCGAAGGCTTCGATACCCGACACGTAATCAGCGACGCGGTCCGTGGAATCGCGATTGGCGCCGATATTGATGCCGACGATGCCCGGCGGGCGACGGCGCTGCAGGCGGGCCAGAACTGCGGCATGGCCTTGACTGGGAAAGCCCTGCCGGTTGATGACTGCCCGATCACGAATAAGGCGGAACACGCGCGGTTTCGGGTTGCCTGGCTGCGGGCGCGGCGTGATCGTGCCCACTTCGGCAAAGCCACACCCCATGGCGAGCAGAGCGCCAGGCACCTCCCCGTTCTTGTCGAACCCGGCCGACACGCCCAATGGATTGGAGAAACGCAAGCCAAGGACATCGCACGCCAAGCGCGGATCGTCCGGGGCGTCGGCGCGCGGGTAAAGCCCGCTGGCAAGCGCTTTGATCGTGGCGGAATGCGCTTCCTCGGGCGGCAATGCGAATAAGAGCGGCTGAGCCAAACGTGCAAGGCCTGAGATCATGAAGCGAAACTCCCAGCCGCCGTAGGTATGCCCTCGTCATCAAGGGGCATGGGTACGACACTCACCGCAGCGGCGACATCGAGCGGACCGTACAGGTGGGGGAACAACGCACCGCCGCGAGAGGGCTCCCACCTGAGAGCCGGACCGAGCCGCCCCGCATCGAGAGCGATCAGCAGCAGGCCAGCCTGGTGGCAGAAATGCTTTGCCGCCGTTCCCGCAAGCTGATCGGCCGCCGACAAGTGGATGAAGCCGTCGCGCTGATCGTCGGAAGAGCCGCTGTAGACGCCGGCATCAAGCGCAGCGCTCCAGTCCGCTTGCGGCATGATCTTGTAAACGATCTGGCGGTTCTGTTCTGACATGTCGGCTGATTGCTCCAGGTTGGCGGCGGGTAGCACCGCGCTCGACAGAGCGCAAGCGTGCAATCGGGCGCACTGCACTTGCCTGTGGGTTCGGCCGTGCCAGCCGACATGGTCGGGCGCCGGCCTGGGTTCGGCGGTATGCTTTTATACTTCTAGTGAAAAGAGTTATCTGCTCGATCGTGTGCAATCAGGCGACTAGGCGAGGACGTTCGGCGAGTGTTACCGTATCAAGAGGCGTTGCGCGCAGCATCATGAATTGCAGCCGAGGCCGAAAGAGTTCGCTGCGAGGGATGTATTTGGCCGATTGGCGCGAGCCTCGCGCTCGAGTTCGACGCGGCCAACCATGGCGTCAATTGCTTGATGCCTGACCTGATTGCAGCAGAGTCGCAGTCGCCCCGGGCGATGCGTGAGACGGTGGCAGCCGCAATCGGCGCACACAAGGGCCAAGGGGGGGGGAGTGTTGGAACCGTTTCTGAAAGTCCGCGTCTTGACGGTCGGCGAATTATTCTCCAGCCACTCTTTCCAGTTGCCTTGGTTTCAACGCGCTTATGCGTGGAGCGAGCTGCATGCCGGTCGGCTGATATCGGACCTGACCGAAGCAATGGATGGCCCAAGGCAGCGGTATTGGCTCGGACATGTGTTCCTGGCCACGCCCACCGGAGAGCAGCGCTCCGGGATCATCGACGGGCATCAGCGGGCGGTGACGATCACGATTATCTGCGCGCTGTTGAGAGACATGACCAACTCGACATCGACACGTGAGCGCTTGCAGGCCCTGATCGGTACAGCCGAGGGAGACGGGCTGCGCCTCGCGCCACAGCCGGGCGTAAGTGCCTTCTTCGAGGCATGGGTGCAGCGACCAGGCAGCACACTCCAGGATCCTCGTGGAGACATTCTCGATCTTTCGTTCGGCGAGCGAAACCTGTTGAACAACAGAGATCACCTCCGACGGCTTATCCGGCAGCTCGCGCCGCAGGCTGAACGTCGCGAGGCTCTGACGCGATTTCTACTCGACAACTGCCTGGTCACCATGGAGTCGGTGGAGGACGAGGAGGAAGCTTGGGCACTGCTGGCGACTGCGGAAGAAACAGGACTGGAGTTCCATTCAAGCGAACGCGCAAAGGTCAGCCTGATTTCCGCGATGCCACGGGAGCAGCAGGAGGAAGCCAGCCATCTGTTCGAGCAAGCCTTGTCTGCCGTTGGCGCCGACGGAATGACGAACCTGCTCTCGCATATCCGAATACTGAATGTTCGGCGCAGATCGTCGAAGCCTGTTGAGAGGGAATTGCTCGAACGCTTCAAGCTCAATGCATCCGGCATAGCCTTCATGCAAGAGGAGCTGGTGCCTCGCGCCGAAGCGATGGCACAGATAAACCGAAAATCGATCGGACAGGGGGCGGCGCAGGAAGATTGCGCCAATACGCTGACGACGTTGTTCTGGCTCGATCATCAGATGTGGATGCCGGCGGCTCTGCACTGGGTCGCCACGTGCGGCGGCGGACATGCGGAAACGGCCGCGTTTTTTGCCCGGCTGGAGCGGCTCAGCTACATTCTCAAGATTGCCGGAATGGACCCAACGGTGCAGGAGCGGCGCTACATTGCGCTGCTCAAGGATATCGACCAGCGACTACCGGTGTCACAGATGCAGCAACTCGACATCGAGCCAGAGCTCGCGGCTGCCGCACTGGAAAGCCTCAGAAGCAGGACGTTCTATTCCAAGCGCTTCCATGCACTGGTGATGCGCCGCGTTTCCTGGGCCCTGTCACCTCAGCGCGACCCGGGCCCGATCGATGGCAAGAACGTCACTGTGGAGCACGTATTGCCGCGGCGGCCGTCCAAAAGCAGCCACTGGCGCGTAGCATTTCCGACGCCCCAGAGCATCGCGGACCATTGCAACAGGCTGGGCAACCTGTCGTTTCTCACGCTGCACGACAACCACCACGCCGGCACCAACGACTACATCGTCAAACGGCTGCTGCTGGCGCAATCCGCCTCGCGTTTCGTTCTGTCGGAGCGAGCGGCTGCGCATGCCGAGTGGACGCCGGACGTCATCATGGCGCGAACCGAGGAGCTGATCGAGGCATTATTCTCTGTCTGGGGCATGAAGGTATAACCATGAGCCGGGCAACGCGACCACATTCACTCTCGCTCCGCCGATTGCAATTTGTTTCAAACCCTATCGCCCCTTGCCTGATTGAGCAGCGTGTGCATCTGGACATTCCATGACCACTCAATTGCAGAGCGTTGATATGGCGATCGAGGACCTGTTGTCCGGTCGCTACGCATTTTCAATCCCCGCATTCCAGCGCGACTATGTCTGGACCAAAGACGAGGCTGCGCAGCTGATCGAAGATATCGAGGCTGCCGTTGACGACGAGGTGCGGGCGGGTCGCGAGATCCCCTACTTTCTGGGCACGATGCTGTTCGTGAACACGCGCACCACAGAATCGGGAACAGAGGCCGGTCCGATCCAGTGCGTGGACGTTATCGACGGTCAGCAGCGCCTGATCACGCTTGCGATCATTTTTGCCGTGCTCAGGGACCTGGAGCCCGACACGACGAGCGAAGACCTGCATCGCCTTATCGCGCGTACCCCCCTACAGGAAGGGAAAGAGCAATCGTGCCATCTCTCATTGCGGGCCAGCGACGACAACTATTTCAAGTCTGCGATCCAGAACCCCGGGGCCAGCAGGCGCGCCAGACCCGCCGAGGAGCTTGGAACCAGCATAACGCGCAGACAAGTTGAAGACGTCCGACGCGCGATCAGGGGCAAAATGCTGCGCGAGCTCAGTCCAGACAGACGCAGGCGCCTGCTGGGGTTCGCGCGACGCAGTGTTCGCGTCCTCGTGGTGAGCTCAGACGATTTCGATTACGCCTATCAGATCTTCCTCACGATAAACGACCGCGGCAAGCGGCTCACAGTGGAAGACATTTTCCGGGGCGAAATTCTAGGGCCGCTCGACCAGGCGCAGAGGGAACGCTACGAGCCCATCATCGACGAGATGGACAAGTACAGGGAGGAGGCGGAGCGTACGCGCTCCAAGGGCAAGACCTTCTTCTCCCACCTCGCCGTCATCGATGGATGGCCCAGGCGCGGCATCATCGACGGATTGAAGCGCGCCGTGCAGAAACGCGGCGGACCCCGCCGTTTCGTCGGCGAGGTGTTCGCGCCGATGGCCGAGGCCTACCTGCAGGTAAAAGGCGCGGAGATCGCCGCTGCCGTTGCTCATGATGCGGAGGAGTGGATCCAGGTTTTGCGCTGGCTCGAACAGCATGGCGACGACGACTGGGTCCCGCTCGCGATGCTTGCGCTGCAACGCCTGGACGGGAACCCGCAAGCTCTCGGCCTGTTCCTCAAATCGCTCGACCGCTACGCCCACGGCCTGATGGCGCTCGGATGCGGGCGGGATGCGCGACGCCGGCACTATGCGCCGGTGCTGAGGCGATTGCTCGATACATCGCACGAGCTGACCCGGCCCGACCAGTTGTTGACCTTCAGCGCTGACGACCAGAAACAAATTCTGCGCAATGTCGCAACGCGGCTGCACCTTGTCGATCCGCCAACGGCCAAACTCTTTCTTTTGCGAGCGGACATAGCGATTTCACGTCAACCGCTCGCCTACTACCAGCCGCTTGTCGATCCCGCCAACACAGGGCCAGATCGCCTCACGGTCGAGCACGTTTGCCCCAAGGGTAATGTCAAGGGCGGGGAATGGGCCAGGCTGTTCCCCCGTCAACCGCACAGAGTGCGCGCGGCTCAATGCATCGGGAACCTGGTGTTGGCGACCGAGGCGCAGAACAAGCGCGTGAGCCAACGCGAGTTCGAGGCGAAGAAGACCGTGCTGTTCCCCGAAGGGACCGCATCACCATTCTACCTCACGGACATGCTGCGGGCGGAGACGCAATGGGACGGTACGGCAATTGCCCGGCGATACGATCTCATCATGAGCACAATCAAGACGATGTGGTCGCTGGCCGGCCCAATTCCGCCCTGCCCCGCGCTTGGTCCGGCGCTCAGAAGCACGGCGACCTGAGGACGGCACGCGTTGCTCAGGCAGCCTCGCGCCGCTCCGATACCGGGATCAGCAAAATGATTCCGGCCACCAGGAAGAGCAAGATCATCGACATCCCGAGACGCTGGCTATCCGATATCTGAGTCACCAACGCTATCAGCAATGGCGCCAGAAAGGCCGTCACCTTGCCGGAGAACGCGAACAATCCAAAGAATTGGGCCGAGCGATCGGGAGGTGCAAGGCGGGCCAGCAGCGATCTGCTCGCGGACTGGTTGGGTGCGGCGGCAATTGCCACGAGGCAGGCGAATGCCAGGAACACTCTCTCGCCGGTGCTGGCGAAGGTTGCAGCACCGGTTGCCTTGGGGTCGACGGGAATCGAGAACAAGACGTGGGTCGACGTGACGGAGAGGATGCCGACGGCGCCAATGATCAACAGGACAAGCGCGCCGACGATCACAGTCTTGGAGCCAAGCTTGTCGTCCAGAACGCCGCCTACGGCAGCGCCCACGACGCCAGCGACAATGAGCAAGATGCCGAACAGCCCGCGCTCCCCCAACTCCCAGCCGAAGACCGCAGTGCCGTAGATGCCACCAAATACGAAGATCGCCGAGAGACCGTCGGTGTAGAGCGCGCGGGCAATAAGGAAGTAGAGCATGCTCGGCATGGCAGGAAGTGACTTCAGCGTCTGCCAGAGTTGGGCGAACGGCGAGGCCGGAGGCTGCCCGGCGGCAGCTGTTGCCGGACGCGTATCCGGCACAAAAAGAAAGAATGGCAGAATGAACACCAGCAGCCAGACGGCTGCAAACGGGCCTGTCAGACGATCACCTTCGCGGGCCGCCTGATCGAGGCTGAACAGCGGATCCAGGCCCATCAACGTTTTGCCCGTTGCCGGGTTCGATACGATGAATCCGGCCATGATGATCAGGCTCAGGAGGCCGCCGGCAAACGCGACGGCCCAGCTGGTGCCTGACAGCCGGCCGAACTGACTGGGAGGCACCAGCCTCGGCATGATCGAGTTGGTGAGCACGGTCGTGTATTCGGCCATCACGGTCGCCACGACGAACGCCAACAGCACAAGCGCGATCGCGGCACTACTCGCGCCGGGCCTTGCATGCCAAAGCGATGCGGCGGCAACCGCCATCGTCAGCACGGTAAGCAGAACCCACGGCTTGCGCCGTCCACGATCGGCAACAGCACCCAGCACAGGACCGCCCAGGGCGATCAGGATCCCGGCAACGGCAGCGGCGTAGCCCCACAAAGCCTGTCCGCGCGCGGCATCGCCGGCGACAACGGTGGTGAAATAGGGGGCGAACAGAAAGGTGACGACGAGCGTGTGAAACGGCTGCACCGCCCAATCGACCAGCACCCAGCCGGCCAGCGCCGAAGCCGGCGCTCGACGGACGACAGCGGCACTTCCAGCCATGTCGGCGGCCTGCGTCATCAGTGTTCCCCCCGGTTCAGCCTATAGCCCGCGCTGAGGTTCTACAGCAATTCGCCGATGCGGACAGCTCCCTTGGCGTACACTCTTGGCGTACGGCTGATACAGCGTCCTTGTCCGCCGTGCCATGCCAGGTCAGGCCAGCGGAGTCAGCTCGATGCAAGGGCCGACCTAAGCCGTTCGTTCCGCGGCGCCGTCCCCCTCACGGTCTCGGCCGCGACCATCAGGCGGGATATGGTCAAATCGCCGGCCATGACGATTTTCTCGAGCTTCGATTTCGCCTCGGCGAGCTTCGGTACGTTGAGTTCAACCCAGGCACGGACATCCATGCGCGGCTCGCCCTCAGCAAGAATCGCATCGGCTAATGCAGCTGCTTCTTCCTGAAGCACAGCGAGCCCACCGGCAATCGCCTGAGCATCAAAGTCATCGAGGGGCTTCAACGCTCTGGCGCGCGCCTGAAACTCCTCCAGCACAAGGTACTCAGAGGTCGCGTAGGCGACGCGGGCCGCGGCAACAGCAGACCGGCCGACGCGGCGCGCATGGTCGGCGAACGTCATGGTTGCAGCCAGGACAGGAAGCGCCGCGATCCGCGCGGCCACCTCGGCGGGCACTCCAGCCGCCCCGAGGCTCGCCACGTCATGAGCAGAGCGGCCGCGACCAGAGGGCGTCAGCAGTGCGGCGCCTTCGGCCCCTAACGCGGCAGCCGCCGCGGTGTATTCGTCCACGAGCGCGCCCATGTCTCGATCGACACGGCGGCGCAGCAACTGCGCAACTTGCGAAATCATGAAGTCCTGCAGGCGTTGGTAGAGATCGAGCTGCAAATCGGCGGCAACGCGATTATCCAGCGCATCCAATTCAGCCCAGCGCGCCGGAAGATCGAAGATGCTCCGTACCCCCATGAAGGCGTACGCGACATCGGCAGAGCTGGCGGCGGCCTCCTCCGCCATACGCACGACAAACGCCGGGCCGCCACGGTTGATCATCGAGTTCGAGATGCGCGTGGTGATGATCTCACGGCGCAGGCGGTGGGCGGCAATCTCCGTCGCATAGTCGTGCCGCAACGCAGCCGGGAAATACTCGAACAGCAAATGCGCATTGGCTGGATCGTCCGGCACCGGCCCTGCGAGAATATCTGCTTGCAGAGCGATCTTCGCCCAACTCAGAAGGACGGCAATTTCCGGTCTCGTCAAACCCTTGCCGGCAGCCGCTAGCCTGGCGAACTCAGCGCCAGACGGCAGCACCTCCAGCTTGCGCTCAATGATGCCGCGCTGCTCGAGTTGACGAGCAAGGCGGCCAAGGTATTCGATGTCTCGAGCCGAGGTGCGTTGCGCCAGACTGATTGCAAGACTCTGCTGGTAGTTATTGGCGAGAACAGCCGTGGCAACGTCCTGCGTCATCGAGACGAGGAGTTGATCACGCTGCTCGACCGACAGCCGTCCGGACGCGATCGCCGCCGCCATTGCGATCTTGATATTCACCTCTTCATCGGAGGTGTTGACCCCGGCAGAGTTGTCGATGAAGTCCGTGTTGATGCGGATGCCGCGCGAGGCCGCTTCTATTCGCCCGCGCTGGGTGATGCCGAGATTTGCGCCTTCTCCGACAACCCGCGCGCGAAGCTCATCTGCGCCGATGCGAATGGCATCGTTGGCGCGATCCCCGACTTGCTCGTCCGTCTCGGTGGAGGCCCGCACGAAAGTGCCTATCCCACCGAACCAAAGCAGATCCGCATCGGCTTTCAGTATCGCACGCATAAGCTCGGCCGGCGTCATGCTGGTTGCCGTCACGCCAAGCAGCGCGCGCATCTCCGGCGACAGATCTATCGACTTCGTGTTGCGGGAGAAGACGCCGCCTCCGGGCGATATTTTCGAGCGATCGTAATCCGCCCAGGACGAGCGCGGCAGCTCGAACAGGCGCCGGCGCTCGGCGTGGGATACGGCCGGGTCGGGCGTTGGATCAATAAAGATGTCGCGGTGATCGAAGGCGGCCACCAGATGTGTCGCCGGCGACAGCAGCAAACCGTTGCCGAATACGTCGCCAGACATATCTCCGACGCCAACGACGCGAAACGCCTCGTTCTGGATGTCGTGTCCCAGCTCACGAAAATGCCGCCTGACGCATTCCCATGCTCCACGCGCGGTAATGCCCATGCGCTTGTGGTCGTAGCCGGCCGAGCCTCCGGAGGCGAAAGCGTCGCCCAGCCAGAAGCCACGAGCAGACGCGATCTCGTTCGCATAATCGGAGAATGTCGCGGTTCCCTTGTCCGCTGCAACGACGAGGTAGGGATCGTCGCCGTCGTGCCGGACCACCGCCTCCGGGTAGCGTACCTCGGCGCCACTGAGATCGTCGGTCAGAGACAGAAGTGCCGTTATGAAGAGGCGGTAGCAGGCGATGCCTTCCTGCAGCACCACATCGCGTGGTGCATCACGGGGCAGCTGCTTGGCGACAAACCCGCCCTTGGCACCGGATGCCACGATGACGGTATTCTTGACCTGCTGTGCCTTTGCCAATCCCAGCACCTCGGTGCGGAAGTCCTGCGCCCGGTCGGACCAGCGGATGCCACCACGGGAGATGCCGGCGAAGCGCAAATGGATGCCCTCGACGCGCGGCGAATAGACGAATATCTCACGAAAGGGACGCGGCTCGGGGAGCTCGTCGACGGTCCTGGAATCGAATTTGAACGCGACGGTCTGTGCGGCTTCCTGCTTCTCGCCGGGGCGAAAAAACGAGGTGCGCACGGTGGCCATCACCAAATTGAGGAGATGGCGCAGGATGCGGTCCTCATCGAGGCTGGCAACGGCGGTCAACGCCACTTCGATACGCCGACGCAGCTCATCGCCGGCCTGCTCGACCGGCAGTGCAGCGGAGCGGCGCGGATCGAAACGAAGCCGAAACAGCTCGAACAGCTCAGATGCGATGCTGGCGTGACGGATCAGTGTCTCCGCGATATAGCGGGGGCCGAACGGCGCGCGGATCTGGCGCACATAAGCCGTATACGCACGAAATACCGAAACCTCCCGCCAATCGAGACCCGCCGCCACGACCAGCGCGTTCATCAAGTCATTTTCGGCGAGCCCGTGCGTAACAGCAAGGAATGCGTCCTCGAGCCTCAACTCATGCATCCCGATATCGATCGAGTGACCTTCGGCGGTCTCCAGCACCATGTCATGGAGCACAACGACCCGCTCGATGCCGGCAAGCGCCGGCCGAACATGGTAGCTACGCTCGTCTATGACGCGGAACCCGAGATTTTCGAGAACCGGCACTCGCTCAGACAACGGAATTGGCGCATCGAAGCGATATAGTGCAGCGCGAACCCTGTGGTCCGGCGCGCCTGCCTCCCGATAGAAATCGATGGCTACCGGACGGGCGGCGTCAAGGCGCTCGATGCGCAATATATCCTCAACAGCCCGCGCAACGTCGAAGGTTTCCTCGTAACCGGCAGAGAACGCATTGCCGTAGGAGGCAGTCAGTGCGGCATGACGCTCGGGGGCGAATGCTCCGGCAATTGCGCGACCGAGCCGGTCGTCCCATGTCCGAAGCAGCTCGGCGATGTCCGCTTCGAGCTCCGCATCCTGATAAGAACGAGGCTGCGGTCCATCGAGGCCGATAATGAACCGCGTGCGGACAAGCGGACCTGCCGTGTAGTAGGGGAAGAATGCGGAAAGGTGGCCACCCAGCCGGCGACTGAGATAAGCGCCGATCCGCTCCCTGTTGCGTGTCGAATAAAGATCGCGCGGCACGAATGTCAGCACCGAGACATAGCGGCCGAATTGCTCGAGCCGGGACAACACCCGAGTGCGGGGCCGGAGCTGCAGATCGAGGATCGCTAGAGCCCAGCTGCGAAGCGCTGCGTTGTCGATGTGAAACAGCTCGTCGCGTGGCAGGTCCTCAAGGACGTCGCGCAACGTCCGCCCGTTGTGGCTGTCGGGTGGAAAGCCAGCCTCGTCCAGCACCTGCTGCACCTTGCGACGCACTATCGGTATCGCCGAAATCGGCTGCAAATACGCTTGGCGACCAAAGAGCCCGACGATCTTCAGCTCGCCTATCAGTTTGCCTGCCGGGCTGTAGCGTTTCACTCCGACGTAATCGAGGTGGACGCGGTGGCGGACCTGGGAAAGCATGCTGCTCTTGGCCACGAACACGGGCTCGGGGCGATTGTAGAAGGCGCGAATCTCGGGACTGAATGCGAGGTTGTCGCCCCCCCTGGCGAGCACGGGGGCGTCAGTGTTGCGCATAATGCCCAGAGCGCCGCCGGACGCCGGCCACAGATCCTCCGTGGCTTCGTGCCCCACGAACTCATAATCCCGCATGCCGAGCAGCGTGCAGTTGCCAGAGGCCAGCCATTGCAGGAATTCGACCGCCTCCCGCGCAGTCGGCGGGGTGGGCAGGCTGGTGGCGGCGCCAACCGGCATCGGCTGGTGCTCAATCTCGCTGATGGCGCGCTGGAGGCGATCCTGCATCCTCTGGCCATCCACGGCCGACGTGCGGACATCGCCCAGAACCCTGTCCAAAGCGGACGTCAGCTGTTTGGCGTGCGTCTCGTCCAGGGGGTCAACCACAGCGGCAATGAAGCTTTCCTGGCCACCTGCCGCCCAATTGCGATCGCCAGGCCCTACGACCTCCGTCAATCGGCCTGAACCATAGCGGGCCACCTTGAATATCGGGTGGAAAACCAAGCGCGGCGTCAGGCCCGCTGCATTGATAGCGCCAATAACGCTTTCGACCAGGAACGGCATATCATCGTCGAGGATTTCGATGACGCTGCCGGGGACTGGCGCCTCGGGAACGCCGGCAAGAACCTCGGTGGGGCGAATTCGGATGGAATGGCCCCTGTAGGGCTTGGCCACCAGGTGGGTAAACGCTTCTTCGGCAAAGCGCGCGAGCCGGCCGGTGTCGATCGGCAGAAGGCTTTCCTCGAGCGCACTGGCGATAAGCAAGTCGGTGAACAAATCAAGTCCACCCCCCACCGACCGATTCATCCGCAAGAGTTTTCGTACCGCCTCAATCACACCCGGCCTCGCGACGATTATGGCGCCCCATGGTGGCGACAGTGAACCGGACAGCCGCTTTTGACAACCGCGTCAGCCGAAGCAAGAAGCGGGTAGTGACAGTCAGCCCACAGGCCCGGCGGGCGGTGGCCGCTTCGAGGTCACAGGTGCATGCGCCGTGCGCCATGGCACTCGCTCTCCTGGTTTCGCTTTGACCGGCGACTGCGGCGCTTCCGGGCCGAATCGCTGCCGGATCGCTGCAGACAAGCTCATTTCGGTCGAGGATGGCGAAAATGGGCAGCAGGCGTCAGGTTTGGAAAACCAGCCAATCCCGCTCGCATTCATGGCTTCGCCCTCGTTCCCGACCCGCAGTGCCAGCGCGTCGCATTCGCGCCCGAGGTTCCGGCAGCTTCGGGCAGCTTCCAGCGTCCTCCTACCTAAAGCAGGAACGACACGAGCTATTTTTTGCTCCAGCTGAGATCAAATAACCTCTCGCGATGGCTTCAATAACCATTGTCTTGACCGCCAAAACACGACTTGCATATTCCTCTTTGCGGTTTTATATCAGCAACCAACCGGCAGTAGAAGTTGTTAACTCAATCAATTTATTTTCTTGACTGGTTTTGGCCATAGGTTAGTGACCGGAAACATACAATAAACCTGTCTGGAAACATGTCCAGCGGAACACGAAACGAAATAGGAGCTCAAATGAAAGCCATCGCCCTGGATAAAATGAGCGTCAAGGAGTTGCGCGATCTCAGCGACAGGATCAGCGCTGCCATATCGGCGCGCCAGGCGCGCGACCGGGCCGAGCTCAAGCAGAAGATCGCCCAGCTCGCCAAGGAGCAGGGTCTTACGCTAGCAGACGTACTGGGTGGACCGCGCAAGTCTGGCCGTGTCGGAGCGAAAGGCCGGAAAGGCAGCGCGGAGATCAAGTATCGCGATCCGAGCAACCCGGACAACACCTGGACCGGCCGCGGCCGTCGTCCGAAGTGGCTGAACGGCGTAGCCAATATCGAAAAATTCCGTATTTCCTGACCGGCAGTCAAAAGCTGCCCGATCAAGGCCTGTCGCCGGCGGCGTCCACTTCCGTGGTGCCGGCAGCGACAGGCCTCTTTTTTTTCGCAATCAAACCGGGGTGACCGGCCGCATCAACTCGGGTCTGCCGGGAAATACCGGTCAAGCCACTCTTTCACAATCGTACGCACCCGGACGTTCGTCTCGCCAAACATAAAGTGGTCTGTTTCAGCGAAAAGATGCAGATCCTTTGGCTGGCCCGCCAGCTCGAACATGCGCAGGGACTGCTCGGTCGGCGTGACAGTATCGACGGAGCTATGCAGCAAAAGCAGCGGGCGAGGCGAGATAGCGGCTACCACGTCGTCAGCACGAAAATCGAACATGCTTTGTGCCGTCTCCGCGGTGAACTGATCATGGCTCTTTTCTGCCAGGTTGTGCCGCAGCTGCGCAGGAATAGGCACGATATCATAGCGATCAACCATCAGTGACTTGCCGGTCTTCTCCCGATGAGCCTTGCCTTCAGCAAGCATTCTGGTGAACTTCTCCCAGGCTTCTGGCGTGGGATGCTGGCCGCGGAATTTGCGTTCGCCGTGGCCCCAGCCTCCCGAAGAAATGATCGCACCAATTCGCTCATCGACACCACCGGAATAGACTGCGACGGCGGCGCCGAAGCTCGAACCAAGGACACCGATCCGCTTGGGGTCGATCTCGGGACGGGATTGCAGGTAAGTGACCGCATTTCGCGTATCCGCGACCTGTTCCAGGCAGATCAGATTGGCGCGGGTGCCCTCGCTTTCGCCACAGCCGCGCATATCGAAGCCCAATGTTGCATAGCCCCATTCGTTGAGCATCTTGCAGGGCAGCGTCACGTTATTCGATGTCTTGTTCGAGCCGAAACCGTGCAACACCATGACCGCAGGCACCTTCTTGCCAGCGGGAATGGCGTGCGGAACGGTCAGCATTCCAGAAATGTTCAAGCCATCTGACTTGAACGTCACCTTTTCCTGCATGCGTCACCTTCGTTGACTGGAGCTAAATCGTTAGTCCGGCAGCGGCGTCGAGGCACGGACCGTACATTCGTCAGTGAAAACTATTTCGCAAGGGCGGCTACGTCCGGAGGTGTGGCCAGGATCTTTCTGGTCGCTTCGGTGAGATCCTCCGGCGTGGTGGGGTCGATCGGCATCTTCCGCTTCTTGGCTTCAGCGAGCAGCTCGGGATCCTTGACTGCTGCGGCAAAGGCCTTGCGCAGGGCTGTGATGCGGTCGGCAGGGACGCCCGGCGGCAAATAGTAGGCACGGCTGAAGTCGGCGTCGGCAGAGAGAAACTCTGCTGCCTGCTTGTGCTTGGGATCGGTCACGAGCTCGGCAATCGTCGGGGTCTCCTTGATCCGCGGGATACGTTTCAGCGACGCCACGACCAAGGGCCTGATCTGCTTGGCGGCGAGCTCTTTCGGCATGTTCAACTCGACACTAAGCCAGGAGCCGCCGCGCGCCTCCACCTCGCCGCGCAACATGGCAAGATCGAGATCGCGCGAGCCCTTATAGCCCTTGACGATCTTGAATTTCGTTCCGGCGAACTTGTTGAGAAAATTGGGAACGATGTAGGTCGGCGATGTGGGCCCGGTGGCTCCGACGATGACCTCATGCTTCTTGGCCTCCTCGATCGTCTGCGCCTTGGCAGTGTGCCAGACCGCAAGCGCATTCGGGATGAAGGCCATATTGCCAATCCAATTCCAGGTGCGGGCGTCGTACTTGGCGAATTGCGGGTTGATCACCTGCGCGATTACGATGGTGTTTAAGTTCAAGCCGATGGTCAGACCGTCGCGGCTTGCGGCATTCTGCATGAAATTGGCGGTATCGAGCCCGCCGCCCTGGCCGCCCATCGACCTGACGATCATATTCGGCTGGCCGGGAACGTATTTTTTCATATGGTCGGCAAGCAGCTGAGAATAGAGCGCAAACGAGCCGCCAGCACCTGCGCCGACCAGAATGGTGATCGTGCGCCCCTTATAAAAGTCCTCAACGGGTTTTTGAGCACTGGCTGGCTGGGCGACTGCAACTGCAGCCAACAGCGCAGCAAGACTGCCCGCGGCAACTGATTTAACGATCATTTTACCTCTCCCGCCTTAGACCTTGTCATGGTCACGTACGTTTCGTCCCGTCCTGCCGGCACACCTGGCTCAAGAGCGCCGCGGCCAACCGTGGGAGCCCAATTGTCTGCATTGCAGGCGTATACGGCAGGAGATGGCGCAATCTACTCCACTTCCGGCCAGTAGCAAGTGGCAGGTGTAGGGCGGCGGCGGTCCTCAACGACCCCAATCTCCGCCCGGTCTCAATGCGTCATCCAGGTTCGCTAGCGAGAAACCGAATTCCGTCATGCCCGGCAACCGAGCTGTCATCATCATCGTCTCCTATGGGCGTCCAGGCGACATCGCGCGCTGCTTGTCGGCGCTGGCCCGGTCCACCGACCCGAATTTCGAAGCGGTGGTCGTGGAGAATGCCGGCGCCGATGCCTATCGCCGTCTCGTCGAGCATCTGACCGGCAGCGGAATTGCCTTACGGGCGAAGGATGGGCCAGACGCAGCAGCCAATGTCAGGGGCGATGCCGCGGTCGCGGGCTCCGATACGCTCGCCCTGGCAGGCGACGGCCAGCCGCTGGTGCTGATCGAGGCGAAGGACAACCTGGGCTACGGCGGCGGCATCAATGTCGCCCTGAGGGCGCTCAGGCGGCGGTCAGGGTGGAACGCCGTATGGGTCCTCAATCCGGATACCGTGCCATCGGCTGGTGCCCTGGAAGCCGTGCACAAGCATGCCGAAGCTGGCGGCTACGGGCTGGTCGGAAGCCGGCTCGTGTTCCGCGACACGGCCAAGGTGCAGATGCGCGGCGGCCTCTGGCGGCGCTTCATTGCGCGGGGGCTAGGACTGGGTATCGGCGAGGACGAGGAGCGGCCGGTGGAAATCTCTCCGCTGGAGGCGAAGCTCGAGTGGATCTCGGGTGCTGCGATGTATGCAACGCGCGCCTTCGTGGAGACGGTCGGGGAATTGGACGACAGCTATTTCCTCTATTGCGAGGACGTCGACTGGGCCTTCAGGCGTGGCAGCTTCAAACTGGGATATGCGCACGAGTCGGTCGTGTATCATGAGCACGGCACGAGCATCGGATCCTCGGTCAACAATGCCAGGCGCTCAGGGCTGTCCATCTATCTCATGGAACGCAATCGCCTGTTGCTGACGCGACGGCACTACCCGCAAATCTATCCGATGGTGGCAGCGATATGCCTTGTCGGGCTCGGCCAAAGCTACGCGTTGCGCGGCAACTGGCGAGGGCTCGTTACCGGCCTGAACGGCTGGTGGGCTGGCATCCGGGGCGAAACCGGACGGCCTGCCTTCTGACCTGCCTCAGCGCTGATGGCCGTTTGAAAGCGTTTCAAGCAGATCCCAACCGACCGACCGTCACTTGATTGATGTCAAGCGGGTGAGGCAATGGCGCGGGCAAGCTTACGCCTCTTAGGCGAGAAACGAGGCTAGCGCTGGCAGGCGGCTGGCCACAGCTCTGGGCAACCGAGCACGATGAATAGTCATTTCATTCTGCTGGCGGTCGGCGGGCTCCTATTGCTCGGGCTTGTAGCGGATGAGGTGGGACACAGGGCCCGGCTCCCGAGAGTAACGCTGCTGGTGCTGTTTGGCATTGCGGCCGGGCCTTCAGGTTTCGACCTGCTGCCGCGGCAGTTCCTCGCGACCTACGAACTCTTGGCGTCGATCGCGCTGACGATGGTCGCGTTTCTGCTGGGCGGAACGCTGTCTGCGGCCACACTGCGCCGCCACGGACGGCAAATCATCGTCATCTCCCTCGTCGTGGTTGTGACGACGGTTCTGATCACAGGGCTAGGGCTTTGGTTGCTGGGCGCAGCGGCTCCGCTGGCACTGCTGCTCGCCGGAATCGCAACAGCTACTGACCCATCCGCCACGCGGGACGTCGTTCGCCAACTTCGCGCTCGCGGCCCGTTCACCGACACGCTTCTTGGGATCGTTGCGATAGACGACGCATGGGGCCTTATCTTATTCAGCCTGATGCTGGTGGCGGCCAAGGCCGCCGTTGGCGACGGCAGCCTGGCGACACTGGGGACGGGCCTCTGGGAAGTGGGCGGCGCCCTGGCGATCGGCGCGGGCATCGGGCTGCCAGCGGCTTATCTGACCGGTCGGATCCGGCACGGCGAGCCGATGCAGTCCGAAGCGATAGGGGTCGTATTCATTTGTGCGGGACTGTCTATCTGGGCAGGCGTTTCGTTCCTGCTCGCCGGCATGGTGACCGGGGCAATTGTCGTCAATCTGGCGAAACACCACAAACGGGCGTTTCATGAAATAGAGCACATTGAATGGCCATTCATGCTGATTTTCTTCACCCTCGCCGGCGCCTCGCTGAAGCTCGACGGGCTGGCCGAAATCGGCGCAATCGGATTTGCTTTCATAGCACTGCGTCTGGCATCGCGATGCATAGGTGGCTTGATCGGCGGTAAGCTTGCCGGCGTTGAACCAGCGCACAGCAACTGGATTGGAGTCGCGCTCATGCCTCAAGCCGGCGTTGCGCTCGGCATGGCGCTAATGGCCGGCAATCATTTCGGCCAATTGAAAGAAACGCTGCTGGCAATTGCCATCGGCACCACAGTCATCTTCGAGGTGTTTGGCCCAATCCTCACGCAATGGGCGTTGCGAAGCGTCGGCGAGTCCAAGTCATAGCGGACATCTCTGCCGGTAAAGCGCTGGTGACGTATGGTATCCGGGTGCAGCTGGCCTCGAAACCAACCGTCAGGTGAAAAAGCTATATTGAACTCATTGAGTTGCCAGTATTCCTGGTGACTCCGTCATTTGCTCTCAGCCGCACAGCGAAGGGGCGCAAATCTCGGAACCGGAACGGCCAGGGCGCATGTCACTTAGCGGTTGGGCGGGGCTGTCGAGCCACGCACAATGAGCTCGACGGGCATGACGACATGTTCGTGATGCTGGAGGTCGCTACCGTTGCGGCCGGCGATCTCGGCAAGGATGAGGCCAGCGGCGCGGCGGCCGACCTCATACTGCTGCACACGTATAGTGGTCAGCGGTGGCTGCAGGCGGTCGACCATCGGCATGTCATTGAAGCCGGTCAAAGAGATATCGCGTGGGCAATCGATGCCACGCGCCTTCAAAACGGCGAGTGCCCCTACCGCCAGCCTGTCGTTGGACGCGACGATGGCCGTAATGCCGAGATCGCGATCAAGCAGGGTGGCCGTCGCCTGTTCCCCTTCGGCCTCATTGAACGCATCGGCAAAGACCACCAGACCCGGGTCTGCATCCAGCTCCAGATCCACGCGATGGCGCTCGAAGGCCTCGTAGCGGTCCTTGGCCGTCGAATACGTTTGAGGTCCCGCGATCGTTGCGACACGGCTGTGCCCCAGCTCTTTGAGATGCCGAAGCACACGGGCCATGCCGGCTTCATCATCGTTGGTGACCGAAGGCACCGCAGCATCGTCGCTGCGTCGATTGACGGTGACGACCGCGATCCCTTCGGCCGCGATCTCGGGCACCGTGGCATCGTCCCGCAGGATGCTGGCGATGATCAGGCCGTCGACACCGCGAGCACTGAGAGCGGACAGAAGAGTGGCCTGCCGCTCCGCCCGGGCATCGGTATTGACCAGGATCGCAACGTATCCGGCCTCGGCAAGCGCGTCCTCTATCCCGCGGATGATGGGGGGGAAAACCGGGTTGGCTATGTCCGGGATCACGACGCCGACCGTGCGGGTCCGGTTGGTGCGGAGGCTGTAGGCCGCCGCATTGGGCCGATAGTTGAGGGAATCACTCACCTCGAGGATCTTGCGGGCAACCTCCGGCCGAATATAGTGCCGCGTTTCCGGATTGAGCGCGCGAGAGACCGTCGATACGTGTACGCCAACGGCTTCTGCTACGTCCTTCAGCGTTGTGCGGCGGCGCGACATGAGGCCTCCCCTCTCGTGACGGCCGGTGGTTACAATCATATTCAAGACAAATCTAAAGAATGCTAGCCTCAGGAGCAATCGATTGCCTTGACTTGGCTGAGACTTGCTCGCAATTTCGGATCCCACTGCAAACGTTTGCACCTCGATCCCAGCTGTAAACGTATCTGGCCGCCAACAGGAGTGTCGCGACATGACGAAGCGCAAAGAGCCAAGCGTCGTAACCGAGGCCGACGCGCTGAAGTCCATCGAGACGCATTGGAACTGGGGACGGGCGATCCCGGCACCGGGGCATACCAACGTGGACTTCGAGACGCGCGTCGATTTCCGCCGCCTGCACCGCTACCGGCTTGGCCGCGCCAAGCAGGCGCTCAAGAAATCCGACCTCGGCGCGCTGCTGATGTTCGACGTCAACAACATCCGCTACGTCACCGGCACCAAGATCGGCGAGTGGGAGCGCGACAAGCTGTGCCGGTTCGCGCTGCTCGCCGGCGACAACGATCCGATCGAGTGGGACTTCGGCTCGGCCGCCGTGCATCACCGGCTCTATTGCGACTGGCTGCCGCCGGAGAACTTCCGCGCCGGCATGCTCGGCATGCGCGGCACCGTTCCGCCCGCGCACGGGCTGATGCAAGCGGCATGCCAAGGAGATCGCTGGCCTGCTGAAGGACGCCGGCGTCGCCGACATGCCGCTCGGCATCGATCTGGTCGAGCCGCGGCATGTGGTTGGCGTCTGCAGGAGGAAGGCCTGAAGCTCGTCGACGGCCAGCAGGTGATGCTCGATGCGCGCGAGATCAAGAACATCGACGAGATCGTGCTGCTCAACCAGGCCGCCGCCATGGTCGACGGCGTCTATCAGATGATCTACGAGGAGCTGAAGCCCGGCGTGCGCGAGAACGACATCGTCGCCAAGGCCAACAAGATGCTCTACGAGATGGGCTCGGACGACGTCGAGGCGATCAACGCCATCTCCGGCGAGCGCTGCAATCCGCACCCGCACAATTTCACCGACCGCATGCATCCGGCCCGGCGACCAGGCGTTCTTCGACATCCTGCAGTCCTACATGGGCTATCGCACCTGCTACTACCGCACCTTCAACGTCGGCCGCGCCACGCCGGCGCAGCGCGATGCCTACAGTCAAGGCGCGCGAGTGGATCGACGCTGCGATCGCGCTGCATCAAGCCGGGCGCATCGACCGACGCACATCGCGAGGGCCTTGCCGAAGGCCGAGGAGTTCGGCTTCCCCGACGAGATGGCGGCCTTCGGCCTGCAATTCGGCCATGGCCTCGGCCTCGCCCTGCACGAGCGGCCGATCATCTCGCGGCTGGTCTCGCTCGACCACCCGATCGAGATCGAAGACCGGCATGGTGTTCGCGATCGAGACCTATTGTCCGGCGACCGACGGCTTCTCCGGCGCGCGCATCGAGGAGGAGGTCGTCGTCACCGACAAGGGCTGCCAGGTGATCACGCTACTTCCCGGCCGAGGAGCTGCCGATCGCGAACAGGTACTGATGGGCGAATTGTGAGCTCTGGAGATCGCACCTATGACGCAGGATGATGCGCGGTCAGCCATCTTGTCGGCTTTCCAGAAGTGGAAGTCTGATCATCATGCGGGCGGCAACACGGTCGCCGTGCACCAAGCATTGTTGTTCTACGGGTGGCTTTCTCGGGAAAGGCCAGATTTGTTGAGTTTCAGGGCCTCAGGCGACACGTGGCAGCGGGTGAAAAGCTGGCTTATGAACGCAGGGCTTATAGATGACGTCACTTAGACAGCATTGCCCCATAACAAGCAGCGATAGGCCGGCATCCTAGAGCGCATTCCAGTTCAGTTGAATCATGAATGCGCTCTAGAGTCCTTTGTTTTTGTCGCATTTTCTGCACCAAACCGGGACCCACTTTGGTGGAAAATGCTCTAGCGAAGCGAGAAACAACCTCATGGCCAATCTTCAGGTGACGATGCCCGAAGCGATGAAGGAGTGGGTCGAGGCCCAGGTTCGATCGGGTCGATATGCCGATGCCGGCGATTACCTGCGCGACCTCGTCCGGCGCGACCAGGACGTCAATCAGGACTTGATCGAGGCGCTGGAAGAAGGCGCAGCCAGCGGCGTCAGCGACCGCTCGCTCGACGACATCTGGCAGGCCGCCAAGGCAAAGGCCAAGCTTCGCCATGCCTGAGGTGCGCCTATCACGCCGCGCCGAGATGGACCTCGAAGGCGCGTTCATATACTCGATCGAAAATTTCGGCGAGACCGTCGCCGAGGTCTATCGCCGAGACCTCGAGGGCTGTTTCGCGCGGATCGGCGAAGACCCCCGCATCGGGCGTCCGGTGGCGGGCCGCACGCGATCGTTCTTCCGAGTGAATTGCAGAGAGCACGCCATCTTTTTCGAACGCACAGACGAAGGCAACGTGATCGTCGTGCGCGTTCTCCACGCAGCCATGGACTTCAAGCGGCACCTGCCTGGCTGAACGGGCCAGCCGCCAACCGAGAGGACACCCCTAGACATGACCACCTCCAATACAATCGGATGGATCGGCCTCGGCCGCATGGGCGAGGAGATGGCACGGCGGCTGATCAAGGCCGGCCATGACGTCTCGATCTGGAACCGGACGAAATCGAAGGCCGAGCCGCTGGTCGCGCAGGGCGGCAAGCTCGTGGATACGCCATCCGACCTGGCGGGACGCGATGTGCTGTTCGTGATGGTCTCGGCTGGCAAAGACGTGGACGAGGTGCTGTTTGGCGCCAACGGCGTCGGGTCAAAGGGCAAGATGCCGAAGATTGTCGTCGACTGCTCGTCGATCTCGGTCGACGAAGTCGGCTGATATCCGCGCCAAGCTGGCAGAAAAGGGTGCGGAATTCGTCACGTGCCCAGTCAGCGGCAATGCCAAGGTGATCAAGGCCGGCAAGCTTTCGGCGGTGGCATCGGGACCAAAGGCGGCATTCGACAAAGTCAAGCCGATGATCGACGTGTTCTGTCCGCGCGGCACGTCCTATGTCGGCGAGGGCGAGTTGTCGCGCATCTGCAAGATCGCGCACAACGTGATGCTGGGCGTCGTGATCCAGAACCTGTGCGAGATCACGGTGATGGCACAGAAGCTCGGCGTGCCGCGGCATGCGTTCCTGGAGTTCATGAACAATTCCGTCATGGGCTCGATGTTCACCCGCTACAAGTCCAATGCACTCGTCAACCTCGACTGGACGACGACGTTCACGCATGAATTGCTGCTGAAGGATCTCGACCTGGGGCTTGCCGCCGGACACGATCTCAATGTGCCAATGCCGGTGACCGCAGCGGCCAGGCAGGCGATCCAGGCGCACTACGGCACGGCATTCCTCAGGCCGGAAGGGGAGGCCTACCTGCAGAAGGATTTTGCAGCTCTGTTGGAGACCATTGCCATGCAATCCGGCATCAAGCTGGAGCCGGATAACGTGCCGACGCCGACCGGGCTGGAGTAGGCCGCTGCAGGCGCGGGGACGGCTGCACAACGCTGTCCCCTTCCAACATGAAGAAGGGTGCGCCATGGGTCCGGCCGCGTCGAAAGAGCCGATCGCATACCTGGAGCGCATCCGGAGCTACTACCAGGGCCTCGGCTATGGTGCGCCCTACGCATGGGCGCACCACGAGGATGTTCCGTTCAAGACGCTTGCCAGGCCGCTCGGGCAATGCCGGGTTGCAATCATCACGACGGCGGCACCTTACCGGCCGGATGCGGGCGAACAGGGCCCCGGCGCGCCCTACAATGCGGCAGCGAAATTCTACAAGGTCTATGCCGGCGACACAGCGCGCGAGCACGATCTGCGCATCAGCCATGTGGCCATAGATCGAGATCATACGACTGCGGAGGACATCGGCAGCTATTTCCCACTCGCCGCGATGAGACGCGCGGCCGCTCGCGGGCGGATCGGCGAGTTGGCGCCTCGCTTCTTCGGCCTGCCGACCAATCGCAGCCAGCGCGTGACTCTGGAAACCGATTGTCCCGCGTTGCTGGCACTTGCCGCAGCCGATGCGGTCGATGCGGCGGTGCTGGTGCCGAACTGCCCGGTCTGTCACCAAAGCGTCAGTCTTGCTGCACGCGCTCTGGAAGATAACGGCATCGCGACCGTCATCATGGGCTGTGCCAAGGACATCGTTGAATACGTCGGCGTGCCGCGCCTCCTGTTCAGTGACTTTCCGCTTGGCAACGGCGCGGGACGACCGAACGACAAGACTTCCCAGGACACCACGCTCGAGTTGGCGCTGACTTTGCTCGAGACGGCGGCCGGGCCACGAACAACGATGCAATCGCCGCTGGAATGGAGCCCCGACCACGGCTGGAAGCTCGACTATTCGAACATTGCCCGGCTGTCGCCAGACGAGATTGCGCGCCGCCGCGCCGCATTCGATCGGGAAAAGGCGGTTGCCGAACAACTGCGGGCGGATGCCGGCCTGCAGACAAAGCCTTAGCGGACTTGTAAATCGGCCTCGATTTCATCATCGTCGGGCGCTATCCTGAGGATAGTTCCCAAAAGCCTGCGCGAGCGCGGCTTCAGACAGCGACGACATCGAAGGTGAGGGCGATGCAGTACGTATGTGATGCGCCTCCTTACACGTGGTTCCGGATCGAGACGCAAGCGGAAGCCGCGGTAGAGGCGGAAGCGATGAATCATGCCGTCGACAAGTTCTTCAAGCAGGCATACGAGGATGCCGAGCGCAGCTACGTGCCGCCGAAAGGGATGCGCGTCATCGAACAGAAGATCGGGCTGAAGGGGCACATCCAGAAGTCGATGCCGGTGTTCGTTACGTTGCGCGACAACGAAGGCAAGCCACTGGTTACGGCAATGCTGCCGCCCAAGGGCCTCGGCGAGAAAGAGCTGCGGCCGATCATCGTCGGTCACACGAATGCCGATCCCTACCCGGACTACAGCGAGGCCATCGCCCTGCTTGGCAGGCACACCGGCTACAAGCTCGATCCGGCGCGCTGCTATCCCTACCGTCGCGGCTGACAGGGCATTGCCACGGTACGCGCATTGACGACGGCGAGGATAGCAGGCACGGTATCGTGCCGGCTGGGCTGCAACGGAGGCCAATACGGAGGCGAGACGATGCCACGGCCATTCGCCATCAGAGACATAGATCACGTCGTGCTGCGCGCGACCGATCCCGACACGCTGGAGCGGTTCTACACGGAGGTTCTCGGCTGTCCGTTGGAGCTTCGGCAGGAACGCATCAAGCTGACGCAATTGCGGGCAGGGAGATCGCTGATCGACATCGTTCCGGGCTCGAGCGCAACTAGCGAAGCGGCGAGCCAGTCGGTTCGCGATCCCAATATGGAGCACTTCTGCCTGCGCATCGAACCATTCGATCCCGAGGCCATCAAGCATCACCTGGACAAGCACGGTGTCGCGTACGGCGAAGTGGCCGACAGATACGGTGCGGATGGACGAGGTCCATCGATCTACCTCGAGGATCCGGAAGGCAACCGCGTGGAGCTGAAAGGCCCACCCAAATCTTGAGCCGTGGAGAGGACATGCCAACGTTCAGGCCAAAGCGCGCAGGGCACGCCACTTTCAAGACCCCTGACCTGGACGGGCAAACCGACTACTACGCCAAAGTGCTCGGCCTTGTTCCCGTCGATCGTTCTGCCGGGCGGGTGTGTCTGGCATCGCGGGTCGGCCAGCTTTCGATCGTGCTGGAAAAGGCCGATGCACAGAGCTGTGACCGGCTGGCGTTCGAAATGCCGCGTGATACCAGCGTAACCGAGGTGCAAAAGCATCTGGCGGCGCACGGCATCGACAGCCAAGCCTGCTCCGATCCGCTGCCGGGCGTGAAGCTGCAGCTCACCTTCAAGGACCTCAAGGGTACGAATATCGATCTGTTCTGGGACTGGTCGTTTCTCGATGTCGGCGAGCCTGGCGCAGGAGTCGCTCCGTTCAAGCTGGGCCATATCGCCTTCTACTACCCCGATCCCAAGGCAATGTCGGAATGGTACGCCAAGGTGCTGGGGTTTCGCGTGTCGGACTGGATCGGCGACTATTTCGTGTTCATGCGATGTGGCGCCGACCATCACACGGTCAACTTCCTGCGCGGCGACTCGCATGCCATGCAGCACATCGCGTTCGAACTGAAAGACCACGCGCATCTGGGGCAGGCATGCGACGTGCTGGGGCGCGAGCGCAAGGACATCCTGTGGGGGCCGGTGCGACATGGGCCGGGCCATAACGTTGCTGTCTACCACCGCAACCCGGACGACCAGATCATCGAATTGTTCTGTGATCTCGACCGCATCTACGACGAGGAACTCGAATATTTCGAGCCGCGGCCGTGGCATCGACACCGGCCGCAAAAGCCAATGGTGTGGGACCCATCGCTGCCGCGCGATATCTGGGGGCAGGCCTCGTCGCCCGAATTCAGACGGCCGGCTGGCCAGAAGGCGTAGTACCCTTGCAGTGCACCTTTTCGGTTTGCGGTGCGTGAACAAGCGTTCGGCGCTTCAACAGTTGGCAGCCTGAATGGCATCGCTGGCCGAGCGCTTTCGCCTCGTCGTTGTGCGGCGCGCCTTGAACCTGTCCAACGACAGGAGTATGCGGTCGCGATCGCCGACGGGGAGCGACTGCAGCCGCCTGAAGCCGAGCGGGATGTGCTTAATGTTAAAACGCGGGACGTGGGTGGTCAGCAGCTTGCCGGCCTCCTGGCCCATGTCGGCTTCATCGATTACGTGACGACTTTTCGCAGCCGTCGCGGACCAGATGACAATCACGACGTCAGACGCCTTGATTTGCTGCTCGATCTGCTCGCCGAAGTCCACGCCGCCGAGAAGATCATAGTCCCACCACACCTCATACCCTTGCTTCGTCAGCCAGCGGGCAAATTTGGCTGCAGTCGCGCGGTTGCGCCGGGAGTAGGAGATGAACACCCGCATCGTGCGGCGAGGCTTTGCGCTGCGCGAGCGAGAGGCTGCTGCGACCGCCAATGCGGCGGCGGCCGAGCGAACCTGACCAGCCGACTTCCGGGACGACTGGCCTGCGGTTCCAGACGATTTTTTCCGTGTACGCGCCATATTACAAACCCTGTCACACGTTTTGTCGCGGTGCGCGGATGTCTCTCCGCTTTATGCTGACCCGCCGCCGTCAGGCGACCGGCTTTTCCCCGCGATTCTGAAACAGCAGATTGATCGCCTCGGTCCCGAGCTCCTGAACGGTTCTGCGCTCTCGCTTTGCGATGCGGGCCAGCGTGGCCTTTTGCGCAGGGCTGAGATAGATGACGACACCCTTCATGCCCTGGCGGCCTTTAGGCTGGTCGGCCTGCGGATCGGCCACGGGCTCCGGCGGATATTCCTTGCCGGTGCTGAGTTGCAGCTCTCTAAGCCTGTCGCTATCGCCGAGGTCGGCGGACTTCCGATTGCTCATGCTCACTCCTCCCCACCTGTATTTCTGGCCCGCGGTGCGCGCCTGCTGAGCAGACGCAGCAAAGCCTTTATCTGGCGTGCGGCATGCGATTTGGGCGCGGCCTCGACAATGCCTTTGCCCTCGCGCAATGCCGATCGGTATTCGGGGTCGTTCTCGATCAGCGTCTTGACGACGCTGACGCCGTACTCGGCCGCGATTTCGTAGATCGCCTGCTCGCCTTCATCATCGCTGTCATCCTCAACCGCGTTGATGACGACAAGCGCACGGCGAATTGCTTTCGATGCCTTCAGAACGTCCAGGGTCTCGCGCAGTGAAAACTCGTCGAGCACCGAGGCGCGGGTTGGAACAAGAATCACGTGTGCCTCGCCGGCCGCGAGAATGGTCGCGCGGTTCACAACCGGCGGCGTATCCATGATGACAATCTCAGTCATCGTTCGCGACGCGGCCGCCAGGACATCGCGGAGCTTGTCGGCTTCACAGCTGACGATGGCCGGGGCGCGGATGCCGAGAAGGCGGGCGCGAAGGTCGGCCCAATGCTCCGCCGAGCGCTGCGGATCAAGGTCGATGATGCAGCATGCCTTGTTGGCCAGCCACGCCGCGATCAGCAGCTGAATGGCCAGCATTGTCTTTCCGACACCACCCTTTTGCGCCAAGACGCAGACGACCAACACCTTCTTGTACTCCAAACAGACATAAACTCGGGACACGACTTTCGCTAGCACTACCATGAAAATGCTATCTATTGCTAGCATGTTATTCACTTGCTATCACAATACTGAAAAGCGCCTTTTGGCACCGAAATCAGCGCAGCGGTCGATCATCTTTCGATGCATGAAGTTGCCGCCGCAACCGCCGCGCAGCAGATCGCAAAAAGCCGCTTGGAGGCGGCGTCCTGGCGGCGGGCAGCTTCAGCGGCGCGGCTGGCCGACCATGGATGCCAGCTCCAGCAGCAAACGCTCTGCCACCGGGGCTTCCAGGTCGCCGGCCAGGCGGGCATCCTTGGCCGCTTTGGCAATGCGGGCCATGGCGCGGTCGAGCCGGGCGCCATCCCACTGCCGCAACTGGGCCTCGACCAGCGATTTCGTCTTGAAAAACAATGGTGGGCGCAGACCGCGAGCGGCGTCCTCGAAGCTACGGCCTGCGTCCATGGCGCCGCGCAGCCGATGCAGGCGCTGGAAATGCCGTTGGATTGCGGAGACGATCATCTGGGCGCTTTCACCGGATGCCAGTGCGCGGTCGAACTCGCGCAGCGCCCGCGTGCGATTGCCGCCGCTAGTTGCGAATAGAATGGCGTCTATTGCGAGCTCGGAGGCATCCCCCACCACGGCTTCCACGTCCTCGACCTCGATCGTCCTACGACCGTGCGCATAGAGGGCAAGCTTCTCCAATTCGGCCCGGGTGAGTGCCCGGTCCGCTCCCAGTCGCGCCACCAGCATCTGACGGGCATCGGGCGAGATCTCCATGCCGAAGCCGGATATTGTCTCGCGGATCACGCTCTCGATATCGCGTGCCTCATCGCCAAAACAGGGAATGGCAACCGCAAGGCTGGTCCCCTCGAACAGCTTGCGCAGTGCATCACTGGTACCCAGATTGCCAGCCTCGACGACCAATGCGCCGGTCATGGCGCCAGGCTCAAGCAGCGGCTTCAGGAGATTGACCCCGACCTTGCGGCTTGCCGTGGTTCGCACGACCTTGCCACCGCCAAACATCGCTACGGTTTGAAGCTCGATGTTGAGACGGTCCGGATTCGTGTCGAGATCGGGGTCTTCAATCCGGAGAATCTCACCAGGCGGCGTATCGCGTTCAGCAATGCGGCTGGCGGCGAGGCGGGCGCGCTCCGACACCAGCCCGGCATCACTGCCGTACACCAGGACGGCACAGACTTTCTTGTCGAGCGCCTTGAGGACGGCCTCGGCCTGATTTGCCTTGACGGCCACCATGGGCGAATGATCCCCTGCTTCAATCGTCGTCGGGCCTAGCAGGCTGGATGCCGCCTGACAATCACTGGATGATCAGGCGGCAGTATTAGATTTGGACGGGGCACCGCTGAGATCGAAGCAGGGAGTGGTTCAAGCGATGTGCGAGCGGCACCACAGCCGGCGCGACTTTCTTTCCAGCGGGCTGGTCAGTCTGGCTGGCTTGGCGCTGCCAGGTCCAGGCTGGGCGAGGCAGACGGGATCTGCGGCTGCGTTCATTGCGGAGGCCCAGCGCATGAAGCAGATCGCGATCGCCAGTGGAGACCAGGCGTACGGCGCGGTGATCGTTCGTGGCGGCGTCATCATCGGCTACGGCCCCAGTCGCGTGATCGTGGACCGCAACATCGATGCTCACGCCGAGCGGGTCGCCCTTTGGGATGCGCAGAAGCGGCTGGGATCGGCCGATCTCGCGGGCGCAGTCATCTATTCGACATCGCGGCCCTGCTCGGTCTGCCAGCCTGCCCTCAGGCAAGCCGGCGTAGCACGGATGTACCATGGTGCCGATGGCGTCGACGGCGGCAGGCCTCATTCCTGAACCCGGGCAAACGCAGGGCGCTATCGTCGCGATTTTCAGCAACCGGAGAGAACAGAACCATGGCCGGTCGGACGCATGCCTCCTGTCACGTGGCCAGCGCAATAACAGCAATTCTGCTGTTGTGCTGCACGGCTGCAGGAACTTCGGCGGCAACGAAGGGAGAAGCGCTGCTTGCCGCCGCAGCGAAAGGCGATAGCGCCACGGTGCGGGATATGATCGCTGGTGGCGCTTCGCTGGATCCGAAAGACCGCGCCGGGCGCACGCCGCTGCTGCTGGCAGTCGAACACAACAAGCTGGATGTCGCACGCCTGTTGATCGCGGCCGGAGCCAACATCAACGCGATCGCCAACAACCGTGACACGCCTTGGCTTCTGGCCGGTGCGCGAGGGCGCACGCAGATGCTGCGCCTGATGGCCGACAAGGGGCCCGATCTCAAACTCCGCAATCGCTATGGCGGAACCGCGTTGGTGCCGGCGTGCCACTACGGCCATGTCGAGGCGGTCGCTTTCCTGCTGACAACGAAAATCAAGGTCGATTCGATCAACGATCTCGGCTGGACCTGCCTTCTGGAGGCGGTGATCCTGGGGGATGGCGGGCCGCGCCACGTCGAGATCGTCAGGCGGGTTCTGGCGGCGGGTGCCGATCCTAATATCGCAGACCGGGAAGGGGTCAGCCCGCTCAAGCATGCGAAAAGCAAGGGGCAAACGGAGGTCGCGCGATTGATCGCTGCAGCCGGCGGCAAATAGGGCCGATGCGGCGCGGCGACCTCGCGATGGCTCAAGACCAGATCGTTTCCGCCTTAGGCGGAATCGATCTGGTCTTCTCGCTCACGGGCCGCCCCGGCCTGCGGCCTGGCCCTCCGCGGGGGCGGCGCACTGGCGCCGGGCCGCAATTCGCGGCCTGGTACGCTTCCATCAAAGTCGGAAGCGTACCAGGCTACGATGGTTGCCGCCGCCTCAGACGACGACATTCACAATCCGCTGCGGCACGACAATCACCTTGCGCACTGGCTTGCCTTCCATGGCGCGGATGACCGGCTCCAGCTTCAAGGCAGCAGCCTCGATCTCGGCCTTGTCGGCGGCGCGCGGGATGGTCAGCTCGTCGCGGCGCTTGCCGTTGACCTGTACTGCAATGGTGATCGTGTCATCGACGAGAAGCGCGGGATCGACCTGCGGCCAGGGCTCGTTGGCGAGCAGCGTGCCGTGTCCCAGCCGCGCCCAGCACTCCTCACCCAAGTGGGGCATCATGGGGCCAAGCATCTTGACCAGCATTTCAGCTGCCTCGCGCAGCGCCCAGGGCATGCCTGCGCCCTGCTTGCCCAATGCGCCCTGCAGAGCGGAGGAGAACTCGTAGATCTGCGCCACTGCCACGTTGAAGCGAAGCCCTTCGATGTGGCCAGCGATCCTGTGTGCCGCCTTGTGCGCGGCGCGCCGCAGCTCCATGGCCTCGGGGGCGAATTCAGATGGAAGCGGTTGGCCACCAGGCGCAGCGCGCTCTGCGACATCCTCCACGATGCGCCACACCCGCTGGATGAAGCGGCCGGCGCCGGCAACGCCGGACTCGGTCCAGATCACATCCCTTTCCGGCGGGCTATCGGAAAGCATGAACCAGCGGGCGCAGTCGGCACCGTGGTGCTGAATTATGTCGTCAGGATCAACAAGGTTCTTTTTCGACTTCGACATTTTCTCGATGGCGCCGATCTCGACCGGAGCACCGGTCGCGACCTCGAATGCCTTGCGTGCTTCGCCGTCCCCCTCGAAGCGCACTTCGGCGGGAAGTATCCACTGGCCGTTGCGATCCTTGTAGGTCTCGTGCACCACCATGCCCTGCGTGAACAGGCCGTCGAACGGCTCCTTCACCTTCAGATGCTTGGTGGCGACCATGGCGCGGGAGAAAAAGCGCGAATAGAGGAGGTGCAGGATGGCGTGCTCGATGCCGCCGATGTACTGGTCCACCGGCAGCCAGTAGGCGGCGGCCTTGGGGTCGACCGGCACATCTGCGTCCGGCGAGCAGAAGCGTGCGTAATACCAGGACGAATCCACGAAGGTGTCCATCGTATCGGTCTCGCGCGTGGCGGCCTTGGCGCAGGACGGACAAGTCGACGTGCTTCCAGGTCGGATGACGTTGCAGCGGGTTGCCCGGCACATCGAACGTGACGTCTTCGGGCAACTTGCACCGGCAGATCCGTCTCCGGCACCGGCACTAATCCGCAGTCGTCACAATAGATAACCGGTATCGGGCAGCCCCAGTAGCGCTGGCGCGAGATGCCCCAGTCGCGCAGCCGGAACATGGTCTTGCGTTGGCCCTTTTTCAGGGCCTCTAAACGGGCCGCCACCTCGGCCTTGGCCTCGCCCACGCTCATACCATCGATAAAGTCGGAGTTGGCGATGCGGCCTGGACCGTCATAGGCCTCGCCATCCAGCTTGAAGGTAGCCGGCATCCTGGCCGTCCGGGATCACGACCGGCGTGATCGTGAGCCCGTATTTGGTCGCGAACTCGAAGTCGCGCTGATCGTGCGCCGGGCAGCCGAAGATGGCGCCGGTGCCGTAGCCCATCAGCACGAAATTCGCGACGAACACCTTCAGCTTGCGATCGGGGATCAGCGGGTGGGTTGCAGTCAGGCCAGTGTCGAAGCCCTTCTTCTCCGCATGCGCCAGCTCCTCTTCCGAGGTGCCGACGCGGGCGCACTCCTCGATGAAGGCCTGCAGCTCGGGATTAGACTTCGCCAGCTCGAGCGTCAGCGGGTGTCCGGGCGACAGCGCGCAGAAGCTGCCGCCGAAGATCGTGTCGGCGCGCGTGGTGAAAACCTCCAGCTGCTGCCATTCTTTGCCCTTGGGCAGCTGCTCGCCGGCGAGCGGCGTAGCGCATCAGCAGGCCTTCCGAGCGGCCGATCCACTTGGCCTGCATCAGCCGCACCTTCTCCGGCCAGCGCTGCAGCGAGTCCGAGCGCTTCCAGCAGATCGTCGGCGTACTTCGTGATGCGGAAATACCAGACCGGCATCTCGCGCTGCTCGACGAGCGCGCCGGAGCGCCAGCCGCGCCCGTCGATCACCTGCTCGTTGGCGAGCACGGTCTGGTCGACCGGATCCCAGTTGACCTTGCCGGTGCCGCGGTAGGCCAGCCCCTTGGCCAGCATGTCCAGGAAGATCTTCTGCTGCTGATGATAGTAGCCGACGTCGCAGGTCGCGAGCTCGCGATCCCAGTCGAGCGACAGGCCCATGGACTTGAGCTGACCCTTCATCGCCTCGATGTTCTGGTAGGTCCAGGCGGCCGGGTGGGTCTTGCGCTCCATCGCGGCGTTCTCGGCCGGCATGCCGAATGCGTCCCACCCCATCGGGTGCAGCACGTTGAAGCCTCTGGCCCGCTTATAGCGGGCGAACACGTCACCCATCGCATAGTTGCGGACGTGCCCCATGTGGATCCGGCCGGAAGGATAGGGAAACATCTCCAGCACGTAGCACTTCGGCCGCTTATCCTTGTTCGGGGCCGCAAAAAGATTAGCCTCGTCCCACACCTTCTGCCAGTGCTTCTCGCTGACGGGTGCGTTGTATCGTTCACGTTCGGTTGCCATGGCTGGCCTTCGGCGGCTGTTATCGCGTTGCAATATCGCTGGATCGGGTCGGTAATGAGCCCGAAAGGGGTCGGGCGGTCAAGGCTGGCAGTGGCGCGGGGCGGCGGGCAGCCGGATATGTCTATGAAACTGGCATTCGTAGACATGTGGCGCGTGTCGTGTCGATGGCTTGAACATGTCCGGATAGAAATGTTCACGAAAGCTTGATTGGTGAACATGCCAGCCAGAATGCGTGCTAACGATGGACACATCTGAGCTAATATGTTCGAAATTGATAATCCTATGAACATATAAGCTGCAACACGTTCACCGGATGAACCTGATGTCGTAGATGTGTTCATCTGGACGTGAATCATGAATACATCGGATGCTTGGTCGTGCAACCAGACGCAGCAAGACCTTACAATTACCTGCCAGAGCTGCCGCCGCGGAGCGATGTCGAGACCAAGGCTGTGCTCAAGCGCTGCGTGACCGCGCGGACCGCGCTCGCCGAGCTCAACTTTGCTGGCCAGCTCATTCCGGACCAAACCGTGCTGATCAATACGATCCCGCTGCTGGAAGCCAAGGACAGCTCCGAGATCGAAAACATCGTCACAACCAATGACGCGCTGTTCAGGGCAGCGAGCCCGGCAGACGCCGCCAGCGACCCCGCGACGAAGGAGGCGCTGCGCTATCGCTCGGCTCTCAACAGTGGCTATCATGCGCTGAAGTCACGACCGATCACAACTCAAACGGCAATCGAGATCTGCAGCGTCATCAAAGGGCAGGACATCGACTTCCGGAAGATCCCAGGCACGGAGCTCAAGAACTCTTTCACCGGCGAGGTCATCTATACGCCGCCCGAAGGCGCAGATCGGCTTCGCGCGCTGATGTCCAACTGGGAGCGGTATCTGCACGCCGGGGACGACATCGATCCCTTGGTTCGCATGGCGGTGCTGCACTATCAATTCGAGGCAATCCACCCGTTTCCTGATGGCAATGGTCGCACAGGCAGGGTGCTCAACATCCTTGCACTGGTTCAGGCCGGCATACTGGACATGCCGACACTGTATCTCAGCCGGCATATCCTGCGCACCAAGGCTGAGTATTACCGCCTGCTGCAGGAGGTCACCCACAATGGTGCGTGGGAGCCATGGATCCTCTACATGCTTGCAGCTGTCGAGACTACAGCGTCCTGGACCAACCTGCACATTCGTGCAATCCGTGTGCTGATCGAGCACACTTCGGACCACGTGAGGGCCAATGCTTCGGGCATTTATTCGCACGAGTTGATCCAGACCATATTCGCTCAGCCCTATTGCCGTATTTCTCATCTGATCGACCAAGGCATCGCCAAACGCGTCTCCGCATCGCGCTATCTGAAACAACTGGTCGAGATCGGCGTGCTGGAAGAGGAAAAGCACGGGCGCGACAAGCTCTTCATCCATCGCAAGTACATGTCCCTATTGGGCAGCGACGACCACACCTTCGAGCCCTATCCATCCGGACCCGCACCATGACCACGCAGACCGCCCAGCATCCCGCGTTGGCCGATGTTCTGGCCCGCATCGCCGCCGCCGCGCGCGAGGTCGGCCGCGATCCTGCCTCCGTTCATCTCCTTGCCGTCTCCAAGACGTTCAGCGAGGCGGAGATCCTGCCGGTGCTGGAGGCCGGTCACAGGCTGTTCGGCGAAAACCGGGTCCAGGAGGCGAAGGCCAAGTGGCCGCCCTTGCGCGAGCGCTTTGCCGACGTCGAACTGCATTTGATCGGTCCCCTGCAGTCCAACAAGGCCAAGGAGGCGGTGGCGCTGTTCGACGCCATCCATACCGTGGACCGGCCGAAGATCGCGCGCACGTTGGCCGACGAGATGGCCAAGCAAGGCCGACGCCTGAAGCTGTTCGTGGAGGTGAATACCGGCGAGGAGCCGCAGAAGGCCGGCATCACACCTGGCGAGACGGCTGCATTCGTCGCCATGTGCCGGGACGAATTGAAGCTCGACGTCGCCGGGCTGATGTGCATTCCGCCGGTGAATGAGGAAGCGGCGGTGCATTTCGCCTTCCTCGCCAAGCTGGCCAAAGAAACGGGCGTGTCCGAGCTCAGCATGGGCATGAGCGCGGACTTCGAGACCGCCGTGCAGTTAGGCGCGACGTATGTGCGCGTGGGCAGCGCTATTTTTGGTGCACGCGGTTAGCCACAACCCAGTTGCTGCCGCTTTTGTGCAGGACCTTCGAGCCGGCGATGCCCGATCGGAGCATGAGCATGCGTGCAAGGCCGACTCTGAGCGGTGCCTTGGGCACCATTGGCGGAATTCTGACGCTGGCCGCCAGTCTGCAGCTGTTCATGACGCCGGCGGAATGGCTGGAGGCCATCATCACCGGCTGGGTCGCGGCGCTGACCTATGTCTGGCGGCAGGTGTTCTTTTTTCTTGATGCTATCGCGCCGCACGATGCGAAAATCCTGAGCCTGACGTTCTTCTATGCCCTCCACGCAGCCGCGGCAGCCAAATCACCACGGCCCGCATGGAACGGGCTGTGGTTTGCGCCGGCCATGCTGCTGGTTTTACTGACCTTCGCGGGCATGGTCGACCAGATCGAAGGGGCCGTCCGCGATCCCGGTGCCAACGAGGCCCTGCTGTTTCAGACGCTTGGCGCCGCGGCAGCGGAGCAACTCGGCCACTTGTCAGAGTGGCTCGACGCCAATCTACGCAGCCTGCCTGCGTCGCTTGTGCATTTCCTCGGCTTCTTCGTCCTGTATGGCGGGCTCATCGCTCCGATGCTGATTCCGCCGGTGATGCTGCTGGTTTTCATCGTCGCGCTGCGGATCTTGTATGATCGCTGGATAAACTGGCGCGAATTCAGCTGGCGGCTGTTGCGCATGGCAGTCGGTGTCATCGTTCTGGCCCTGGCGAGCATCCTGACCACCTACGTCTGGCCGGTGGCGAGCAGACTTCTCGGCTTCGCCTCGGGATGAGCCGTTCCGCATCCGCCACAACGCTGCCAAAAGCAGGTGGTCGATTTGTTGACGGGGCGATCAGCCTGGGGTTACCTGGGCACAAGGCATCTCGTCCTTCTACGTCTGCTGTCGATCCTGCGGCAGAATAACAAACGTCGCTTTACACCTGGGCCTGCGAGCAGGCCCAGGTGTCCACAAGGTACGAGGGACGGGATGCCCAACTCACCTGGCGATAGCCCGCGACCGCCGCGACGCCCGACGCAATTCGTGCGGGCGGACGGGCAACCGTTGCAGAGCACGGACGACGTGGCCGGGCTGTTCGGGGTATCGACCGGGCACCTGCTCTACGTGCTCTACAAGTCGCCGGAGGAGACACGCTACCGAAGCTTCGAGATCCCGAAGCGGACCGGCGGTCAACGTACTATCAGCGCGCCCCATGGCCTGGTACGCAAGCTGCAGGACGCGATGCTGCCGATGCTGCAGGACGCCTACGATGCGCATCCCGCCGCGCACGGCTTCGTGACCGGGCGGAGCGTCGTTTCAAACGCGCAGGGGCACGTCGGCCGGCGCTGGGTCCTGAATATCGATCTCAAGGACTTCTTTCCCACGGTCAACTTCGGCCGTGTCCGCGGCCTATTCATGGCGCCGCCGTTCAGGATGGGGCCAAAGGCGGCGGCCGTGTGCGCACAGATTGCGACATGGCGCAACGGACTGCCACAGGGCGCTCCAACCTCGCCTGTACTAGCCAATTTCGCCGCGACACCTCTCGACCGCAGACTGATGCGACTGGCGCGCGAGTACCGCCTGACCTATTCGCGGTATGCCGACGACATCACCTTCTCCAGCGCACAATCCGATTTCCCGGCGGCGATCGCCTTCTACGAGGTGCGGTCCGGCATCGCCTGGGTCAGGGCGGGCGACGAGCTCGACAAGGCGATCAGAAAGGAAGGCTTCGAGATCAACGAAAGCAAGGTGCGGCTGCAGGGACCGAGCACGCGCAAGACGGTGACCGGCCTAACGGTCAATGAGAAGACGAACGTGGAGCGCACCCGCATCCGGCGGATCAGGGCGATGCTGCATGCGTGGGAGAAGTTCGGGCTGGAAGCGGCAGGCAGCGAGCACTTCTGGAAGTACCGCAAGGCGGGAGCCGAGCTGCCCAAATCCGACAAGGCGACGGCATTTCGCAACATCTTCTATGGCGAGCTTGCCTATGTGAAGATGGTGCGCGGAGCGGACGACCCGGTCTTCCTGAAGCTGGCCAGCCGGCTCACCGTTCTCGACCCGAACCCGTCCAAATTCATACGGCAAATTGCATTCGGGGCGGCCGACTACGACGTGTTCATCTCACATGCCAGTGAGGACAAGGCAGAGATTGCGCGGCCGATCTACGAAGCGTGCGAGGCGGCAGGCATCAAGACGTTCCTGGATGAGAGCCACATTGCCTGGGGCGAATCGTTCACGATGAAGATCAACACGGCGCTTGGGGCGGCGCGTACCATCCTGGTCGTCATATCCGCGACGTCGATCGCAAAGGATTGGCCGCTGCAGGAGGTCAACACCGCGCTCGCGCTGGAGGTGGCGGGCGAGAAGACCGTGGTGCCGCTGATCGTCGGCAAGCCGGATCTCTCGCGACTGCCACTGATCCGCAACAAGGACTTCATGGTCTGGAACGGCGACGCGGCTGCCGTTGCGCGCAGACTTGCGGAAATCGTCCGCAGCGGGTCTTCGGTCAAAGCCGGTCACGGCAAGCGGGTGGCGGCGAAAGGCGACGCGGCCGTCTCGGTGCCGCAAATAAAGCCAACGAGCGGTGCCGGACCGGAACCGGGAAACAGTCAGCCCAATCGCAAATGGCTGCGCAGGCTGCTGGGGCGGTAGCATTCGTGTGCACCTCCGCAAATGCCCGCAGAACACTGCGCCTTCTTGTTTACACTTCAGCAATGCTATGCTGCCTTTGAAGTGATTCGGCGTTTCTCGTGCATGCGTCCCTTGCAAGCGAAAGGGTGTCCGCCCATGCCACAAGACGCCACTCCGATCTCGGCCGATTTGCTGAGGGAAGCCGAGTCTGCCGGTAACGATGCCGCTGCCGAAGCCCGAGCAGATGTGCTCGCCCGCGGCCGATCCAAGGCCGGCAAGCAGGCCCCGGCAGCAAAAGCCAGCAACGGCTGGGTGCGTTTCGACGTCGACGTCTGGATCACGGACCTCAACCCGGTCGAGTTCGGCTTCTACAAGCGGTCTCGCAACAAGGCCAAGTCGCGCCAGTTCACCTCCGACATGGATATCTATGCGGAGATAAGGGACGAGAACGGGCAGCGGTCGGGACTTATCGGGTATCGCGAGGAGCTGTGGAAAAAATCCGAGGGCTTCGAGAAACGCCTCGTTTTCAAGCTGTTCGGCGAAAAACTGAACTGGCAGGCGACGATGGACCTGATGCTGGCGCGTAGCGTGCAAGAGACCGTTGGCGCGCGCGGCATCCCGATCCCCTGCTATGCCGTGAACACGAACAACCACGATCAGGTCGTCTACATCGAGCGATCGGCCAACAAGTGGAAGTTCCTGGCCGAGCACTTCTCATTCTTCCTCATGGATGAAGGGAAGCTGCGCTTCTATCGCATCAAGCAGCAACTGATCTCGCTGGGCCGCGACTACATCGTCTACGACGCGGCGGGGCGGAAAGTGGCTGTGCTGGACGGTCGACTGTTCTCATTGGGCGGCTATTGGAAATGCAGGGTCGCGAAGGATCATGCGGACGCGCGCACCCTCGCCGTGCTGAAAATGTTCGTCGGCATGCTGGTGTTCAACGGCGGCTGCCGTCGGCATATCAAGCAGCTGGCCAAGGATGTTGCGCGCGGCCGCGTTCCACTCAAGTTGCAGCGGCAGGAAAGCGATCTCTATATGAACCCGCGTCGCGTGCGGTAAGTCGCTTCCTTGCATCTGCAGGAACGGCTGTATCTGGTGCAGGGCGCCAGATCAGGCGATCCAGCGGCGCTTCAAGTAGCGGAAAACGCCAAGCAGCACTGAGATTGCCAGCCAGAGCACCGCCGCGAACCACATCGGTGCGGCGGTGTTTGCTGTGACATCAAGCAGATAACCCGCTATCGCCGGGAACACGGCCATGCACACGAAGTACATTGCCGAGACCACGGCGAAGCCGGTGTTGCGGCTTTCCAGTCGCAGCACCTGCGACGGCATCGTCATGATGCCACCCGTGCAGCCGCCTCTCAGCGCGCCGAACAGCACGATCCAAAGCAGGGCCGGGGCTACGTAGGGCACGAGAAGGCACGTGAGCGCGGTCCCGACCGAACCGCCGACGATGAAATAGCCGGGTTTGCCTGTCCAATCGGAGAGCATTCCGCCAAGCGGAACGGAGGCCAGCGCGACAAAGGCAGCGACGCTGGTCTGCAGGCTGGCTTCGACGGGCGACAGCCCCTGCATGATAAGCAGCGGCGGCAAAAAGCTGACGAATACCGCGTAGCCAGCGCTGAACAGGCCGCGGCCGATGCCGGCGAGCGCGGAGAGGATGAGCTCCGGCCGGTTGATGCGCCAGAGCACGGTACCCATCGAGGACGCCGGGCCCTGCGTTGCGGCATCCCGGTAGGCGATGAGAACCATCACGACGCCGAGCGCCGAGAAGCCCGCGTTGAACAACATAGCCACTTGCCATGACGTAGCAGCCGCTATCGGCGGCAGGACCGCGATGGCCAGACCCATTCCAAAGCCGACACTGGAGGCGATGATTGACAGCGCAGTGGCAATCTCCCGGCCAGCGAAGCGATCCGTGACGACCTTCGGCAGCAGCACGGTCACGGCCACCGCGCCAGCCCCGCCGACCAAACGGCTCGCGAACCGGGCGGCGCCAACGTCCGCGAACACAAAGGCCACAGCCGATATGGCCATCAGCGCGATGCCAAGAGCCAGCGTGAGCCGATCACCAATCGCTGCGGAGATCATGCCGATTGGCGCGGCAAGGAAAATGCCGGCGATCATGAATACGCCGGTCAACACGCCGATATCAGTGTAGGTGAGGCCTTCCTGTGCCGTCAGGAATGGCGCCAGCGCCGCCACCGCCTGGAACTGCATCGGCCCGGTCAGGCCGATTATGAACAACAGAAAGAGGTCGAACCAACGGTTGGGCAAGGCGGTGGTATCTCTGCACGCGGGCGCGCTTTGTTGTTTCGGGTGGCATGGCGCCGGAGAAATGGCTCACGTCACGTGGAGCGCATTCCGGCATCGGCGCCTCTGCGTCAGCCTTCCACACGCAGACCCGCGCTCTCGATGCTCGCGCCAAGTCGTTCCGCAGGCTAGTCGGTTGTTGCGGATTTCGGAAGGGGATGCGGGGGGATGCGACGGGCAGACGCAGAAAATCCTGCGGTTGCTGCTAGTCGCCTCAGCACTCCAGCCCAGACGCCAGGCACCACCGATTCAGTGCAAAAACCAGCCGAACCTCTTGTTTCTGCTGCGGATACACGAACGCTTGCTGCCTGCGCGCAGGCAGCAAGCGTTCGATCCGGAGCACGAGCGGATTGCTATATTCCTGAGCCTACTTGGTCTTGCAGAATGTCGCGCGACCACGGCAGGTCACCTGTCCGCCGTCGGGCTTGCACTGGTATTTCTCGTTGGAGACGCGATAGCCTTCTACTTTGCCGTTGGCGAGGAAGCCCGGCCACAAGCCCCAGCTTACCGCCTGGACCATCGTTTCCATCACGAACCACTTGGCCGAAGATTCCGAGCCCGACGTGGCAACGGCACCCTTGGTCACGCAATTGCCTTTACCCTTGGACTGAGCCACTGCGGGCATAGCCGACACAGTCAGCGCGGCCGCGATGGCAAGCCCAGTGAGAATGCTGGTGCGACGAGACATGATCGATCCTTCCTGAACGGTCCTTCCGGCAGCGCCTAACGAAGGCTCGTGCCGCAGATGATTACCAACCCGCACCACTGCTAAGGCGAATGCCGGTCGACGGTGCGGCCGCAGCTTATGGTTAAGTTCGACATCCTGTCTTGGGCGTTGCGCGGTCCGGCAAGCAGATTGGGCCGTGGCTGTGGCACGTTTCCAACGCAGGCCGCGGCTGTGCATCAAAGCGGCGGAAAGCCGTAAAGCCGGGCTGGATTGTCGACCAGGATGCGGCGGCGGGTGGCCTCATCCGGTGCTATCTCGCCGAACACGTCAAGCAGCGCACCATCGTTGGGTATCGTGCCAAAGGCGAACGTATTGCCGTGCGGCCAATCGGTTCCCCAAATGACGCGACCGGGCGCGACCTCGATGACGCGGCGGGCGAACGGGATCAGGTCCTTGTAGGGGATGCCGTCGGCAGGCGCGGGTGTCTTGTCGCCGCTGAGCTTCTCCAGAGCGCAGATCTTCGTCCAGAAGCGCTCTTCTGCGAGCAGGTCGAGCAGCAATCGGAACGCCGGCTGGTCCAGTCCGTCGGCCGGATTGCAGCGGGCCATGTGGTCGATGATGGTGACAAGCGGGATGGAGCGGACGAAGGCCTCGCTCTCGATCAGGTGGGCGGGCTCGATATGCAGATCGAGCGACCAGTCGAGCTCGAGCATACGCGGTATGGCGGCCTCGATTGCCTGCCTGCTGCCCGACCGGTCGGACATCAGCGAGAAGCGTGCGCCCACTACCCCTGCATCGTTGAGACGGCGCAACTCCGCATCGGTCGTCGAGGCGTCAATGTTGGCTACCCCCTTGAGCCGGCCGCCTGAACGCGCGATGGCGTCGAGCACTGCCGAATTGTCGACGCCGTGGGCCGTCGGCTGCACGACGACGCCGCGGCTCAGCCCCACGGCCGTCTGCATCGCGAGGTAGTGCTCGATCGGGGCGGCCGGGGGCTCGTAGCGCCGCGCGTCAGCATAGGGAAACAGGTTTGGCGGTCCGAAGACGTGGAAATGCGTGTCGCAGGCGCCCGGAGGCAACTGCCAAACGGGTCGCTTCGGATTGGGATCGAATGGAAGCGCGACGGGCAGATTGCGGGATGCTTGGGGGGATGAGGCTGGCATCAGGACTCCGTTGTCTCAGAAATAGGGCGTAGCGAAATCAAATGCCTTCGGCTTGATTTTCTTGTCGATGCAGCGCGCCGCGGCGAAGCCGGCAATCTCGCCGGTCTGCGTGCACCAGGGGAAGTTGCGCATGACCATGAATATCGTCTCGTAGGTGAACGACAGCGATGCGCCGGTCAGTATCAGATTATCGATCTGCTTCGGCAGGAAGCAGGCGAACGGCACCTCGAACGTGTGCTTGCGATAGCCGTCCCAGAAGAACGGCTTGGTCATCGGCTTCGTCACGGCATCGCGGAAGGTGCGGCCGGCCTGCACATCGGCGAGATTGACCGTATACTCCCCGATCGGATGACGGCCGTCGCGCACGCCGACGAAGCGCCCGACGTTGGAAACGACGGCGGTCTCGAAGCCGGGCACGTACTTCGTAAGAAATGCCGCCTCTGCCGCGATGAAGCCGCGCAGGGCCTCGCGGGCGCGGGCATGATCGTTGGCGTTGTCGTCCATGTGCAGCGCCCATTCGTAGGGTACATTCTGCCACAAGACGTAGCTGCCATTGGGGCCGATCGGGCTCATGTCCAGAGTTGGGTGGCCGATGTAATGCTCGCCGTAGACGTTGTTGCCGCCCATGCGTGGACGGTAGACGCCTTCGGGCAGTTCGCCTGCCGCCGCCGCCTCCGCCATCAGCTTGTGGAGCATGGGATCGGCCGCCGTGTCCTGGTGCCGACGGACGGCCTGGAAATCGATGCCGTCCATGATCCAGAGAAGGCCGCCAGGGATCGGCCGTTTGACGCCGTCCCAGTCAGCGCCATGGGGCTGACCGCCACCGCCGCGTACAAACGGCACGCCGGCTCGAGCCGCGAGCTCGGCGGTTCCCGATCCTTCGATAAATATGCGGCCTGTGATGGCCTGCGTGCCACTCGCGGTCTCGACAACGATAGCCTTGATGGTGTCGTTGCCGATGCCCGGCTCGACGATGCAGTCAACGAACGTGGCACCATAGAGAGCGGAGACACCGGCCTCGCGCAGCAAATTCGCCATGATGCAGCCGGCTGCTTCCGGATTGAAGCTCTGGCGCGTGAAGTCGGAACCGGGTGCGAGGCGGCACTCGTAGTGCGAGAGAGGATTGCCGGCCCAGCCGGGATGCGTGCCCTGCGTCGCCGTATAGATGATGCCGGCATCTTCGAAGCGCTGCATCATTTCGGTGTGTATGCCGCCGACGCCAGGGCCGGCCGCGCCCTGCAAGCCCGACGTGTGGACGCCGCCCGGCATGTCGAAGCGTTCAACAATGATTACGCTGGCGCCCATGCGCGCGGCCTGCAGCGCGGCTGCGAATCCGCCCGGGCCGGCGCCAACAACGACGACGTCGGCATCGTAGGCGATGGGGATCTCGCGCGCGGGCAGGACGGTGGTGGTGGTGGACATTGCGGGCTACTCAACATCAGCAGGCGGCTACTCATTACTGCATGACAAGCTCATCCACGGTCTGCAAGCTTCGATACGCCCGATTGCCATGGTTAATTTACCTAGGTATTCTTCCTTATCGTGTACATGTATCGCATGACTTGTTGAGGAGTTTGAAGATGCATCGCTTTCCCGTTCATGCCCCCACAGGCTCTCGAATCTACCGCGGTCGCAAAGCTGTCTTGCTTGCCGCTGCTGCCGGCATGGTCGCGATGACTGCAGTCGCCATGCAATCGCATGCGGCCACCCGCGAGGTCACCTTCTGCAACAACAACGCGCAGGCCGTCGAGGTCGCGTCCGGGTTCGACGCCGCGAAAGGTGGCCTGACGTCGCGCGGATGGCGCGTGATTGCCGCGTGCTCCTGTCGAGATTTGTTCACCGAAGACCTGAAAGCCACCGAGGTATTCTTCTATGTGCAGGTGAAGGACGGGAACAGACAACTGACGGGCGGCTCGGCGCCGTTCTGCACGAGGGCAAAAGCCTTTCGCTACACAAATGAGAACAGGACGCAGGCGGCCTGCAAGAAAGCAGGCGGGACATGGCGCATGTTTCAACGCCACGACATGACTGGAAGCGGCAAGAGATTGCACAAGATCAATTTCCGCGTGGCCGGCGGAAAACCTTGCAATCTGTGATCTGACTTCCTGCTACGCCTGCGTGCGAGCAGCGGCTGTGGCCGGCTCGTCGAGCATCCAACGCCCCTCGACAAACGCCGCCACCACGCCGTACTTCTCGCGCGCGGCTTGCTGCGAAACATAGCCCTGCGCCAGATCCTCCAGAACCAGCGCCGGGTCGCGCTCGAACGGATTGCCCCAGCCGCCGCCGCCGGGTGTCTCCAGGCGGAACGTGTCACCGGCCTTCAAGGGATAATCGGCATATCGCGTGGGCAGACGCTCCGCCCTGTCCGTATCCGGATTGATGTGGATGTCGCCGGTGCGGCCGGGCATGCCACCGGCAAGGCCTTGCGCCGGTATCACATGCTTGGCCGAGCGAATCGAGAAGCGCGCCTCTGCAAGGTTCTCATACTCGCGCACGATGCCGAGGCCGCCGCGGAATACTCCGGGTCCGCCGGAATCGCGGATCAGCTCGAAGCGCTTCAGCCGTGTCGGGAACTCGCTCTCGATGATCTCGACCGGGGCGATCCTGGCGTTGGACTGGTTGACGTTGGTGCCGGACATGCCGTCGCGCCCGGAGCGTCCGCCGGCACCGCCGCCGACGATCTCGTACTGGACATAGCCCTTGCCGCTCGATGTCTTGCGGCCGCCGATGATGATGGAGCGGCTGGCGCAGCCGTCGGCGCGAGCGCGGCCGGGCACGATGCCACCGAGCGCCTCGAAGCTGCCGTCGACGACGGCATGGATAGTGGGATTGTAGGTGTTGACCGGCGCCGGGAAGATCGGATTGCAGATCGAGCCCTCGCGCACGACGATGTCGATCGCGTTCAACACGCCGCTCGTGATGTAGGTATGAGGATCGATCAGCGAGATCAGGCAGAAGGCGCAGGCGGCCTGCACCAGCGGAGGCCGGATATTCGCCGGCCCCTTGGTCTGATCGTCGCTGAACCGGAGAAATCGAACGCAATGCGGTCGCCGCGCTTGTCCACGACGACGTGCACGCGCACCGGCTTGCCCAGCTCGACGCCGTCGTCGTCGATGAAGCGCTCCGCCTCATAGCGACCGTCCGGCCACTCGGAGATCGCGGCACGCAATCTTGGCCTCCGACAAGCGCAACAGCTCCGTGGTCGCAGCAAGCAATGTCTCGAAGCCAAGTCTTGGAAATAAGCTCCGCAATTCGTCTCTCGCCCAGCCGATCCGCGCCCGAGCTGGCCGCGAATATCGCCCAGCACCAACTCGGGCGTGCGCGAGTTGGCGGCAATGATGCGCTCGACATCGCCGCATGGCTCGAAACGGCGCTGATAGCGGACGGCCGGGCAGGTGCAAACCCTCGTTGAAGGTCTCACGCGCCTGGCCGGAGCAGGAGCCGGGGACGGGACCGCCGATATCGCCCTTGTGGGCCATCGATGCGCAGAAGCCGACATGGCGACCTGCATGGAACACGGCGGTAAATACTGCCATGTCCGGCGCGTGCGGACTGCCACCTTCATACGGGTGGTTGATGAGGAAAGCGTCGCCCTCTGCCAGGTCGCTGCCATAGGTACGCAGAATGGCGGCACAGCAGGCGGGGAAGGCGCCCAGATGCAGGGGCAGAACCACGTGCTGGGCGATGACATCGCCTTGGGCATCGAGCAGGGCGCACGACGCATCCTGGCTTTCGCGGATAATGGTCGAGAAGCCAGTGCGGAACAGCGCGTTCTGCATCTCGTGCACGATGCCCGACAGGCTGGCGCGAACGACCTCCAGGTCCACGGCGGTGATTGTACTGTGCGGTGCGTCGTTGCGTTTCATGAAATGGCATCTCATAGTGAGGACTGTCGTATACCCGAGCCGATGTCCGCAGTCTTGTCGCGCCGAGGTCAATCGACGATGGCTGCAGAGCAACAAGCCGCTGGCATTTCCACCCGGCCGGCCATTATGATCGCAACAGGCCGTAAAGGCTACGGGGCGAAGCGAGCAGGGTAAGGCCAGTGAACAGGCTAAATGACAAGGTCGCCATCGTGTTCGGCGCCGGGCCCAATATCGGCGGCACGATTGCGCACTTCCTGGCACGCGAAGGGGCGCGGGTCGCCGTCAGCGACGTGGACGCCGCAGTTGCGAAGCGGACAGCCGAATTTATCACCGGGAAGGGCTTGAAGGCCATCGGCCTCGCCGGCAACGCGATGGACGAGGGGGCAGTGCAGGGCATTGTCGCAGAGACCATTGCGCAATTCGGACGGCTGGACATCATCGTCAACATGGCTGGCAAGGTGCTGTGGTCTCCGGTCGTCGACATGCAGCTGGAGGCGTGGAAAGAAGCCGTGCTCAGCTTTCCGACCGCAGCGATGCTGACGACAAAGCACGCGGCGCGGGCCATGATCGCTAGCGGCAGCGGCGGCAGCATCATCCACCTGCTGTCGACGGCTGCGCATTTCGGGGAAGCGTCGGGCGCAGCGTATACGGCTGCAAAGGCGGCAACGCTGAATTTCTCGCGCTCCGCAGCGATGGACCTCGCGCATGACGGCATTCGCGTCAACACCATCACCCCGTGCGCGATGGAGCACCAGCTATGGACGAAGATGCGTGACGAGATCCTCGATCCCGAATTCAAGAGACCGCAGCGGCGCTCGTTCTATTCGCGCAACGACTATCTCAAGATGATTCCGCTGGAGCGCTTTCCTCGCGCTTCGGACCTGGCCTGGGCAGCGGTCTTCCTCGCTTCCGACGAGGCGAGCTTTCTGACCGGCATCGACATCCCGGTCGATGGCGGGTTGCGCTTCAAGTACCCGACCTGGACGCCCGGTGACTTCACCGGTGTCAACATCGAGGACTATGCACGTAGTATTCGCATCACAGAGTATGGCGAGGATAAAGATCCGCTGATCAAGGACTGAGCAGGCGTATTCAGCCGCAAAGGGGAAGTCGAACATGACGATGCCAACCAAGGCGGCCGGCGGATCAAGCCGTGCCGAGACACTCAGGAAGCTGACGGAGACCTCGCCGGGCACCGATATGGGCCGGCTATTGCGGCGTTTCTGGCACCCGGTCTCGACCTCCGCGAACGTGCCCGCCGGGAAAGCGCGCGCCATCCGCATCCTGAGCGAAGACCTGACGCTTTATCGCGGCACAAGCGGCAAACCCTACCTCGTGGCTCGATTCTGCCCCCACCGCCTGACCCGCCTGCACACCGGCTGGGTCGAGGGCGAGCAGGTTCGCTGCATCTATCATGGCTGGAAATTCGATGGCACGGGACAATGCACACAGATGCCGGCGGAGCGGCCGGGGCTGGAGAAGACCGTCAAGATCACGTCCTATCCGGTCCGCGAGTACGGCGGCTTCGTGTTCGCGTACATGGGCGAAGGAGAGCCGCCTGCGTTCGAGTTGCCGCGCAAGGATGTCGCCGAGCGGCCCGACCGCATCATTTTCGCACGCCAACAGACATGGCCGTGCAACTGGCTGCAAAAGGTGGAGAACTCGATGGATGCGGTGCACGTCAGCTTCGTGCACCAGAAAGGCAAAATCGGCGCGTTCGGCGAGGCGGTGACCGCAGCGATACCTGAACTGGAATACGAGGAAACGGACGCCGGAATCCGGCAGATCGCGACACGCGGCCCGGGCAACGTGCGCATCAGCGACTGGACGTTCCCAAACAACAATCACATCATCATTCCAAGCGTGTTCAAGGAGGATCCCTGGCTGGATCTTGTCATCTGGATGGTGCCGAACGACGACACGCACACGACCCGATTCCAGCTCTATGCCGTGCCGTCGATGGACGAGGCGCGCAACCGTCGCATCACGGAACATTTCGAGACGTACTCCTCCTACAATCCAACCCACCATCACGACGCGTTGATGCACGGCGATATCTATCCCGAGGAGCCGCTGCTGGAGTTGACCAACGCGCAGGACTACGTCGCGGCGATCGGTCAGGGCCCGATTGCGGACAGGGCCAACGAACGGCTTGGAGCGTCGGATGCGGGTATTGCGCTTTTGAGGCGCATCATGATCCGCGAGATGGAGGCGGTGCGTGATGGCGGCGCTGTCAAGCATTGGCAGCCATTGGAAAAGCCCGAGGAGCTGCCTCTTCAGGGGCAGGCTGCACTGCGGGCGTAAGAGCGCAGACAAGTACGTGACGACAAACGTCCAGGGAGTGCAGGGAGTGCAAAGGATGAAAAAGCTGATAGCGGCGGCCGGGCTCGCCGCCCTGTTCACACAGGCCATTCCCAGCAACGGTCTGGCCGCGGGCGGCGACTTCACCGGGAAGACAATTACGGTTGTCGTGGCATTCTCTGCGGGTGGCCCTGTGGACATCTTTGCCAGGCTGATTGCAAACCACGTCGGCCGCCACCTCCCGGGCAATCCGCTTATCGTCGTCCAGAACATGCCGGGCGCGGGGGGAGTGGTTGCTGCGAACTACATCTACAATATCGCGAAAAAGGACGGCACGGTGTTCGGTGTGACGATTTCACCGTTCACGAACCAGTACGTCGGAAAAGGCAAGATTCGTTTCGATACCGCAAAGTTCTACTGGCTCGGGGCGCTCAATATATCGCAGGCCACCTACGTGAACGATTCACTCGGCGTCAAGACGCTCAAGGATCTGGTGGAGTCGAAAAAGCAGGTGGTGATCGGTGGGCTTTCCCCGTCCGCGTCACGCGACCTGCGCATGCGCTCGTTCCTGGAAGCTCTGGGCATTCGGGACTACAAATATGTCACCGGGTATCGCGGCACGCAGCCGATACGCATAGCGCTGCAACGAAACGAGGTGAACCTCAGCGACGAATCCGTGGTGGCGATTGCAACCGACCTCGCGTCCGACGTGAAGGCCGGCAAGATCGTGCCACTGGCCCAGTCCGGCCTGACCCGTAATGGCAAGCGCGTACCAGATCCACGAGTTGCATCTTTGCCAACTGCTCAGGAGGCGATCGTTGCAATCAAGGGCGAAGCGGTACGCAAGACGGTCGAATTCCGCGCGATGGTGCTGGTGGAATCCATGGTTGCGCTTGGTCGCGCGATTTTCGCACCGCCTGGCATCGAGCCTGCAGCAGGCAAGGCGCTGCGCGACGCGGTCGGAAAGCTGGACAAAGACCCGTCGTTCCAGAAAGATGCCCGGCGGATCACCGGAAGCACCGAGATGGAATTGATCGACGGCGCCGCGGCGGAGCGCTTTGCGCAAGAGATCACGGAACTCATCAAGGCCGACCCTGAAATCGATCTCCTATCTGGACGCGAAGGCAAAATAGGCGACGAGCGTAGGCCGCTCGCCTAAACAACAAACGGATGAACGCCATGGACAGCTTCCACGAGGCAATGCGCCGCCACGATCTCGTTGCGCTTTGGGAACGGGTCGAAGCGCGAGCAAATTCGGACGTGACGTCAGAGCCGGCTTTCCATTGGCGGTGGTCTGATATCGAGCCGTTGATCGATCAGGCGATCGAGGCCGCCGACATGAGCGTCGCGGAACGACGCGTGATCCAACTCAAGCATCCGGCGTTCCCGTCCGATTATGTGGCCGTGACGACAAACGTGAATTTCGGCTTCCAGGTGCTGGCGCCGGGCGAGAAGGCACGGCCGCACCGTCACAACATGAACGCACTGCGGTTCGTGATCGAAGGAGATGGCGCGGTCACGACCGTCAACGGGAAGCGCTGCGAGATGACGGCGGGCGATCTGATCCTGACGCCGGCGATGACGTGGCACGAGCATGAGCATCACGGCGACAATGGCAGGGTCGTCTGGCTCGATGCGCTGGATGCCCCGCTGGTTCGCCACCTCAGATGCGTGCATTTCCAGCCCGGGCCAGTGCGGGATCAGCCCAATCTGCCGCCTGACAGCGCGTTCGCACATCCGGGGCTGATGCCGGTGCAGTCCGTGCCGGACGACTGTTCGCCCGTATTCCGCTATCCGCTGGCCGACGCCGCCGCGGCACTCGCGGCAACGCCTGCGGAAGCCGACGGCCTGAAGCGGGTGCGTTATGTCAATCCGGCGACCGGAGGAGCGGTGATGTCGCTGATGGACTGCTACCTCGTCGGCTTGCCGCCCGGCGTCGAGACCAGCCCTCGCCGCTCGACCGCCAATTCCGCCTTCCTGGTTGCGGAAGGCGAGGGTGTGTCGACGGTCGGTGAGAAGACCGTACGCTGGGAGAAATACGACGTATTCACGATGCCTGCTTGGCAGTGGACGAGCCACAAGGCCGGCCCCGGGGGGGCGAAGCTATTCCAAGTGACGGACCGAGAAGTGCTGCGCCGACTCAACCTGCTGCGAGAGGAAAGCAAGGCATAGCTTCGGTATTTTCCACCTGCGACGGCGCTCCGTTCACTGACGCAAGCGACGGAGCTGGGGCAGGCCGTTGAAGCCACGGATCTCCTCGCCGGAGATGTCGGCAGCCTCGTGGGCCGGGAAATCGATGTGAATGTGGTTGCCATCGGGATCGTAGATATTGACCTGCACCTGCCGGGCGTCGGCAACGTTGACCAACTCATACTCGACAGCTTCACGCCGCATGCGATCCAGACAGGATTTCAGTCCGACGGCCGAGAACGCGAAGTGCTCCAGCTTCGATCCGTTGACCGGCTCCTCATCGACGCCGACGAGGTGCACGGTGGGCTTGTTGTCGCCGCTGTAGAGCCACGCTCCAGGAAACGGGAAATCAGGCCGCCAGCCGGCCTTGAGGCCGAGGACGCGATCATACCAATCCACCAATTCGTCCAGCCTTGCGGTGCGCAGGTTGACGTGCTCGAGCATGCCGACCTTCATGTTCCACCACTCCCGTTTCGTCTGTGTGCGTTACGGTCCCACTCGCAGTTGGCGGCCAGGACCAGCGCCTCGCTCAACCCCTCGTTGTCACGACCAGGCTCTTCCATTCGTCCACGGTCGCGCGCTGACCGGGTTCGAGCACGGTTGTGCAGTCATACTGCTCGATAACGGCTGGTCCGTCTATCGCCAGGCCAACGTCAAGGCGCGCCCGATCATAGACGGGGCAGTCGTACGTGCGGCCGGCCAGTCGTACCGGCCGCCGCTCGCGGAGCGCGTCGCTCAAGGCGCGGCCTTCAGGCGCGTATCGTGACAGCGAGACGGGCGGTACCAGGCCAGTCGACTGCACGCGCCAGGATACGATCTCCACCGGCTCATCCGGCGCGGCATGTCCGAACTGGCGCTTGTGGGCGTCATCGAAGGCACGGCGCAGCGCCACCATGTCGGCGCCCGTGCCAAGGTTCCCGCACGGCAGCGTGATCTCGTAACCCTGGCCGGCATAGCGCATATCGAGGGAACGGGCGGTGGCAATGGAGGATGCGGCGAAGCCCTCCTCCAAAAGGTCAGCGCGCGCTCGGCTCTCCAGCTCGGCGAACGCACTGTCGATGTCGGCAGGCGAGGCCACGGAGAACGGCGTCAACCGAGACCGGATGTAATCATGCCTGACGTCCGACATCAGCAATCCGATGGCGGAGAAAACGCCCGGATAGAGCGGAATGATCAAGCCCGCCATTGCCAGGCTCGAGGCTATGGCACCGGCATGTATGGGTCCGGCCCCGCCAAACGGCAACAGCATGAATTCGCGCAGATCATGGCCGCGGATCGTCGAGATGGCCTTGATCGCCTCCTCCATCTTGACGTTGATGATGCGGACGATGCCCTCCGCCGCAGTCCGGGACGTCGAGGCCCAACGGCCCGGCAACTGCCTCCTCGATCGCCGCCGTGGCCGCAGCACGGTCGAGCCGCATTCGGCCGCCGAGGAAGTTGTCCTCGGAAAGATAGCCAAGCACCAGATTGCAGTCGGTGATTGTCGGGACGCGTGCCGCCGCGGCCGTAGCAGGCAGGTCCGGGCACGGCGCCGGCGCTCTCGGGCCCGACCTCGAGGACGCCGAACCGGTCCACGCCTGCAAGCGTACCGCCGCCCGCACTAACGGTGTTGATGTCCATCATCGGCACGGCAATATCGCGACCCTCGATCTTGCCGCGGTTGGCCACGACGGCTTGGCCGTCCTTGATGAGAGCGACATCGCACGAGGTGCCGCCCATATCGAAAGTTATGATGTTGGGACGGCCTGTCAGCCGCGACAACGCGACCCCGGCAGTCACGCCGCCAGCCGGACCGGACAGCACGGTCGTCACCGCTTTCCTGGCCGTCACACCGAATGTCGCCATGCCGCCGTTGGACTGCATGATATATGCGGCCGGGGTGGCAATACCGGCTTCAGCCAGGCGACCTCCGAGCCGATCGATGTAACGTGCTAGAATTGGTTGCAGATAGGCATTTATGACCGTGGTCGACAACCGGTAGTACTCTCGGATCTGGGGCACGATGTCGGAGGAAAGAGAGACGTTGACGTCTGGCATTTCCTCGGCGATCAGCTCGGCAACCCGAGCTTCGTGCGCAGGGTGAAGAAACGAGAAGAGCAGACATACGGCGATCGATTCGACATCTTCACGCTTCATCGCGCGCAGTGTCTCGCGTAACGCAGGCTCGTCCAAAGGCGTGAGAACCTCGCCCACAGCGGACACGCGCTCGCCGACCTCGCCGGTGCGGGCCGGTGGCACCAGCATTGCCGGCTTCTGGTACATTACGTCGAAGATGGCGGGACCATGCGGCCGGGATTGCTCGGCGACCTCATAGATCCCGCGAAATCCGCGTGTCACCAGCAGGCCGGTGCGTGCGCCCTTGCCTTCCAGCAGCGCATTGGTACCGACCGTGGTGCCGTGGCAGAACAAATCCGATGTCGTTGCCGGATACCCCGCGCGACAGCAACAGCTCGATACCCTCCAGGATGGCCCTGGAAGGATCGTCGGGCGTGGAAGGCACCTTGGCGATGGTTATCTCGCCAGAGGTCTCGTCAAGATAGACGAAGTCGGAGAATGTGCCGCCGGTATCGACCGTGATCCGGTATCGCCCCATCAATCGGTTTCCTCAATCGAGCACTACCGCCACATACCTGCTCGCCTGGGCAGCATGCCCCCGGCAGACGCGCCTTGCCTCGACGTGCTGTATCCCGATGGCATCGGCGCGAACAGGCTATCCCTCCGGCCGGGGCCCGGCACCTGTCGATGTGCCAAGTCGTCGGCTGCTTCATGCGTGTGCTGGATCGCAATAAGGGTGTCAAGGCCGCTGCTAGTGTTCCGGTTCTGACATTTGCTTCCCATTGCGGCCAGGTTTCGAGCAAATGTCAGAACCACAAGGAACACTAGCAACATTATGATACTAGTGTAGCTTTTGCACCTGACGTTTGGTCAAGAGCCTCGCCGCAGACGGGTACCAAACGTCAGGTGCGCTACACTAGTGCCGAACCGCCGGCACAAATGCACTTCAACGGCCGGATTTGACCTGCTCAGCCGCACTCAAATGCATGATTGTTGAAGGGGCGACGCAAGCGGACTATTATTGATTGAGTTGTTCTACCAATCGACAATAATGGTTCAATAAACTTCGGGTGCGTTTTGCCCGGACCCAGTGCTCAGCATTGCCGGGATGAGCGGTGCAACTGTTCCGAACCAAAAGCCGGCACAAGACTTGACGGTCGTTCCAGACCGCAGCAGTGGCAGGAAACGATGAGGAAAGGCGCTGCACGTGCCCTATGATCTCGTACCGCGGCCGCGGGGCGAGGCTGCCGGCGGGCTGTCTGACCGAAGCGGACGTGCAGAGGTCGTCAGTTACGCCGCGCTGATCGCCATCACCTATTTCGTTGTTGCGCAGTTCGGATTGCTGCTGGTATCGCGGCCAGAGAACGTAGCGACTATCTGGCCGGCCTCCGGCATTGCTGTCGGGGCGCAGGTGGTGCTCGGGCGCAAGGCATGTCTTCCAGTGGCGACGGCCGTGATGGCGGCCACGGTGGCGGCAAATATCATCGCGCGCGGAGACATCGCCGCGGCAAGCGCCTTCGCCGCCTGCAACGCCTTCGAGTGTCTTTTCGTATTCTGGCTTCTCGATCGCCTCGACAGAACCCAGCCAAGGCTGGAGTCGCTGGGCAGTGTCCTTGCATTTCTGTTCTCGGCAGGGGCCGCCACTGCAGTAGCCGCAATCCCGGCGGCGGTGGCGCTGAAGCAGATCGGCCTATCGCCTTCGCCGCTGGTCGACTTATGGAGAACCTGGTTCGAGGCAGACGCCCTCGGTATTGTCGTTTTCGCACCTGTCATCATTGCGGGCGCGACGATGCTTCGAGACCCACCGCGGCTTGCGACTGTGCTGGAAGGATCTGCTGGCATCGCGCTGCTGGGGCTGGGCACCGCCTACGCGTTCGAATTGCTGCCCAATCCCGAGGACTGGCCGCACGTCACACCACCTGTCGTCATCTTCCCGATTCTGCTTTGGATCGCGTGTCGCACCCCGGTTGTATTCTCCGCGGGCGGCGCACTTGTATGCTCACTGATCATCTTGATTGCGGCGATCGAAGGCACTGGACGTTTTTCCGACGGCCTCATGACAACTGCGGAGAAAATCGAATCGGCGCAGCTCTCGGTGCTGGCAACGTGCCTGTGCGCCCTGTCATTGGCCAGCGTGTTCGCCCGATATCGCAACATTGCCGCGGCGCTCGTGAAGAGCGAGCAACGCATGGACCTGGCGCTGAGCGCGGCCGGAATATATGCGTTCGACTACGATCTGGTTCGCGGCGCAGTTTTCCGGATCGGCGGGCTTGCGGAAGTCTTGGACTTGCCGACAAGCGGCAGGGTCGACGACTTCGTGAGCCTGATACACCCTGATGATCAAGCTCCATTCGTGGCCCTCCTGCGCGGCGTAAGCCGCGCCAGGCCACAATTCCATTTGACGCTTCGCCTGAGAAAAAACGATGGCGCGTACCTTGTCGCTCAACATCGTGCGGAGGGTGTCATCGATGCGCAAGGACGCCTCGTCAGAATCATCGGCAGCTGCATCGACATCACGCGCGCGCAAGAGGCGGAGCACGCACTGGCGGCAATCGAGGAGCGCCTGAAGAAGGTCATGGAGGCCGGGCGGATCTTCACGCACGACAGGGACGCGACGGGGAGCCGCGTCGTAAGAAGCGACAATGCCGCCGAAATCATGGGCCTGCCACCTGAAGACAACAATGTGCCGATGCACAGCATTCTGAAATATGTGGAGCCTGATGATCGCAAGAAGCTGGCAGTCGCGAGAAAGCTGCTCACCCCGCAGAATCCTACCCATATAGTCAGTATTCGATTTAACCGCCCCGATCACAAGCAGATCTGGCTCGAGCTTCTGGAACGCGTCAACTTCGACGAAAACGGCCAACTCCTGGGCCACAGCGGGCTTTCGCGCGATATCACAGCCCGGATGTCGGCCGAGGAGAAGCAGACGCGGCTCATTGAGGAGCTCAATCATCGCGTCAAGAATTCGCTGGCGCGCGTCAGCGGCGTTATCAAGCTATCACGTGAAGGACACGACGCGTTGGATGGTTATGCGCGCGCGCTGGAAGGCCGCATCGCCTCGATGGCACGGACGCACCAGCGATTGGCATCGAGCGATTGGGAAGGCGTTGACCTCGAAACGCTGGTGAAGGACGAACTTGAGCCCTATCGCACGCAGGACAATATCGCGCTCGACGGGCTGACGATCGTTCTGGTGCCTGATATCGCCCAGGCGATGTCCATGACCTTGCACGAGCTCGCCACCAACGCGGCGAAGTACGGCGGCCTCTCAACCACCGACGGGAGAGTGAGCGTAAGTTGGCGCATCGACGGCAACGAATGCGGCCGGGCCGGGTCGCTGATGCTGGTCTGGAAGGAGCGAACCACCAGCTCCATCGATCCGCCAGCCAAGGAAAGCTTCGGCACCGATACAATTCGCAGCCTGCTTCGATACGAGTATCAAGCGCGGGTCGATCTGGATTTCGAAGCGGACGGCGTCCGCTGCACCATCGTTTTGCCGCTGGATCTCAACCGCATAGTCAACCCCCTGAAGGGCGTCGGCGAGACTAGCGGAGCAGAAAGCACTTGATGAATGGGGCCGCTCGCAGCGACCAGCTCCGCGCCTATTTGCGCAGCGGCCGCTCGAGTGCAGCAATAAGAGCATCGGCGGAGGCCGGCTTGGCGATGCTGGCGTGAACCTTCGCAGCTAGGCTGGCAGGTACGCTGTGACCTGTGATAACGACGACCTTGATGCTCCGCTGGCTCATGCGCTCGGCAAGCGCATGGGCTTTCTCGTCATGCAAATCCAGATCGACCAGGGCTGCGTCGAACATCTCGCGAGCCGCGAGGTCCTCGGCTTCCTGCAGTGTCGAGGCCAGGCCAGCTACCGTCGCGCCGGCACCTTCGAGCACCAAGCGCAAAGCTCGGGCGATGTGCCATGAGTCCTCCGCAACAATCACCTTCATGCCAGAGAGCGGCCGTGGCGGCTCGGGCGATTTGGTTGACATGGCTCTGCTCACCAAAGATCCAAGTTGCAGCGCACCGTTGAACGCGCATGTACCAGATTGGGCATAACTATCCTTCGGCGCAAGGGCCCAAGGTCGAGTTGTCAGTAGCTCGTGAACTTGTCGTGTTCTTGAAGCTCGTGATCTGTCGCCTTCGTTGCGGAGTGACGGCGGGCCGGAAGGCGCAGACAGCTTCGCAGGTTCAGCGACGCCACGGCGGTTGTCGCAGCGACAGACGTCTGGGGCAGTCTATGCGCTCTCCGCGACCAGAAGTGCGGCGGCTTCCATTTCCAGCCCGCGCGCCATCCGCCGCCGGCTGGCTTCTTCATCCTCGCCCCACTGCTCGATCTGGAAGTCCTCGTCGATATGCGCGAGTAACCAGGCCTGCGCCGGCTCCAGCAGCCCCTGCGCCGTTGCCAGGGCCAGAAGCGCGGAGCCGGAGAGCGTCGTCATCGCGTGCAGTCCAGCCAGCGACAGCGCCTGAAACGGCTCCAGAAGCCGGCCGAGCCGGACCAGCATTGCCGCATCCTGCTCTACCGGCATCACGCCAGCGGCAAGCGTCATGCGAATGCCATGCGTAGCCTCGGCCCAGGCCAGCACCGGACTCCAGCCCTCCGTCTGCCGCTCAACCAACTCGCGCGGGCTATCGGCCAGATAGCAGAGAAGATCACTGCCGGCATATTTCACGATGTCGGCGCGAACCTCGGCTTCGCGGCCGGTGACGCCGTCCAGGGCGGAGTTGACTAGGCGCGTCAGCGGCATGGTGGCGGGAGCGATGAACTCGCCTTGCGCCTGCCATTCCGCGGCAACCGTTTCCGCCAGCTTCCGGCTGGGCAATACGAGATCTCGCCGTGCCGGCGTCTTGATGGCGCGTCCATCCAGGAGAACGGCATACCCGTCCGGCCGCTGCGCGGCGCTTGCAGTGTCGTAGAACCGCTTGGCTCGCGGTGCATCTGCCGCGAACCCGGGATGCGGCCGGAAACGACCGCCATTGCTGCCGCCAGTTGACGTCATCGTTCCGCTGGTCCCGTGTCGAGGACGCGCGCGATCGCCGCTTCCAGCTCATCGAACCGGTCCAACACATGAAGCGCGCCTGCTGCGCTCAGCTCGCGTGCATCATGGTAGCCCCAACTGACTCCGATTGTCGCCACGCCTGCATTGCGGCCCATCTCGATGTCATAGGTGGTGTCGCCAATCATGACGGTTGCGTCCGCAGCCAGCCCGGCCTCCGTCATGGCGGTCTCGACCATCGAGGGATGCGGCTTGGAGGGATGATCGTCAGCCGTTTGTACGGTGCGAAAATGCTCGTGCCAGCCTTCCTGGTCGAACAGCCGAAGCACGCCGCGCCGTGACTTGCCCGTCGCCATCCCGAGCACGACGTCCCCCCGCCCGGCCAGCGCCGATATCACCTCTCTTGCGCCGGGATAAAGCGGCGCATCCACGAGCTTTTCCTGTCGCATCGCGGGGAACGATGTCCGGAATTGATGCATTAACTCGCCCCGCAGCCTGTCGTCTGCGTCAGGCGCCAGCATGCGGAAGGCTTCGGGCAGCGAAAGGCCAACCACGCGCAGCACAGCCGCGCGCTGCGGCGCAGCCAGTCCCGCGCCCTCGAATGCGAATTCCATCGCTGCATGAATGGCGTTCTGGCTATCGACCAGCGTGCCATCGCAATCGAAAATGATGAGCTTCATGCTTTGGCTTATACACGTTGTCCGCGTCTTGGACAGGTGGATCGCAGCCGGGCTACTCCGGCTTGGCAAGCTCAGCTTCGACATCCACCGGCTTGCACTCCTTAGCGACGAGCAGCCGGTTATAGGCATCGATCTGCGCCCGGTCCCGCCGCGCTTGAACCGCCGGGTTCAAGCCGTAGTTGGTGCCGCCGAACACCGGGGTCACGACCGTTTGCAAGCCGCGGCTCAGCAGGCTCACATTGCCGCGCTTGGCCGCGTCCCGCATGTGCGCGATGCGAATGTGAATGCGGCCGGTGAGCTTGCGGCAGTCGAGCGATTGCTCCTCCTGGCTGAGCGCGTAGTCCCCGGCTTTTGTCTTGACCGCCTCTGGCGAGGCATTAGGTGCGGCGGCCGGCCTCACGCTGGACACGGTCTGAGCCGAGGGCGGCGCCGGCAGCTGCGCTGCGCACCCGGCCAGCAGCACGGCCAGGAACGGCAGCAGACGCTGGGATGACTTTTTTCTCGGCACGTCCGGGCGTTCCGTTGACAATGGCGCGGGCTGAATGCGTCAGGCTCCGTATGGCATGCTTAGCGGCCGATGTCGCCGAACACTGGGCACTGCAGCGGCGGAATTGTGATGCCGCAGCGTTTCTCGCTCGGCGTTTGTTCCTCCGGCGCCCAGCAATCCATTGCTGGCCGATACCTGCTTGGGCTATCATTTTCCGGTCTTCAGGCAAAGACGGTCCAGGGAGGTTGTCTGTGGCAAAGCCACTCAAAGTCAACTCTAGTGCGTTGGTCGAGGCCGCGCGGCGCGAGATCCGGGAGGTCAGCGCCGCAGAAGCCATCGAGCTTTCCAGGCGCGATGACGTTGTCATCGTGGATATTCGTGACCCGCGCGAGCTGACGCGGGAAGGCAAGGTGCCTGGTGCCCTGCATGCGCCGCGCGGCATGCTGGAATTCTGGATCGATCCGGAGAGCAAGTACTTCAAGCCGGTATTCGGCGAGGAGAAGACGTTCGTCTTTTTCTGTGCCGGCGGCTTGCGCTCGGCGCTGACCACAAAGACCATGCAGGATATGGGGTTGTCTCCCGTGGCGCATATCATCGGCGGGTTCGCTGCCTGGCGCGATGCCGGCGGCCCGGTCGATAAGCCGGAGCGGGCCCCCGGCAGCTGACGGGGGAGAGCGCTCGCGCGGCGAGCGGGGGGCAGCGATGACGGAAGAAGAAATTCTGCGCGACAAGCTGCGCAAGATCGAGGCGTTGTTTGCCGGAGCGGCCACCGAAGGCGAGAAGGCCGCCGCCGGCGCCGCCGCCGACCGCCTGCGCGACCGCCTCAAGGACAGCGCGTTGCACGAGCAGCCGATCGAGATGCGTTTCTCGATACCCGACCCCTGGGCTCGTCAGCTTTTCGTGGCGCTGGTCCGTCGCTATGGCCTCAAACCCTACCGGTTTCCGCGCATGCACCGGCAGACTGTCCTTGTAAAAGGGCCTGCGAGCTTTCTTCAGGGCGTGCTGTGGCCCGAATTCCAGGAGTTGTCGGCCGAGCTGTCCCGCTTCCTCTCCGACATCACCCGCCGGGTGATCTCCGAGGAGGTCTACCGCGACACCGCCGAAGCCGAGGAGGTGGCGGAGCGCCGGCAACTCGGACATTGATGGGCCGTATCCTCGCAAGCCCGGCAATGCCCTGGCAACGACTTGCGTGAAGGATGCCGCCCATGCGAGCCTTTGCCCAGGTTGACTCGAGGCCACAGGCACGATTGGAGGGCGCCAATGACGTATTTGCGCAATGTCTGGTATCTCGCTGCCCTGTCGACAGAGGTTGCCGACAAGCCGCTGGCACGGACGCTGCTGGACGAGAAGGTCGTCCTGTTCAGGACAGGCGACGGATCGGTCGCCGCGCTGGCCGATCGATGCCCGCACCGGTTCGTTCCGTTGTCGCGAGGCAGGGTCGTCGATGGCGACCTCGAATGCACCTATCACGGGCTGCGTTTCGGCAGGAACGGTGCGTGCACTCACAATCCACACGGCGATTGCTCGCTGCCGCGCGGAGCGGACATCAGGTCCTACCCGGTCCATGAGCGCGATGGGTTCGTCTGGTATTGGCCTGGCGATCCGGCAAGAGCCGATATTTCGACCGTGCCGGTGTACGAGTTCCTGTCCTCGCCGGACCGGTTCCGAGGCGTATACGGCAGGCTTCCGGTCAAGGCCAATTATGAGCTCGTGATCGACAACCTGCTCGACCTCAGCCATGTCGAGTTCCTGCACCCCCTGTTCAAGCAGCCCAACGGCGTCGCAGCTCACCGGACCGAATTCCGGCAGGACGGCAATGTCGTGATCGCCAAGCGCTGGAAGCCTGATGTCCCCGTGTTCGGACTGATGGCCATGTTCTGGAAGGATGAATCGAAGTCCGAGCGGTTCGACGCGCGTGCCCACATGCGCTGGTCGCCGCCCTCGGTCCTGCATTTCGATCTGGGCGCGACCGAGGTTGGCGGTGACGAGCCCGCGGGCCTATGCCTGCCCAACGCCCATGTCGTCACGCCCGAGACCAGGTTCTCGGCGCATTACTTCTGGGCCATCGCCCGCAACAGGAAGCTCGACGACGAGGCAATCTCAGAACGCCTCTACACGGTGGCCAACGGCATTTTCGGTAACGAGGACCTGCCGATCATCGAGGCGCAGCAAGAGGCGATGGGTGACACCGCGGACCTCATGTCGTTGCACCCCCTGACGCTCAGTCCCGACGCTCCCGCCCTGCGCGCGCGGCTGATTCTGGCGCGGCTGATCAAGGAGGAGCAGACCCTGGCGCCAAGTGCGACGATGGCAGCCGAGTAGGGCCGGCGTTGCCGCAGCGGTATCCCGCTCGCGGCCGCCCATCCGCTGCTTGTCCGAAGCGCTTGACTTCGAGCAAGCGAGCACGTATCTCCTCGCTTCTGTCCGGGCGCGCAAGGCGCGGTGCCCGTATTGGAATGCGGGCGTAGCTCAGTTGGTTAGAGCGCCGGCCTGTCACGCCGGAGGCCGCGGGTTCAAGTCCCGTCGCTCGCGCCATTCAAGTCCTGGCCAGTCGACACTGTATTGGCCGGCCGACACGGGGCCAATTATTGCAGCTAGATTGCGCCAGCTCTGCTTCAGGCATGGAGATGGCGCTCTAACCGGCTCGGCCCAAAGTCTCTCTGACCAATCTTGCAAGTGCCATGCTCGACGTGAGCCCAGGGCTTTCGATGCCGAATAGCATGACGAGCCCCGGCAGCCCATGCATCTGCGGGCCGTGGATGTAGAAATCCGGCACTGCTTCGCCCTCCCGGTAGAGCTTCGGTCTGATACCGGTATAGTCCGCGTGCAGCAGGCTGGGGTCGAGGCCAGGATAGTAGCTTCGGATGAAATCGAGGAAGGCCTCGAGCTTGGTCGGGTCGAACGCGTAGTCGATCTCAGGTATCCATTCGATGTCGGGACCGAACTTCGTTCGCCCGCCGATGTCGATCGTGGCATGCAGTCCCAGCCATGCCCCCTGCGGCATCGGATAGATGTGCCTCGAGAACGGCGAGCGGCCGGACAGCGCGTAATACTGCCCCTTGGCGTAGTACGTTTGCGGTGGCCGGTAGTCGCCGGGAAACGACAGCGTGTCGGCAATCGCTGTGGCGTGCAGGCCCGCCGACATAACGAGGTTGCGGCAGGTCAGGCTGGCATCCTCACCCTCGACATCGATGCCGAGCCGGTAGAGATCGCCAGCGATCGCCTCAACGCGATCCACGCGTGTCTTGAGCACGACGCTTGCGCCATGCGACTGCGCCGCGCCTTCGAGTGCCAGCATGAACGCGTGCGTATCGAGGATGCCGGTAGACGGTGACAACAACGCCGCGACACACCGAACCTCCGGCTCGAGCGCCCTTGCCTGAGCCGGCGTCAGCGGCTGCAGGTCCGGCACACCGTTGGCAATTGCCGTTTTGTGCAGAGCCTCGAGCTTGGGGATCTGATCATCAGCAGTCGCGACCAGGAGCTTGCCACAGCGGCGATGAGGCACGCCGGCGGTCTCGCAGAACCGGTACAGCTCATGCTTGCCTTCCACGCACATCCGGGCACGCAGACTGCCAGTAGGGTAGTAGATGCCGGCATGGATCACCTCGCTGTTTCGCGACGATGTCTCCGCGCCGATGATGTCATGCTGCTCCAGCACCATCACCTGATGACCGGCAACCGCCAGCTCTCTGGCAATGGCGAGGCCGACGGCGCCTGCGCCGATCACAACCGTTTCAATGTCAGCATCCATGCTGGGGCGCCTCAGGATGCGAGGGCAGGAGCTTTGAAGCCACGGAACGCCTGTTCGATCAGGCGCGCCAGTCTCAGGCATCGCTTGTCGCCGAACTCCGGTCCGATGATCTGCGCGCCGACCGGCAGGCCGGCACTCGTCTCACCGATGGGGATTGCCGTCGCGGGCAGGCAGCTGAGCGAAGGGATGCCGATCCAATAGTAGTTGTCGGACGCAGGGCGCGTTGCTCCGTCCACGTTGAGAAATTGCTCGATTTTCGGCACACCGATCATATGCGGATAGGCCGGCGTGGTCGTCACCGGACAGATCACCGCGTCATACCGCTCGAAGAACTGACGCCAGCGATGCCTCAATTGGCCCCGCCGGTCATTGTGGTCGTGCCATTCGCGATGGCTCATCGTAAGGAACCGGTGCATCAGAGCGTCATAGCTGTCGTCGGTCGCGGAGAATGTGGCCGCCTTTTCGCGCAGCGCGGACATCTCCGCCTCGTCGTAGCGCGCCGACGTGGCGCCACGCAGCAGGGCGATGAACAGCGCATAGGCCTCTCGACTTGCCATTGGCAGCGTCGGTGCCTCGTCGACCTCCGCGCCCTCCGCTCTCAGCGCCCCGCTGAGCGCACCAAGCGCCGAGCGGATGCTGGCATCGACCGGATATGCCGCATCGGTGTCGACGACGGCCAGCCGGAATCCGCTGAGCCTCTCCCGCGGTTCCGCCGGCAGATTGAGCTGCCAAGCCGATTTCTCTGCCGCGTCCTCGCCCGCCATCAGATCGAAGGCAAGCTCGAGGTCGGCGGCGGATCGCGCCAGCGGTCCAGCGACCAGGATGTCGACGGGTGCGCCCCATTCGACCTTCCCGTGCCCGCGCATGGGCACGACGCCGAAGCTCGGCTTGTGGCCCCATACGCCACAGAAAGTCGCTGGCACGCGGATTGAGCCGGCAATGTCGCTGCCGCATTCGAGCGCGCTGAAGCCGGCTGCGAGTGCGGCCGCTGAGCCTCCCGAGGAGCCGCCTGGCGAGCGGCCGGTATCCCACGGATTGCGCGTCACCCCGTAGACCTCGTTGAACGACTGCCAGTCCCCAAGGTCTTTGGGCACGTTCGTCTTGCCGAGCACGATGGCCCCGGCGGCGACCAGGCGCGCCACTGCGACCGAATGCGCCGCTGCTCGATGTGCCGCGTACTCGGGACGCCCGAATGTCGACGGCAGGCCAGCAACGTCGAACGAGTCCTCGATGGTGATCGGAACGCCGTGCAGCGGGCCCAGGCTTTGCCCGCTGGCGCGCGCCGCGTCGGCCGCCTCCGCCTCCTTCAGGGCCTCGTCGAACCGCCGCGCCACGACGGCGTTGATCGGCCCGTCATTGGCTTCGATGCGCGCGATCGTGCTGCTAACGATATCCCGCGCGCTGTAGGTTCCATCGCGAATGGCGGCAGCGATGTCGATCGCAGTATCATGAAAAGATTGCATCGGTTCAGACCACCTTGCCCAAGTCCTCTGTATCTCGACTTTATGCGGCCGGATGCTCTGGGCACAAGCGGGGGCTGTGGGCGGAGGCTGTGGGCGGAGGCTGTTGCGCGAGACTTGGCGCGGGCCTCAGCCTCGAGTTGCGTTCACCGGCCGCACGGCCGGGCGTATCGGACCGATGAGAACTGGCGTCGGGACAATGGCCGCCGGCAGCGTGACGATCGGCCGGCGAGCCGGTCTGATCGGACCCACGAGTTGCGGCGAGGCCGTGCTCCGCGCGACCGGAATTGATGGGCTGCGTCCCGGCTGGGCGATAAGCTGTGCAAGGCGCCCGCTTGCCGCCGCCATGCGCCGCTTGTTCACCGGTACGAATGGAAGTTTGATCGGCGGAATTTTCCGTCCTTTATTTCTGAGCCGTCGCAACCGCCCTTCGTAGGCTTGCAGCATCTCCAACCCTTCCGTGCCGCGATGATTGACGATCGCCAGGCGCGGTTCGGCCGCCTTCACCATGGTTGCCACGATGATGCCTGCCAATCCTTGCAGCGGCTGCATGTCGTCGGAAGCATTCGATGCCACCTCGATTCCAGCGCCAGCGCTGCCGAAAATCGTGGCGTGTGTGCTCACGACGTCGTGCGGCGCGACCTGTACCACCACCACGAACGTCCGGCCGTTCGCATCGGTTCGCTGCTTGCTCATGTAGAAGGGCACGAAGACGTGGCTGCGGTGCGAGGAGATCGTGTCGTACACGTCTGTATTTCGTGAGCTGTTGTGGAACTCGTGGAAGACGAAATACCTCATCGCCCGTGTCGAGCGCCGTTTGTAGGCCTGCCCGGGCCCAAGGCGGGGGCTGTGCACGAACAGAACATAGGACGAGGCAGACAGCCACATCCGGCCAGCGGGAATCGAACCATCATTGGTCATATCGGGGAGCTTGATGTCGCATTCCAGCGCCGCGCATGTCCCGAAGACGGTGGGCGGCGGCGACGTGTCGTCGGTCGCAGCGAGCGTCGCCATGGCAACGTTGAACGCAGCCTGCCCCCGCTCCGTGCGGTACAGCGGCCAGCCGTTGACGATTGCCTGGTCGTCCTCGCTGCGCGGCCACTCTGCCGCTTGCTCGCGCGGCACGTCGACATGCCGAGACAGAAGGGGCGTGCGTGCCATCTCGTCCGCATGGACGGCGGAACTGAAAAAAGACGCTGTAAATTGCACCACGCAGAACACGAGCAGAGTCGTGTTCCGGTTCCTACATTTGCTTCCCAGTGCGGCCAGGTTCCGAGCAAATGTCAGAACCATAAGGAGCACTAGCAAGATTATGTTTCTAGTGTAGCTTTTGCACCTGACGTTTGGTCTCGAGGCGAGCGCCAAGCGGGTACCAAACGTCAGGTGCGCTACACTAGCTGCCCAGGCTGAATGGAGTGCAGCATGTCCAACCCTGATGCGCCAACGGATCGTTTGCGCGGTCAAGGAACTTGCTGCCGAACCCGGCGGAAGGAATTCGCTAAGCAACCTCGTCTCCTGCAAGAACTGGCGCCGCGTTGTCGTGATGGCGCATCAAGTGGGCGGAACCGTGCCCGAGTGTTGTCTGCACTGCGCCCATTCCGCGGCGTGCGTGTGAGACGTTCGGCGAGCGGGCTGGCTTTTGTTCGCATGCCGGTACATCGTGTCAGCGAGCGGACTGGGGAGGGATCATGCCGAACAGCGATCACAAGCTATCGGCGACGTCTGGCGGCGGCGACTCTGCTGCCGGGACAGCCGTGTTTGCCGGCCATCCTCGCGGGCTTCCAACATTGTTCATGACGGAGCTGTGGGAGCGCTTTTCCTACTACGGTATGCGTGCACTGCTTGTGCTGTATATGACCGCGCCCGCGGCACTGGGCGGTCTCGCGCTCGATACGGCGACTGCGGCGCGCGTCTACGGCAACTATACGATGGCTGTCTACCTGCTCGCGATTCCGGCGGCTTCATCGCTGACGCGCTGCTGGGCACGCGCCGCGCGGTGCTGGTCGGGGGAATTGATGATCGCCCTTGGCCATTTTGCGCTTGCCGTGCCGACGATCACGACCTTCTATGCCGGCCTCATCCTCGTGGCGTTGGGCACCGGCCTGTTCAAGCCGAGCATTTCCGCGCTTGTCGGCGGCCTGTACGGTGCCGGACGATCATCGTCGCGACGCCGGCTTCTCGATCTTCTACATGGGCATCAATATCGGCGCTTTCGTCGCCCCGCTGGTGACCGGTTTTCTGGCACAAAGCTCGATGTTCAAGGCCTGGCTTGCCTCAGCCGGCTTCGATCCCGCCCAATCGTGGCATTGGGGCTTCGGCGCTGCCGGTGTCGGCATGACGTTGGCGCTGGTCTCATTCCTCTATCGCGCCGATGGACTTGCTGCGTGTTGGGATGCCACCTGCCAAGCGACGCGCCGCCGCGCGTGGCGCCGTTCTCGTCGTGGTCGGAACAGTCGCTCTCCTGGCGCTCGTCGTTGTTTCCGACCGGCCAGGGTTCCAGTGGCTGCGCTGGATGTTCGTGCTGGCGCCGCTCGCTCGCCATTGCCTGGTTCGCGCGTGCAGAACGACATCGACGCGCGCCGGCTGGCGGCGGTGTTCGTGTTCTTCATCGCCTCGATGGTGTTCTGGGCGTCTTCGAGCAGGCCGGGCTTGTCGATCGCGCTGTTCGCCGACCGGCTGACTGACAACGAGATGATGGGGTTACGCCTTTCCCGTCGGCCTGGTACCAGTCGCTCAATCCGCTGTTCGTGATCCTGCTTGCTCCGCTGTTCGCCGTGCTGTGGATGCGCCTGGGCAGGCGGCAGCCGTCTCAGCGCCTGTCAAATTCGTGCTCGGGCTGGCGCTTTCTCGGCGCTTCGTTCCTGCTGATGGTGCCGGCAGCCGCTCGACCGCCGCCGGCAAGGTCAGCCCGTGGTGGCTGGTCGGCCTGTTCTTCCTGCAGACGATCGGGTGAATTGCTGCCTCAGTCCGGTCGGCCTCAGCGCGATGACCAAGCTCGCCCCGCCGGGCAGGGCCGGCGTCATGCTTGGCATCTGGTTCCTGTCGGCATCCTGGGGGTCCAAGCTTGCCGGCATCCTCGGCGAGGGGTTCTCGCCGGCGGACCCTTCGGCCTTGACCTGGTTTTTCCTCAACCTTGCCGGTTTGGGGCTCGTCTCGATGCTGCTGTTGCTCGCCCTGGTGCCCTGGCTCAAGCGGCTGATGGAAGGCGTCGATTAGTACCGAGCCTGACCGCAGTCTGAGGCGTCATTCTCGATCATCTGCCCGTGCCGGCTCGGGGGGCGTCGCCGCTTTCCTTGATCGCCAGTTCGATCACGCGCAGTTCACGCCGCGCTCACATCCGCTCACGACCAGCTCACGCCCCTCTCGCGTTCTGTTGCATTGCTGGTGAGCAATGTTCATGGCTATATGTCGCTCATCGGAACGCGGTTGCAACCCCGAAGGGACAGGCAGCCAAGAGACGGAAAAACAAGACAAAAATCGCCATAAGTCAACCAAGACCAAGCATCATGAGCAAGGAGAGACCAATGAAGACCCTCATCATCGCCGCCGCCCTCGTCGCCTCGGTTCTGAGCACTGCCGTGACCGCACAGGCCGCGCCCCACAACTTCGACGGCGGCCAGTTCTGGGCCAACGAGATGAACCGCGACGGCTGAAGTCGCACCCCCCGAGCCAACCCGAAGCAAAGCTGAACAGCATCAAGAAAATCAGGAGAAGATCATGAAGACCCTCATCATCGCCGCCGCCCTCGTCGCCTCGGTTCTGAGCACTGCCGTGACCGCGCAGGCCGCGCCGCACAACTTCGACGGCGGCCAGTTCTGGGCCAACGAGATGAACCGCGACGGCTGAAGTCGCACCCCCCGAGCCAACCCGAAGCAAAGCTGAACAGCATCAAGAAAATCAGGAGAAGATCATGAAGACCCTCATCATCGCCGCCGCCCTCGTCGCCTCGGTTCTGAGCACCGCCGTGACCGCACAGGCCGCGCCGCACAACTTCGACGGCGGCCAGTTCTGGGCCAACGAGATGAACCGCGACGGCTGAAGTCGCACCCCCCGAGCCAACCCGAAGTAAAGCTGAACAGCATCAAGAAAATCAGGAGAAGATCATGAAGACCCTCATCATCGCCGCCGCCCTCGTCGCCTCGGTTCTGAGCACTGCCGTGACCGCACAGGCCGCGCCCCACAACTTCGACGGCGGCCAGTTCTGGGCCAACGAGATGAACCGCGACGGCTGAAGTCGCACCCCCCCGAGCCAACCCGAAGTAAAGCTGAACAGCATCAAGAAAATCAGGAGAAGATCATGAAGACCCTCATCATCGCCGCCGCCCTCGTCGCCTCGGTTCTGAGCACCGCCGTGACCGCACAGGCCGCACCGCACAACTTCGACGGCGGCCAGTTCTGGGCCAACGAGATGAACCGCGACGGCTGATACCTGACCCCGAGCCAATCCAGAGCAGAGCAAAACAGCAATAAAAAAAATCAGGAGAAGATCATGAAGACCCTCATCATCGCCGCCGCCCTCGTCGCCTCGGTTCTGAGCACTGCCGTGACCGCGCAGGCCGCGCCCCACAACTTCGACGGCGCCAAATTCTTCGAGGATCATTCGAGCCGCTCGGACGCCTGATCCGGCAATAGACATCGATTATGAAAGTGCGGGCCCGGTGAAAGCCGGGTCCGCTATTAGCATCGGGTTGCGATTTCCGGCCGGATCTGCGCGGCGGCCACATGGCCATTAAACCTTGTAGTAATCCCGGTACCAATCGACGAATGCCTTGACCCCGACCGATATTGGAGTGGCTGGCCGATATCCCGTCAATCGCACCAATTCGTCGGCACTTGCATAGGTACGCACCACATCGCCGGGCTGCATGCCGAGGTAATTGCGGATACTGGCTCGCCCGACCGCCTTTTCGATTTCCTCGATGAACACCAGCAGGCCTTCCGGCTGTCCGCCACCGATATTGACGGCCCGGAACGGTGCAACCGGTGACAGGGTGGGCTCGGCTTCATCTGCCCGAGCCTGGGCCGGCTCAGCGGCAACAGATGGCACGCAGTCGACGAGCCTGCAGATCGCTTCGATGAGGTCGTCGATATAGGTGAAGTCGCGTTCCATCTTGCCATGGTTGTAGACGTCGATAGGCGTACCCTCGAGAATGCCGCGCGTGAACTTGAACAGCGCCATATCGGGTCTGCCCCAGGGACCATAAACCGTAAAGAATCGGAAAGCGGTGGTCGGGATTGCGAACAGATGACTGTAGCTATGCGCGATCAGCTCGGTGGACATCTTCGTTGCCGCATAAAGCGACATCGGATGTACAGCCCGGTCGGTCTCTCGAAAGGGGACGGTCGGATTGGCGCCATAGACTGAGCTGGTGGACGCGAGCATGAAATGGCGCACCGGATGCGCACGAGCCAGTTCAAGCAGGTTGAAGGTTCCGACAATGTTCGCTTCGATGTAGGAGCGAGGCGCATCGATCGAATAGCGGACACCGGCCTGCCCTGCCAGATGCACGACCACATCGAATTGTCCTTGAGACCAGATCTCGGTCAGGTGCGCCATGTCTTCCAGCATGGCCCTGTGGCAGGTGAAGCCGTTGCGGCCGGAAAGCAAAGCGTTCCTGCGTTCCTTCAGCGTCACATCATAGTACGGTGTGAAGGCGTCGATGCCGGTCACTTCGTGGCCGTCGTCGAGCAGTCGACGGGCCAGATGAAAGCCGATGAAGCCGGCCGTTCCAGTAACCAGAAAGCGCATGCGCTCCTCGTTTTCTATTTCCAACCGCCGTCGGCTGAGTGAGCGAGGGCTGTCACGGTGCTTTCTGTGCCGCTCACACCGCACTGGATTAGCGTGATTTCACCCAGGCCTTCTACCCCATGCATCGAGATTCATGAGCGAATTACGCCGTTCAGCTCAGGATTGATCCCGGTAAATCGGACGGCCTATTTTACACCTGGACATTTGGTTAGGTTTGAGCTTACATGGTCCTGAAGCAAAGGCGCAACGTTGCTCGATTATGGCCGAGCCCCCCCGAGGGCCATTGTGATGGGTGTCGGCTGCTCCGGAGCATCCGCTCAAGGGCAAGGCAGCTTAAGCGCGGCAAGACATCATAGCGCCGTGGCCAGGCTCCAAATGTTGAACCCCCCGACCGTTGCCGACCGGGGGGTCAGGGGCGGGCGGGCCCCTTTTTCCCGTCTTGCGAACGCTGTGGTGCGGGGTAGCCCATGCGCTGCGGGACAGGAACTGATATCGGCATGGACATGCCGAATTACGTGCTGTGTCGATACCTAGTGAACAATAGTCAACAAACTGAAACGAAAATAGTCACCCGGTCAATGTTCACCCAGTCCATGGGGGCCGCGCCGTGCTTCCCCGAGGGACCGCCAAGTGCTTGCCACCTGGACCTCATGCCCCGATCAAGCCACCCCCCAGTGGCCCTTGACGGATCGGGCGTGAGGATCCAGGCAGCAAGCGCGCCTCCAGGAGGCGCCAGGACCGACCGTTTACCGTATCGCCTGTTCCCCCATGCGATATGGCCTTTCAGTCAGTCCATTCAGTTATTAAACATAGGTCACTCCGATGGCCGTTGCAACGAAATTGTGCATTCGATTGCATGAGTGAGAGATGAGCCATCGCTGATCTTTAGGTGCTCTCTTCATGCACCATTTTGATGACGGTGCGATTGCGGAACGATTGGCGTCCCGAGTGAACAAGACAGGCTTGGCAAATGAACCAGCAAGGTGGTGCGCACCAAACGTATCGTATCCCTGGCACAGTGCTGATTGCTGACGATCATGCCATGTTCCGGTTTGGCCTGATGCGATTCCTGCGCGAAAAATGCGAGGCTGCAACGGTTCACGAAGCAGAGACTTTCGACGCAGCTGTCGAATTGCTCAGTGACAAGAGCATCTCTCTTGCGATCTTTGACCTGGACATGCCGGGGCTGACCATGGTGTCCGACCTTGCCGTCGTGCGACGTCGACGTCCCGACGTACGCTGCGTTGTTCTGACGGGTTCGACCGATCGTGGCGACGTGCTGGAGGCGCTAGCTGTCGGGATGCACGGCTTCATCGTCAAGGACTGCGGTCTCGATAGCATGATCGACCGGCTGGCCTACGTGATGTCAGGTGAGGTTTACGTGCCGCCATTCATCGCCGATTGCGCAGCGGCACCATCAGCCGAGCCCAGGCGCGCTGCGCCGGCTGAGGCCAAGTCCGCCACCTCGTCTCCCGCTCTCGCGCAACCGCTTTCCGTACGTCAGCGGCAAGTGCTGGAAGGCATCGTCGTGGGGATGTCCAACAAGGAGATCGCGCGCCGGCTCGATATATCCGAAGGCACGGTGAAGATGCACATAGGCGCGCTTTATCGCGTACTGGGTGCCAGCAATCGGGCGCACGCTGTATCCCTCGGCAAGCGCTTGATCGATTAGGAGGGCATCGCCAATCGGCGAGCCGTGCCACTTGCACCGATGACACTGGGACCGGCATGCGCCTGACGCTTGATCTCTCAAGTCATGGCGTCATTGGCAAGTGGAAGCCTGAGTGAGAGGACCCACATGCCGTCACGGGCTTTGCTCTGCGCAAGTTTGCCGCCCAGATGCTTTGCAACGATGCGCCCCAACGCCGGACCAAGGGCAACACTAGAAGAAGGCGGCTCCGCCCGTGCGCGCGCTTCGCCCGCGGATTGAGCCGAGCCGCCAACGCTTCTGAGTTGTGGTGGCGGAGGAAGCTCGACAAATGCACGGCGTGCGAATGCATCCGCACGGACAGGCCCCGCAAACCGGATATCGATGCTGCAGGCCTTGGCGTTGCACCTGGCTGCGGTGACTGCCACGGCTTTGCGGTTCGCATGCTTGAGCGCGAACAAGATCATTCCTTCCATGGTAAGGACGAGGAGGTGCTTGTCGGTCCGCACGGTCAGATCGGCAACCGAGAGCGTGAGGGTGGCGCCGGCCTGGTCGATTTGTTGCTCCAGCCGCTGTGCCAGCGATTGCACGATGGGCGGTATCCGGAAAGCTTCCCGTTTGGGACTGACGTCGCCGGTCTCCAGCGCGCTGACCTGACCAAGCAGCGCCAGCATTGCCTCAATTTCCGATACCGCCATGCCCACGTGTGAAGAATCGGCCAAGAGACGGATCGTCTGCAGCGGTTGCCTGAGGTCGTGCATTGCGAGTGACCACAAGTTCGCCGTTCCAGCAGCTATCCTGCGGCGGTGTGCTTGTTTGCGTGCTGGTCCGGGCGACAATTGCTTGCTCGCTTTGCGTGGCTTGAAGGCGCGGCGGCCGCCCCCATACGGGGTGGCCGGAGGCGTGAGCGTTCAGAAGGTCGTTCGTTGAAGCGGGATGCTCATGTCCATCCGGCCGCTCCCGGTGAGGCTGAAGTCGCCAGACAAACAGCGGTTCGCCGGGTGCGCCGATTGAACACCCACCACAATGCCCGTCTCACATCGAGAGGTCGAGTGGTCGAGAGCAAATGGTTGGCGCCGCTGTTGATGATGGGCTGTCAATTGCGACCGCCGCGCGCCGCTTCAGGACACAGACCAGCATCGCCCCCAACGATTCGTGAAAACTGTTTGTATCGTGCTTGCTGCCACTGATCGGCCACGCGAATCGGTGATACTTGTCCTTTAAAGACCTCAAGCTTGGGGGAGGCGTGGCAAGCATGGACGCAGGAGCCTTCGGTCCCGGATTTTCCGGGGTGATGTGGTCTGCTGCGACCGGCATCGTCTTCGGTCTCATCTGGGCACTTGCGAGCTGTTCAGGCCGGCGTCGGATGTTTCTATCCGCCGGCGTCCCTCCAAGCGGGCAAGCGGCCTGGTTTGCAATCAGCATGGCCAGCATGGGTTGCTATGTCGCCTTCGTAACCATGCTAGGTTTCCTGGCAGCCGGCGGAGCGATACCAGCCCTAGCGTTCTGGTTCCTGCTTGTGACTTCGACCGGAGCGTTCGGCGCTGCTTTGTGGTTCGCCAATCTGCCGCGACCGAGCCTGCCAGAGCCGCTGGCGGCAAATCCCCGAATAAAGCCGGAGCCACCACGCCGACACCCAGGCTACAGGTCACCATGGCGGCCGGCGATCGTCTCAAGCGGAGCTCCACGGCCAGATCGCCTGCAGGAGCCGGGCTCGGCCCGCCGCACTTGACCGGTCGGTGCAGTCACCTTGCTTCGTTCGACTGATTTGTGACGGCCCGGCGGCATGCTAGTGTAGCTTGTGGTTCTGACATTTGCTTTCGGATCCACCGCAATGGGGTGCAAATGTCAGAATCGGAACACTAGTGAACCTTCATTGCTCACGACACAGGCAAGTGGAAGGTCGACAGCTATGAAGCACGTGATCGAGGAGGTGGAGCGGCGGCGTGCGATCGCGCGGCTTGGTGGGGGCCAGGCGCGGATAGATGCCCAGCACAAGCGCGGCAAGCTCACCGCCCGCGAGCGCATCGAATTGCTGATGGACCACGGCTCGTTCGAGGAGTTCGACATGTACGTCGAGCACCGCTCGACCGATTTCGGCATGGAGAAGACCAAAATCCCCGGTGACGGGGTGGTAACCGGCTGGGGCACCATCAACGGTCGCGTCGTCTACGTGTTTGCCAAGGACTTCACGGTGTTTGGCGGATCGCTGTCGGAAACGCACGCCCGCAAGATCACCAAGATCCAAGACATGGCGCTGCAGAACCGCTGCCCGATCATCGGTCTGTTCGATGCCGGTGGCGCCCGCATTCAGGAAGGCGTGGCCGCGCTCGGCGGATATGGCGAGGTGTTCCTGCGGAACGTGCTGGCTTCCGGCGTCATTCCGCAGATCAGTGTCATCATGGGTCCGTGCGCGGGCGGCGATGTCTACTCACCGGCGATGACCGATTTCATCTTTATGGTGAGAGATACGAGCTACATGTTCGTCACCGGCCCGGACGTGGTGAGGACCGTCACCAACGAAACTGTCACAGCCGAGGAGCTGGGCGGCGCGCACGTGCACACCACGCGCTCCTCCATTGCCGACCGTGCCTACGAGAACGACGTCGAAGCGCTGTTGCAGATGCGGCGGCTGATGGACTTCCTGCCCGCTTCCAACCTTTCGGGCGTGCCGGTGCTGCCGACCCGGGATGCCGCCAGCCGGGTGGATGTCTCGCTCGATACTCTCGTTCCCGACAATGCCAACAAGCCCTACGACATGAAGGAGCTGATCGCGAAGGTTGCCGACGAGGGCGATTTCTTCGAAATTCAGGGGGCGTTCGCCAAGAACATCATTACCGGCTTCGCCCGCCTGGAAGGCCGCACGATTGGCATCGTTGCCAATCAGCCGATGGTGCTGGCCGGCGTGCTCGACTCGGACGCCTCACGCAAGGCCGCGCGGTTCGTGCGCTTCTGCGACTGCTTCGAGATCCCGCTCGTCACCTTCGTCGACGTGCCGGGCTTTCTGCCGGGCACCGCGCAGGAGTACGGCGGCTTGATCAAGCATGGCGCCAAACTGCTGTTCGCCTATGCCGAGGCCACGGTGCCGAAAGTGACCGTCATCACGCGCAAGGCCTACGGCGGCGCCTATGATGTGATGAGTTCCAAGCATATCCGCGGCGACGTGAACTATGCCTGGCCGTCGGCGGAGATTGCGGTGATGGGGCCGAAAGGCGCGGCCGAGATCCTGTACCGCTCCGAGCTCGGCGATCCCGCGAAGATCAAGGCGCGCATCGACGAGTACCAGGCGCGCTTCGCCAACCCCTTCGTAGCTGCTGAACGTGGCTACATCGACGAGGTGATCCTGCCCCGCAACACGCGCGTGCGGATCTGCCGGGCGCTGAACATGCTGCGCGCGAAGAAGGTCGATAACCCCTGGAAGAAGCACGATAACATTCCGCTTTAGTGGTGGCTCTTAGTGGTCGCTGGCGCCTCTCCTGTTGGGAGCCGGCCCGGCGCAGCCATGATGCGGTGGAACCAGTCGGCAAGTGGAGGAAGGGGACGTTGAGCGGTCCGTTGTTCGCGGCCCATCGTGTGCTCAGGCTGATGGCAGAGGTGTCACAAAGAGCGGAAGACGGGGCAATGTCGTGATGGGCCAATTGTCCGACCTATTCACGTGCTTGTGACCACAAGATCTTGCGGCAGCGCGTCATCGTATACGTGTTAGATCGCAGGAGGTTAAGCGCCGATGACATCAGCATTTCCCGTCCGGTTCCTCAATGCCTCATCGTTTGGGACCGCTTGACCAGTGACGAGGCATTACTGGTGTGGTCGGGCGTTCTCCTCCTCGCCTTGATGGTGCCCACGACCGTCGCACTTGCGATTGATCCGCGTACTCTGGCTAGCGTGAGCGTCTGGGCCAAACCACTGAAGTTCCAGTTCTCGATTGCGGTTCATCTCCTTACCCTTGTGGCCCTGATGTCTCTGCTGCCAGCCTCGCAGCGCGAGAGCCATGTTCTGCGGATCATGATTTATACTATTCTCGCCTGTTCAATTTTCGAAATTGGCTACATCATGCTTCGGGCGGCCAGGGCGAAGCCTCGCATTTCAACAGCGCAACACCATTGGCCAGATTAATGTACGGCCTGATGGGCATTGCTGCCGTAGCAATGATGGCAGTCACTGCACTTGTTGGGGCTATGATCCTCAGATACGGAAGCGGCGCAAGCGCGCTCGTTATTGGTGCAGGCCTGGGGCTTATCTTGGGCGCTGTGCTTCGTTCAGCTACAGGCATCTATATGGGCGGGCAATCAAATCATTGGGTCGGTCCCCCCCCCGACGGATGCAGGGGGGCTTCCGATTGTTGGTTGGTCAACGACCGGGGGAGATTTCGTGTGGCCACTTCGTGGGCTTGCACCTGACCCAGGTCTTGCCACTTGTCGGCTGGTTGAGCTGTCACTGGCTCCCGCGAACTTTGGCGGTTCCCGGCCGTCGCGAGCACCGCCGTCATCGGCGTCGTTCTCACCGTGCTCGACTTCTTGCTCAAGCCGTATCGGGCTCGCCGCTTGTGCCAGCGTAGGGGCGAGCCGAGTAGGTCCGCTCCGGGTCACCTGCACCCATCAGCGCTCGCCAGCGGCGGCCGGACCTACCTCGGCTGCGGACATGATCCGACTGCGGTGCGACCGCGTCAACGCCGCGTCGCCCGACAGCCGTTTCTGCACAAATCACCGTCATGACCGATCTGAGGTCTCGCGAGACGGGACCGCTGCAGCGATTCGGTGCGTGTCGCACGTCGCCGGCGGCCGGCTCCCGAAGGGAAGTCGTCGAGCGACAAACAAAAAACTCACGCCTCGGTCCGGCGCGGCCATGGCGGCCAGCGCTCTCGGCTCGCGGCGCGACCCTGGGGTTGCGCGCTACGCCGACCCTGCTGCCATAGCGACCAGCTCGTGCTGCCAGTCGCCGTTGGCGAAGGTCATGATCCGGAACTGCAATCGGCGCGCCAATAGAAGTCCAGGACCAGGATCGGCGCCTTCACCGTCGAGGCGGTAGGTGCCGAAGAACGGGCGCTCTGCGGCGATTGCGCCGGGGCGGATCACCTCGTCAGGGATGGTCTCGGGCAGATCCGGGCCGACGCACGCGATCTCGAACCGGACGCCGTCGGCGACATCCGCTGCAGCCGCCACACCGAATGGCCCGCCCGCTCGGGCTCTTCGCTCGCGCCGCGCGTGCCCTCACGCGCCAGCAGGGCAAGCGCCGCCTCTGCCGCCTCGCGCAGTATTGCCGCCGTCTCGATCGGCGCCATCTCGATGTCGCGATACGACCTCATGACCAACTCGCCTCCAAAACCTACCTGTCACCCTTCGGCGTGCGATAGCCCTCCTGCTTGCGCACCTTCATGTACTGCTTGAACATCTGCCGCTTCTCGCTATCGCTGTTCTCCTTGTGGATATAGGGACAACATCCACGCAGATGTGGCAGTAGGTCTCGCGGAAGCGGGAGTAGGGGAAGCATCTCTCGATGTCGGTCAGCGAGCGCTTGACGCCATCCGTGATGATGTAGTCGTCCGGGATGGCCTCGCCCGGCAGTTCTGGCGGCACAGGTTGCACACCTTGCAATAGTCCTGCACACCGAACTTCGATCGGCTTGTCGGCGGCAAGCGGCAATGTCGTGGTCACGACGCGGGACGGAAATCGCAGCCGAACTCGGGATGGATCAGACTGCCGTTGCGTCCCAACTCGCCGAAGCCAACGGCGTGGAACACCGGGATCGACTGGATCTGGACCGAGCCGTTATGGTGCGCCACGGCCTCGTAGCCCAGCTCGTCGCGGATGTATCTTGGACAGTGCCGTGGAGATTTCGGCGCACTTCGCATAAGCCTCCATGGCCTCGATCTCGACGGCGGCCGGCTGTCCAGGGCGTGCCGGTAATCCTCGTAACAGATGACGGCAATGACGTTGTCGTGCGGGATCTCCACCCCGAACTCGATGAATTCCGGCGCAGGCGGTCATCCCCACGTCGTCGGCGCCCAGCTCGCGGGCGCGGCGCTGATCTCGTCGGACATCGCGGCGGGGCCTGCGACGTCGGCCCGGGTCGGGTTAACGGGACCGTCGCGGTCAGGTGTCGATCCACCCAGCGCTGATTGGCGGCCTTTGCCCGCCCCGTTCGCTTGGCATACCATGTCGCCTGTTCGAGCCCGCGTTTGCGCATTTCTTCGACAAGAAGCGCATCGCGCAGACCCTGTTCACGCATCCAACTGGTGCCGATCATCGTTTCCTCCGGCATGGCTTCGAGCCAACGCGATCGACAGTAGCGATTGGCAGCGGCTGTTGTCCACAGTGGGCGGGTCGGGTAAGGGGTCTGGCTCATGGGTTCGACCCCACTCGAGGAAAACGTTTCATGGCCAATGACATTCTGATCGCGCCGTCGATCCTGTCCGCAGACTTCGCCAAGCTGGGGGAGGAGGTGCGCGCCATCGACAAGGCCGGTTGTGACTGGATTCATGTCGACGTGATGGACGGCCATTTCGTGCCGAACATCACGATCGGGCCCGCAGGTCGTGGCAGCGATCCGGCCACACACGAAAAAGCCGCTCGATGTGCACCTGATGATCGCGCCGGCCGATCCCTATATCGAAGCCTTCGCTGCCGCTGGCTCCGACATCATTATTGTGCATGCCGAAGCCGGTCCGCATCTCGACCGCTCGTTGCAGCTGATCCGCAGTCTGGGCAAGAAAGCCGGCGTATCGATCACCCCCTCGACGCCGGAAAGCGCAATCGCCTACGTGCTGGACCGGCTCGATCTGGTGCTGGTGATGACCGTGAACCCCGGCTTCGGGGACAGGCCTATATTCCTGCCATGACGCAGAAGATCGCCAACGTGCGGCAGATGATTGCCGGCCGGAATATCCGGCTGGAGGTCGACGGAGGCATCACTCCGGACACCGCGGCGGACGCAGCCCGCGCCGGTGCCGACGTGCTGGTCGCGGGCTCTGCCGTGTTCAAAGGCGGCGCGTACGCCCAGAACATTGCGGCAATCAGGACTGGCGCGACCACCGTCGCCGTCTGAAAGCACTCGAGGAGCTAGCGGCGTATGGCGATCGCGACAGCAAGTGTGTTGAATGGGGCTGCGCACCGACCGGCCGGACATCCCGATGTGAAGCACGGCCGTATCGGGGTGCTGATCGTCAATCTCGGCACCCCCGAGGGCACGACATACTGGCCGATGCGACGCTATCTGGCCGAGTTCCTGACCGACAGGCGCGTCATCGAATGGTCGCGGCTCTACTGGTATCCGATCCTTTATGGGATCGTGCTGAACAGGCGGCCGCAGCGCGTCGGCAAGGCCTACGAGGCGATCTGGAACAAGGAGAAAGACGAAAGCTTTCTTCGTACGTATACGCGCAATCAGGCTGACGCGCTCGCCGAGCGCCTGGCACCGCTCGGGCCCCAACTGATTGTGGATTGGGGGATGCGATACGGGAGGCCATCGATCGCAGAACGAATTGGCTCCCTGAACGAACAGGGTTGCGAACGCATCCTCCTGTTCCCGCTCTATCCTCAGTATAGCGCCGCCACGACCGCGACAGTGTGCGACAAGGCCTTCGATGCGCTGAAAGCAGATGCGGTGGCAGCCTGCACTGCGCGTGGTGCCGCCCTATCACGATGATCCGGTCTACATTGCCGCACTGGCGCGCTCGATCAACGATCACGTCGCGTCGCTTGCATGGCAGCCGGAAGTGATTCTCACCTCCTTCCACGGCATCCCGAAAAGCTATTTCGATGCCGGCGACCCCTATTATTGCCACTGCCAAAAAACGGCGCGCATGCTGCGCGAGGCGCTGCAACTGAGTGAGGAGCAGTTCCAGGTTTCGTTCCAATCGCGGTTCGGGCCGGCGGAGTGGCTCAAACCCTATACGGACGAGACACTCGTCAAGCTGGCTCGCCAGGGCGTGAAGCGGATCGCCGTCGTCAATCCGGGCTTCGTGGCGGATTGCCTGGAGACGCTGGAGGAGATCGCGTGAGGAAGGCCGGCATACGTTTCTGGATGCCGGCGGCGAGCACTTCGCGCACATCCCCTGCCTGAACGACAGCGTTGGAGGGATCGACGCTCTGGAGACGGTAATACGGCGCGAGCTGGCCGGCTGGGTGTAGATCGCGTGCCGTCCGCTTGCCGGGGTCAGATCGGCGGGCGAGGACGGGCGGGCCGAGGACAGGTGGGCGGACGGGCGAGCGAGGACCAGGATACATTAACTCGCCGCGGCGGGGCGTTCACCTTTTCCCGGATCGAAGTGCCCCTGCGTCCCGCGCTGCTGCCACGTTCCTATCCGGAGACTGCCGATGCTCACCAACCTGCCCCGACTTCGCCAGATCCTGACGGAGGAGCGGCTCGACGCCATTGTCGGTACGTGTGCGGAAAACGTGACCTATCTCAGTCGATTCTGGGCGATGTCGCAGTGGGTGCGACGCGGCCCGCAGTGCTATGTGCTGCATACCCGCGAGGAAGGCCCGGGCGCGCTGATTGCCAATTCCGGTATCGTCGACCTGGTGGCCGACCAGGAGCTCTGGGTCGATGACATCGAGCGATACGGCTTCTTCCAGATCGACGTCGACGGCGGCGCCAGCCTGGATGATGCCGATCAGCTGCAAAAGAGGCTGTTCGAGGCGCAGGCCTACAAGGGGCCGGTGGATGCGCTGGTGGCTGCGCTGAAAGAACGCGGGCTGAGCGCGGCGCGGATCGGCATCGATCAGCCGGGCATCACGCCGCAGTGCATGGACCAGCTGGAGGAAGCGTTGCCGGAGGCCACCTTCGTGCGGGCCTTCACCCTGATCGAGAAAGTGCGGGCCATCAAGACACCGGAGGAGATTGCCAGGCTGCGGGAGGCAGCCCGGGTTTCGGGGCTTTCGATCGAGGCGGCGCTGGCCGTGGCCCGGGAAGGCGTCACCGAGCGGGAGATGCTGCGCGCCTTCAACGGCTGCACGGTGGCGAACGACGCCAGTCCGGTCACCAACTGCATCGGGTTCGGCAACCGTAGTGCAATGATCAACGTGCAGCCTTCAGATCGTGCCCTGAAGCGCGGCGATGCAATCCGCTTCGACGTCGGCTGCCGCTACCGGCACTATCGCTCCGACATCGCCCGCATCGCGTTCTTCGGCACACCGCCCGAGAAGCTGGAGACATACCATCGTGCGCTGGAAAAAGGCGTGCAGCGCGCCTACGAGATCGTACGTCCCGGCCTCGAGGTCGCGAAGCTGTTCGACGAGGTGGTGGCGACCGTGCAGCGCGAGGGCATAGCGCACTACGCGCGCAGCCATGTCGGCCATGGCATCGGGGTCGACGGTTACGATCCGCCAAACATCGCGCCTTCCACCAAAGGTGTGCTCGAAGAAAACATGGTGATCTGCGTCGAGACACCGTACTACGAGTTGGGCTTCGCTGGTCTGCAGTCGGAGGACATGATGCGCGTCACGTCCGACGGCGTGAATTCGCTGACCACAATCGATTCGGCTTTGCGGGTCATCGACTGACGAGCCAGGCCGGCGGCGAAGGGAGGATATGCAGATGAAATTCTCGGTGTGCCTGGCGACAGGCTACGAAGGGCTCGCCTATCCGATCCCGTTCTGCGAGCCGCAGGACCTGGTCAAGACCGCGGTGCTCTGTGAGCAGCTTGGCTATGATGCAGTGTGGGGCAACGATCATCTGACCACGCAGAACTATGTGCGGGACCTCTACGGCGAGCCGCCCAACTTCTACGACGTGCTGATTGTGATGGCGATGATCGCGCAGGCTACGACCAGGCTCAGGGTCGGGGCCGGGCTGCTGGTCATGCCGATGCGCGAGCCGGTAATGCTGGCCAAGCAGGTCGCCACCATCGATCAGATGTCCGGCGGCCGTTTCATGCTGGCGGTTGGTCTCGGGGCCTATCGCGAGGAGTTCCAGGCCTGGGCCGGTCAGCGCTATCCCAAGGCGCGCCGCGGCGACATGCTCGACGAGGGCATCGCGGCGTTCCAGAACCTGTCGACTGAGAAGGTCTCAACTTTCGAGGGCAAGTACTACTCGTTCACGGGGCTGGAGCTGGCGCCAAAGCCGCTGCAGGATCCGTTTCCGCTCTATATCGGTGGCCACAACGAAGCATCGCTGGAGCGCACCGCACAACATGGCCAAGGCTGGCTGCCGGGCTGGCGACCGTTCCACGAGATCGGCGAACGCATACAGATCATCAAGCGCCGGGCCGAGGCGCTTGGCCGCGATCCCGCCGAGATAGAAATGGCGCCGCAATTCTCCCTGCTGCTGGGAAAGACCGACGAGGCGGCGGTGGAGACCTACATGAACAGTGGCCTGGTGCACCACCGCATCTCGCTGGCCTATACCGGGCGCGATCCCAAGCATCAGGTGACTGGCAATCTGGTCGGATCAGCTCAGACCGTGATCGACAAGATCGGACAACTGAAGGACATGGGTGTGGATCACCTCGCTGCCATGGTCGTGGCGGTCAACTCGCTGGCCGAATACGACGAGCAGTGCCGGTGGTTCGCGGAAGAAGTGATGCCGCACGTTCGCTGAGCCGAAACCAGCCAGGGCATACAAATGCTGTCACCAGATCACGCCCCATTGATCGACATCGCGACGCCGGCACTCATAGTCGACGCCGACGCCGTGCGCGATAACGTCGCGCGAATGGCAACGGTAGCAAAGGCGGCCGGCGTCTCGCTCAGGCCGCATGCCAAGACGCACAAGACGCGGCAGGTCGCCGAGTTGCAGATTGCGGCGGGTGCGGCCGGCATCTGCTGTGCGACGGTAACAGAAGCGGAGGCGCTGAGCGCGGCGGGTGTCCGAGATCTCTGATCACGTCACCGACATATGGCGCCGACAAGTTCTCCAGAGTAGCGGCGCTGAACCGCAAGCACGGCGTGATGATCGTGGCGGACCATAAGCTTCAGCTGGAAGGCCTGCCTACAGCCGTCTCGCCCGATGACCCGCCACTCGGCGTGCTGGTCGATACCGACGTCGGCCAGCTGCGCACGGGCGTCACCGACTGGCATCAGGGTTTGTCGCTCGCCAAGGACATTGCCGGATGCTCGCGGCTCAGGTTCGCCGGGGTGCAGGCCTACGCAGGGCACGTCCAGCACATAGAGGCGGCGGATGAACGGCTGACCAAGGTGGCGGAGGTGGCTGCCCAGGTCCGCCGACTTGTCGACGCATTGCAGGCCGAGGGGCTGCCGCCACGGCTCGTACCGGCAGCGGGACCGGCACCTTCCTGATGGATGCCGCCGGGCCGTTCAACGAGCTGCAGGTGGGCTCCTATGTCTTCATGGACGCCGAATACGCCCGGGTGGTCGACGCCCAGGGCAAGCCGCCGGGTTTTCTGCCGGCACTGTTCGTGCTGGCGACTGTGATCTCGGTCAACCGACACGGCCAGGCTGACGTGGATGCCGGCACCAAAGTGCTCGCGACCAATGGGCCGCCGCCGGACGTACTGGTCGGCGCGCCCGAAGGTTCCACCTATCGCTTTGGTGGCGACGAGCACGGCATGATCACGATCCCGACCGGTCAGCGGACGCCATCGATGGGCGACCGGATTCTGATCCGCGCCACGCATTGCGATCCGACGGTCAATCTGCACGGCGTCATGCATGCGGTTTCAGGCGGCGGCGTTGAACGCTGGAACATTCTGGGACGTCACAGTGCTGCGTGATGCTTTCCAGCGATCAGCCTTCAGCGAGGAAATACGCCTGCGGCCTGGAGCGCAGCAATGGCGGCCTCCGGCTCTTTCGGCACCCCAAGAGGGGGCTCCAAAGATCGCCGTCGTGCGATCGGGATCCTTGAGGCCACTCGCCGTCAGAAGCGCGACGACTGTATCATCGGGACGGATCGCACCGCGCTTCACGAGCAATTCCACACCCGCAACAGCGGTTGCCGACGCGGGCTCGACATAAAGACCTTCCTTGCGGGCCAGCAACCCTGCCAACGCATCGTGTCGGCGTCGGGCACAGTGGTGGCCGTGCCGCCGGACGTGCGAACGATGTGAAGCGCCTGGTATGTGCCGCGCGTTGCGCTGATCGATCCTGAAACCGTGTCGAACGTCTTGGGCATGTCCTGGAGAAGGTCGCTGCCGGCCGTCAATGCGGTGGTGAGCGAACCGTAGATCTCGGCCGCAATCATTCGCGGCATTGCGTCCCGTCCACCCGAATGCAATCATGTCCTCGAAGCCGCGCCACATACCAATGAGGGCATCGCCGTAACACACCGGCAGCACGCAGACGTCGGGGACCTGCCAATCCAGCGCCTCGGCGATCTCGTAGGCGAGCGTCTTATAGCCATCGATGCCGAACGGATTGCTGCCGACAGGACCGAAAAACGGCGAGGTCGGAAACCAGCCGTAGGTGCGCACGGCGTGGTGCATCGGCGTCCAGCGATCCGCCTTCGTGGCGACCTCAACGACGGTGGCGCCATACGCCCGCATCTGCGTGACCATGGGGCCGGCACTGCCGCGCACGACAAACACATAGCAGGGGATGCCGGCCCTGGCGGCATAGGCTGCCGCTGCCGCCCCGGCATTGCCAGATGAGCTGGAAACGATGGCCTGGGCACCGATCTGGCGTGCCTTCGAGACAGCCAATGCTGCCAGCCGGTCCTTGAACGACCAGGTCGGATTGCGTGTCTCGTCCTTGGCGTAAAGCTGCTTCACCCCGATCGCCGCACCCATGCGTTCCAATCGATGCAGAGGCGTACTGCCCTCACCGAGCGTCACCGCGGCAGCCGCTGGCACGGACAGCACGTCGCCGTCGCGCCACAACCCGCGCGGTGCATCAGGCTGCGGCTTCGGCCGAGGCACCCGCAACCGGTCGCCATAGTCGACGACGAGATTACTGGGCGCTTCGGCGCGGCAAGCATCGCAGTCGTGCGCGAAATAGTCGACTGCATATGCCGCGCCGCAACGGATGCAACGCAGTCCGACGATCTCCACCATGCGCTAGACCTCCGCTGCCGTCACACGACATTCCAGCTACTGCTGCTTCCTGATGCGCTCGATCTGCATCTGGGCGAGAAATGGCACAAGGGGATGTGCGCCCATCTTGACGAAGGTCGGCATGTCGAAGGCGATAAGCGCCTGGCGCTGGTCGGCGGACAGATCGAACTTGTCCGCATAGGCGGCCGGATCTCTCACGTATGCGAGGCGCGTCGCCTCTTCATGCGCGAGGGCGTGTAGTGCAGCGGTGAGGCGCGACAAGCTCCGGCTTGATCTGGGGATAGTGCGCCGTGTGCGTTGCTTCGGCCGTACCAATCCAGCCCAGCGACGCATAGTTATGATGCCAGGATGGATCGAACGAGACAACGTCCGGTTTGCGCTCACCGAACGCGCCGGCCGCGCACGCCCAGCACCTGAGCTCGATGTTGCCGGTGTCGTCGAGCTCCGCCTCATCATAGCCGATCAGCGACTTCAGCCGGCCAGCAACCAGCTTGTCCAGCACACGCTTGTCCCAGTCGACGTCGGGCTCCGAATAGCGGTCGGTACCGGGAAAATGCGACATGCCGCCGCTGGCCAGGACGACTGTCCGTAGCCCCAGCGACGTCACAGTGCGGGCAACCGCCTGCCCGAACTGGTAGCACCGTTCCATTGTCGGCTGGGGCGGCAGGTAGGCGTTCACGTAGATCGGCAGCACCGCGTCGTTGTGGCCGAAGTGGGTCAGCGGAATGCCGATCGCATAGTCGATCTTAGCCGTCACGAGTATGCGGGATCGAAATCCTGCCGATAGAGTTGCCGCATAAGCTAAATCCGATCTCGCTGGGGACCTTCCAATGGAACTTGCGCCCGGCGAACGTGCCCGTCGCCTCTCCGCCGACATGGACCGTAAAGGGCGGCGCGCACGTGTGGAAGAACTGCTCGACGTGATCGTTGGAAAAGATGATCCACAGATCCGGCTTTAGCGCGCGCAGCCGGTCGCCGATATCGCGGCCAACTGGCGGACGCGCGCGACGTTGTCCTTGTCCTCAGTATTCGGCATGGTGAAGAACTGCGGGGCGTGGGGCAGCATCGCGCCGCCGATCACCGTCGCATCATGGTCGCATTTCCTGGTAACAGGGCTGCCACAAGCGAACTCCGAAATGGGGACGCCACCAGGTTCGGTCATCAACGGACGGCTCGCGGAGCCTGCACCGAAAAAGGTGGCTGTCCCCATTTTCGCTGCTTCACAACCGGAGTGGAACAAAGTACCGTTCGAAAATCAAGCAGCGGCAATGGGCGCTCAGCGCAACAGGAAGACCGAATGGAGTACCATGACGTGCCTATCACTATAGCCTGCGGCAACTACGATCGCACGAAGGCGATCATAGACGGGCGCGTCAAGGTGGAGGGATGCGCCGTAACCTACCTGCCGCTCTATCCCGAGAAATTTTCCATCGCCAGTTCGTGTTCCAGGAATTCGACGTCGCTGAAATGTCGATGTCGAGCTACGTCCGGACCGTCGCTGCCCGGGACGTCGGACTGATCGCAATTCCCGCCTTCGTCTCGCGCACGTTCCGTCATTCCGGTATTTTACGTGCGGGAAGGAGCGGAAATCGAAAAGCCCCAGGACCTGCAAGCGGCAAAAGCGTCGGGTTGCCCGAGTACCAGATAACCGCCGTGGTATGGATGCACGGACATGCTGCAGCATCAGTACGGTGTGCCTGCCGACGGACATGCACTGGCGGCAGGGCGGACAGGAAGAAGCCGGCCGGCATGAGCGCACGCCCTGAAACCGATTCCTGGCATCGACCTGCAATCAATCCCGAGGACAAGACGCTGGTCGGCATGCTGCGGACGGGGAGCTCGACGCCCTGATGACGGCCCGGGCGCCATCGTCGTTCCTGGCCGGCGAGCATCACATCAAGCGTCTGTTTCCCGATACCCGCGCAGCCGAGAAGGCCTACTTCAAGGAGATCGGGACTGTTCCCGATCATGCACGCCGTCGGCATCAAGAAGACGCTCGTCGAAAAACATCCCTGGTTCCCCGTCAGCATCTACAAGGCCTTCGTAGAAGCCAGGCGCCTGGCCATCATCGATCTGACTGACGTCAACGCCCTGATGGTGACCCTGCCCTGGCTCGATGCCGAAGCCCGCGAGACGATGGCGGTCATGGGCAACGACTTCTGGCGCTATGGCGTCAACGAGAGCCGCCACGATATCGAGGCGCTGACGCAATACGCGTTCGAGCAGGGACTGACGGAGCGAAAGGTGTCGGTGGAAGAGATGTTCGCCCCTTCCGTGCGAGATTATGTCCAAGGTGTGATCTCCACCGGGGTCAGGTACTCGGATGAGGCACCCGGGTCAGGCATTGGGGCCTGACCCCGTTACCCTTGTTCATCGCGACACATTCTCCATCGCGACACATTGCGGAGCCAGCATCATGCGTAACGGCCATGCTCGGGATATCTCCTCACTGATCGAACCGGGCCGCGTGCATCGGCACGTCTACACCGCCCCTGATGTGTTCGACCTGGAGATGGAGCGGTTATTCGGCAGGGCCTGGCTGTTCGTCGGCCATACCAGCCAGGTACCCAATGCCGGGGACTATTTCACCACCGAGCTCGGCCGCCAGCCGGTGCTGATGCTGAGACACCGAGACGGAAAGGTTCGCGTGCTGCTCAACCGCTGCTCGCATCGCGGCCCCAAGGTGATGAACGAGCGCTGCGGCAACGCGAAACGGCTGGTGTGCTGCTACCACGGCTGGACTTTCGACACAGACGGCTCCCTGATCGGGGTGCCAGTGCCGGAGGGCAACGGAGAAGGCTTCGACATGACGAAGCTCGGGCTGGCACACGCTCCCGTGTCGGCGAGTACCGCGGCTTCATATTCGCCAGCCTCAGCCCGTCGGGCCCCAGCTTCGAGGACCATATCGGCCCCATGAAAGGCAGCATCGACGATCTTGTCGACCGCGCACCGGACGGAGAGATCGCTTTCGACGCCGGGATGCACCGCTATATCTACCGAGGAAACTGGAAGCTGCAGGTGGAGAACGTGCTCGACAGCTACCACGTGCCGTTCGGGCACGCCTCGACCGTCAACAAGCAAGGCGTGCAATTCGCCCGTCGCGAGGGCGACAAGGCCGGCGCGGCAGTCATCGAGACCAAGGAGAAAAAGACGGCGTCGGCCTGGAAAGAGCGCAAGAGCTTCACCGTCGGCAACGGCCACGGCTGGACCAGCAATACCAAGCTTGCCGACGGCGAGCGTTCGAGCGCCGCATTCGATGCCTACAAGCAGGCGCTGGCTGACAAGGCAGGCGCAGAGCGGGCAGCAGAGATACTGAGGCCGCGGCTGCACAATTCCCTGATCTACCCTGACCTGTCGATCATGGGGCTCAACATCCACGTCCGTGTCATCAAGCCCCTGGCGGTGGATCTTACGGAGGTGACCATCCTACCCGATCCAACTCGTCGGCGCTCCAATTCGATGAACTTCGGCAACATCAGGCTGCTGAATGTCACGCACTCCGCGGCGTCATTCGTCCAAACCGACGATCTGGAGAGCTTCACGCGGGCGCAGATCGGTCTGCGGAGCACCGCCACAGACTGGGTCGACATCTCCCGCGGCCTGGGCGCGGAGGAACCGGACAGCGAGATCAACGGCATGCGCGGGCTTCGCCACGCACGAGATGGTCGTGCGCGCACAGTACAAGGCTTGGCTCGGCTACATGCAGGAGAGCGCGTAATGGCTGGCGCCAAGACCATCGACCGGGCGCCGTTCGAGGCGTTTCTCATCAACGAAGCGCGGCTGCTGGATGACCGTCGGTTCCGGGAGTGGATGGATCTGTTCACGGATGACGGGACGTATTGGGTGCCGGCCTCGCCGGGCCAGGCCAGCCCATTCACCGAGGCTTCGCTGTTCTTCGATGACAGGGAACTGATGAAGACGCGGATCGATCGGCTCGAGCATCCGCTGATCCACATTCAGACGCCGCCGTCGCGCACCGCACACATCGTGGGCAACATCACGGTGGCAGCCAGCGCCGAGCACAATGGCGAATTCGACGTCACCTCCACCGTCATCATGGTGGAATACAGAGAAGAACGGCGGCGCATTTCGCCGGCCGCCAGCTGCACAGGCTGCGTACCACCGGCGACAGCTTCCTTATCGCGCACAAGAAGGTCGAGCTCATAAACTGTGACAGCGCGTTCGAGGCGATTGCCGTGCCGATCTGATCCTGCAATCGGCGGTTGCCATCACGGCGACTGCACCATGCCGGAATTCGACACGCACGGCTGCTGCCTCAAACCCGCTTATTGGACAGGCCATCAGTGTTGCCCGCGAGATAAACGAAGGCAGCCCGGCTCAGCCCACTGAAATGGTCTTCGATCGCTCCGTTCAACGCTGCCGGAGACTTGCTCGAGGCTGCAATCGCCGAGATACCATGAATGACTGACCACAGCGCCACCGCGGCGCTATCATAGCGTGCATCATCGCTTTGGTAAGAAACGAATTGCTGTTTCAGTGGCTGCACCAGCGCTTCCAAATGCCGGCCGTACCAATCCGGCAGATCGTCGCGGCCTGTATCCCGCGCCTCGGCAATGACCGTCCAGAGATTGGCATTCGCCTGCACGAACCGAATATAGGCGGTCGCGTATGCTTCCACGGCGGCTATTCCGTGCAAATCCGAGACAGCGGCCAAGAGCTCCGACTGCAGACGAGCGAGAATGCGCACCTCCAGCTGCAACTGCAGGTCGCTCAAATCACGAAACAGGTTATAGAGGTTGCCCGGCGTATAACCGCAAGCCTGGGCGATGTTGCGCGCGGTCAACGCGGACCGCCCTGCCGGGCGGCGAGCTCTTCCACGACCGCAAGCACACGCTCCCGCACCTGATCCTGTGTCGGCCTCATTCATCGGTCCCAAGACGAGCACACCGGGCAGTTTCCCGCGAGAAGTCGGCGGTGCAGGGCGCCTGCACCACCAATTCACCCCGCTTAGGGCCGAAGCCGTCCGACACCAGCGCTCAGTGCCCGCCCTTTGCAAACTCGCACCTGCGCCAATAGCTTCCAAACTTCGCCCACAAGCTGCTGTTAACAGCCTGTCATAATCCATCGCAACGTCTAAAAGCGGCTCATAACAGGGCAGAATGTGATGCAGCATTGGGGTGTTGCCGTGAAGGCCTTCAGGCAGCGGCATGGCTTGACACAACGGGCGATGGGAGACCTGCTCGGCGTTGCGCAGCGAACCATCTCCAGATGGGAACGTGGCGATGACAACCCCAGCCTTCAGCAGCAAAAGCGCCTGCGGGACCTGGGCAGAGAAGTGCCCGCGGATCTGGTACAGGGGCTGGCAACGTCGATCGTTTTCAGCCCAGCACCGCGCGCATTGTCGCGAACGCGACGCCTGGTGCTACAGGCGGTATCAATTCCCGCGGTTGAAAAACGACCTTCGATAACGAATTGGATCGGACGCCCCCTGGATCGGATCGCGACCGGCGTGCT
>CAWGUF010000016.1:0-411437 GCA_963825625.1 uncultured Alphaproteobacteria bacterium | reverse complement strand
GCCGCGGCAACCGCATCTCGTGTTCTCGAGAGATCGGGGTCGGACCGAAAGGGATGACGATGCGGGCATCCTCGCCCCAGAAATAGATCTCACCGGCACTGCCGTTGATCTTTGCTGTCCGGTCCCGCCCGGTCCTGAACGGAATCTCGAAGTGGATGCACTCCCCCCACGTCTCCGCAATGCCGTACAACGGCAGCGCCATCCAGATCCGGTTTGCCGTCTCACTACCGGTGAACCGCAATCTGATCGGGTCTGCGCGTCCGACCCGCAGAACGGCAATCCGCTCGGTCCCGGCCGCCGGCTGACGCTGGCTTGTGGGCCGGGGCGCCGATTTACGCAGAATATTCGTCGGCATGTGCTTGCCCGAACCGCTCAGATCGTCGAATGGAAAACCGTGCTAACGTACCGGCTTGTGAGATCCCCACGTCCCCCATCAGGAGAATGCAGTGAGCCGCGAGAAGGTCAACACCATCTGCAGCACATTCCCCGGCGCCGAAGTCTCCGACCCTTGGGGCGGCGGTCATGATGCCTGGAAGGTTGGCGGCAAGATGTTCGCCTGCATCGGCGCCGTGACCCCCGGGGTCTCCGTCAAAACGGACAGCATCGAGACCGCCCAGATGCTGATTGATGCGGGCGTCGCAGTGAAAGCGCCCTACTTTCACCGCTCCTGGATCAACCTGCCGTGGGAGACGCCAGATGACGAGCTGAGCCATCGCCTGCGGCAATCTTATCGCATCGTCCGCGCCGGCCTGCCGAAGCGCATACAGGTTGCCCTGGCTCCGTTCGAGTAGCGCCTCACCGATCGCGGCGCACAGCCGGCAGGCGGCCTCAAGCCGGCGGCGGTCCGAAGACCAGCACCGCGTTGAGACCACCGAAAGCGAACGAATTCGACATCGCGTAGTTGACTTCGCGGTCGCGACCGACATTGGGCACGTAGTCGAGATCGCACTCGGGATCGGGATCGTCGAGACCGATTGTCGGCGGCACCCAATTCTCCTTCATCGCCTTGATGACAGGCAACCGCCTCGATGCCGCCGCCGGCACCCAGCGGGTGGCCGTGCATCGACTTGGTCGACGAGATCGCCAGCTTCGTCGGCGTGCGCTGCCGAACAGTTTCCTTGATCGCGTTGGTCTCGTTCTTGTCGTTGATCGCCGTCGCCGTGCCGTGTGCATTGAGGTAGTCGATGTCGGTCGGAGCGATCCCGGCATCGTCGAGCGCCATCCGCATCGCTTCGCGCGGGCCTTCGATGTCCGGATTGACCATGTCACGCGCATCCGACGTCATGCCGGTACCGCAGAGCTCGGCGTAGATGGTCGCACCGCGCGCCTTGGCGTGCTCGTAATCTCTCGAGCACCAGAATACCGGCGCCTTCGCCGAGCACCGTCCCGTTGCGCTTCTTGGCGAACGGGAACACAGCCTTCGGGCGACAGCACGTGAAGCGCCTGCCAGGCCTTCATCGTGCCGTAGTTGATCACGGATCTCCGATGCACCGGCGATCGCAACGTCGACGACACCGTTGCGAATGTAGTCGGCGGCCGCGATACGATCGCGTGGGTTGCCGTCGAGCAGGCGCTGCAGGTCGCATACGTCGGACCGCGGACACCGAACTCGATGCCGACATGAGCCGAAGCCGACGAGCCGATGATCCGGAGCAGCGTCAACGGATGGGTTGCGCGCTTGTTCTGGATGAACAGCTGCCGGTACGAATCCTCGTACGTGACGAGACCGCCCGCGCCTGAGCCGATGATGCAGGCCGTCCGATAGGGGTCCACGAACGGGACCTCGAGGCCGGACATGCTTGACGGCTTCGTCAGCGGCTGCAGCTGCAAACCACGAATAGCGGTCGGCGTGCAGGATGATCTTGTCGCGCTGAGAAGTGCTTGCAGGCGCGCCTTGTGGATCGAAATTCTTGATCTGTGCCGCGATCAGGATCTTCAGGTCGTCGAGCGGGAAGCCGCCGAGTTCACTGACACCGCAGGCACTGCGCTTGACGCCGTCCCAGAGTTCATCGACCGTGGTACCGATCGGCGTGACGACGCCGAGGCCGGTCACGACGACGCGTCGTGCGCCGTTCGCAGTGTTCATGGTGTCTGTATCCTTAGGATGCAACGAATTGGCCTGCGAGGACCCGTGCCCCGCAGTTGACCTGCGCAGACCGCCGAAGTTTCCTTCGTACGTCCTGATCAAGCGAGTCCACCGCCGGCCCGGCGCGGCTCATACCTGTGCGATCAGGCGCTGGCACTCGCCGTACCGGAGTTCGTCATCAGTGCCCGCACGCGGTCGACGACCGAGCCCACCGTCTTGAAGTCGGCGGCTTCTTCGTTGGCGTTGTACGGAATCTCGATCCCGAACGAATCCTCGATGTCGAAGACGATCATCGCCAGATCGAGAGATTCGATCTGCAGATCCGTCAATTCGGTCGACAAGGAGATGTCGTCGCGAGGTTCCTTCATATGCTTCTTCAGAATTTCGATAATCTTGGTCGCAACGTCATCCATAACGTTCTCCCGCCCTGCTCTAACGCTACCTGTTGGGCTTGATCACTTGTTTTGCTGCGCTCTTTTCTCGTCTACGCTCTGCTCCATAGGGCATCGGCAAACGAGGTACAAGCTTGCGCGTCACATAACCGTAAACAGCGATCAAGTCCAGCGAACGGGACCTTAACGCCACCGCCACACCGTTGACGGGAGCAAGCCTCGTGCCAACCACCCCTGCCAAACATCCCCAACAATCCCGATCGGCCGGCACGAATCAGGCACCACCAACCAACACCTTGAGGTGGCACGTGATATGCCCCCTCCAGCCTCTTTGGCCCCGTTAACCCTGGCCCTGGCGCCCGCTCCGAAAACCGTGTTGAATAAGGCCCGGCCACCAGCGCGAATGGACCCAGCACAAAAACCAGCCAGGCAGTGAACAAACGTCGCACCAGGGAAACGACCAGAGAGGTTTCGCATGACCACCGGCCCCGACCACCCGCGCGCCGGAAACCCGACACCACCTCACTATGCGTGGATTGATGCCTATCCGCCCGGCCGGAATTGGCACCAGACCTTTGAACCGGCCCCTTTGTGGACATTGCTCGACGCCGCAGCCGCGCGCCACGGCCCCCTTCCATGCACGAACTTCATGGGCCGCCGCCAGACCTACAGCGAGATCCACGCCCTCGTTGATCGCGCCGCCGCCGGCCTCCAACGGCTGGGCGTTGGCAAGGGAACCCACGTAGGATTGCTGTTGCCAAACACCACGACCTACATCGTATTCTATTTCGCGATCTTGAAGGCCGGCGGCACCGTCGTTAACTTCAACCCATTGTACACGCAAGAGGAGTTGGCTTTCCAGGTCCGAGACAGCAACACCCGTCTCATGGTGACGCTGGATCTCAAAATGATGTTCGACAAAGTCGAGGCGCTGCTATCGGATGGCACGCTCGAACGCGCCATCATTGCCCCATCAGCCCGCTTCTGCCGCCGATCAAGTCTGTCATGTTCCGGCTGTTCAGTCGGGAGATATTGCCGCAGCCGGGCAGGCGCCCGCCGCCGATCGGATGATTCCGGAAGCGGCAATTCTGGACAACGATGGCCGGGTCGAGCCAGTTGCAATCGATCCGGCAACCGATATAGCGGTGCTGCAATACACCGGCGGCACGACCGGCACCCGAAAGGTGCCATGCTCACCCACGCCAATCTCTACATTAATGCCATGCAGGTGCTCAGCTGGGCCCCGGAGCTGGAAGTCGGCGAAGACGCGCATCATGGCCGTGCTCCCCTTCTTCCACGTCTTTGCGATGACCGTGGTGCTCGACTCGGTCGCCGTGGCCGCCGAAATCATCCTGATGCCACGCTTCGAGCTTGCCACCGCGCTCAAGCTCATATCATCCAGCCGGCCAACCTGCATGCCGGGCGTGCCCACACTCTTCAATGCGATTAACGGCCATTCCAGCCTCAAATCCTATGATCTCTCCTCCCTCAAATTCTGCATTTCCGGCGGTGCCCCGTTGCCGGTCGAGGTCAAAAAGAGGTTCGAGGAACTGACAGGATGCAAAGTGGTGGAAGGATACGGCCTTACCGAGTCGTCCCCTGTCGCCACTTGCAACCCCATTGACGGCCCCATCAAGCCCGGCTCGATCGGGCAGCCCTTACCCGCCACGATTGTATCGCTGCGGGACCTCAACGACCCGAAACGAGAAGCCGCGCCCGGCGAACAGGGCGAAATCTGCATCAAGGGCCCGCAGGTCATGCTCGGCTATTGGCAGCGGCCGAAAGAAACCTCGGAACAGTTCGTCGGCGACTTCCTGCGCACCGGCGACGTAGCCCGCATGGACGAGGACGGCTTCTTCTTTATTGAGGACCGTATCAAGGACCTCATCATCTGCTCCGGCTACAACGTCTATCCCCGGCGCATCGAAGAAGCGATCTACGAGCACCCGGCCGTGGCCGAGGTGACGGTCATCGGCGTCAAGGACGAGTACCGCGGCGAAGCACCGAAGGCCTTCATCAAGCTCAAACCGGGACACACCGCCACGGCAGCGTCCATCATGGCCCACCTTGCCCCGAAGTTGTCCAAGATCGAGCTCCCGGAGGAAATCGAGTTCCGCGACGAGCTCCCCAAGTCGCTGATCGGCAAGCTCTCGAAAAAAGAGCTCAAAGCCGAGGAAGAGGCAAAACGCTCGGCGGGCTGAGGCGCCAGCCGGGACGTTCACTTTTTCAGTGTAGGCTGGAATCCGGCTCTCGGAACCTGCCCGCACCCGCCATGACCACGCTGCCACGCCCCCTGCTCAAGACCTGCGCCCGGATCGCAACCCTCGCCGGCGTCGCCTACATGGCGTTCCTCGCTGCTATCGCAGCCAACTATACCGCCCTCTTCTATTGGCCAGATCCCCACCCGGTAAGCCCAGCCGCTATCAATCTATCCAACATCGAAACCCACGTTCTGCGAAGCACTGACGGGGCACGGCTCATGGCCTGGTTGGCGCAGCCGACGCCAGGTCGGCCCGTCGTGATGTATCTTCACGGCAAGGGCGGCAACCAGACCGTCCGCCGCGCCCGCATCGCCACCCTCCAGCGAGAGGGTTTCGGTGTCTTCTATCTGTCCAACCGTGGCTTCGGCGGCAGTTCCGGAACACCGTCGGAGCAGGCCATCATGGCCGATACACTGCTTGCCTACGATTGGCTGCGAGACACCGGCATTCCCGCAACACGCATCGTGCTGTTCGCAGAGAGCCTCGGAACCCACGTCGCGGTCCGTCTCGCCGGCCGCCGGCCGGTCGCCGGGATCGTGCTGGACAGCCCTTCAACATCAGCCGTCGATGTCGCGGCCGCCCGCTACTGGTATCTGCCCGTCCGCCTGCTCCTTCAGGACCAATTCGATACGATGGGCTACATCCGGAAAACCCATGCGCCGCTTCTCGTCATCCATGGCGAACGCGACCCAATCGTCCCGTACGCGATGGGCCTGAAAGTCTTCGCCGCAGCCAACCCTCCAAAGCGCATGATCACCATACCCGGCGGCGGTCATACGGTGCCCTTCAGCCGGACGCCGTGGGCGGACATCCGCGCCTTCATCAATCTTGCCGGCGCCACAAACCCTCTTCCCCCAGGGCCCCTTCCCACCACCCGATGACGCCGCACCGGCCGGTCACCCGGCGCGCAGCTTAACGCTTCGTAAACCAGCCTCGGCAATATTACGTTAACTCAATGAGTTGACGCCGAATCGAGGAAAGAATGCCTGGTGACCAGGAGTTTGGTCTGGAGTTGCAGCAGCGCCGCACGACCTCCACCCTTAACGACGTCCGCAACGACACCGGACGGATCGCCTTTTGTGGCCCGTATGTAATATCGGCCATTACCGGCTGGTCGATCTCCAAAGTCGAGGACGAGATCCGCCGCTACCGGGAGATCCCCGAAGACCGCAAACCCGTCGTCCGCGGCACCTATACGGACGAGGTCGAGGGTGCGCTTGCCACATTCGGGTATCGCATGGAGCTCAAGCAAAGCTTCATGGAACGTGCGCGCAAGGAGCGGCCCTCTGTCTGGACCTGGATGCAGAAGCCCCGCAATGCCTGGGCCTACTACATCCTCGCCATCCACAAGGGCAAGGAGGGTCACTGGATCCTCATCAAAGGCGTCAAGATGTGCGACACGTTCACCGAAGGGCGCTGGACTTTCGTATGCGACGGCCCGCATCGCGGCTGCCGCATCATGGAGGTGTTCGAGGTCAAGAAAGCGCTCGACGTCTGAGCCGGACCACGACTAAATCTGCCACATCACAATCAATTTCCGAGATTTTGCCCTGCAAATACCGTGTTAGCCGATGACATCGGCGGCCCGCGCTACTATCTTCGAAGCATGGCGGTTTCCCAAGCCCGCCGGTTCAGGAGGATATCGATGCGCACCAGGGCGCGGCTCGTTGCCGCCAGCCTGTTAGCAGCCATTACTATTCTGGCCGATGTCGCCACTGCGCGCACACTGACATGGGCGCGTGCCGAAGACGCCCTGACGCTCGATCCGCACGCTCTAAACGACAACACAACGCTGATGCTCAGTCAGCAAATGTACGAGCCGCTGCTCCAGCGTGACTCGCACGGCAAGGCACTGCCACTCCTGGCTGAAACGTGGACCTTGACCTCCGATCCGCTCGTCTGGGAGTTCCGGCTTCGGCGCGGCATAGCATTCCATGACGGCTCGCCCTTCACCGCCGCCGATGTCGTATTCTCGATCGCCCGCGCCCGTCAGAAGAATTCCGATTTCCACCACCTTCTCACGGCCATCGACAAGGTCGAGGCCGTTGACGATTTCCTGATCAAGATCACCACCCGCGGCCCAACGCCCCTGCTGCCGGCCTACCTTGCCCACGTCGGGATCATGAACAAGACGTGGACCGAGAACATCCTGGCCACGCGCGTATCCGACACCAACCGGCTGCACCTCTCTCCGGTTTCACGCAAAGCAAACGGCACCGGGCCCTTCATCCTGCAAAGTCGCGAACCCGGCGTGAAGACGGTGATGCAGCGCAACGAAAGCTATTGGCGCCGAGACGTCTCACCCGTCGATGTCAGCACTCTCGTCTACCGGCCGATCCGCAACGACACAGAGCGTATCCGCCAACTCATGACCGGCGACGTCGATTTCGTGCAGGACGTGCCGGTCAACGAGCTGACCCGCCTGCGGGCGAGCAAGGCAATCCGCGTCTCCGTCGCCCCAGTCAACAAGTCAGTGTTTCTTGGTCTCAATGTCGGCCCGGCACCACTGGCCAGTGCCAGCATCAAGGACCGCAACCCGTTCGCAGACAGCCGTGTTCGTCAGGCCATCAACATCGCGATCAATCGCCAGGCCATTCAAAAAGACATCACGCTTGGCCAGTCCATCCCGACCGGCATCATCGTGCCGCCTGGTGTGAACGGCTACGACCGCAATTTGGATCAAATCCCCCGCCACGACTTGGCCAGGGCGCAATCGCTGATGGCCGCAGCGGGCTTCAAGACGGGTTTCTCCGTCCGCCTCGACTGCACGCATGGACGCATCGTCCGAGACGAGGCGATCTGCCGGACAGTTGCCGCACAGCTCAAGGCTATCGGCATCAACATCGAAGTGGTGCCACGCCCCCCCGCGGTGCAGGACGAGATGCTGAGGTCCAATCCCCCCCAGGCCGACTTCTATCTGACAGGCCGCAGCTTCCCCTCCTTCGACAGCGAAAGCTTGTTCGTTTCCCACTTCCACACCCGGAATGACAAGGGAGGTGCGGCCAACGCAACACGATATTCCAATCCGGAGGTCGACAACCTGACCGAAGGCCTGGCTGCGCAGGTCGACTTCAACCTTCGCAACGCGGCCATCGCGCGGATCTGGCAGGTCGTTCAAAACGATCTGATCTACATTCCGCTTCACGTTCAGACGCTGGCGTATGCCACCAAGAACAATATCGAAATTCCCGTCGACATCGAAAACCTGCCGAAACTGCGCTCCATCCGCTTCACCGACAATCAATAGGTCCGCTGCCGCCGATGCCGCCGCTGCCCCCGAAAGGCTGCGGCAACACGGCATCGCAGAATGCCGTTGCGCGCCCTATATCAAAGCCAGAGAACCCGATGAACCCGGTATCCGGTCCCCAACCGCGGAGTGCAGACCAGGCATGTCCTTCGACGAAATCAAGGAGAACTTCGAGCTGCTCGACGACTGGGAGGATCGCTATCGCTACGTGATCGAGCTGGGCCGCGCGCTCCCGGAGCTCGACGTGTCCTCACGCAACGAGACGACAAAAGTCAGAGGATGCGCCAGCCAGGTCTGGCTGGTGACCCGCCTGCAGCACGAACCGGACGGCACCACCCGCATGAGGTTCGAAGGCGATAGCGATGCACACATCGTACGTGGTTTGATCGCCGTCCTGATCGTACTCTATGACGGACTGCCCCCTAGCCAAGCCTGCGCGGTCGATGCCCACGCTGCATTTGCCGAGCTCGGCCTCAAGGACCATCTCACGCCACAACGCTCAAATGGACTGGCCTCGATGATCCAGCGCATCCAGTCGGATGCAGCCTCGGCCGCAGCCAGCGCCTGACACCATCGCCGCAGCTAAACGCACTACCGCCGATCACGCATCGCGCGAGCGTGACGCTTGATCCGCCTCTTCCACGGCAGCCGAAGCATCCATCCCGGGCCTGAAATCAGCCGCGCCCCAATGCCGGATCCCCGCTCGACTGGTAGCACCTTGGCCTGCGGTGAGCCCATAGTGGCGCGCCAAGGTAGCCAGGGCCAGCTGCAGAACCACCTTGCCCGAACGCTTCGGCCATCCGGCCGAGCTTTCAGCCCTTTCCAGGCCGTGCAAGAAGCAGCACACGTCGACAAGTATTCCCGACAGCTCCGGGCCAACCGCCTTCAACGCCGCCTCCACCCGCAGACGGGCCGCAAGTGCACGCTCTGAGATCTCGAACGCCGAGCCGCTTCCGCCCCGTTGTTTCCCGCCCGCCGGCCGCGCCGGATCCCAGGCCGAAGTCACCCGCGGCATCATTTGCGCCGTGGTGAAATCCGTTCGCAGTCGCTCTCCCGCATCGAATTCGATATCTGCGATCATCCCGCGCCGCCGCAGCCAACCCAAGGGGCTTTCGGCATCATTGACCACCGCACGATCTGCACGCGCGCCCGGGCCTGCCTTGCTGGTGCCGGCGGCCGCCGCCCTCCGGTTCAGCATCGCCTTGAGATGAGACGAACCCGATTTCGACAACGTGAACGCCCCGCCAGACCCCTCGCGTATCAGGCCGCGCTGGATCAACGACATGACGTCGGCAGCCCGCATCTCCAAATCGCTTCTGCCTTTTGTCGCACGTACGACGCCGCCCCCGCGAGCGTGACGCTCCAGGAACGCTCCCTTGCGTGCCAATGCGCGCAACGCGGCGAGCAACGCATCGTCCTTGCCGGAAACCAACTGGCCCATGCCCAAACTCCAACCGTGTCTGTATGTCTTCTGAAGCATCAGCCGCAACGAGGCGGCCGACTCATGTGCACTTCAGCTTGCTGCAACCGGCCCTGCCGCGACCGACAGCACCTTTATGACCAATTCGATCAACTCCAGCGCCTGATCGAACTCCGGATTATCCCGTCGCTGCTCGATGATGCTGCAAGCGTGCGCAACGGTGGTTCTGTCACGATCGAATAGCTCGCCAACCTCCGTCAGCGTCAGGCTGCAACCGACATGAGCTATGTACATGGCCGCCTGCCGCGCCAGCGCCACCTGGGCTCGCCCCCTGGTCGGCTGGCCAAGTTGCGCGACATCGACATCGAAAACGCCAGCGACCGTGCGCTCTATCAACTGCCGAAGGTCCCGGTTTCTGACCGTGTTTCCCGACCTGTGCCGCACATCGCAGTCAGATCCCACAAACACATCAGGCAACGACTTGAACGTGCCGCCTGTCGAATCGATCTCGCACCGCATGGTTTCCGCTCCGCACTAGGGCGCCGCAGCGCTCCTGCTCCATCGTCACCACCGGGAGACCCGCGCCCGGCTTCTGGTGATGCAAATTCTGGGGCAGGTCGGTGAATTCGCCCGATCGGTTGTAATCCAACGGTGAACGGCGGGGATAAGCGCGTGCGAAAACGGAGCAAACTGCTGCAACTGCGAACGAAACTGTGCGCTATCCTGCAGCGCAGAGCCGCAGTCCGAGGAAGGACTATATCCAAAACAGGAGAAAGGCGCCCGATTGCCGTCGCCCCCGAACACTGCAGCCGGAGAAATCCCCGCCACGCTCGTCCGCGACATGCTCCCAGGCTCTCGACGAAGGAGAGCACCGTGCCGCGCCCCAAAGAAATCAACCCATCACGATCGGCCATCACCGGCACAACCAACGGCAACTTCCCCGGCATCAGTTACAACCGCTGCCGGGATCTCCCGCGCCTGGTCCCCATGCTGGCAGAAGACCTGCATACGCCGACAATTGATCGCCAGCAGCGACTGCTGGGCCTAATCAGAAGGGCACTCCGCAAAGAACGTTGTCGCGGTCTCAATGGAGATTGGACCTACGACCTCGCTCGGCACGCAGCATTGCTGGCCGCCTATCGCGCTGAGTGCTCCAACTGCCGCTTCGCCCCACAACCGGTATCGACGGCAGGCCAACAGGGGCCATCCCGGCTTGGTATGGCCCGGCTGGGCATAGATTGAACGGCAACGGTCTCACTTGCCGTCCCGCTTGGTCCCCAACCCCATCTTCTTGGCCAAATCGGATCGAGCCGCAGCATAATTGGGCGCGACCATGGGATAATCGTGCGGCAACCCCCACTTCTCACGGTACTCGTCAGGCGAAAGGTTGTAGTGCGTCCGCAAGTGCCGTTTCAATGACTTGAACTTCTTTCCGTCTTCCAGGCAGATGATGTAGTCGTTCGTGACGGACTTCTTCACCGCAATCGCCGGTCTCAAGTCCTCCTTGTCACCAACCGGCTGGTTTGGCGACAACCGCGCCAGCGCCCTGTGCGTCTCCGCGATCAAGGTCCCGATTTCCCCAGGCGGCACTGTATTATTGCTGAGATAGGACGAGACGATCTCCACGGTGTATTCCACCAGATCGCTATCAGCGCTTTCGTCCATTATACACTCCCGAAAGACAGCCTGCTTCAGCAACGCAACGCCCGGCCACCGCAAGGCGATGCCGTTTGAGCGTGACAATTTCAGAGCAGAACCTATGAATTCATGAAGAAGCGGCGCGCTTTTCAAACATCGACGCCCCCATCACACGAAGTTGGACAATATCAAATGAGCCGTGTCAAGAACGATTCGGGGAAATACCTGCGAACCTGCCTTTTATGCTTCGCAAGACAGAAGCAACAAAACTTCACCATGCGCACGAGTGCAGTTTTCGTCCCTCTACCGCCCAAGCCATCAGCCAACCCGGCGAAGCCCCGGCTGGCGAAACCCTGGCCTTGACCCCGCTCACGCCGAAGCACCACACTTCTCCAACCACGACATCATACCTACATCGATGACTATCGAGATCCGGAACCAGCACTGCTGAACCATCACACGCTCAACGGTCGCGACAGCGCGAGAAGGCTGCATGCTACAATGGAAACGGGCGAAGCCAAGCCAGAACAGGAGTTGCCATCATGGCGAATGAGGACACAACCAATACCGGCCCGTCTCGCAAGGTAACCAAGTCCGACGAGGAGTGGCGCCAGCAGCTCTCCCCGGAGGCCTACCAGGTCACGCGCCAGCACGGGACTGAACGCGCGTTCACCAGTCCGCTCAACAAGGAGAAGCGCGAAGGCATGTTCGCCTGCGTATGCTGTGGCGCACCCCTGTTCCGCTCCGAGGACAAATTCGAATCCGGCACCGGCTGGCCCAGCTACACGCGGCCGGCCGACAAGGACGCGGTCGGCGAGCACGACGATAAGTCGTTCTTCATGCGCCGCACGGAAGTCCGCTGCGCCAGTTGCGAGGCCCACCTCGGCCACGTCTTCCCCGACGGCCCCGCGCCCACCGGCCTGCGCTACTGCATCAATGGAGTGGCGCTCAAATTCGAGCCCAAGACCTGAGTGTTGCGGCTAGTGGCCTGTCGCGCCTAAATCGCGACACTAGCGGCAACCTTTGACGATTGAGGCGCGACATGAAGGCCACTAGCAACATCAATAGCTTAGTGAGGCGTTTATCGCGCCTGAATTGACATCAACCTTGCCGCACCCATCGGTCAATTAAGCCGCGACACCTCACTAGGCCCGCCCAACGACGATTTTCCAGGCGCTGTCAATCCCAACCGATATGCGATCAAGCATTTGTGCAATGCAACGTATGGACTCGAATACGGCACGAGAACACCCCATCTTAGAGCAGTCCGGGGATGCGGCCCCGCACAATGATTGCGCTGCAAGCAATGAACGATGGCGACATCAAGCGCGTAAGGATGTGAGAGGGAAAGGACGATGGCCTCGCAAAAAAAGCCCAAGGCACAGGGCCGGCTGCGCGTCAAGAATGAGCCACCAACGATGGAGGAGGCACTCATAGCGGCCGAATGCATCAGCTCCGACCGCGATGAGCAGTTGCAGATCGCTGCCTCGCTGCTTGGACTGGAGCCGACAGAGGATGCCACGATAAAGGCGCTCAAAGCCGCCCGCCCGCGTGGCAAGACCGTTGAGGTTACAGGCCGTGGGCGCTTGCAGACCCGTAGCGTGGTCGTTGTCGAGCGCAAGTCCCGGGCCCGAACACTGCCCCCCCGCACGCAGCAGCCGCCACGCTAGAGCTTTTTAGTCCAGAGCATCTCTATCCGACCAGTGAACCGCCGCAGCGGTTCTGTCTGGTCGGATGATGCTTCAAGCGTACTTATGACGGAATTTGCGCGCGGCACGGCGCCTTAGAGTGCTTCCGGACAAGTGTGAAGCGGTTCTCCGATAAGAAGCACTAAGATTCAAAAGCTTAGAGCCGCCTTCCGATTCCACTTGGATCGGAACGGCTCTAGGACTTTTGCCCCTTTGCGCTGGCCCGCTCTTCATCCGTGAACGAGGCCATCTTTCGGGCTTCGGAGACATTCGCCATACGGTACCGCTTCTGCGAGGTCGCCATCGACTGCATCGTCTGGCCGATATGATCGGTGCCGTAAGCGATCGAATGCGCCGCAGCCACACCGATCTGTGCGGCCGCAGCCCACGCATCCTGGTTTGCGCCCAGATACTGCACCAGCCAGTTGCACCGCTCCTGCCTATCCATCAGCAGCTTCCTGACCGCCTCCGCCGTCATTTCCCGGCTGGCATTCTCCAGCCCATCGGTCAGGATCGCCAGCGCCACGCGCTCATCTGGCAGCAACGTAACCTTATCAATACTGGCGACCGTGGCGGCGACGGCGTCGAACAGCGGCGTCGAGGCTCTGGGCACGAATGTATCCCGCGTCAGCTTCGGCGCTTCCGCAATCCTCTTTGCTCCGAATACCAGGTCGATACTTTCAGAATCGAACGTCGAAAGTGAGATGCGTGTGCCCGCCTTCGACTGCACCTTGAGGCCGTCTACGTAGGCGTTGAAAGCGTCGATCGTCTTGTCCCGGCACGATTCCATGGATCCGGACCTGTCGAGGAGAACATGGACGTAAAGTCTGCTGTCAGTCATCATGTGGGTGTACCTTCCGTTCGCAATAGAACTCCATCCCCAGCTCGCAGATGGGCATCGATTGCGGCAATTTCCGGCTCAACGAGAAAAGTGGTCAGACGATCATGCAGCCAACCAAACTCGCGCCTCCGCACGCAGTGAAGCGCCCTCGCCATTCGACATGGCACGGCCAGGCCCTGACCGATGACTACGCCTGGCTCAGAGCCGACAATTGGCAGGAGGTCATGCGCGATCCGACCGTCCTGCCGCAGGACATCCGCGCCTACCTGGAGGCGGAGAACGCCTACATGGCAGCTGAGATGAACGATACCGCCCCCCTGCAGGAGGCGCTGTTTGCCGAGATGAAAGCCCGCATCAAGGAAGACGATTCCACCGTTCCCCAGCCCGATGGTCCCTGGGCCTACTTCACCAGCTTCGTGACCGGCGGCGACTACCCGCGCATCTGCCGTTGCCCACGCGACGGCGGCACGCGAGACGATCCTGATCGACGGCGACGAGGAAGCCGACGATGAAGCCTACTGGGACCTCGGCGACGTCGAGCACAGCCCCGACCACCGCTATCTGGCCTATTCGATCGACGACAAGGGCTCCGAGGCCTACACCATCCGCATCCGCGACATGCAGACCGGAAATGACCTGCCCGACGAGATCCCGGACACCCGCGGCAACCTCGCTTGGGCCAATGACAGCGCCACTCTGTTCTACGTCAAGATCGACGAGAACTATCGCCCGCTGGCCGTTTGGCGGCATAAGCTGGGCACACCCGTCGAACAGGATGTCTGCGTCTATACAGAGCCCGACGCCGGCTATTTCGTCAGCATCGGCCAGACCCAGTCCGGCCGCTTCCTGCTGATTGACGTCCACGACCAGCAGACCAGCGAGGTCTATCTGATCGATGCCGACGCCCCCGGCAGCGCCCCCGTCATGATTGCTGCCCGCCAGACCGGCCACGAGTACAACGTCGAGCATGCCGTCATTCCAGGCCAGGGCGATCGGTTGGTCATCCATACCAATTCCGGCGGCGCCGAGGACTTCCGCATCTGCTCCGCACCGATCGGCAGCAGTGATCCCTCGACTTGGACAGACATCGTTCCCCACGTCTCCGGACGCCTGATCCTCGATGCTACCGCCTACCAGGGCCACCTGGTCTGGCTGGAACGCGAAGATGGCCTGCCGCGCATCCTCATCCGCCGCTGGTCGGACGGCAACGAGCACGCGATCTCCTTCCCCGAGGAGGCATACGCGCTCGGTCTATCCGGGGGCTACGAGTTCGACACCACGACCCTGCGCTTCTCCTACTCGTCGATGACGACGCCATCGCAGGTGTTCGATTACGATATGGAGAGCCGCACCCGCGACCTTCGCAAAACGCAGGAGGTCCCCTCCGGCCACGATCCGGCTCAGTACGTTACTCGCCGCCTTCAAGCCCCAGCCCGCGACGGCGAGACCGTACCCGTCACCCTGCTCTATCGTAATGACACGCCCCTCGACGGCTCCGCACCGCTCTTTCTTTACGGCTACGGCAGCTACGGCGTCTCCTTGCCCGCAGGGTTCTCGACAACCCGGCTATCGCTGGTCGACCGCGGCTTCATTTTCGCGCTCGCCCATATCCGCGGCGGCAAGGACAAGGGCTACCGCTGGTATACCAACGGCAAGCGGCAGCAGAAGATGAACACCTTCACGGATTTCATCGATGCCGGCGAGTTTCTGGCCGCGCAAGGCTTCACCCGTCGCGGCAACATCGTCGCCAATGGCGGCTCTGCCGGCGGCATGCTGATGGGCGCGGTCGCCAACATGGCACCCGATTTGTTTCTCGGCATCATAGCCGACGTGCCATTCGTCGATGTGCTCAACACGATGCTCGACAAGGACCTGCCACTCACGCCGCCTGAGTGGCCGGAGTGGGGAAACCCGATCGAGAGTGAGGACGACTTCCGGATCATCCGCGCCTACAGCCCCTACGACAACGTCGAGCCGAAAGCCTATCCGCACATCTTCGCCTACGCCGGACTGACTGACCCACGAGTTACATACTGGGAGCCCGCCAAGTGGGTTGCCAAACTGCGAGGGCTGAAAACTGACGATAATCTTCTTTTATTGAAGACGAATATGGAGGCCGGTCATGGCGGCGCCTCCGGGCGCTTCGAGCAGCTGAAAGAGATCGCAATAGACTATGCGTTCGCCCTCAAGGTCACAGGACGCATGCAAGTCGCACCTCCTTCAAACCTGACCGCGTGACACCACAAAGTGCCGAGACAACAAAGGGGTGGACCGATGCGGTCCACCCCTCGCTATGCCGGACGCGCTGGCGCGCTATTCCATATCCCAGTCCCCACCGTCATCGAAACCGAGCTCTTCGTCACCGGAGTTGTAGCCCTGGTCGTCACCGAACGAGTCATCCTCGGCCAACTGCTCATTGCCGGTACCACTGGCTGGCTGTTGAGCGGCCGCCGTCTGCTGCGCGCCACTGGAATTCCCGCTCATCAGGCTGGATATGGCGTTGGCTGCCAGCATACCTCCTGCAACACCGGCGGCCGTAGCCATGGCGCTGCGCATGAAGCCGCCGCCAGCCGCTGCCTGCTGTGCCGGTTGCTGCTGCGGCACCGCCGCCCTGCCTGCGGCAGCTCCCGCCCCGGCACCACCTCCCCACGGCGATCCGCCCGGACGTTGTGAGCCGATCTGGGATCCGCTGTTGAAACCAGCCGACTGGCGGCCTGTTGACGGGACACTGCCTGTTGACGGCACACTGGCCGCAGCCGCCGGACGCCCTGCGCCGCCGCCGCCGAACAGCCCAGCCAGGAAACTGCCGGAACCCTGGCCCTGCTGTGGGGCAGGCCCGGATTGCCTCTCCAACTGCTGCACGCGACCTTCCAGATCCTCGATTTGCCCCTGAGCGTTCTGCAGGGCCATCTCCTGCACGATCACGGATTGCACCATCATATAGACCGTATCCGGGTTGCGACGGACCAGGTCGTGAATCAGCGCCTCTGCCTCCCCGTCCTTCTCCACCGCGCCCTGCTGGCGCATCCGGTCGAACAAGTCGGTAATGAGCTGACGCTCCTCGGGTGTCATGAAAAGCCTCCCATGGCGGTTTGACGCTCATAATGTAGGGAGCAACCCTGATCCGACAAGACGTCAGCCGAATGACCGCATCACGCCCGTGCGCGAGCCCATGCCGCAACTGCCAGACAATCCGAACTGATTACCGAAGCGCGATAGCCGCCCGGCCAGCCCTAATTCAAGGTTAGCGTCTCGGGATCAATGCACCACAAACTCCGTGCACTTCAGAACAAACTTTTTAGTCAAGCATTCCATCACGCGCACTCGTTAGGCCATCAAATTCAATTCGAACGAAATCTCCAAACACATTGCAACGCACTCTGCGCAAACTGCTCTCAACAAAGGGCGTAATCCGTGGAGAGCACTCATGTCCAATAAGTTGTTCAATCTTCGAAACTTCGCGTCCGACAAGCGGGGCCACGTCGCCGTCATGTTCGGCCTCACCGCAGTTGTCGCCATCGGCGCAGTCGGCGGCGCCGTCGATATCGGCCGCGCCTACAAAGCGAAGTCGCAGATGCGGCAGGTGCTCGACGTGTCGATCATCGCCGGCATGACAAAGTACAAGGACACACAGGATTGGACCCTGGCTGAAGCCGCGGCCCAGACGACATTCCAATCGATGATCCAGGGGGCCATCACCTCAGCTGGCGAAACCGCACCGACTGCCAGCTTCACCAACAACGGCACCAGCATGCAGGCCACCGCCACCGGCGCTGTCAACGCGCCGTTCGTAACGCTCGCACTTCACGGCATGCAGGGTGGCACCTACTCGAAAACGCTTTCGATTTCGGCGTCCAGCGGCGGCGCGCTGACCGGCAGCCAGTCGACCACGCAATCGAACAAGAAGCTCGAGGTCTCCATCATGGTCGACCTCACCGGCTCCATGGGCTGGAGCGATCCGAGCCCTGACTACAACAAGAAGATCGACGCATTGAAGGCCGCGGGTCTCGACATCCTCGACATCCTGCTGCCGACTGGCGAAGGCAACAGCGCAACGACGCGCGTCGCCGTCGCGCCCTTCGCCGACTTCGTCAACGCCGGACCGTGGGCAGCCGCGGCTACGGGCCTGGCGGCGACCGGCGGCGCCTACTCCAACCGCGACAACCTGGCCCAGACCGGTAACGGTCAGTTCACCGGCACCTACTCAGGCCTCACGGCCAACGCGGCCGGCAGCCAGGCCGGCGCGACAACGGCGGGAGCCACCTACGACAATGGCTACTGCGCCAACCCGACCACCACCACTGCCGCAAATCTGCGCAAGAAGGACAACAGACGCGTCGCCATCGAGCTCTCCCGCCAGAGTAACCTCGACCCGACCTCCAGCACCCCGAACATCGAGGGGCTGATCGCGATCGACGATGTCAACGGCAATGATCGCATCAAGGAAATCGAACAGTTCGATGGCACCGGCAACAGTTGGGACAAATGGTTCGATCTGTATAGCAACCTCGACGACAAAGGCTACTTTGCGCCGCTGCCGGAGAACCCCTCGAGCCTCACCATCCGCACGCGGACACACAACGGCACGACGGGTAACGTCGGCGTCCGCATGCCGACACAATACGACTATGACGACATGTACGTTGAAGAGGTCGATCGCGCTCGTCAGATGGGCCTCAAATACGCACCCGTCGATGGCGGCTACTGGCGGATGACCGAGGTGCGTGCAGACGGCAACCACTACTACGAGTGGAAAACCACTGGCTGGTACCTGCCGCTTTACGCAGACCTGAACTCCACAACGACGGTTACAGGATGCGAGGACGCCGTGGTGCCGCAACCCTCGGCCAAGCTCATCTCCTGCGTGACCGAGCGTGACGACACCAACAACCGCTACACGGACGAAGCACCCAGCACAGCCAACGGTTACCTCGGTGCCTACAATGCCAGGTACTCGTCGAAGTCCAACTACTCGTCAAACGGCAAGTGCATGACAGCAGGCCGCGAGCTGCACGAGATCATCCCGCTCACCAACCAGCGCGGGACCCTCAACAGCTTCTTCAACTCGATGCAGGTTGGCGGCGCCACGCCTGGTCACCTCGGCACGGCATGGGCCTGGTACATGCTGTCGCCGAACTGGAGCAACGTTCTCGTCGCCCAGACCGGCAACAACCCGGCCGAGCATGCACCGGCAGCCTACAACGACACCAACGTGCTCAAGGCCGCCATCCTCATGAGCGACGGCGAGTACAACGTCTACTATGCTAACGGCAAGGCCTCGGCAGCCCAGGCTCTCGATCTGTGCACCGGCATGAAAGCCAAGGGCATCCAAGTCTACACGATCGGGTTCGGCATGGGCCAGAACGTTACGGCCAACGCGGCTGGCAACGCTGCGGAACGCGCCAAGCATACGCTGGAGCAGTGCTCGTCCGGCGCCGGCTACCACTACTTCCCCTACGACGGTAACGCCCTGCGTCAGGCATTCCAGGCTATCGGCAACGACCTGAAAGGCAAGCAGAGCACCACCAATGTCCAGCACGGCGCCCGGATCACCAACTAAGCAACCAGCCAAAACCCCAGCGGCGGCGGTCAAAACCGCCGCCGCTTCCGCTGAACCAAAATCGAGCCAGAACCGTAAGGAGCACCCAATGCGTACCCTACTCGCAGCCCTTCTCCTCGTCGCCTCCGTGCAAGTTGCAATTGCGGAGGAGGTGGAGCCGGACACCGACGTCAGCCCGCCGTGCGGCACCAACGTCCACGGCCAGCAGATCTGCCGCTGAAAACGACATCGACACCCACAAAAGCAAAAAGGCCACCCGTTGGGGTGGCCTTTCTGTTTGCAGTGCCGCTTAAGCGGCCTTGACATCGAAGGTGGGCGGTTTCGTAGCCTCCTCGTGTTCCATACCGGACTTCAACGCGATACCGATATACCGGATCCTTCCTGCGATCTTCGATTTCTGTACGCCGAGTTCTCCGAACTCACGACCGAAAGTGGGAAGTGCCAGTGGCTCCTTCTTATGCTCCTCGCACCACTCACAGTAATCTTCGTACAACGCAGTCGCAGTGAGACTGGAACCATCCTGAGTGTCGATTCTCTCCTTGTAGAACAGCTGCACATCGTTTTCAGGCGCAACGAGCTTGGCACTAGGTTGAGCCGCCTGAGCGGTAACCTGTGGAACCGCTGCGGGCACCTCTTTGGCCAACGACTTGTTGTCGTTGCTGGCCACCCGCTGACGCGGCGCCGCAACCTGCACACTGGCGAAGGGCGAGACCGGCTCGATCGCCGTCGCACTTGCCAACTCCCTCATTGCGGGGGCAGCAGGAGCAGCACGCTCGTGGATACGCCACTGACTGAAGGCGATGTACATGCCGAGCCCGGATCCGATCTCAAGCAGCAGAGCGATGAACACAGTCAGCGCCATCTGCACGTCCTCGACCTTCACCCCGGGGATCACCATCCCCGCAAGCTTGGACAGGACGAGCGCTTGAGGATCTCCACCGGTAACGGCGTGAGCACCCTTCGCCTGAGCGAGCTTCGCCTCAACCGAAGCGATCCGCTTTTCTAGAGCCGCCGCCTGTTGGGCAGACGCAAGCTCAGCAGACAGCGTATGGAGCTGCTGGCAGAAGTCGCGCGAGGACCGAGAATTCGGTGCCGTGCACTCCTTCGACCATTTCCATTGACGCTGCGTCTTGAGGCCGTCCATCTCGCTCGCAACGGTCGCAGCAGGACGATGTTGCGGGATCCAGCTTAGCTGGCCGCGTGTCCGCTCGAGATCCTTGCGCAGGTCTGAATAGACTTGTGCCTCTTGAGTGCGCGTACCGGCCGTTTCGAACCGGTTAAGCGCGGCATGGCCCAGCGCCGACGTCAACGAATACGTAGTGACGACGACAAGAACCACTAGCGATGCAGCCGCTTGCGACCACATCTTGTTGCGTATTGCGGCAACAAAGAAGAACGGTATCAGAGCTTTCAGACAATCCGCTGCCGCACTTGCGGCCCCGTATATCTGACCGTCAAACTCCGTTCTGCCCAAATTGTAACCGAAACTCCAGTTCATCGCGGCCGATACAGCCAACAGAACGCCTGCCGCGAGGACCCCTATTACCCCTAGAGCATGCCTTATTAGCATGTTGGTGCCCTCATCCTTTGGGGGAGCTCTTTCACCGCCACGCGTAAACCCCACGCGACTCGCGGTCAGCCCCGTTCCGAGGAAGATGCACGCACTAACCGCCGATCCATCGCAAAACCAACCCATCACATGGGATGATTTTGTCGGCAGCCGGTCAACACCCCTTGAGCAAGGGCAGATCGCAACGTGCCAATATTCGATAATGACAGATCCGACAGCAATGCTGGTACAGAAGCATGAACTCGCCTCGACATCGCCGCTAGATGTCTCAAACCGAGCTGCCTCCGACTGCACCTCACGAGCGACTAAAAACAGTCAAACTTTCCTCATGCAACGGACCGTAGCCAATTCGTATTTGATTTGGTAATCTTTTCAGGAGCCTAGGCTCGAGCACGCTTCAACCCTCACACAACGAATGCACAAGTCATCCCCAGCTTATCCACAACCGCTTGTGACAACTCGGGCGCTCCCGCACATCCATCCACAGAATATAGTGTTGTATCACCTTGTGCCGATAACCCATTTCGGCGTGATCCCGCCTCTGTCCCGCCCTTTGAAGCGGCCGCGACCGCCTGGCACTCGGCTTGCCTGTCAGCCTCACTCCGTAGGCCAAGTTATCAGGCCACATCCCAGTAGCATTAAGACTCATTTCACAGTGTGATGGGTTGGCAGACTTCAAGTGAGCCGTTAAGGTCAGCGTGCAGTGGCAACCGACAGGTCAGTGGTGCAATTGACTTGCCGTCGATGCGGTGTGTGAGACCTACAGCCCGGTGCCCATGGCTAGCGCTATGCCTGCGCAGTTCCGTGAGTAGCCACGACTATGGGAGTTAAAGGGCAATGCGCATATTGGCCGGTTTGGTGCTCGGCTTCATGGCTATCCTCACGGCCGGTCATTGGCTCCCCACCAATCACAATCGTGAGCAGTTGGTCATTGCTACGGCGATCGCCACGCAAGGCATCGCGCGCCCTGAACACGATGCCAGCCATTTGCATTCCGACTGGGGCCGCACTTTCTCCCCCCGCACCCCCCTGCTCATTGTTCCACCTCCGGCAACACCGAAGGCAGCTCCCGCCATCACGCCCGTGACCGCGACCAACCCGGTCACGTCGACCGCGGCCTGGGCTACTCAGATCTTCACCACCGCCAGTGCTGTCGCCGCTCAAGCCACCGCACCAGCCATCCGAACCCAGAGCGTTTCCGCCGCCAAAGTGATCGTCACCGGCGCAGTCCACACAACCGGCGCCTCCGAACCCAGCAGTGCTGTCCCCGCGACAACCGTCCAACCAAAGAACGAGGACGACGTTTATGACCTGGCGCGCAAGCTCCAGAACGAGCTGAAGCGTGTTGGTTGCTATAGTGGTGAAATCGACGGCGACTGGGGCCCGGCCTCCAAACGTGGCATGGCCCTCTTCACCGCCCGCGTAAATGCCACCCTTCCGGTCGAAACGCCGGACTACATTCTACTGACACTGGTCAAAGGCCACGCTCAGGGCGCATGCGGAAATGGTTGTCCCGCCGGCCACCTCGAGGATGACAAAGGTCGCTGCCTGCCGCGCGCCGTCGTCGCACAAGCCACCCGGATGACACCGGAAACTCAGCGGCGTGCACCGGCGTCCCAGGCACCAGCATTGGCCTCTGAGCGCCATGCGAGAGCAGCTCAGCCCGTCGTAGTCACCCACAAGTCCGCCGTCGTGGCTTCAGCCGCATCTGCCATGCAACGTGCGTCCTCCCCTTCAACGCCGGTTTGGAGCGCCAGCACCGCACCCCGGCCGGCACTACCGGGCCGCATGTCCGTGGGCGCACCCTTGCCCGAAGCCCATCCGGCACCGCGCCCATCGGTTGCTCCATCAGCCGCCGCCATAATCAGCGCGAGCATCACGCCTGCCGCAACCGCAGAGGTCGAGACCAGGCGCCCGAAGTCCAACAGGCGGGCCAAATCCTCCGCTTCCACGCGTCGCGCCACCGGTACCACCCGCGCCCGGCAAACCTACGCTTTTCGAACCCCCTCACGACCAAGTCCAAGCCCACGGCGCGCTCGTCGTTCATCGTCCTGGACAGCAACCTTCTTCGACAGGGCTGGCGCCACTTATTGACGCCAAGGCCAGAACGGTCTGCCGCTCCAACTGCTTGACCGGATAAGCGATTTAGTCCCGGCCGAAGCAGGGCCTGATTGATTGCCTCCTGCGGGTCCCGGGCTCTACGGCTCTACGGCTCCGCAACTCGCCAATTGGGCCACTCGACCTCCGCCCTCGTCATGTCCTCTGCCGCAGTGTCTGTGCTTCGATCCACCCGACGAATGCCTCCGATCCGCCCGTTACTGGCAGAACCAGAACGGCCGGCGTGTCATAGGGATGCAGCCGGGTGATTTCCGCCACCACATCCGCCGCAATTGCCGCACGCGTCTTCACCAGCATCACAACCTCTTGGTCGCGCTGTCGCACCCCATGCCAGGAATAGATCGACACCAGCCCCGGAATGATGTTCACACAGGCCGCCAGCCCGGAATCGACGAGCGCGCCGCCAACGGCTTCAGCCGTCGCCAAATCTGGACAGGTCGTATAGACGAGATTGATCTTGTCGCTGGTCATGGTTTGAGCGAGCCTCACTTGCACGAGCCCAACCCCAACCCCGGGGCCGAGGATCTAAGAGCAGAATGCCTCATCCGAAAGCAAAATTCGAGCGCATCGCCTTCGTCTCATCCGAGGCGCCAGAGGCCAACGAAGCCTGCGCCAGACTGGTTGCGCGCTACGGCAATGTGCCGCCCGATGCAGCCGACGTCATCGTTGCCCTCGGCGGCGATGGCTTGATGCTGCAGACCCTGCGTCGGTTTCTCGATGCCGGTACGCCGATTTATGGGATGAACCGCGGCTCTGTCGGCTTTCTGATGAACGAGTACGCCGAGGACGACCTGCAGACCCGCCTCAACCTCGCCGAGGAAAGCTGCATCCACCCGCTGTCCATGATTGCCGTGGACACCTCTGGAACCGCGCACCGCGACCTCGCCATCAACGAGGTCTCCCTGTTTCGACAGACCTATCAGGCCGCCAAGCTGCGCATCTGCATTGACGGCAAGGAGCGCATGCAAGAGCTCGTTTGCGACGGCGCCCTGGTATCGACACCCGCCGGCTCCACCGCCTACAATCTCTCTGCCTACGGCCCCATCCTTCCCATCGACGCCCCGCTCCTCGCCCTGACCCCGATCAGTCCGTTCCGTCCCCGCCGCTGGCGCGGCGCCCTCCTGCCGCATTCCGCGCGCATCCGCTTCGACGTCCTGGAGGCCGACAAACGCCCGGTATCCGCCGTTGCCGACCATTCCGAGACCCGCGATGTCCTTCAGGTCGACGTCGTGGAAGCCAGCGACATCGACTTGCACATGCTGTTTGATCCCGGCCACAACCTCGATGAGCGAATCCTGTCCGAGCAATTCCGCTATTGAGCCCAACACCGAGCGAAAAGGACGCTCACGCCAATGACCCGCACCCCGCGTATCGCAATCATCGGCGGCGGCATCGGCGGCACTGCCGCAGCCTGCGCGTTCACGCAGCACGGTTTGGAGGTCGACGTCTACGAGCAGTCAGGGTCGCTGGATGAGGTCGGCGCCGGCATCCAGCTCGGCCCCAACGGCGTGCGCATCCTGCACGCATTGGGCATGCAGGCAGACCTCGACACCTACGCCTGCTCGCCACCGTATCAGGTATCGATCGACTGGAAGACCGCGGCCGAGCGCATGCGCCAGCCCCTGTCGCTCGGCGCCGATGCACGCTTCGGAGCGCCCTATCTGCAGGCGCACCGCCACGATATCTATCGCAGCCTCCTCGCCCGCCTGCCGGATCACCGAGTTCATCTCGGTGCAATCTGCACGAGCGTCGAAACCCGCGCCGATGGCGCCACCGCCACATTTGCCGACGGCCGCCAGATCGAGGCCGATATCATCATCGGCGCCGACGGCGTGAAATCCGTCGTCCGCACCTGCCTGTTCGGCGCCGACACGCCCCGCTACACCGGCCAGTCCTGCTTCCGCACCATGCTGCCGATGGACCAGGTGCCGGATGCCGTCGGCCCCAACCGCGTCTCCCTCAAGCGCGATAGCGTCGGCTGGATCGGCCCCAACGGCCATGTCATCCTCTACCCCATCAGAGCCGGCACCGTGCTCAACATGTTCGTTGGCTTCGTCAATCCAGACTGGGCCGATGAATCATGGACCGTACCAACCTCCACCGATGAGATGATGCGGGTCTATGCCGGCTGGCACGAAACACTGCTCGAGCTGCTGCGCCGCGCCGAGAGCGGCTTCAAATGGGGACTGTTCGACCGCGATCCGCTGCACAGATGGAGCAGGGGCCGCATCACGCTGTTGGGCGACGCCGCCCATCCGATGATGCCGACGCTGGCACAAGGCGCCTGCCAGACGTTGGAAGACGCCTTCACGATCGCACGCCACGTCGCCGCCCAGCCCGGCGACCTCGACGCTGCCCTGCGCGCATACGAAGCCGAACGCGCACCCCATGCCGGGCGCGTGCAATTGCAGGCTCGCCAGCAGTTTCTCAACAACAAGAAGGTGCCGCCGCCCGCCCCGATCAGCCGCGACTGGATTTTCGCCTGGGACGCGGCCAAGGGCCACGAATGGGCCGCTGAAACTGCGGCCCGTTGATCTGCGCAACTTCTGTCGCTTGCCGTCGGTGGCGCACCTCGCTTACGTTTCTGATGAAGCAGGTATCCGGAGGAAACACCCATGACCACCCTGATTATCGGCGCTGGCCTCGTCGGCTCGCAGGTCGCACGCATTCTTGTCGAGCAGGGCGAGCGCCCCGTCATCATGGACCCGTTCGCCCAGCCACGCGCCATTTCCGAGATCGTGCCGCTCGACAAGCTGACCATGACCAAGGGCGACGTGCTGCAGCCGATGACGATGCTCAAGATCCTGCGCGATCACAACATCACCCGCATCGTCCACACCGCCGCCAATCCGATGCTCACCGTCGGCGCGCAGGAGGAGCCCTACGCCGCCATCAACCTCAACATCATGGGCACCGTGAACGTGCTGGAGGCCGCGCGCGGCCTCGGAATCAAGCGCGTGGTGGTCTCCTCATCGAGCGTGCTCAACGGCTACATGAAGGGCGGCGACGACAACGGCGACACCATGCGCGAGGAAGCCTTCCCCCGTCCGTCCACCTTCTATGCCGCCACCAAGCAGGCGGTCGAAAGCCTTGGCCTCAACTACGCCAACTGGTGCGACATCGACTTTGCCGGCATGCGCTACGGCGCGGTATTCGGGCCCTGGAACGGCGCCGGCGGCGGCGGCCCCTCCAACACCATCCGCACCGCCCTGCGCCAGGCGCTCGCCGGCGGCGTCGTCAAGCTGCCCGCACACAACACAGAATGGGTCTACTCGAAAGATGCTGCGATGGGCACGGTCAAGGCCCTCATCGCCAACAACCTCGACACCCGCATCTTCAACCTCACGATGGGATCGCAGACATCGCCGCAGCAGATGGCTGATGCCATCATGGAGGTGGTGCCCGGCGCCAAGGTCGAGATCGCGGCGCAAACCAACGCGGCACTCGCCCAGGCCACCAAGTCCCGCCAGACCAGCCTGGAGCGCGCAAAGAGCACGCTCGGATATACGCCGGACTATCCGCTCAAAACCGCGCTCACCGACATGGCCGAGTGGCTGAAAAAGAACCCCGCGTGGTAATGTTCAAAATGGGGACAGCCACCATTTTCTGAACTATCGGCTACACCCTGTCTAGCTTGCCGGGAAAATGGTGGCTATCCCCATTTTCCCCATCACCCCCACAACTGCTTCGATGCGATGTCCGCGCCCTGCCGCAAGGCCTGGAACTTGGCCCAGATCACGGTCGGGTGCACCTCGGTCTTGTAGCTCGCCTGTGATGAGAACCCGCAGTCCGCGCCCGCGATCACGTTCTCCCGGCCGACGAGCTTCGCAAACCTGACCAGCCACTCCGCAATCAACTCCGGATGCTCCACGATGTTGGAGGCATGCGTGATGACGCCCGGCATGATCGCCTTGCCATCGGGCAGCTTGTGCGTCTCGAACACGTGATAATCGTGGATGTGGCGCACATTCGCGGCCTCGAACGAATAGATCGAGGCCTTGATCTTGTAGATATGCCGTATCACCTCGCCCAGTTGCGGCTCGAAGATGCGCGGCCCCTCGTTGATACCGTAGCAGGTGTGGAACCGGATGCGATCCTCCGGCAGCCCGCGCAGCGCGTGGTTGATGCTCTCCACGTACATGTCGGCCTTCTTCTCCTTGCCCGCAGCATCGAGCTTGGGATCGCCGAAGATGTCAGACAGGAACGGATCGTCCACCTGCAGCCAGAAGCCGGCGTCGATGATCGCCTTGTATTCGACGCGCAGCGCCTCGCCCAGCGCCATGAAGAACTCATCGTCGCTCTTGTAGTGCTCGTTCCAGCCGACGCCGGATGGCGCCGTCGCCGGCACGAACGCATCCTCCGCACCCGCCGCATCGACCGCTGCACGCAGGTTCTTCAGGTCCCGCTCCAGCTCCGCCTGCCCCGTGTACGTCACCGGCCCCACGCAATAGAGCGGCACCACCGGCGCAACATTCCCGCCCAGCATGGCGCGCGCGAAGTACTCCTTGTAGTACTCCGGAAACGCATCGCGTTCCGCGGTATAAAGATCATAGCGCTTGTCAGGCCGCGGCTCGAATCCGCCAAGCCGGCTCTTGACGTAGGCGAAGAAGCCCGCTTTCGACAGTTCCCCGTCGGCAACGATGTCGATACCGCAATCCACCTGCTTTCTGACGCTTTCCGCCACCCCGTCTGCAAGCCGGTGGGCGAAGGCCGCATCGTCCGGCGCTCCCGCCTCCCCCGTCAGCCGCGCCTTCATCATGTCCAGCACGTCCGCCGGGCGCGGCAGACTGCCGACATGCGTGACGTAGATACGATCGGTATTCCGTCCATTTACGGCCATGGCGCATTCTCCACCGGCTTGAGCTCCATCCGCTCTTATTGGGCCACGAAACGCCCGTGCCGGCAAGGCAGACACCGACAGGCAGACGCCGCAGGTCCGGGAAGCCGGCACCTGCACCATTCAGCCGCCATCCACCATTGTCGCCCGCCGCCCCACCTGCCCGGGCAGGACACGACCAATATGAAACGCGGTTTCGACTGCGTTGACTGGACTAGCCGGATGTACTGATATGCCGGTGGTGCGAGGCACAACGCACGCTGAGCGCAATTATTGTTGCGCATCGATTGAAACCGGGAGGACTGCAATGCGAAACCGTTTCACCGCCCTCGTATTACTTTGCGCCGGCGCGATGACCGCCTCCCTGCCCGGGCATGGATCGGCCACGGCACAAGCCTTCAAGGGCAAACAGATCAAGATGGTCATCAACTACGGCGCCGGCGGCAATGCCGACACCGAAGGCCGCATCTTCCAGCGCCACCTTTCCAAGCATCTCGAAGGCAAGCCGACGATCATCGTCCAGAACCTGCCCGGCGCCGGCGGACTGACCGCAATCAATCAGATGGGGCTTGGCATCGGCTTCAAGGAGCCGGAGCTCACCGTGGGCTTCGCCACCTTCAACGCCATCGCTCCCTTGATCGACGACCCCGCCCTGAAGGTCAAAGTCGACACCTTCAACATGATCATGGGCATCGGGCAGTGGTACGTCATCTATGCCCGCAAGGATATTCTCCCCGGGAATCAGCAGCCCGCCGACTTCGCCAAGGTCAAAAGCGTCTTCGGCGCCGGCTACTCCCGCTCGTCCAACCACGACATCCGCATGCGCCTGATGCTCGAGCTGTTTGGCGTCGACCATAAGATCGTAACCGGCTTCAAGTCGATCGGTGCGGTCAACAAGGCCATGGCGCAGAAAGAGATCGTATTCATGATGTCGACGCTGCCCGGCTACGAGACCCACGCCCAGGCAAACCTCATCGGTCCCGGCATCGCCGTCCCGCTCTGGCAGCTCGCCGCGATCGGGCCGGACGGCAAGCCGCAGCTCAATCCCGTGCTCGCCAAGCGAGGCATCAAGAGCTTCGAGGAGGTCTACAAGGATGCCACCGGCAAAGCGCCGTCCGGCCCCACCTACGAGGCGCTCAAGCTGACCAGCGCGACAAGTTCCAAGATCGCCCGCGTCATCATGATGCCGCCGGGAGCGCCGAAGGCCGCCGTCGAGGAGATGCGGAAAGGTTTTGCCAACCTCGTCAAGGACCCGGACTTCCTTGCCGAGTACCGCCGCATCATCAAGATGGACCCGCTCGTCTCGGACGCGAAAGAGGTCGAATTTCTGCTGAAAGAGACGCTGCGAGCAGATCCGAAACTGAAGCAGGTCTTGAAGGTCGCCGCCGGCGTGAAATGATCGCGTGAAGTGATCGCGAATGATGAGCAACAGCCTCTCACCACAAGCTGCCGCCCCAGGGCGGCAGCGACACGCGCCAACCGCGGTCGGCTGGAGCGGGCAGCGGGAATCGAACCCGCCTCAATAGCTTGGAAGGCTATCGCATTACCACTATGCTATGCCCGCGCCCCGTTCGCACGGGAGCCTTCAGGTTCTAGCCGGAACGCGCGCCAGGCGCAACATCATCGGCTGGCGCCTGCCACGAGCCAGCACGACATTGGCTGCCAGACCTCGCCCCCGTCATTCACGGAACAGACGTGTTTCACGGACCAGACTTGCGGCAGCAGCATTCCTCAACGTATTTACGCCTAGCCCGAAGAGCGTTATGGGACTCCTGGCGAGCCATAACAACACGGCGCGCAGATGTGCGACAGCGAGGAGCCATCGCGTGTACGCCAAAGCATCATTCGATAGTTAGGACACCCCGAACAATTGCTGAATCGCAATCTGTGTGCGTCGGTGTGACTCAGGCGGCATGGATTCCTGTTCCGGGCGAACAGTTGTAGCCCGGATGGCATGATCGATGAAGATGCCATCCGCACCCGCTGGAACGAGGTCGGCTCGAGGCTCGACGAACGGGGCCGGCGCCTGTTCGCGGCCGCTGAAGTGCGAACCGCCGGCTGGGGCGGTTTGGCGGTCGTTTCGCGGATCACCGGGCTCGCGCGTTCGACGATCAATCGCGGCGAGGATGATCTCGACGCCGAGCCCTTGGCCAAGGGGCAGGTGCGTCGCCCTGGTGCTGGTCGCAAAGCCGTTGCCGCCACTGATCCCGATCTTGTCCCCGCCCTGAAGCGGCTCGTCGAGCCCGCCACGCTTGGCGATCCCATGCGCCCGCTGCTGTGGGTCTCCAAGAGCATGGACAAGTTGGCCGCGATCCTGACGGAGGCGGGGCATCCGATCAGCGCCGACACCGTGCGCAAGGAGCTCGTGAAACTCGGCTTCTCGCGCCAGTACAATCGCAAGGCGGACGAAGGCTCGAAGCATCCCGATCGCAACGCCCAGTTCGAGCACATCAACGCGAAAGTCGTGGCCGCTCAGGCCAAACGGCAACCCGTCATCTCCGTCGATACGAAGAACAAGGAGCTGGTCGGCAACTACAAGAACGGCGGCTCCGATTATCGGCCGAAGGGCCAGCCGCGTCGCGTGAACGTCCACGACTTCGAGGACAAGGAACTCGGCAAGGTCGTTCCCTATGGCGTCTACGACGTGACGGCCAACACCGGATTCGTCAGCCTCGGCATCACCAGCGACACGGCCGAGTTCGCCGTCGCGGCGATCCGCACCTGGCTCGCTCGCACGGGCCGCTCACGATATCCGAAGATGCGTGCACTGACGGTCACCGCCGACTGCGGCGGCTCCAACGGCGCGCGTGTCCGGCTGTGGAAAGTCGAGCTGCAAAAGCTCGCCGACGAGACCGCACTGACGCTCAACGTGCACCACTATCCGCCGGGCACATCGAAGTGGAACAAGATCGAGCACCGGATGTTCTGCCACATCACGCAGAACTGGCGTGGCCGGCCGCTGACGGATCGTGTCGCCGTGATCGAGCTGATCGGCGCCACCACGACCAAGGCGGGGCTGACGATCGACTGCGTGCTCGACGAGCGGACCTACGAGAAGGGCATCAAGGTCCCCGATGCCGAGATGGACGCCCTCGACATCATCGGCGATGCGTTCCATCCTGAATGGAACTACACTATCAAGCCCCGGAAGATCGCTAAATCGTAGCGGTTATTGTTCGGGGCGTCCTTAGATCATAGAGCAAAGGGTGAGCCGTGGCCCGTCAAGCCAACGCCGTGGACTTCTGGCGCGGGTTTGCGCTCGTGACGATCTTCATCAATCACGTCCCCGGCATCTACTTCGAGCGGTTCACGCACCGGAACATCTCGATTTCCGATTCCGCGGACCTGTTCGTGTTCCTCGCCGGCTGGTCGCTGCGTCTTATCGTTGGCCGACCGGAGGATCCGACGCCGCTGCGTCGCGTGATGTTCCGCCTCGGCAACCGCATCCTGACGATCTACGCCGCCCACATCGTGATCATCATGATCGCGATCGCAATGCTGGCCGCGGCCGCTCGCCTGCTCGACAACCCGCTATTGCTGGAGTGGCACAACGCAGCCGCCGTCTTCTACGACCCCATCAACGCCCATATCGGGCTCGTCCTCTTGACCCACCAGCTCGGCTATTTCGACATCCTGCCGCTGTATGTGGTGTTGATGATCATGGCGCCGGTGTTCGTGTTGATTTACCGCTATGCGCCAAACCTCCTGCTGCCACTATCCCTTCTCCTCTACCTCACGACCCTGATCTTACGCCTCTCGCTGCCCAACTGGCCGACCAATGGCACCTGGTTCTTCAATCCCCTGGCCTGGCAGCTCTACTTCGTGCTGGGCTTCACCCTCGCGCGCGAGCGCGGCGTCGGAGGCTGGGCCCGCCGCAACATCTTCTGGCTGCGCCTCGTCGCCATTCCCTTGATCATCTATGGCGTTATCGTTGTCTGGTTCCGGTGGTGGCCTGACCCGACCAAAGTCCCCGATCCGAAGCTACTTTTCGTCTTGTCCAAGACCTACGCCACCCCGCTGCGGGTGCTGCAATTCCTCGCTATCGTGGCCGTGATGTCGATGGCCTACCCCTACATCGAGCGCTGGGCGGCGCCGTTGACCGGCTTCCTCTCCAGGCTGGGGCGCAACTCCCTGTATGTATTCTGTGTCGGATCGCTGCTAAGTCTTGCCTGCCAACTCCTGAGATATATCTACAAAGGTGATATACTTCTTGATACAGTGATCCTGGTTGCCGCTGTTGCCATCATGTGGCTTACAGCTTGGCTGGCAGACAAACGCGATGATCGGAAAAGGCCCGCATGAGCGCCCCCGTCTCACGAGCAATTAAAGCGCTTGCGGCCGCTATTTGCTTGGCTCTGCCGCTGCACTTGCCGACGGAAGCGGCGCTGGCCCAAAGCGAAAAGCCGCCGATCGAAGCCCCCCCGCCGGGACAACTGCCGACAGCAGCCCCGCCTGAACTGCAAGTATCAAGTGGCTGCCGCACGCCCGGCCTAAGCACTGCCGGAGACATTCCCCTCCCCAACGTCTCCCGCGCGCTGAAGCTCCGCAAGGTCATCACCATCCTGACGATCGGCGCCTCCGCCAGCGGCGGTCGCGATACAACCCCCGGCAGCTACTACACAATCATCGAACGGCTGCTGGAGAAGACGGTTCCAGGGGTGGATGTACGCATCGTTGACCGGGGCGTCTCCGGCGAGCTTGCAGCGGATGCTGCCCAGCGCCTGCTCACCGAGGTTGCTTTGGTGAAGCCTGACCTAGTCCTCTGGCAACTCGGCACACACGATGCGTTGCAATACGTATCGGTCGAGAGCTTCCGGTCCACCGTATCAGAGGCCGTAGACTGGCTGCAGAAACACGAAGTCGACGTTGTGCTGGTCGGTCTGCATTACCTGCGCGGGCTGCGACGCGAGCCACATTACCAGGCCATCCGCAAGACCCTCAACGAGATCGCGGCAGCAAAGCGCATCATGCGCATCGGCCGTTACGAGGCCATGCAGGTCATCGAGCAGGCCAAACGGGCCCAGTCTGGCCCAGCGCCAGATGAGTTTGCCCTGACCGAAGATGCCTATTCATGCTTGTCGGAGTATATCGCCCGAGCAGTCACCTCGGGCGTTTTCGCCCGCGCCCGGCCACAACAGCGGCCCCGGCCGGGCCCCAGAGGATGAGAGCAAAGGCTGAGAGCAAAGACTACTCCAAGAGAGCGGTACCGATGGCGCGATAGCGGTTTAAAGCAGAAGGTGAGACCGGCAGACACGCATCGCCTCGCTCGTCCAAACTGCAAGACTGGTGGAGGGGGCTGGATTCGAACCAGCGTAGGCATAGCCAACGGATTTACAGTCCGTCCCCTTTAGCCACTCGGGCACCCCTCCAATCTCGCATGCGTCTGCTGCACGCTGGCTAGAGATCCCGCCTCCTGTCAGCAGGCATCCACAGCAAAGCGACGCAGAAAAGATAATGCCCCGCCGTCGCCAGCAGGGACACTGGCGCTTTTATCGTGAGACCGGGCTGTCGTGTCAATGCAAAACTCGATCTCAAACCTGGACCTTAACACCAGAAAGTTTAATGCAATGTCCCCATTGGCACCGCCCTCTGCCAGAGCGATCAACCAGCCCATCCACCGCCCACTTTTATCGACAGGACCAGACCTGACGTGAAACACCAACGCCCCCGTCCGGGCCCCCGTGAGCCAGCCGCGACCGCAGCCGCATCGCCTGAAACCCTGATCTGGGGCTTGCATGCGGTCGAAGCTGCACTCGCCAATCCCGCTCGCCAGCTCAACAAGTTGTATTTGACCGACAACGCCGCCAATCGCATGGCCGCGCACCTGCAGCAGCGCGCCATCCAACCCGAACGCACAACACCGCGTGATCTCGATCGCCGCCTGGGACCGGACACGGTGCACCAGGGTGCGCTGCTGGAAACTGAGCCGTTACCCGAACCGCAACTCATCGAGCTTGCACTGACAACAGTTGAACGCGGCCCTATCATCGCACTCGATCAGGTCACCGATCCCCACAATGTCGGCGCGATATTACGATCGGCCGCGGTGTTCGGCGCCGCCGGCCTTGTCCTGACACGCCGCCATAGCCCCCCACTCTCCGGTGCCCTGGCAAAGGCGGCGTCCGGCGCTTTGGAACTGGTTCCCGTAGCCTTGGTGCAGAACCTCGCCCGCGCTCTCGCCGAGTTGCGGGACGCGGGCATCGACGTCATCGGCCTGGATGGCGATGCCGAAACCCGACTGGAGACGCAATCGTTCTCCAGGCCCGTTGCGATCGTGCTGGGCGCGGAAGGCCGCGGACTTCGGCAATTGACCAAGGAGACCTGCTCGAGCCTGTGCCGCATCACAGGCAGCGGTCCCCTCCGCAGCTTGAATGTCTCCAATGCAGCCGCTGTCAGCCTGCACCATGCGGCGCTCTCCCGAATGGGATTGCCCGCCACGACAGATCGTCAGGCCGCCGGATAAGCAGAACGCGCCAACCCAAGGGGCCGGCGCGCCGCAAAATGTCAAGGTCCAGTCCTAGCCGACGTCACCGACGGCAAGAGTTGGCGAAATCAATCGCAGTACGTGCGCCGGAAGCAGCGCACTTCGCCGCGACGGCAGACATAGTCGCCATACCGGTTATACCAGCAGCGGTCCGGACCACGACGGCACTCACGCGGACCGCGATAGCAGGCCGGCTCGTGATAGCTCCCGCCGCGAGCATTTGCGGCTGCACCCAGTATGCCCAGCCCGATAATGGCCGCTGCTGCGCCGGCAGCAACCGCACCACCGCGACGACGCGCGTCTGCATCGTCAGCCGTTGAAGCCATCACGCCGGCAAACATCACCAGCGCCAGCGAAAGGGACGCTAATTTCTTCAGCATGCTCTTATCCACTTCTCTTCAAAGCCCTCAGGGCAGATGCAGCCAAACCGATGCATTCTACGCCACTTAGTCTCCCCGAAAGGAACCCTCTCCCTCACAGATCCACAAGTGATATCGCGCACATGAATGTGACATGAATAGGAAAAGATAGATACCGCCGGCCGGTATCAGGCTTTCGATAAGCCTAACGCCGGGCCGGCTGCTTTATTCCGAAATATACGACTACCAGTGCCGCAAACGCCGTGTCTCGCGCGTATAAGGCACCCCGCAATTGCGATGCCGGCGTTGCATCTTGCACGTCAGCGGATAACCCCACGACGCATAATAGCGAGGAATGCGATAAGGATAGTGAGTGCGCCCCTTCATCTGGCGCAACGGCACCCAATAGTTCGAGTCGTAATAGGGGTAATAGCCGCGCTTCTCGTACTTGTAGGCGTACGGATCCGGTCCACCCGGATATGGCGCGGGAATATACCGGGAATGAGCAGAGCGCCCTTCATACTTACCACCAGCTTCGGCGGGATTAGGGGCAGCCAGAGCTACAGACGTTGCCGCCACGGCAAGCGCGGCAATCCATTTCATACGCATCACGTCACTCCTGAACAAACGCGAACCAGACGGTAACTCCAGTTACCGTCGAAATGGCTAACAAAGTCCTAATAGGGTAACGGCGCTCGCCAATAATTCCCCGGCTAACAATTCGGCGGCTCAGGCCAATCGGCTACCGCCGCGCACCATTCACTGTCCGGCTCATCCGACATTCCCACCCAACTTTTCCTTGCCCTGTTCCCTGCGTAACAGCCGTTGCATCGATTATGCGTCCTGCTCTCCCCTGCGGGATGCCGCCAACCGGCAACCGCGGACACAATGAAGGAGCCGCGCACCGACCAGGTCGGACGCCCCGGCCCCTCGGGTGAGGACCTATCATGATACGATCTGCCCGCGCAGGACTTATGGCGCTGTGTATCGCCGCTCCGCCAGCTTTGGCCCAATCACTCGACGGCACCGCGACGTTGAATATGCTTGACCGGGCCCAGACCCAATCCGATAGGGCAACCGGCAGTCGACTACTCGAAAGCCACGAGGTGCGCGGCCATTCCCGACGCACCGTCCGCCCGGATTCGAGCCCAGCCATGCCGACAATCGCCGACAAAGTGGGCCCTGACGCGATGCGTAAACGCAACGCAGGTGACGCCGCCGTGTCCGGCAACTAATGTGCCTTGCGCAGCCGCCCTCCGCAGCACGACCAAGGCGAGATCGGCAACTGCGATCATGACGCCGTGCCGAGGCGCCGGCTATCTCGTGTCGAATTGAACCGCATGCCCTCATATGCGGCCGAGTTGCGGCGGACGGCGCGTTGCAGGCGACCTCCGGAGGCGCCCCGCTTTGCCTTGCAGCTGCGCCGCTCAAGCGGCGCACGCCCCGGAGGTCAGATGACCATTGCCGTCTCGATGCAAAACCTGATGCTACTTGCTGTGGCTATCATCGCCGCCGGTTTTGTCATGGGCTTTCTCGCGGGCCTGTTCGGAATCGGCGGCGGCGCAATCCTGGTCCCGGCGCTCTATGAAGCCTTCTCCGCAATCGGCGTCGATCGCTCCATCATTATGCATCTATGCCTGGGCACCGCCCTCGCCGTCATGATTCCGACCACGTTCACGTCATTCCGGGCGCATCGCGCCAAGGGTGCTGTCGACATCGGTTTTCTGAAGCGCGTCGCCCCTTGGATCGTCACCGGCGTCGTCATCGGCGCCGTGATTGCCAAGTACGTCGACAGCCTGACCCTGCAATGGATCTGGGCATTCCTCGGCGGCTGCCTGGCGTTCAAGATGGCACTTGGCCGTGACAACTGGCGCATAGCTGACGAGCTGCCCGCCAAATCGATCGTGCCCGAGATTGTTTCATTACTGATCGGACTGGTCTCCACCCTGATGAGCGTCGGAGGAGCCTCGTTCATGATCACCTTCCTGTCCTTATACGGCTGGCAGATATTGCCGTCGGTAGCCACAAGCTCTGGCTTGGGCCCTTTGATTGCCATCCCCGGAACCTTGGGATTCATCTGGGCTGGCTGGTCGGCAGGGGGATTGCCCCCTTTTTCGGTCGGCTACATCAGCCTGATCGGTGCCGCCCTGGTGATCCCGGCAAGCGTTCTTGCAGCCCCCTTCGGCGTCCGGGTTGCGCACGGCTGGCCCAAGCGCCGACTGGAACTCTCCTTCGCCCTGTTCCTGGCCCTGATGTCGGCCCGCTTCTTCTACAGCGCCATGACAGGCGGTTGAGGCATCGCTGCGATTAACGCCTCGTTAGCCATGGATGCGCCGAAGTCCGGCATCACGCTCTCGTCGCCCTGAAGCCTGCACTGTTCTTGCATCGCACGTCTGGATTACTCCGAACCGCGACAGGCAGATCCATGTTCGAAAGAAACCGCGTCGACAGTGCAAAGCCGATGATCGGCATCCCGGTCGAGATCGAATATCAGAGCGGGGCTTCGGAACCCGGCAAGCTAAATCTCCCCCGCGGCCGCACCGTCATGGATGCGCTCAACGGCGACGGACTGTTTGTGGAGTTCGAGCCATACGGCGGCGCCCCCGGGTACCTGTCGAAGTCGCATATTGCCAGCATCAAGCCTATGCACGAGACACAGCGGCCGGCACTCGTCGCAGACCGCCGCGAGGCCGACTTCGATCCGCACACCATCCTGGGCGTTGCCCCCGGCTGCAGCTGGGACGACGTCCGCCAAGCCTACCTGCTGCTTTCCAAAACCTACCACCCGGACAGATACGCTGGCGTAGCCCTGCCAGCCGAGGTCAAAACCTACCTCGACTCGATGGTTCGCCACATCAATGCCGCCTACGGTGTGCTGGAAAAGGCGAACTCGGCCACCCGCAGTGCGCCGCAGCCCAGTCAACCCGTCTACACCACGGGCCAAAGACGCTGATGCTCGCCCCCTGAGCACGAAAAGCCGTTCCTCCCCTGCCAAGCACCGCAACGCCCTGTGCCTCGCCTCCCGATTAGGCTATGCGTTGACAGTCATCCGATTCCCGGCGGCAATCGCCCGGATGGCATGGAGGCGGAAATCGGACTTGAACGCGCTCGCACAAGAACCAGCCACTCCCAAGCGGCGTACAGTCTGGCCGGCCGGCGTCACCCCGACGCCCGAATACGAGGCCGTGCTTGACTATGTACGCGACGGAACCGGTCACCTGTTCGTAACGGGACGCGCCGGTACCGGTAAATCCACCCTCCTGCGATGCCTGGCAGACAGCGTCGCAGAAGAGGCCGTGGTCGTTGCCCCGACCGGCCTTGCCGCTGTCAACGTCGGCGGCCAGACGATCCACTCGTTCTTCGGCCTGCCGCCTCGCCTGATTCGCCCCGATGACATCCGGCGTAGCCGAAACGGCCGTACCATGCGGCGCCTCCGCTACGTCATCATCGACGAGGTGTCGATGGTGCGCTCGGATCTGATGTGGGCCATTGACCAGTCACTGCGGCTCAACCGGGGCCGCCCGCGCGAGCCATTCGGCGGCGTCCGGCTCCTGATGTTCGGCGACCTCCACCAGTTGCCCCCCGTCGTGCAGGAGGCCGAGGTCGCTCAGCACCTCGAGAGCGAGCATGGAGGTCCCTTCTTCTTCACCACCTCCGCCCTGCGCGACGGCGCTGGCACCATGCTACTCGAGCTCGAGCAGGTATTTCGCCAACGCGACGGTCGCTTGCTGCGCATCCTCAACCGCATCCGGGAGGGCGATGCCGACGAAGCGGACCTTGCCGACCTCAATGAGCAGGTCAATCCCGTGCGCACCTTGAAGGAAGGTGAGCCGTACGTGATTCTGACGCCCACCAATGCCGCCGCCAGCCGCATCAATCGCGCCTATCTGGACGCATTGGCCGGCACGCCTCACACCTATGAGGCCGGCATCGTCGGCGAGTTCACCGCAACGGCGCAACCAACCGATCAGACGCTGATGCTGAAGACCGGCGCCAAGGTCATCATGCTTCGCAACGACTCCGAGCGCCGTTGGGTCAATGGCTCGATAGCGCGCATATCAAAGCTGACCGATACCCGCGTTTGGATCGAGATCGACGGCATCGAGTATGAGGTCGAGCCCGCATCCTGGGAAAACCGCCGTTACGCCTATGACCAGGAGGCTGCCAAGATCGTCGAGACCGTGGCAGGCTCTTTCAAACAGTTCCCGCTGCGCCTGGCCTGGGCACTGACCATCCACAAGAGCCAGGGCCTGACCCTTGAGCGGGTCTACATCGATCTTGGCCGCGGCACGTTCGCTCACGGCCAGACTTACGTGGCTCTTTCCCGTTGCCGATCACTCGAGGGCTTGGCGCTGGCGAGGCCACTACGCAGCACTGACATCCTGTTTGATCCAGCCGCGACAGAATATCGCAGAATGTTCGAGCGCTTGAATTAAGGCTGGCCGCCGCAACGGCTACAATCGATTGCACGCGATTTTGCTCAACAATTTAGCGTATTTATGTTGCGGTGCACCATTTTTGCTCGCAACGCATACGTTGGCGCCGTTAACTATGCACCGCAGCATTATTGTTGCATCGCACAATATCCTCGGGTATACAGGTCGCATTGAAGTCACCCCGCCAGCAACGGCCAGAACCGGATGGCCCCAGTCGGACTGAGGACATGCCCCGTACCAACCCCAAGCCTGCTGTATCGAAGAGTGCAACCAAGCGCCCAACCCGCGGCTCTTCTACGCGAAAGCCGACCAAGGCAACTTCGCGAGCAGCCAGCGCTGCCGCCAGGCCCATCGCCAGGAGCAAAGAGATGAACGAGCAATTCACCCGCCAGGCCCAAGACATGTTCAAGGCCGCGCAGGACGCGCGGATCCCGGAGAACCTGCAGGCCATGGCCGAGGACGGCGTCGCCAAGACGCGCGAGGCCTATCAGAAGATGAATACGGCCGCACAGGATAACGCCAAGGTGGTCGAGGACGTCATGCTCGCTGCCCAGGCCGGCGCCAAGGCCATCGGCGAGAAGGTGATGAACAACACCGCCATGAACACCGAAGCCGCCTTTGACGCTGCCCAGGCGATGGCCCGCGCACGCACGCTGCCGGAAGCCGCTCGCCTTCAGGCCGATTTCATGCAGCAGCAATTCGCAATTGCTGGCGCCCAGACCAAAGAGCTTTTCGAGCTCTCTGCGAAGGTTACCCGCGAGGCGATCGAATCCATGAACGCGGCAGCCTCCAAGTCGTTTGACCAGTTCAAGCGCTGAGCCAGCGACTACGCGAGCAGAGACATTGCAAGGGCCCGGATGCGCACGCATCCGGGCTTTTTTTTGTGAATATCAACCTCGTCAATCGGGGCCCCACACCGCCGCATCGAATCGAATCGACACGTCCGCTCACCACTCGTTACCTTTTTGCTGTACGCGGCCGCGCGTCGCGCTAGAGTGGGCTCATGCTTGGTTCGAGTTCACAAATCGTAGTGCGTCAAGGTCAGCGCAGTGATGCGAAGGCCCTAGCCGACATCTTTCGCGAAAGTTGGCGCAACACCTATCGCGGCATCATCCCCCACCACCATCTGGAAGGCATGATCAACCGCCGCGGGACGAGATGGTGGTCGAGCGCCATTCGTTCGCGAGAAAGCGTGCAGGTGATCTGCCTGTCCGATCAGGTCGCGGGCTACTCGACATACGGCCTCTCGCGCACCCGCGGCAGGATCGGCAAGGCCGAAGGCGAGATCTTCGAGCTTTACCTGTCACCCACCCACCAGGGCATGGGCCTCGGCGAGCATCTGTTCGAGGGCACGCGCCATATGCTGGAGTTGCGCGGCCACGCCGGCTTGATCGTATGGTCCCTGCTGGAGAACCGCCCCGCGCTCGACTTTTATTGGAAGCGCGGTGGAAGGCCGATAGCAGAAGCGACAGAGCTGATCGGCACCGCCAAGCTTGCCAAAGTCGCTTTCGAATGGACCTGACGGGCAGCCGGCAAGCACTCGCCACGCCCCTCGGCCACATCAACACCCTTCAGCGTACTTCTCCCTGCCCCGCTCGCGCATTGCCCACCCACGGCACCCTCGCCGGACAACCTTGCCGGCGGACATGCGCATCCGCCCAGTTGCGTGCCAGTGCCATCGCGTCGGGATTGGCCGTCGCGTCGACGTGAGCGACATGACACGACAATTTGCTGGTCACCTTCGTTACAACGAGCAATTCCCGCACTATATCACCGTCGCGCGCATGGAACCGGACGATCGTTGCAAACGGCGCCTCCCGACCACCCCCCAGGCGCTCAATCCGCCATTCGACTGTCGGACGACGCTTGCCATCGAACAGCGAGTTCACCGCACTCGGAGACTGCAGTGCCGAACGACGACTTTCAGCACGAGGCCCAAAGCTCAGCGCATACCGACGGCCGCGCTCCGCAACATAGACTGGATAACCCGCGAGCCCGGGACACAACCAGGAGCGCCCGCCATCGCGCTTCGCAACAAGCTTGCACTCGTCCAGATCAATGGGCGTCAGCCGGCTTTTCGGCGGATTGGCAGCCGCAGGCGGCATGCAGAAAACCAGCACGAAGGCTCCCAGAGCTGCAACGCCAAGCTTCAAGCCACGCATGGCTCTATCCCTTGATTTCGACAAGTCGACCAAATGCCGATTGCCCTCATGCACGCAGATCTCCACTAATCGGATAACGATGGAAACCCGCACTTCATAACTGGAACCCGAGCAATGCGCATAGATGCGATCCCACCCGGCAACACGCCACCGACAGATATCAATGTGATCGTGGAGGTTCCGATTGGCGGCGAGCCGATCAAGTACGAGATGGACAAGGCCTCCGGCACATTGTTTGTCGACCGCATCCTGTATACCGCCATGCGCTACCCTGGAAACTATGGCTTTGTTCCCGGCACGCTGTCCGACGATGGCGACCCCGTCGACGTGCTGATCGCCAACCAGCGCCCGCTGATCCCTGGCTGCGTGATGAACTGCCGGCCCGTCGGGGTCCTGAAGATGCTCGACGAGAAAGGTGGCGACGAGAAAATAATCGCGGTCCCATCAGCGCACATCACCGCGCGCTATGACCGTGTCCATAGCTATCACGACCTCCCAGAAATTCTGCTGCGCCAGATCGCCCACTTTTTCGAGCATTATAAGGATCTTGAAGACAACAAGTGGGTCAAGCTGGAAGGATTTGGCGACGCCGCCGAGGCGCGCCGGCTGATCGATGAGGCCATAGCCCGCAACACCCCAAGCCCGGCCTGAACCCCACGACCCACCTGGGATCACAACCTGGCAAAGTCGACACACCAGCGGCTCCATGCGTTGCTATTCCAGGTGCTGGCCGGGTAAGTGTAGTCGATGCCAACTGACTGCCCGGAGGCCTGGACGATGAGCAACTATTCAATCGCCGTGATGGGTGCGAGCGGCCGTATGGGACGCGAATTGGCCCGCGCTGTCGCTGCCAACCAGGCTTGCCGCCTCGCTGGCGGCATCGAGGCCCCGGGCTCCAAGGCTCTCGGCCAGGACATCGGCGAGCTTGCCGGCATCGGCGCCATCGGCGCTAAAGTGACCGACGATCCCCTCGAGCTGATTGCAAAGGTCGATGCCATCCTCGACTTCACGGTACCCGCAGCCACCGTCGAATTCGCCGGCCTCGCCGCCAACGCGCGCATCGTCCACGTCATCGGCACCACCGGACTGGCCGAAGCCGATGACAAGGCCATCACCGCCGCCGCGCGCCACGCCACCATCGTCAAAGCCGGCAACATGAGCCTCGGCGTCAATCTGCTGGTCGCGTTGACCCGCAAGGTAGCCGAGGCCCTCGATGCAGACTACGATGTCGAGATCCTGGAAATGCATCACCGATACAAGGTCGACGCACCCTCCGGCACGGCATTGATGTTGGGTGAGGCCGCCGCAGCAGGACGCGAAATTTCACTCAAGGATACGAGCGTGCGTACTCGCGACGGGCACACCGGCGAGCGTCGCCGCGGTGACATCGGATTTGCAACGCTCCGTGGCGGCAACGTCGTCGGCGATCATACCGTGATATTCGCCGCCGATGGCGAGCGCATCGAGTTAACCCACAAAGCCGCCGACCGAGGCATCTTCGCAAGGGGCGCCGTGCGGGCAGCCCTTTGGGGCCGCGACAAGGGACCAGGACTTTTTTCAATGAATGACGTGCTGGGTCTTTGAGCCCCGCCGCGCCGTAATCGCGCGCAAATCAGAAGAGCGGGCCGGGCTTTGCGGACCCGACCCGCCTTCAAATGTCCACCGACGATACGCAGCCGGTCTCGGACATCGATCGCTGCCAGAACCAACGCGGGGACATTGAACGCCGGCAGCGGACTTGTCTTGAACAACGCTCCTGAAAACGAATCAGTCCACCGGCTTGTAAAGAAAAAATGGAAAAGAACTTATTCGTCTCCCGTCAGCTCCGCCGCTGACGCGGAACCTCGAACGGCAAAAACTCGACCCCCGACTGCTGCACCGCCTGCGGATAAAGCCGCATCAGATCAAGCACGACCTGAGGCATGTCGGCCTTTACCGGCAGGCCGAGCTCACGCGCCTCCGCTGCCGTCAGTGCATAATCGTGCGTCCAGTGACCGCCAGCCAGTTTCTCCGCAAGGGCTTCCGCTGCCGATTGCTCCATGCGCGGCGTCAGCAGTTCGACCGCCCCGCGCTTGACCTGCGCCAGCGCCTTCTCGCTGACGTCAGCCAGTACCAGCGTCAGGTCGAGCACCTCCGCGACGGGCTTGGCATAGCGCGCCCTTACGATGCTGGCAGCGGGCAAACCCATGATCTGAGGATCAATCGGTCCGAGCACCGAAAATTCCCCCAGCACGATCTCGTCGGCCGCAAGCGCGATCAGCGTCCCGCCCGACATTGCATAGACCGGAACATAGACGGTCACCTTCGCCGGATGCGCTTCCACCGCGCGCGCGATCTGCATCGCCGCCAGCACCAGCCCGCCCGGCGTATGCAGCACCAGATCGATTGGCACGTGTTTGGGCGTTTCCTTGATCGCAGCGATGATCGTCTGCGCATCTTCCAGATCGATGTGGCGCGAGACGGCAAACCCGAACAGGCTGCGTTTTTCCTGCCGGTGGATCATCGTAATGACGCGGCTGTCATGCGCCTTCTCGATCGCGCGGATCTGTTGCGCCCGCTGCATCGCCGCCCAGCGCCCCATCAGCAGCGGCTGCAGAGCCATCGCGATGATCGCGATCCAGAACAGCGTGTTGAAATCGAATGTCATGGCAGATACGCGCTAACCTGTGCCGCACTTCCGACGAGGCGCCCGATCAGCTACCCCGCAGTTCCGCCCATTGTTCCTCCGGCCAGGGCGCGGCCCTACACCGCAGACTGAGGTCACACTACGCCAGAAGGCTCCCGCCCGTCATCTCCGCCGGCCTGTCCAATCCCATAAGCGTTAACAACGTAGGGGCAAGATCGGCCAGCCGACCATCGCGCAAACCATCCGCCTCACCGCCGAACATCACCAGCGGCACCGGATTGGTTGTATGCGACGTATGCGGACCGCCCGTCTCTGGATCCCGCATGGTCTCGCAGTTTCCGTGATCGGCCGTAACCAGCAGCGCACCACCGGCCGCACCAATAGCCTCGACGATGCGGCCCAGCCCCGTGTCGACCGTCTCAACCGCCTTGATGGCCGCCTCCAGGCTGCCGGTGTGCCCCACCATGTCTGGATTGGCGTAGTTCAGCACGATGAGATCGTACTGCCCCGAGCCGATCGCCTCCACTGCCTTGTCCGTCAACTCCGGCGCCGACATCTCCGGCTGCAGATCGTAGGTCGCGACCTTCGGCGAAGGCACCATGATGCGATCCTCACCCGGGTACGGACTTTCCTCGCCGCCATTCAGGAAGTACGTCACGTGCGGATACTTCTCCGTCTCCGCCATCCGCACTTGCCGGCGCCCGGCATCGGCCACCACTTGCCCCAGCACGTTCGCGAGATTCTGCGGTGGAAAGATCGTCTCCAGAAACGGATTGAGCGCCTCCGAATACTCGGTCATCCCGACCGCAGCGGCAAATTGCACACGGCGCCGGCGTTGAAAGCCATCGAAGCCCGGATCAAGCATCGCGGCGAGCATCTCGCGCACGCGATCAGCACGGAAGTTGAAGCACAGGATGCCGTCCCCATCCTTCATCCCCGCATAGCCGCCGATCGTTGCGGGGATGACGAACTCGTCATTGACGTCCTTCGCATAGGTATCGGCGATAGCGATCGCCGGGTCGATGAAGCGCGGCCCTTCGGCCTCCACCATCGCCAGATACGCTTTCTCCACGCGGTCCCAGCGCTTGTCACGGTCCATCGCGTAATAGCGCCCGACCACCGTCGCCATCTTCACCGCGGCCGGAAGTCCCGCCCGAAACGTCGCGATGTACTCGCCCGCAGCCCGCGGCGGCGTATCCCGGCCGTCGGTCAGCACATGAACGACCGTCGGCACCCCCGCAGCATCCAGGATGCGCGCCAAGGCAACCGCATGATCCTGATGCGAATGCACGCCACCCGGCGAGACCAGCCCGATCAAGTGACACGTGCCGCCCGATGCCTTCAATTTTTTGATCAACCCCGTCACCGCCGCCGCCTTGGCGATCTCGCCCGAAGCAACAGCGTCCCCGATACGCGGCAGGTCCTGCATCACAACCCGGCCCGCGCCGATATTGAGATGGCCGACCTCCGAGTTGCCCATCTGACCGTCAGGCAGCCCGACGTCCTTGCCCGACGTCCGCAGGAAAGCGTGCGGACACGTCGACCAGAGCCTGTCGAACGTCGGCGTCCGCGCCAGCCGAACCGCATTGTCGGCCTCGCCTTGCCGCCACCCCCATCCATCCAGCACGACGAGCATCACGGGTCGGGGGATTAGTTTCGCCGCAGTCATTATTGTCCCCTTCGGATAGCCTGCCTGGGTGATGGGGATTTAGCATCCGACCGTCAACCGGCAAAATCCAAGTTCCACCCCACTGGTGAATATTTTTCCCGTTGGCCCAACGGCTTCCACCCAACCTCGCCAGACAGGCTGTAGACCCGGTCGATCCGCCACCGCGCGGCTCACAGACCGTCAACCCGCTTGCGAAACCACCGCCGCGCCGCTAACCGTTGCCCCATATCATTCCCTGCCAGATCAACACGCGCCGACCGGAGGACCACGCCATGGCCAATACCCACAATCTGCTGCTCCTGCCCGGCGACGGCATCGGCGTGGAAGCGATGGCCGAGGTCGAGCGCCTCATCGCCTTCTTCAATAAGAAGAGCAACAAGGCGAAGTTCGAGACATCCTCGGATCTGGTCGGCGGGGCGGCCATCGACAAGCTCGGCGTGCCGATCACCGAAGAAACGATGGCCAAGGCGCAAGCGTGCGACGCCATCATGTTCGGCGCCGTCGGCGGCCCGAAGTGGGACGACGTCGCCTATGAGCTCAGGCCTGAGGCCGCGCTGTTGCGCATCCGCAAAGACCTCGATCTGTTCGCCAATCTCCGGCCCGCCATCTGCTATCCCGCACTCGCCGAAGCCTCGTCTTTGAAGCGCGAGCTGGTGGAAGGCCTCGACATCCTGATTCTGCGCGAGCTCACCGGCGGCGTCTATTTCGGCGAGCCCAAGGAGATCGTGACATTGGAGAACGGCGAGCAGCGCGCCGTCGACACCCAGGTCTACACCACTCACGAGATCGAGCGCATCGTCCGCGTCGCCTTCGACCTCGCCCGCACGCGCGGCAAGAAAGTGCATTCCGCCGAGAAGAACAACGTCATGAAAACCGGCGTGTTGTGGAAGAAGGTCGCCACCGAGACGCACAAGCAGCACGGCCAGGGCATCGAGCTGCACCACATCCTCGCCGACAACTGCGCGATGCAGCTCATTCGCAATCCCAAGCAGTTCGACGTCATCGTTTGCGACAACCTGTTTGGCGATATCCTGTCGGACGAGGCCGCGATGATGACGGGCTCCCTCGGCATGCTGCCATCAGCCTCCCTTGGTGCACCCGACGCCAGCGGCCGCCGCAAGGCCTTCTACGAGCCCGTCCACGGCACCGCCCCTGATATCGCCGGCCAGAACAAGGCCAACCCGATCGCCACCATGGCAAGTTTCGGCATGGCTCTGCGCTACTCGTTCGGCCTGACGCAAGAGGCCGACATGGTCGACAAGGCGATCGCCAACACACTCGCCCAGGGCTACCGCACCGGCGACATCATGCAGCCCAACATGCGCAGCGTCGGCACCACCGAAATGGGCGAGGCGATCGTCAAGGAGTTCGAGCGGTTGGCGGGGTGAACATTGGTGGGCGTGCCCGCCGCTTTCAATCGCGTTTTCAAATGCGCTTTCAAACGCGTTGGCATCCCCGGCAGTCTGGGCCTACACTTCGCCGGCCCTGACCAAGGAGGATACCTCATGCCGATCGCCCTGCCGCGCGCCGCGCTGGCGGCTGATGATGCCGCCGCCCGCCCTGCATCCACGGCCGCATACGAGTTCGGCGTCCGGGACGTCGTCTACATGGATACGGGCAGCACAAGACGCCTCGCCCGCGTCTACCAGCCCGCCGGCACCGCCCCGTTTCCTGTCGTCATCCAGATCCACGGCGGCGCATGGAACAACAAGGACCGTGCCGACGGCCAGAACCTCGCCATGGACTTGTGTGCGGCCGGCATCGTCGTCGTTTCGCTCGATTTCCGGAACGCTCCCGAGGCGCCGTACCCGGCCTCGCTACAGGACATCAACTATGGCATCCGCTGGGTAAAGGCCAACGCCGCGCAATTCGGCTCCACGCCCGACCGTGTCGGCATCCTCGGCACTTCCAGCGGCGGCCACCAGGCACTGCTTTCCGCCATCCGCCCTGACGACGCACGCTATACCGCGATCCCCTTGAAGGAGGCGCCAGGCATCGACGCCAAGGTCGCTTTCGTCGTCTCCGGCTGGGGCGTTCTGTTTCCCTACGAGCGCTATCAGCTCGCCAAATCCCAGGGCAAGCAGGAGATGGTCAAGAACCATCACACCTTCTTCGGTCCCGACGAGAGCGCCATGCTGGAGGCCTCGCCACCGCACATCCTGGAGCGCAAGGAGAAGGTGTACCTGCCACCCGCGCTGGTGTTCATGGGCACCGCGGATGAATGGATGACGGTGGCACAGGCCGAGCACCTCGAACGGCTTTACCGCGAAGCAGGCGGCAGCATGACACTCGACCTGCATGAAGGCGAGCGGCATACCTTCGTCACCGAGTTTCCGTTGAAGGCGAGCTCGGAGAAAGCCGTCCGCTCCGTTGCAGCCTTCATCAAGCAGCACACCGCATAAGCATACCGCTTCACATACTTTCGCTCGCACCGCCATTCACGCTCCGAGCGACAACCGCATCGACACCGGCAGGAGATCCTCATGTCGCGCAGGCCACGTATTGCCCACCTCGCCGGCCCCACGGCGACCATCCAGAACACGCCCCCGCTGGTCACCTCCAACAAGGCGCGCGAACGCCACGGTCTCCCCGCCCGCATGAGTGCCGAAGGCGCCGCGGTTCGATTCGATGCCCTCCGTGCCCAGCGCATCGCAACCCCCGCGACAGTCTATGTCGAGCAGTTCTCCGCCCACCCCCTGGAACGCGACGCGGCAGAGCTATACGGCCCCCCGGACGGCTATATTGATGCCGACGGCAACTTCTCCACCACTCGCAAGGCACCGGGCGACAAGCCCGTCTACCAGGTCGAGCTGAAGCCGGAGGACGGTCTCTATCCGCTGCCGTACATGGCCATGCAGGCCGATGGCAAACCGTGGGAGGAAGAATGCGCTGCCCCTGGAGCGCCGGCAACCGCCGCCCGCCAGGGCTTCTTTCCGGACGGCTCGCGCAGCTTCGAGGAGATCGACCGCCTCGGCATCGGAGCCGACGGCCTCGCCGGCACCCTCTCATCGCTGGCCGACATCGATTTCGTGCGAGTCCTGCCCCCATCCGGATTCACCAAGGGCCTGCCGTCAGCACATCGCGCGGACGTCGGCGGCGGCGACATCGCGCCCGAAACACGCGGCCGGGATTTCTTCCCGTATAAGCCGGTGCATCTGGGCTCTCAACCGCCGCGCCCCGCGCTCGCCCGCATCACCAATCGCGTTCAGGCCGTGATGGACGATCCCGCCTACGACGGCGCGATATGGACCCAGGGCAGCCCCAACGTCGAGGAAACCTCCTACTGGTTCAACCTGCTGATCGACACCCGCAAACCCATCGCCTGCAACGCCGCCCAGCGACCGCAGGGGCAGATCAGTAACGACGGCCCCCACAACATCCTCGATTCCGTCCGCTACATCGCCTCCCGCGCCTGGGATGACGGCAACGGCAGCAACCGGCTCGGCACCCTAGTGATCCAGGAGCAGCAATTCTTCGCTGCCCGCGAGGTGGCGAAGGCGGACGCCCGCCCAGGTGGCTATGTCGCGACCGGCGGCCACGGCGGCATCCTGGGACAGCTCAGCCACGAAGGCCGCATCGCGGTGCTCTATCAGCCTGCCTACAAGCACACGCATCGTTCAGAGTTGCGACTATCGCAATTACCATCCGCTGTGGACGGCGTGCGCTCCACCGCACAAGGCCTCGAACGCTTCAGCGTGACCATCAAGAGCGCGGACGGAATGCTGCTCGAAACCGCAATACCCTCCGTATCCATCGTCAAGGACGGCGGCTACAGCGGCATCGATTGGGGCGACGACCCTGCCCTCGAGGTCGACCTGCAAGCCTCCATCGCCCACAAGCTGTCGCTTGGCCTGCTCACCGGTTACGTGCTCGAAGGGCTCGTGCCCTATGGCAACATGACCTCGCGCGCCCGCATGAAGCTGATGGTACAGGCAGTCTTCTCCGGACTGCCGGTGGTGCGCGTCGGCCGTGGCGCGCCGGAGGGCTTTGCCGACCCGCTGCCGCTGATGATTGCCGGCTCCAATCTAACCGCCACCAAGGCCCGCCTGCTGCTGATGGCCTGCCTGATGAAGTTCGGCAGCCTGCCGATCGCCAAGGACCCGTCAAATCCGACATCGGAAGAAACCGCTGCGACGGAGAAAGCCGTCGCGGCCTACCAGGCGATCTTCGATTCGCACTGAGCCGACCGCCACACAAAAGGTCTCCCCCATGCGCCGCGTCGCCGCCACCGCCCCCTTCTTCGATTTCTTCCCTGAGCTGAAAGCCGAGCTTGCCGCCCGCTATCCCGGCACCAGGTTCCGCAACACGCGCCATCGCTTTTCGGAGGACGAGCTGATCGACTTCCTGCAGGGCTGCGACACGGCAGTGATCGGCATCGAGAGCCTCACGCCCCGGGTGCTGGCCGCGCTTCCCGAGTTGAAAACCATCTCGATGTGTTCCGCCGGCGTCGACCACATCGACCCCGACCTGATGAACACGCACGGGATCGACATCTGGTGGGCCCCCGGCGTCAACAAGGTGTCCGTGGCCGAGCTCACCATCGCCTTCATGATCCTCGCCCTGCGGCGCGTGAACGAATTCAACGGCATCCTGCGCCGAGGCGAATGGAAAGGTCCGGTCGGCGCCGGTGCCGACCTCATGGGCCGGACGGTCGGCATTCATGGCTGCGGCCACATCGGCAAGGAGGTCGCAAAGCGCCTTCGCGCATTCGACGTGAAAATCCTCGCCTGCGACCGCGCCGACATTTCGGACTTCTGCCGTGAGCATGGCGTCGAAAGCGTCAACCAATCCGAATTGCTCGCCCGCTCCGACGTCCTCACAATTCACTTGCCGATCAACGCCACCACCCTCGGGCTCTACACGGCAAACGTCTTGGATGAGATGAAACCCGGCGCATTTCTCATCAATTGCGCGCGCGGCAGGATCGTCGATGAAACAGCTCTCGCCGAACGGCTCAAGGATGGCCGCATTGCCGGCGCAGCATTCGATGTGTTCGCGATCGAGCCGGCCAACGCCAACCCGCTGCTCGACCTGCCAAACATGTTCGCATCGCCCCACATCGGCGCCACCACCCGAGAGTCATGGATGGCCATGCTGCGCTCAGGCATCGAGGGGATCGAGAAGGCATGGCGTCCGCAACGCGGCGTCTACCCGTTCGATTGACCGCTGTGCCGCCGTCCGGCCGTCCGGGCCATGGCCCGGCGATCAGCCGGCGGCATCGGCGATAGAGCGCTTCCGCTTCAGATCGCGCGCGCTCTACGGTCGGACGTCAGGACGCGGCCTGACCATGGCTTGCATGATCATAGGCATGGCCGTTGATCGGCGCCGACGTGCCGGTCTCGTAGCCTGCCGGCTGCGTACTCCCGACCTCGATCGCCGCCGGCGACCTCAACTCCCCGGACAGATGACCGCCCGCCGCCACGCACAGCGTCTCGTACGTGACCTCGCCCGTCACGCACCCGCTGGCCCGCACATCAAGCAGACCGTGCACGGTCATTCTGCCGTCGACGGTACCATGCACCTCCGCCTGCTCGACACGAATGTCGCCGCGGAACGCGCCGCCCTCGCGGATAATGACGGCGTTGGCGGACAGCGAGCCCTCCAGCGTGCCCTGGATCTCCACGACGCTGCAATTGCTGATCTCGCCGGCAATCGTGGTGCCTTTACCGACCAGGACAAAGCCGTTCTCGTCGGGTGAAGGCGACACGCCTGCCTTGCGCGCCATCAGCGCCGCGACCTCGCTGCCGGTCGGCAGTGAGCCAGACTTTTCCGAAATTGCAATCGCATTGCTATATTGCGCGCCGCTCTCTGCGGCGCGCCGCGTATTATTTCTGCCAAACATGAGAAACTCTCCGCGGTTCCGCCCGAAACGCAAGTTGCTGATACGATGCCCTCACATCAATCCACCGCTATATATACTGTAAGCTGCCCAAAGCAGCCGGTCAATCTATTGCATTACAATAACTTAGAGCATTATAAAAATACTCAATCCGCTTACAACCCAGTGGTCCAAACCGATGTGGATTGGGTCCGCATTATCCGTCCAGATGCAATCTTCAAAACCATCAGGGAAAATCACAATAGCGCGCAGGTTGCAAATAGGATAACCGCCTCAGTCGTCCCCCGCATCGCCGCCATCCCGCGCAATTCGTGTCACAACAGCGGACGCGGCCTCCAGCGTGCGATGCACCGGGCATTTGCCTGCGATCTCCACGAGCTTATCGGCCAACCCGGCATCGATCGCGCCCTCGACAGATATCGTGCGCTCGAAACGATCGATCCGTCCTTCACGGCCTTCAGCCGCCTCGCCGCAGTCCTCACAGTGATCCGCGGCAACCTTGCCATGCCGGACAACCACCGACACCCGCCCCAGCTCCAGCTTTTTGTGCTGCGCATAGATACGGAGCGTCATGGCCGTGCACGCACCCAGCGCAATCGAGAGGTAGTCGTAGGGGCTGGGACCGGAATCGGCACCACCTACCGAGACCGGTTCGTCAGCCAGCAGCCGGTGCCGGCCGGACACCACGATGTTCTGGAATTTGCCCTGTCCGGTCTCGCGCACCAGAACGTGTTCGGTCTCACTCGCATCCGCCGCCGCAGCAGGAATGTACTTCGAGGCCCACGCACCGATCACTTCCGCAGCATACGACGCCGCGGCCTCACCCGTCAGCAGATGGTCTGCATCATCCAGCGACACGAAACTCTTGGGATGCTTGGCAGCCACGAAAATCGTTGAGGCATTGTCGATCCCGACGACGGCATCTCGCGGCGCGTGCATCACCAGCAACGCTTTCCCGAGCTTTGCGACCTTGGCTTCCAGATTATGTGCCTGTGCGTCCTCGACGAACGATCGCTTAATTCGGAACTGCCGCCCCGCAAGCGTAACCTCTGCTTCTCCCTCTGCCCTGATAGCTTCGAGCGAAGTGCCGAATTGATGCAGCACGTGGCCGACGTCAGCCGGCGCCCCTATCGTCACAACAGCCTTCGCTTCCGGGATCTCCGACGCAGCCGCCAGCACCGCCGCACCGCCCAGCGAATGCCCGATCAGGATCGCCGGCGCCGCATAGGTATCCCGCAGCCAATCGGCCGCCCGCACCAGATCCTCGACATTCGACGAAAAACTCGTATTGGCAAAATCCCCCTGCGAGTTGCCTAGCCCGGTGAAGTCGAACCGCAGCACACCAACCCCGGCACGGGCCAGCCCGGCCGCAATCCGCCGCGCCGCCAGAACGTCCTTGCTGCAGGTGAAGCAGTGCGCGAACAGAGCGAACGCCCTGATCGGTCCTGCCGGCAACTCCAACCGCGCCGCCAGCTCATCACCGTTGCTGCCGGCAAAACTTGCCCGAATTGTAGAGGGGCTGGCCATCGTCCGTCTCCGTTACCGCTGCATAACAACCCGCGATCGCCGACACAGACACCTCGCTCACAGACGTTCGCATGTCCCAGAACCGTTATCGCCCAGCCGTCAGCCCGGCCATTAGCCCGGCCATTAGCCCGGCAGCAGAACAGAGGAAAGCCGGCCTCACACCACCACCAGCCGCTTCACCACCCTGGTCGCGTTGCCTTTGAGATCGGTCCAGGTGAACACCACATCGCCGGTCTCCACCGCCTTGGTGTGGAATGAAAAGAACGGATTGGCAGAAATTCCCTGTGTCATATCCGCCTTGAAAATCTGGCGGCCTGCATAAGTCACAACGTAGCTATTGATGATGTCGCGCGGGATCGCCCCGCCCTGGTAGTCCCTCCGGTAGCCCGTCTCCATGACGTGCTGAATGAGGGTCTTGATCTCGATAACCTCACCCTTCCTGGCCTTCTCCGGCATCGAGATGCGTGTCTTAGCAGCCATCACCCGACCTCCTACCGAATCATGCTCTCGTCGATGCAGGCCGGCGCCGTAACGATCGAGTCCGCGGTGCCGGACCAGAACGAGCCATCGCTCATTTCCGCAACGACGGTTATCGTCTGCGTATCAGCCAGCCTGATATTCGTGCGCACATGCGCCTTCCCCGCCCATGGCCCGATCTCGAACCGGGCAAGATGAGGAACGGGATTCCTCTCCGAGAAGATGTGCAGCGCCTTGACGTGATCGCTCTCCGTCATCGGACTATCAACTGCGATGTCGATCGGCGTCGAGTTGCCGTTTTCGGTCAGCTCCGGAATTTTCACCATCACGCGCCCGATCCTGGGCACCGCTGCCCCGAGCACTTTCTTCATTGCGACCGCCATATCGGCCGGTGCCGATACGGCATTTCCACCCATCAGCGGCAGCACGGCTAGCGCCATTGCGCCCGCCGCGACCTCCCGCCGCGACAAACCCGCCCTGGGATTAGAATTGGGATCAGAACTCTCAGCCATGATCACTCTCGCGCCTGTCTGCTACGGCTCCAAAATCCGGACCGATAGGATGCGAGCAGATCGAGGGGCAAACGCCCCCCGATCCTCATTCATCCGTCAGATGTGCACGCACCGACCGCAGGTCAACCGCGCAGCTTCACGTGCTTGAGCGGCATCGTGCGCGGCATCTTGCCGGTCGCATGGAAGATCCCGTTCAGCACCGCCGGAGCAGCCACCATGATGGTCGGCTCCCCGACGCCGCCCCAGAAATCGTAGGTCGGCGCCAGCACTGTCTCGATCTTCGGCATCTCGTCGAGGCGCATAACCTCCCAGGTGTCGAAGTTCTGCTGCTCCATCTGGCCGTTCTTGACCGTGTTCTCGCCATAGTAGAGCGCCGAAAGGCCATAGACCACCGAGCCTTCCACCTGAGCGATCACCTGATCCTCGTTGGCGACGTGCCCGCAGTTGGTGCCGACCACCAGGCGATGCACCTTGAGCTTGCCCTTGTCGTCGACCGACACCTCAGACATGGCCGCACAGTAGCTGCCATAGCCCATGAACACCGACATGCCGCGGAACACACCGTCCGGCAACTTCTTGCCGTACTCGGCTTTTTCCGCGACCGCATTGAGAATGCCCAGGTGCTTCGGGCTGTCGGCCAGCAGCTTGCGACGGAACTCCAGCGGATCCTTGCCCGCCTCCTTCGCAACCTCTTCGATGAAGCACTCGTTCCAGATCGCGTTCTGATTGCAGTTCACACCGCGCCAGAACGAAACCGGGACATGGCTGTTGCGCATCGCGTGCTCGACGAGCAGGTTCGGGATCTTGGTATACCCGTACCGTGCTTCCTCGCCGCCCGGCGCGAAGCCCTGGAACGCGACCGGGTCCGAGCCGTCCTTGCCCAACCGGCTCGGCGCCACCGAAGCCAGAATCGAGGCCGCCGAGATACGCACGTGCAGGGCCTGCACATCGCCGTTGGCATCGAGGCCAGCGGTCAACTTGCACTTGCCGATCGGCCGGTAGAAGCCGTGCAGCATATCCTCTTCGCGGCTCCAGATCAGCTTGACTGGCGTGCCTGGCATCTCCTTCGCGATCTGCACGGCCTGGATGACATAGTCGGCACGCGCACGCCTGCCAAACCCGCCGCCGAGGAACAACTTGTGTACCTCGCACTTCTCGAGCGGAACACCGGACGCTTGCGAAGCCGCGGCCAATGCGCCAGAGCCGATCTGGGTCGGACACCACACTTCGCACTTGTCGGCAGTGACCAGCGCGGTGGCATTCATCGCCTCCATCGTCGCGTGATGGACATAGGGGCTGTAGTAGGTCGCCTCGATCTTCTTGGCAGCCCCTTCCATTCCCTTCTGCACATCGCCCTTCTTATTGCCGACAAACACACCCTTGGTGCCGGTCAAACCTTCGTCGATACCCTTCAAGATATCCGCTTGGCTGACTTTTGAGTTCGGTGTGTCCTCGTACTCGATCTTGACGGCGGCAAGCGCCTTGTTGGCATGCCACCAGGTATCGGCAATAACGGCAACGGCGGTAGCTCCGACCTTCACCACCTTCTTCACGCCCGGCATGGTCATCGCCTTCGACGCATCGAAGCTCTTGACCTTGGTGCCGAAAACCGGCGCATCCGTGATGGCCGCGTTCAGCATGCCTGGCAGCTGAAGATCCATCGAATACTTCAACTCACCTGTCAGCTTCTCGGGGGAATCGAGCCGGTGCAGCCCCTTGCCCGCGATCTTCCAGGTCTTGGGATCCTTCAACTTGATCGACTTCGGATCGGGAGCCGTCAACTTGGACGCAGCCGCCGCAACCTTTCCGTATGTCGTCGAACGATTGGACCCGGCATGCTTGATGACGCCCTTGTCAACCGAGAGCTCGGCAGCCGCGACCTTCCACTCGGCCGCAGCAGCAGCCTTCAGCATCTCGCGGGCGATTGCACCGCCTTGACGCACATACAGGTGCGATGTCCGGATGCCACGGCTACCGACAGTGAAATCGAGCTTCCACTGCTTCTTCGCCTTCAGATTGCGGCCAGGGTTCACGAATTCGTACTTGACCTTGCCCCAGTCGCACTCCAGCTCCTCGGCAACGAGCTGCGCCAGACCCGTCAGCGTCCCCTGTCCCATTTCCGAATGCGCGATGCGGATTACCACGTCCTCATTCGGACGCACCACCACCCAGGCATTCACCTCCGCACCGGCACCCGCACCGGCCATTCGGCCCTTCGCCATGGCCTCGAACCCGGGTACGTGCATGCCAAGCGCGAACCCGCCGCTGGCCGCTGCCCCTCCCACCACGAAAGAACGGCGAGAGACTTTTGTATTTGTCATTGTATCGGTCATTGTCATTGTCCAATCCTCCCGCATCAGCCTCTGCCGTTGGCCTTGACCGTACCGGCGGCGACATGCACCGCCTTGCGCACCCGCTGGTAGGTGCCGCACCGGCAGATGTTGGTCATCGCGTTGTCGATATCCTTGTCGGTGGGCTTCGGTTTCTCGGCGAGCAGCGCCGCTGCCGCCATGATCTGACCCGTCTGGCAGAAGCCGCACTGGGCCACCTCGACATCCAGCCAAGCTTTCTGCACCGGATGCGAGCCATCCGGCGACAACCCTTCGATCGTAGTGATCTTGTCACCCGCTTTGATGTCGGACAGCTGCACCTGGCACGAGCGCATGACCTGACCGTTGATATGCACCGAGCAGGCACCGCACTGGGCAACGCCGCAGCCATACTTGGTGCCGGTCAACCCGACATTCTCACGAATGACCCACAAGAGCGGCGTGTCACCTTCCGCCGTCACGTCGAACGTTTTGCCGTTCACGCTAATCTTGGGCATGTAATCCTCCTCGTCAGACGACCGACAGCTTGCCCTGCCCGATAGCAGAGGCAGCCTGCTTGGCCACGGAAGCTAGAAGCTTTCCAGATTTCTCACAACAGCTACGTTTAGCGCTGCATTTGGATCACGTCTTTTTGTAGACCTCAGGCGATCAATTCCAGCAAAGCATCATTAAACGCCGTGGGCGCCTCATAGGCCACCCAGTGGCCAGCATCCCTGACCATATGGAAACGCCCATCCGGACGGGCAGCCAAGAATTCCTTCCCCTGTTCGGGCACGCTCGGCGTTGCCAACGGATCATGCTCGCCAGAAATGGCCGCGATTGGGCAGGCCAGCCGCCCCACGAGACTGTGGTCGCGCTTGTTTATGAACCGCTGCGGCCGCACCCGCGCCCGCGACAAATCCCGTTCATAAAGATGAACCGCAAGATCATCGATCCGGTCCAGCCTCGAAAACATCAGCACACCGAAGATTCCGTCGCAGTACTTCGGCCCGCTCCGCCGGATCGGCGATATCCCGCCACCGTTCGAGAATTTGATTGGGCATCGCCACCAGCGGTCCCATCAGATGACCACTGACAAGCACCAGCCGCCGCACCCGCGCCGCCAACTCCTGGCTGATGTACAGCGACATGTGCGAGCCCATGGAGAAGCCGGCCAGATCAAAACCTTGATCCTCCGGAACAAGCATGCGGATCCCCTCCGCGATCGGCGGCGGGATCGTTTCGAAGCCCGGTTCCCCGCTAGGCAGGTCCAACTCCCCATAGCCCGGCATATCTGGAACCAAAACAGAACGATGCCGCGAGAGCGCATCGATATTACGAATCCAGTGCGTCCAGGACCCTGAGCCGCCATGCAGCAAAACCAGCGGCGGCCCCGCGCCCCAGCGTCGCCACACCATTCGCCCGTCCCCGCAAGGCGTCTCCAATCGCTCCGACCGTGCCTCAAGCTCGGCCACCACCGCGGACGGTGTCATCATCATGCCTTACCCCGGATATCGCTGCGATTAGGATGGCTTGCGGAAATTTGGTGGCCGCTTCTCCTTGAACGCCTTCACCCCCTCTTGCGCCTCCGCCGTGCCGTAGAACAGGCGCAGCGCCTCGAAGCCCATGGCGCCGATCGCCCTGATGCTTTCCGAATCCATGTTGAACGACCGCTTGGCCAGTGCAATCGCCGTCGGCGACTTGGCCATGATCTCGGCGCACCAGGCCGCCACCTCCTCATCCAGCTTGTCGTGCGGCACAACTGCGTTTACCAGCCCCATGGCCAACGCCTGCTCGGCAGAATACCGCCGGCACAAGTACCAGATCTCGCGGGCTTTCTTCTCACCGATGGTCCGCGCCAGATAGGCCGTGCCCCACCCCGGATCCACCGAGCCCACCCGCGGGCCGACCTGCCCGAAAATCGCCTTGTCCGAAGCGATGGCCAGATCGCACACCGTCACCAGCACATTGCCGCCACCGATCGCATACCCATTGACGCGCGCGATCACCGGCTTCGGCACATCGCGGATCAGCGACTGCACCTCCTCCACCGGCAGCCCGATGGCCCCACGCCCACCATACCCGCCTTCGCCGTGCGAGGACTGGTCTCCGCCGGTGCAGAACGCGCGATCGCCCGCGCCCGTCAGCACGATCACACCGACCTCATCGTTCCAGCCCGCGCGCTGCAGGGCGTGAATCATCTCCTCGCAGGTTTCCGCCCGAAACGCATTCATCACCTTCTCGCGGTTGATCGTGATGCGCGCGACACCCTCAGCCTCGCTGTAGAGGATGTCGGAATAGGTTGTATCACTCATTCATGCGGCTCCCGTCGCTGGCAGATGGCCGACACGTTAGCCGCTAAGCCGCCGTCCGTCACCGGCATCGGCGGCGTTGAGCGATCCGATCTCAGCCAGGTCGGGCGTCAGGCTCGCAATCAGCGTTTGAGGAGGCGCCCCGCGACCGCATCCAGCGACAATGAGCCGGCGCCGCGCAGCACCAGATAGACAAGCGGCACCAGCCACAGCAGACGCTGGTCGCTGATCGCGCTGTCCTGCACCCTGTCGAACAGTCCGCCGATGGCCTTCGCGTCCGCGCCATGCCCATAGATATCGACCAGTGTCATCACCCCGATGAACCCGATCATCCCCAGACTCGCCAGCCGGGTAAACAGCCCGAGCACAATCATCACCGGCAGCACGAACTCCGCATGCGTACCGGCAAAAACAATCAACTTGTACGGAAAAAACGGAATGTTGGCGGCGCTGTAGCCATACCGCTCGGCGACAGCCGGCAGCATCTGCGCATAGGCGTTCGAAACCGGCACCAGAAATCCGGGAAAGCCGGAGCCCACCTTGGTGAGCGCCGAGTTGAGAAAGAATACCATCAGCGCGCTGGCGAACGCGAAGCGGGCAAACAACCCCATGAACCAGCCCTGCGTTGCCCTCTCCACGGCACCGAATGCGCTGTCGTGCAGCGTTCTCAGCTTCTCAATTATATGCATTCCACCTTACCCTCTGTCGTAATCTGATCCTCACCCGACCCTGACCCCTCGATGACCGACGTCACGAAACCAGCGCCAAACAGCATGGCCAGCACCAGTCCGAGCTCGCGTTCACCCACATCGCCTGCCGCCGCGCCAGCACCCGCCAGAGAGGCGCCGCTCTGCAGCGCCGCCGCCACAGCGAATGCCTCCGGCTCCAGACGCATGATATCGACGTGCAGCCCCGGCCTGATGACGGCCCCTGCCTCTTCCGACCAGTCGATGGCAGCCAGCGCGTTTGCATCCTCTCCGCCCTGATGCGCCACCCAGATGGAGAACACAGGCCAATCAGAACGCAGCAGGCGAACCGCTGGATGCAGCACGATGGAGGCATCGCCGAGCCGCTCGGCCGGCACATCACCAAGCAGCCCGATCTCGGCATTAGCCGCATCTGCCGCTCCATAAGCTTCATTCGCAAGCCATTCGAGCCGCGCCAGATCAGCCAGGAACGGCAACTCGCGCGCGGGCGAGAAACGGGAAATGAATTCAGGCAGCGCCCCGCCGTAGGCCGACAGCACCGGCGTCTCCGGTGGCTGCTCCTCGATGAACGCCCGCGCCATGCCGGCGAAAAACGCATCGCCGACCAGCTGCCGCGTCACCGCAAAAGTGCTCCCCAGTGCATCCCTGAGACCGACGATACGGTTGTTGCGATAGACATTGAAGCGCCCGCTCCCCAAGCCGGCTCGCGGGCCCAGAACCGACGAGACGTCCCTGTCCCGATCACGCAAGGCTTCGGCCAGGGCCGACTGCGTCTCAAGCCACGACATCGCCCACCTTCGTCATGCAGCTGCCAACCCCAGCAGCCATCACCCGATCAGCCATCCGCGCCTCACCCTCCAGCACCTCCCAGTCGGGAATCTCGGCATCCCATTCGATCAGCGTCGGCCGCGCGCCCCCGCGCGCGATCGCGAGCGAATAAAGGTCCCAGACAGGATCGGCGACCCGCCTGTCGTGCGTATCGATGAGCAGCCGCTCTCCCGCCGCGTCTGCGTCTGCGGCATGACCGGCAAGATGGATCTCCTCCACCAGCTCCAGCGGGAATTCCGCGATATACGCGCGTGCGTCCCACCCGTGATTGCTGCAGGAGACGAAAACGTTGTTGACATCGAGCAGCAACCCGCAGCCGGTTCGCCGCGCAACTTCGCTCAGAAATTCCACCTCACCGTAAGCCGTCTCACGGAATTCCACATAGGTGGCCGGATTCTCCAGCAGCATCCGCCGCCCCACGGTTTCTTGCGTTGCATCGATGTGCGCGCACACGATCCTCAACGTCTCGTCCGTATAAGGCAGCGGCAACAGGTCGTTCGCGAAGCCGATGTCGACATGCGTCGACCACGCCAGATGCTCCGAGAAAGAGGCCGGCTGATATCGCTCGACAAGACCCTTCAACCGAGCCAGATGAGCTCCATCGAGCCTGCCGGCCCCGCCGATCGAAAGCCCGACCCCATGCAGCGAGATCGGATAATCCTGCCTGATTTTTCCAAGTGCGAAATGCGCCATGCCCCCGGCGCACATGTAGTTCTCCGGATGCACCTCGAACCAGCCGACGCCGGTCTCGCCGTCGAGCACGATCGAATAATGCTCAGGCTTCAAACCGACGCCCGCGCGCGCTGTAAGTCTCGATGTCATTGCAGATGCTCGCATCTCGCCGGGCGGGTAACGCGCTCCCGCGTTCCCCGCCGAACGAGCAAGTCTCACTAAGACACGATCAGGTCTTGGGTAGATCGCGCTTGAGCTCGGCCAGGCTGCCCTTCCGCGCCCCAGGCAGAACCTTGTCCCACGCCAGTTTCTCACAGCTTCCGGCCGGAACCAGCGTCCAGGCATTGCCCTGGTAGTCCACCTTCGACGTCCCGGCGCAAGTCGTACCTGCACCCGCCTTGCAATCATTCTTGCCGGCGAGTGAGATCCCGTAGCACTTCTCGTTCTTGTCCTGCGCGACCGCTTGGCTTGCCGCCATGCTGGTCACCGCGACTGCTACAGCGCCAGCGATAACGGCTGAAGTCTTGGTTATTCCACTCATGCATGATCCTCCGTGTTCGATTGCCGTCCCCGGCGAACGAGCACAGATTGATTGCAAGCGCCGCCAAACTCAATCCACGATGAATCAAGAAGGCGTGAGAATCACGTGATCCATCCCCTGCGATTATCCAGCCATCGTCAGTCCGCCGGATACCGAGATTACCTGGCCGGTGACGAAAGCTGCGTCGTCCGAAGCCAGGAAGCATACCGTTCCTGGATAATCGTCCGGTTGCCCCAGCCGTCGGAACGGGATTGCGCGCGCCAGACCTTCCGCGATCTTGGCACCGTCGGCTGACTGCGCTTTGAACGCATCGAACAATGGCGTGTCGGTCGGCCCTGGGCACACACAATTGACGCTGATCCCGGCCCGCGCCGCCTCGCGCGCGATGGTCTTGGTGAAAGCGATGATGCCGCCCTTGCAGGCCGAATACACCGCCTCGCCGGAAGATCCGACCCGGCCCGCATCCGAAGCGATATTGACGATCCGCCCCGCCTTCCTCGCCATCATGCGCGGCAGCACGACGTGATGCATAGTCAGCGGCCCGTAGAGGTTGATCGCGATCACCTTGTCCCAGAACGGCCGGTCCGTCTCCACGAACGCGATCGGAATATCCCAACCCGCATTATTGACCAGCACGTCGATCCGTCCCGTCTCCTGCTCCAGCGCTGCCACACCGGCCTCGACGCTCTCCCGCTCCGTGATGTCGACCCGGTACGACAGCGCCTGCCCCCCAGCCGCCGCGATCGTGGAGGCCACATCCGCGGCGCCGGCATCATTGATGTCGAACAGCGCCACCAGCGCACCTTCGGCTCCAAACCTCAGCGCAATCGCCCTGCCGATGCCTGATGCGGCACCCGTGACGATCACGACTTTGTCTTTCAGTCCCCGCATGGAATCCTCACGCCTTTGCCGGACGGCCGGCCATCATCCGCACGGCCTTGTAGGCGATAACCGTCTCACCGTTCTGGTTCACCACATTGTTCATTGTGGTGACGATGCCCCGGTTGCCCTTCGATGTCGGCCGAACCGCCGTCACCTCGACCTCCGCATGCACCGTATCTCCGGCGAACACCGGCTTGAGTACCTTCTTCTCCACCTCCAGAAGTGCCAGCCCCGTGGTCTGCATCGTCGCCTGGCACAACAGGCCCTCCATCATGGTGTAGGTCAGCGCGGCCGGCACCACCCGTCCCTTGATGACGCCGTGGTCGCTCGAAAAGCTCAGGTCGGTGAACAGCGTCTCCACCATTCCCGTCACACCGATGAACTGCACGATATCCGCTTCCGTGATGGTGCGATTGAGAGTGCGGAATGTCTCACCGACTTCCAGATCGTTCCAGTAGATGCCAATACCAACCGTACGCATACGCTCCTCCAGACTGTTATCGTTCAGCTTCACTCACCAGCCGTCGCACCGGAAGCGATCAGTGATCTGACCTCATGCTCATCCATTCCGGCCTCGCGCAGGATCTCGACCGAATGCTCGCCCAGGCGCGGCTGCAGATGTTTGAGATCCGTCGGTGTCGCATCGAACCGGGCCGACGGCGAGGGAATGACCAACTCCCCCTCACTGGGATGCGTCGCACGCCGGAAAAAGCCGGTCCTGACCAGATGCTCGTCTTCCAGCAACTGCTCCAGCGACTGTACGCGCCCGCAAGGTATCTCGATCGCACCCAGCGCGGCCAGCCAATCCTCCGTGGTTCGCAGCGTCATGCATTCGCCTGCTATGCGATAGACCTCGGCGATGTTTGCCGCCCGCGCCGCCAGCGTCGCAAACCTGGCATCGCTACCCAACTCCTCCAGCCCGACCAGCTTCCAGAACCGTCGCCATTGCGGATCGGTATAGACCAGCATCGCGATATAGCCATCACTCGTCTTGTATGGACGCCGCCACGGCGCCAGAACCCGCGCATAACCGATCTGTCCCTCCGGCGGCACGAATGTGTGGCCATAGAGATGCTCGGCAAACGTAAAGGCAGCCATAGTCTCCAGCATCGGGATCTCGATGCGCTGCCCCTTGCCCGTCCGCTCCCGGGCAAACAGCGCCGCGGAAATGGCCTGCGCCGCCACCAGTCCGCAGGTCTTGTCCCCGATGATCATCGGCGCATAGCGCGGCTCGCCCGCGATCTCGCTCATCAGCGCCGCCATACCGGACTGCCCCTGGATCACATCGTCGTAGGCCGGCTGTCCGCTCATCGGTCCGCCGGAGCCGAAACCGGTCAGCTCCGCGTAAACCAGCCGCGGATTGCGATTCAGTAGGACCTCCGGCGCAAAACCGAGCTTGGCGACCTTCTGCGGCCGAATGGAATGCACCAGCACGTCTGCGGTATCGATCAGGCGCCACAACGCGGACTTTGCCCCATCCTGCTTGAGATCGAGCACAATTGAGCGCTTGTTGCGATTGAGCCCCAGGAACAGAGCCGCCATGCCGTCCGACCGTGCGGGCCCGGTGTAGCGCGTGGTATCACCCTCCGGCGCCTCGATCTTGACGACATCCGCCCCCTGATCACCAAGGATCTGCGTACATAGCGGCCCGAACACGACCGACGTCATGTCCAGCACGCGCACGCCGGCCAACGGCCCCTCTGCCATTGCAGACCTTTCCGAACGTTTCCACCCTTTACGGCCCGGCTACAGGCCGTGCTGCTCGCGAGCCCTGATGATGGCGCGGCGCACATCCGGTGACAATCGCACGAAACTCTCGTCGAGCAACGCCAGATCTTCAGGCCTGTCGAGATCCGCCGCAAGCCCCACATCGCCAACCAGGGTATCTGAAAGCCCCAGACGAACGCATTGTTGCCGGTGGGCTGCCAGGCTCTTGTGCCCGAACCGGAACGAAAACGGGCACGCCGCAGGCAGGACCATCGCGTTGGTCCCGCTCCCGCTCCTGTCGGGGGCAATTCCCAGCCCGTCCCGTCCGGCCTCCAGCAGCGCGATGACGTCGTCGGCGCTAAGCAGCGGAAGATCCGCCGCTACGATAGCCATTCGCATCGCACCAGTGGCTGCAACCGTCTTGCGGGCAAGGTTTGCCGCAGCACTCAGCGAGCCTGTTGTCTCCCGTAGCACCCCGACCCCATAGGCCGCCGCGTGGCTTGCCGCCTCACCCGACGGCGTCACCACCAGCACCTCGCCACGCCCTGCATCTATGACTTCGCTGAGCACGTGCCGGAACAGGCTGAGCGCCAGGCTCTCACGAACGGCTTCCGGAAGCACCTGACCCAGCCGGGTCTTGGCCCCGCGCGGCCCGCGGAACGGGATGACTATCGTCTCGCTCATGCCCGACCACTCCTGCCTTTCGCCCGCCCGCTCCCGGTCCTCAAACGCTCGGCGAAAGCCACAGTCTCCTCCGCCAGCAGTCGTCGCCTGTCCTGGTCACCCATCACTGTATCGGTGACATGGACGGCGATCCCGCAGTTTTCAATCGCGGCGGCGAGTTTTTGATCCGCTGTGTCGATTACGAGACCATCCAGCAGCCCACCGTAGTGTTGGGCGATACCCAGCACCGAAGGCTCGCTTCCCAATTCGCACATCATCTTTGCCGCGGGCCCCTTGAGCGCCCGCCCCGCAATAATCGGCGACACCGCAACGAGCGGCACCCGACGATCCTGCAATGCCTTCCGCATGCCCTCGATGGCAAGGATCGGCGCCACACTGACAAACGGGTTTGACGGACACAGCACGATCGCGGCCAGCTCGTCGCTCGCCAGCGCGGCCAGAGCGGCGGGAGCCGCCACAGCCTCATCCGCCCCCTCGAAAACGATCCCGGTGATCCTTGGCTCGCAGCGTCGCCGCACAAAGTAGTGCTGAAAACTGAGCTCGCCCTCGTCTGTCAGCACCCTGGTCCGGACCCGATTATCCGACATCGGCACGATCCGGGTCTCGACACCGAGCGCCGAGGCAAGCTCGCGCGTCACAACGGACAGCGTTTCGCCCGCAACCAACCTGCGCGTCCGCTCGACATGCACCGCAAGATCCCGATCGCCGAGCTGGAACCAGTCGTCGCCGCCGATCCTGGCAAGGGTCTCCATGAAGCTCCAGGTTTCGTCACGCCGCCCCCACCCCATGACCGGATTCTCCAGGCCAGCCAGCGTGTACATGACCGTGTCGAGGTCCGGCGAGATGGCAAGCCCCAGATGCTCGAAGTCATCGGCGGTATTGACGACAACAGTAAGTCCCCCTGGCGCAACGACATCCACCAGCCCCGCCGACAATCGGGCGCCGCCGACACCTCCCGCCAGAGCAACGATCATCGCTGCCTCACCTGAACAAATCCATCGAACGCTCCCGGACCAGATCCCCAGCAGTGCCATCACCCTCCGGCAGGCACAACCCACGCACGACGATCACCGGCTGGCGTTCGGCTGCCGCGCCCATGACCAGGGAGGCCGCCGCGGCAATCTCGTCGGCCAACCCGATCTGCGTGACCTTCAACGCCCGCCCGTACATATCCTCCTCGCCTCGCCTGTCCCAAAACGCTGGAAAACCAGCGGCGCCAACCGCGTGTCCCACTGTACCGTTACGCCACGCCCGCCCCCAACTGTCATTGATCACAACCCCGATCTCGACCCCCGTCAACTCGGCGATACGCTGGCGAAGCTCTCGCGCCGAACGATCCGAATCGGACGGCAGCCTGAGAACGACATCGTCGCTCTCTTCCCCCAGATTGGAGCGGTCGATGCCAGCGTTCGCCATCACGTGACCGGCCTTGTTTGCAACGATGACCAGCCCCGGCCGCGACCGCAGCACCTCCGACGCATCATCGAGGATCAACTGGCACAGGCGCGCGTCCTTGCCAGTCGTCGCGGCCAATTCAAGGGCCTGCGGACCTGCCTCGACGTCGACCAGATCAATTTGCGCCCCCTCGCATTTCGATACGACCTTCTGGGCCACGACCAGGACATCGCCAACCGCAAAGGTCATCTGCGCCGCACGCATGGCATCGACGATATGCCGGGCAAGGTCATCGCCCGGTTTAAAATCGGGCAACCCCGGCACGGCAATCAGTTCCACACGACTGTTCGGCTTGGCTGGCGCCCGCTCGCTGAACCCGGAACTGGACATTGCTTCATCGCGACGCGGTCTGCCTCGGCTCACGACGGCGACTTGCCAGAGACCGCTTCCTGCGGCAAGCCAGTGATCCTAATCCCGGAGCCCTTTGACTTATAGCGCTTGTTTATCGCGATCAGAACCGAGGTCAGAGCCTCGACCGCAGCAGAGTTCACCAGCACTCCCGCATCTATGCCACGCATCCCTGCAGCCTCGGCAAGGGCGATCGCCAGATCGCGATCTGCCCGCTTGTTGCCCGTCACCAGCACATCGCAGTCCGGCACATGGTCCAGATCCGCCAGGTGAGCGGCCGAAACATTCTGGAAAGCAGAGACGACACGCACATCCTCACCCAGGAACTCCTGCAACTGCTCCACCGCAGAGCGCCCGCCCGGCAGCGCCACCCTGTCCACCTTGGGCGGCATCAGCGGCACTGTGACATCGATCAGAACCTTGCCGGCAAGCGCCGGCCGGATCGCATCCGCCGTCGCCTGCTGGCCCGAATAAGGCACGGACAGAACGATAATGTCCGCCGACTGAGCAGCAGATAGGTTGTCCATGCCCTTGATCCGCTCACCGCGGTGCCGCGCATTGAGGTCTGCCGCTGCCACCGCTGCTCGCTCCGCGTCGCGCGAACCGATGATGACCGTCAACCCGGCATGAGCCCACCGCAAGGCCAGCCCAGCCCCCTCGGCACCGGTACCGCCGATGACCGCGATTGCCTTCCCACTCAACATGACGCCTGACCTTCCTCAAACTCAGCACTCGGCTCATCGCCAGTCACTCTCGCCACCGCAAGCCGCGCCGGCATCCCGCGCCGCGGACCGGGCTCCTGCTTGGGCGCAAGGGGAACGGCTGCGAACGATGCAATGACTTGTCCCTCCGGCGCAGGCCCATAGAGCGTCGATCGCTGCATCGGCACACGGCCGATATCGCGAATGATCCTCTCCATCTCCACCGGCGGCATCTCCTCCCCATGCTGCGTCCCTGCCGCACGCGAAATGCTCTCATTCATCAGCGTGCCCCCCAGGTCGTTCGCTCCCGCCAGCAACGCCGCCTTGACGCCATCCTCGCCGAGCTTGACCCACGACGCCTGGATGTTGTCGATCTTCGTATGCAGCACCAGGCGCGCTACCGCATGCATGAGCAATGCCTCGCGCAAAGTCGGCCCCTGCCGCGCTTCCCCCTTCAGATACATCGGGGCCTCCATATGCACGAACGGCAATGGCACCAGCTCGGTGAAGCCGCCGGTACGTTCCTGCAGATCCCGAATCCGGATGAGATGGCGCGCGCAATGCAGCGGCCGCTCGATATGGCCGAACATGATCGTCGCAGTCGTCCTGAGCCCGACGCCGTGCGCCGTCTCAACCACATCGAGCCAACGCTCCGTATTCAGTTTATCCGGACACAGATCGGCGCGAACCTCGTTATCGAGAATCTCCGCCGCAGTGCCCGGCAGTGAGCCTAGGCCTGCCGCCTTCAAGTCCGTGAGGAACTCCCGCACCGATATCCCGAGCGTCGCCGCACCCTGCGCGACCTCCAATGGCGAGAACGCATGCACGTGCATCTCCGGCAGCGCCGCCTTGATCGACCGGCAAACCGCCAGATAGCTCGCACCCGTGTAGTCCGGATGGATGCCCCCTTGCAGGCAAACCTCGCTGGCTCCGCGAGCCCACGCCTCGCGTGAGCGCCGCACGATCTCATCCAATCCGAGATCGTAGGGCGCCCCGCGCAGGCTGGCCGCGACTTTCCCCTTGGAGAACGCACAGAACCGGCAGCGATAGCCGCAGATGTTGGTATAATTGATGTTGCGCGTGACGACGTAGCTGACCTCATCCCCGCACACGGATCGTCTGATCTCATCGGCAGCAGCCACGACGCCGTCGAAATCCCGGCCGCGCGCTTCCAGCAGCGTCACGACGTCGTTCTCGGCGAGCCGCTCTCCCCGCCCCGCGCCCTCCACGATACGACCGACATTCCCTGAGGCAATAGCAGGTGCACGGATCGCCTTCGGCTCCGTCATTTGCACTGACGATTGCGACGGCAACCCCGGCGCCCAGTCATCCGCACGCGCAAACCCGCTGGCATCGCTGCTTCTATAGATCGCCGACAGGAACCGCTTGTGATGCCAAACCCGCGCCGCACGGTAGCCGACATAGGCAGGATAGCTTGCCAGGCGCTCCACCAGCACCTTGCCCTTCGCCTCGGTGGCCGCCGCAAGCACCGGTATCGCCGGCCATTGGGCTTCCGGATTGACGTGATCCGGCGTCACTGGCGACACGCCACCCCAATCATTGATCCCTGCATCGATCAAATCGGCGAACCTGTCGCTCGTCAGGTTGGGCGGGGCTTGAATATTCATGGCAGTGCCGAACACCAGCCGTGCCACGGCGATCGTCCACCTGAGCTCATCCAGGTCCGGCTCGTCCGCCGCCGCCATGCGCGTATCGGCCTTGGCCCGGAAATTCTGGATGATGACTTCTTGGATATGCCCGTAGCGCGCATGCAGGTCACGCAGCGCCAGCAGCGCCTCGATACGTTCCGCACGTGTCTCCCCGATACCGATCAGGATGCCGCTGGTGAAGGGAACGCACGCCTCTCCCGCCAACCGTATTGTTTCCAGCCGCACCGCCGGAACCTTGTCGGGCGAGCCGAAATGCGGCCCCCCCTTGCTGCTCAGCCGCTCCGCGATCGTCTCCAGCATCACCCCCTGGCTGATCGACACCGTCCGCAACCGGTTGATGTCCGCGGCGCTCATCACGCCCGGATTGACGTGCGGCAACAGTCCCGTTTCCTCAAAAACCAGGTTGGCGACATGCGCCAGATACTCGATCGTCGTCCCAAAGCCCACAGCCTGAAGGGCGTCCCGTGCTGCCCGGTACCTCAACTCCGGCTTGTCGCCGAGCGTGAACAGGGCCTCCCTGCATCCCGCTGCGGCGCCCGCCCTGGCGATCGCCAGCACCTCGTCAGGGGAAAGATAAGCACGCTCCCCAGCCCGCGGCGTTTTCGCAAATGTGCAGTAGTGGCAAACGTCCCTGCACAAACGGGTCAGCGGAATAAACACCTTGCGCGAATACGAAATGACCGCGCCGTGTCCCTCGTCACGCAACGACGCAGCCGCACCCATCAACCGCTCCAGCGGCCAGGACGTCACCGCGTCGCGTAGATCGTTGTCAGCCATTGCCGCCACCAGCGGCAGCGGATGCGCGGGAGAGAAGCTTGTCATGCTGATCGCCTGGCCACCGCGCGTCACACGAACGGCAGCACCTCCTCGGTGAGCCGCTTCAACTGCTGCATGGGATCACCCATTGTCGATATCCGGAAAGAGACCCGGTTGCAGCCGGCCTCTTTCCACCGCTTGAGATCCTCGATGCAGCGCTGCGGCGGTCCGAACGTCAGCCAACCTTCCAGCCGCTCGCGCGTGTAGTTGGCGCCATAGTAGAGGTCGAGGAATTTCTTGCTGTCCTCCAGACACGCCTCCGGATCCGCGCCGATATTGATATGATGATAGAGGACGTGGTCCAGCTTCGACGCATCTCGCCCCTCCTCCCGCGCGGTATCGAGAATGAGCTGCCAGGACTTCTGGAAACCCTCGCGGCTGACCGAATGCGTCATCCACCCGTCGGCGATCCTGCCTACCCGCTTCAACGCGAATATCGAGCCCGCCATCTGAACCTCGCCGCGCGTCTGCCGCCCAGCGTTGGTGGCCATCCAGATCGGGCACGGCGACTGCACCGGCTTCGGCTCCAGCGTGATCCCCTCGAAGTTGAAGAACTGCCCCTCGAAGGGCGCCTCGTCCTTCGTCCACAAATGCCGCATGACAGCCATCGCCTCGACCATCAGCTTATGGCGATCCTCGCCCTTGTAGCCCATCGCGCGGGTTTCGGCCTCCCACACCGGACCGGCACCGCCGCCGGAACAGGCGACCATCCTCGTGCGACCTCCGGAGATGACGTCCAGCGAGGCCCACTCATAGGCCAGCACCATCGGATTGCGCAGCGCGAACGAGCCCATGCAGGCCGGCCCCAGCAGCACGCGCTCGGTACGTCCGGCCACGGCTGAAAGCAGCGTCAAGGCATCGAGCCGACGGTTCACGAACAGCGCATCCCCGCACCACACCGAATCCATCAACGGTGAGGCCTCAACTGCGTCGGCAAGCTCCAGCAGCGCCTTGGGTGTAGTCAGTCCCACCAGCATGCCGCGATTGGACAAAGTGATGCCGTATTTCATGGGCCGAAGAGATCCTCTTTCAATCCTCTGGTGTCACAGGCCACCGATCGGCAACCCGCCACGCATCGAAGCTATGCCAAATGCCGGTTAGGATGCAAAGGTTTAGCGTTCGCGGATTTGGGAGTCAGTTCCGCAATACCTGCATAAGGCCGAGCGAAAACGAGGCGCCAAATACAGCAAAACGGGCAGGTGATACCTGCCCGCCTGCTTATCAACAGAAGCGAACCTGCGACAGTTAGTTCGGCGAGAAGCAGTAGAACAACCCGTCGCCGCCCGATGATTTCAGGTTATCCTGGCTGCACCCGCGCGAGCCGTGCGAGGAGTTCCACGACACCATGTGGCGCTGCGGGTTGAGGCCCTGCCGGTCGTGGTGGCCGACGATCGCCGAGCCCTCGCCGCTCTTCGTCCAGTTGCCGCACGTGGTATCGCCGCCGGCCGTGGAATACATCCCCTGCGGATCAGAACCGGTCAGGATATCGTGACGGTTCGGACCTTTCTTCGCCTGGCTTTCCGGCCGCCCGCTGACGATCTCGCCCTTCTCGTTGAGCGCCGTCTGTTGGTTGACCTTGCTCTTCGCGCCATGCAGGTCGGCGACGTTGCGCGCAACGACCACGCCTTTCGCATTGCGCCATGGCCCTTTGCCGATGCGGTCGCGGGCGTTGATGCCCGGCGTGAACACCGCCGGCGTCTTCGTCCTGTCGGCCGTCGGTGCCACGCTGAGGTAGGCGCGCCACGTCTTACGTGTCGATCCGGCTGCCTTCGCCAGCTTTGCGCAATGGGCATCGGCCCCATCGATGCCGCCGAGGTCGGCGCCTTTACCCACGCCGACGCTGGTTACAAAAAACGACATCCGGGCCGCGTTGTCATTCGACTTGGCCTTCTTGGCGCCTTGCGCCTCGACCATCGCCGTCGTCCCGAACGCTGCCAGCGCCAGACCGGCCAGTGCCGGCATCAGAATGCTTTTCTTCATTGGCCTCTTACCTCGAACGTTTCCTGGTTTTGAATTGCAGAACCTGAAAGCTGCCTGTCACGCTCACAGACCCGGCAACGCTCGCGCGCCGCGCCCGTGAGTGGCTTACCTTAGTTTGATGCGAAGCAATAGAACAGCCCATCACCACCCGATGACTTCAGATTGTCCTGACTGCAGCCACGCGAGCCGTGCGACGTATTCCACGACAGCGAGCTCCAGGACTTGTCGAGACCAGCCCGGTCGTGGTGGCCGACGATTGCCGAGCCCTCTCCACTCTTGGTCCAGTTCCCGCACGTCGTATCGCCGCCCGCTGTCGAGTAGCGCCCCAACGGGCCCGACCCGGTCAAGATGTCATGCTTGTTGGGCTTCTTGGTCCGCCCGTTGACCTGATTGCCTTTCTCGTCCAGCGCGGTGGCCTCGTCGATCTTGGCATTGGCGGAATGCAGCTCGTCGATGTCCTTCGCGATCTCGACGCCCTTCGCGTTGTGCCACGGCCCGCTGCCGATCCGGTCCCGCGCATTGACACCTGGCGTAATGTTGAACGGACGCACGCTCCTGTCGACGATCGGCGTTGTGCTGAGATAGGCACGCCACGTCGTGCGCGTGGACCCGGCCGCTTTCGCCAGCGCCGCGCAATGCGCGTCCGCTCCAGCAATCCCGCCCAGGTCGGCCCCCTTGCCGAGCCCGACACTCGTGATGAAGAACGACATCTGGCCTGCGTTCTGCGCCAGCGACGCGAAGCCAAATCCGGAGCCGGCTAGCGCAGCAAGCGCCAAACCCGGTATCAAAATCTTTTTGAGCATGAGCGTCCTCGCCTGTCCTCACGTGAGCAAACATAAGCCCGGCCTACCCGGGCAGATGCCCAGTGCCCACCGTGCAGGCTCAGGGCTAGCATGCGGGCCAGGGACCGTTTCACGTTCTGTTGGAGACAGTCTGTTCAATAATTTCACGCTACTATGTAACACCGCATTTGCGGCGACACGCCCGATTCGCGCGCACCTCCAAACGCTTTCTTTCGCCTATGTGGGCAACTTGGACAACCTGCGCCCAACGCACCGTTGGCTTCGACCGAATCACCCCGATCGCGTATGTCCTGCGGCATGACAAGCGACACCGCCCCCTTCCTCGTCGACCGGCTTCGCGCACAGGCCGACGCATCCGAGCCGCTGGCCTTCCGTCAGCCGCCACACAACATCGACGCCGAGCAGGCACTGCTTGGCGCCATTCTCGTCAATAACGAAGCCCTCGACCGCGTTGCAGGCTTTCTGCACCCGGAGCACTTCTACGACCCGTTGCACGCCCAGATATTCGAGACCGCCGGCAAGCTGATCCAGGCAGGCAAGCCCGCTACGCCGATCACGCTCCGGACCTATTTCGAGACCGCTGAGCGCATCGATGAAACGCTGACCGTGCCGCAGTACCTCGCCCGGCTCGCCGTCAATGCCACGACCATCATCAATGCAACCGAATACGGACGAACGGTCTACGATCTGGCCGTCCGCCGCCAGTTGATCACTATCGGCGAGGACCTCGTCAACGTCGCCTATGATTCCCCGGTGGATTCACCTCCCGACTCCCAGATCCAGGAGGCCGAAGGCCGGCTCTATCAGCTTGCCGAAAGCGGCAAGTACGGCCAGGGTTTCGTGACGTTCAGCAAGGCACTGACCGAAGCCATCGACATGGCCAGCGCCGCCTACCAGCGTGATGGCCATTTGTCAGGGCTGTCCACTGGTCTGGTCGATCTCGATGCCAAGATGGGCGGTCTGCAGCCGTCCGACCTCATCATCCTTGCTGGCCGTCCTTCGATGGGCAAAACCGCGCTCGTCACCAACATCGCCTTCAACGTCGCCAAGGTCTACCAGGAGAGCCGCGAGGCCGACGGCACGGTCAAGGCCGCCAACGGTGGCAAAGTAGGCTTCTTCTCCCTGGAAATGTCGGCCGAGCAGCTCGCCGCCCGTATCCTGTCGGAGCAGTCCGAGATCCCGTCGGAGAAAATCCGCCGCGGCATGATCAGCGAGGATGACTTCCGCCGCCTCGTGCAGGTCAGCCAGGAGATGTCGGTCGCCCCACTGTTCATCGATGCCACCGGCGGCATCACCGTGGCGCAGCTTGCCGCCCGCGCCCGCAAGCTGAAACGTCAGCACGGGCTGCAGCTCTTGATCGTCGACTACCTGCAGCTGTTGTCGGGCTCATCCAAATCGGCCTCGGCCAGCCGCGTGCAGGAGATCACCGAGATCACCACCGGCCTCAAGGCGCTGGCCAAGGAGCTCAATGTTCCGATTATCGCGCTGTCCCAGCTCTCCCGCGCCGTCGAGCAACGCGAGGACAAACGACCGCAACTGTCCGACCTGCGCGAATCGGGCTCGATCGAGCAGGACGCCGACGTGGTCATGTTCGTCTTCCGCGAGGAATACTATGTCGAGCGCGCCAAACCGGCCGAGGGCAGCGAGAAGTTCTTTGAATGGCAAGCCAAGATGGAGCAGGTGACGGGCAAGGCCGAGGTCATCATCGGCAAGCAGCGCCACGGCCCCGTCGGCACCGTCATGTTGTCATTCGAAGGCCAATTCACCCGATTTGGCAATCTCGCCAAGGAATACCAGGTGCAATCCTACGAATAGGCCCGACGCAATAGCGGCATCGCGCCTTGAATCGTGCTAGTTCGTGTTGCACACGCTTCCTGTCGGCCACACTTTCGGCCGGCACGTTTCGCTGCGATTCGATCCACTGCGGATACCGGTCCATGGACGATGCAAAGCCTGCGTCGCTGATCCTTGGCGAGGACGACAGCATCCCCGCCGACGCCCGCGCCGTGCTGCGCATCGACTTGCAGGCGCTGGGCAGCAACTGGCGACGCCTCAACGCCGAGATCGGCAGCGCAGAGTGCGCCGGCGTGGTCAAGGCCGACGCCTACGGCCTGGGCCTCGAGCACGTCACCCGCGCCCTCCTGCGTCAAGGTTGCCGGACGTTCTTCGTCGCCACGCTGGAGGAAGGCCGCCGCGTGCGCGAGGTCTCGCACAGCGCTGAAATCTATGTCTTGGACGGTCTTTTGCCCGGCGCCGAGCATTCCTACTCCGGCTTCGACCTGAGGCCTGCGTTGTCCAGCCTGCCGGAAATCGAGGACTGGGCGCGCTTTTGCACCAACCTCGGTCGCCGCCTGCCGGCCGCACTGCACATCGACACCGGAATCAACCGCCTCGGCCTGCAAGAGGCCGACGTGCTGCGGCTAAGGCAGCACCCGAGCCTGTTGTCCGCCATGCGCGTTTCTCTGGTGTTGTCGCACCTCGCCTGCGCGGATCAGCCGAACAGTCCCAAGAACGAGACGCAGCGGCTGCTGTTCGACCGCCTGCGCGCCGCCCTGCCACCGGCCCGCGCCAGCCTTGCCAATTCGGGCGGCATCTTTCTCGGCCCCGCTTATCATTACGACATGGTCCGCCCCGGGTTTGCGCTTTACGGCGGCCGCGCCAGCGAAGGCGCCGCGCCCCCCGTGCGGCCGGTTGTCCGCCTCACAGCCCGCATCCTGCAGGTCCGCGATATCCAGCCGGGAGAAACCGTCGGCTATGGCGGAACCTGGGCGGTGACGACACCTTCCCGAATCGCAACCATCGCCTGCGGCTATGCCGACGGCTTCCTGCGCGCGCTGGGCGAGCCGGGCAAACCTCAGACAGTCGGCTTTATTGGCGACTACCCCGTGCCGGTCGTCGGCCGCGTATCGATGGACCTGCTGTCGGTCGATGTCAGCGGCGTGCCGCAGCATCTGGCGCGGCGTGGCGGCTGGGTCGAGGTGATCGGAGATCGCGTAACCGTCGACGACCTCACCGACCGCGCCGGCACGATCGGCTACGAGCTGTTGTCGCGGCTCAGCCAGCGCGTGCATCGCGTCTACGCCGGAGACGGAGACTGACACCCATGGCCAAAGCCGCACGCAACAGCTTCGTCTGCCAGAACTGCGGCGCGGTCTCCAACCGCTGGGCCGGCAAGTGCACCTCTTGCGGTGAATGGAACACGATTGTCGAGGAAGCCGCCGCCTTGGCAGCGCCCGGCACCGGCCTGGCGCGCGCCTCGAAGGGCCGGGTCATCCCGCTCGAGCCCCTCAAGGGGGCCACAAAGGAAACGCCGCGCATGTCGACCGGCCTGGCCGAGCTCGACCGCGTCACCGGCGGCGGCATCGTGCCCGGCTCCGCACTCTTGTTCGGTGGCGAGCCTGGCATCGGCAAATCCACCCTGCTGCTGCAGCTCACGGCCGCGTTCGCCCAGTCAGGCCGGCGCGCCGTCTATTTCTCCGGCGAGGAGGCCGCCGCCCAAGTCCGCCTGCGTGCCGAACGCCTCGGCTTATCAGACGCGCCCGTCGGCTTCGCCACCGAGACCAATCTCGCCAACGTGCTTGCCACCCTTGCCGACGGCCAGCCGCCCGACCTCGTCGTGGTCGATTCGATCCAGACCATGTGGGTCGATTCCCTTGACGCCGCTCCCGGCACGGTCAGTCAGGTCCGCGCCACCGCGCAAGCCCTGATCCAGTTCGCCAAACGGTCCGGCAGCGCCATGGTGCTGGTCGGCCATGTCACCAAGGAAGGCCAGATCGCCGGTCCGAAAGTAATCGAGCACATGGTCGATACCGTGCTCTATTTCGAAGGCGACCAGGGCCACCCCTTCCGCATTCTCCGCGCCGTGAAAAACCGCTTCGGCGCCACCGACGAGATCGGCGTGTTCGAGATGGTGGCCAAGGGCCTCAAAGAGGTCACCAACCCGTCCGAACTGTTCCTCGGCGACCGCGATATCAAGAGCCCAGGAGCGGCCGTATTCGCCGGCGTCGAGGGCACGCGGCCGCTGCTTGTGGAAATGCAGGCGCTGGTTGCCCCCTCCGCATTGGGCACCCCGCGTCGCGCCGTCGTCGGCTGGGATGGCAACCGCCTGTCGATGCTGCTCGCCGTGCTCGATGCCCGCTGCGGCGTAAGCTTCGCCCAGACGGATGTGTACCTGAATGTGGCCGGTGGTCTACGAATTGCGGAACCTGCTGCGGATCTTGCCGCAGCAGCCGCCCTGTTGTCGTCATTTTCGAATGTTGCACTCCCTTCCGACTACATCCTGTTCGGGGAGATCAGCTTGTCCGGAGCAGTCCGCGCCGCCTCCCACATGACCACCAGGCTGAAGGAGGCACAAAAGCTCGGCTTCAAGCACGCCATCGTGCCAGCAGCGGGAGAATTGGACGCCGGCAATCTCCGCATCCAAATCGAGCGCATCTCCTACCTCGGCGACCTCGTCACCAGGATTGGCTCGCTCAAGGCACAGAGCAGTGTGCGTGCGTAGCAATATCCGCACACCAGCGCGGCTCCATGAACAGGCGCTCAGAAGTAGTGGCTGCCGAATGTTCGAATAGAGGATAAACGATACGGTAAACGAATTGCTGTCATCGTCGCTTCACCGATGCCCAACTCGAGGAACTTCGCGCCATGGTCGGGCCGCTCAGCTACCTGGATATCCTGCTCCTCGCGCTCTGCTTCATCTCCGGCATCCTGGCGATGTACAGGGGGCTATCCCGAGAGGTGCTGTCGATCCTGTCCTGGATCATCGCAGCCGGAGCATTCGCCTACTTTTTTCTGTATCAGAAGCAGATCGCAGAGGACATCGCCAAACAGATCGGCGGCAGCCCCGTGATCGTCGTCCAGATCGGCGTTGGCGCGCTCATCTTCGTGATCGTGCTGCTGATCGTGCACCTGTTCACGTCGCGCATCTCCGATGCCATCCTCGACAGCCGCATCGGTCTGATCGACCGCATTGGCGGCTTTGCCTTCGGCGTCTTGAGGGGCTTCGTGATCGTGCTGATCCTGTTCATGGTCTATCACCACTATGTCCCCGAGAAGGATCAGTTCGCATTTGTCACCCAAGCCAAGTCTCGCGAGATGCTGCTCAGTACCGGACGCAGCCTGGAGCCGACCCTGGAGTTGATTTACAATCGAATTCTGAACAAGGCTGCCCCCGATCAAAAGCAGGGCTGAGGCCCAACGGCTGGCCCCATCGACGTCACAACGCATGACCGAGCCACACGCTTGCGCTCGATCATGGATACCTCGCGCGATTGCCGCCATCTCCTGCTCCCAGAGCAAGGAGGCAATCATGGAAGCAACCCAGATCCAAGAGCATGCGCGCAAGCTCTACGAGGTCCATGGCCCCAAGGCAGTGGCGCAAGCAGCGCAAAAGGCAGCTCAGCTGGAGCAGCAGGGGGCAAAAGAGGAGGCGCGCAACTGGCGTCGCATAGAACAAGCCCTGCGACAGATGAAGGGCCCGCGCGAAAGCTGAGCCTCCAATCCGGCTGCCCTCAATAGGTTACGTAGCACCCTTCCACGGCGCCGCTCGCGCCGGCCCCGCGCCGCACGAGCAGACGCGACGAACGTGCGGTCTGAATGCGGAAATCCCGGCACACCGGGCCCGCGGCAGCATCCGGAACAGTGCCGATCGTGCGCTTGCTGTCCTTGAAATCGAACACCATCGACACGCCCTTCGTGGGCGGGCACACACAGACCCGGAACGTAGCGCCCGTGATCGCATTGTTGGGAACGACCTCCAGCAGCGCGGTTTCCGCTTCGCCCGCTTCGATCCGCCACGGATAGCATGGCGAATCCTTGATCTGGCAGCCTGCAGCAACCGCAACCTCATGAGCAGCCAATGTGACGACGACAGACGCCGCGGTAATAAATGCTATGTTTCGGACCACACCCGACCGTCCTGCATGACCTGCGCCGAGCCGCTCCCGGCCTGCCGACCCATCGTGTCAGGCAATTGCCGCGCCGTCCAGCACACGTATCAATGCGGGGTCGACGGGTGTCTCAACGCACCGCCGCTGGAGCAATTTCCCGCAACAAGCCGTTTTCCATCAGCAGCACCCGATGCATGCGCCGCGCCAGATCCATGTTGTGCGTGGCAATTAATGCGGCGATGCGGGTACGCTCGATCAGCGCCAGCAGCTCTCCGAACACCCCTTCGGACGTATGAGGATCGAGATTTCCCGTCGGCTCATCCGCCAACAGCAGCCGCGGCGTATTGGCCAGCGCCCGCGCGATCGCAGTACGTTGCTGTTCGCCACCAGATAGCTCGGCTGGACGATGGTCGACACGCTCTGCCAGCCCTAGCCCCGCCAGCAGTGACCGGGCACGCTCCTCCGCCTGCCGACGGCTCTTGCCTTGGATCATCTGCGGCAGCGCGACATTCTCCAGGGCCGAGAATTCCGCCAGCAACTGGTGAAACTGATAGACGAAGCCCATCTCATGCCGGCGAACCTTGGTCCGGCTGTCGTCGGTCATGCCGCTACAGTCGCGACCATTGATGAGCACGTGGCCCGTGTCCGGTGTCTCGAGCAGCCCGGCGATATGCAGCAGCGTGGATTTCCCGGCCCCCGACGGCCCCACCAGAGCGACCGCTTCGCCCTGATGCAAAACCGCTGACGCACCGTTCAGAACAGCCACCTTGCGCTCGCCCTGGCGGTACACGCGCACCAGCGACTGCAGCTCGAGTACGGGCACAAGTCCACCATCCTTCACAGGCTATCCCTCCAGGCCTACTCGTACCTGAGCGCTTCGACAGGGTCGAGACGGGACGCTCTCCACGATGGGTAGATCGTTGCCAGCACCGAGAGCACCAGCGCCATCACGACAATGAATGTCGTCTCCCTCACATCGATATCCGCCGGCAACCGCGACAGATAATAAACCGTCGGGTCCATCAAAGTCGTGCCGGTGAGCCACTGCACGAACTGCCGGATGCTTTCGATGTTCAGGCAGAAAATAATGCCCAGGATCAGACCAGCGATCGTGCCCACGACCCCGATCGCCGCACCGGTGATAAGGAACACGCGCATCATCGCCCCCTTGCTCGCACCCATCGTGCGCAGGATTGCGATATCGCGTCCTTTGTCTTTGACCAGCATCATCAGACCCGAGATGATATTCAGCGCCGCAACAAGGATGATCAAAGACAGGATGATGAACATCACCGTCCGCTCCACCTCCAGCACTGTGAAAAACGACATGTTCCGCTGGCGCCACGTTGTGAAGCCGTAGCCCGGCCCCAGCGACGTCTTAAGCGCCTCGACAGTCGCATCGACGCGTTCCGCATTATCCGTCATCACTTCCAGGACATCGACCTGCTCGCCACGCGAAAAATAGCGCTTCGCCTCAGCCAGCGGCATGAACACCATGCTCTTGTCGTATTCCGACATCCCCATCTCGAACACGGCCAGAATACGGTACGAGCGCGATCGCGGCGCGGTGCCGAATGGCGTCGTGGTACCTCGCGGCGAGATCAGCGTCACCGAGCCCCCTTGCGCAACACCCAGCGCGGTGGCGAGCCGACTGCCGATCGCAATGCCTTTCTTGTCGTCGAAACCGTCCAGCGATCCGGCAATCACGTTCTTTGCGACCAGCGGGATCGCCTTGATTCCCTCCTCCGTGGCCCCACGCACCAGGCCGCCAAGCCCCTGCGCCGGCGACGACACCATGACCTGCCCTTCGACCACGGGAATCACATGGCGCACGCCCGGCACGCGTCCGGCTTTTCGCACGATGTCCGGATACTCTGTGAACGGTCCCGTCCCTTCCGCCTTGTAGATGACCGCATGCCCGTTGAGGCCGAGGATCTTGTCGAACAACTGGTTGCGGAAGCCATTCATCACCGCCATCACGATGATCAGCGTGGCAACGCCCAGCATGATGCCGACGAACGAGAAGCCCGCTATGACCGATATGAAGCCTTCCTTGCGCCGCGCCCGCAGATAACGCGTAGCAAGCATCCATTCGAATGCAGCAAACGCACGGGTATCGTTCGAGCTGGCCATTTGGTTTCGACTTCCCCCTAGTGTTCCGGCTCTGACATTTGCTTCCCTTACGGCCTGGCTCCGAGCAAATGTCAGAACCATGAGGAACACTAGCAACATCATGAGACTAGTGTAGCTTTTGCACCTGACGTTTGGTTTCGAGCCCAGCCGCTACCGGGGTCCAAACGTCAGGTGCGCTACACTAGCCTGCTGCCAACAACAGGCATCCGAGCCCTTACACAAGCCGGCGTTGACGGCTCACGAATTCCACGACCCGGCTGATTGCCGCCTCAGGCGACAACGTGACCTTCATTCCATCGGCGCGCTGCTTGAATTCAACCTCGCCGGCTTTCACGCCCTTCGGCCCGACGACCAGCTGCAACGGCAAACCGATCAAATCCATCGTCGCAAACTTGCCCCCGGCCCGCTCGTCCGTGTCATCCAGCAACACGTCGATGCCCGCTGCCGTCAGCTTGCCGTACAGATCAGCGCATGCCGCGTCTGTCGCAGCATCACCGGCCTTCAGATTCACCAGCCCGACCTCGAATGGCGCCACCGGCATCGGCCAGGCAATTCCCGCGTCATCGTGGCAGGCCTCGATGATCGCCCCTGCCAACCGCGAGACCCCAACCCCGTATGACCCCATCTGCAGCGTGATCATCTGCCCGTCCGGCCCCTGCACCTTCGCGCCCATCGGCTCGGAGTATTTGGTCCCGAAGAAGAAAATGTGGCCAACTTCGATGCCGCGCGCAGAAACTTGGCTGTCCTGAGGCACCTCGGCCGCGAACCGAGCCGCATCGTGCATATCCTCGGTCGCGGCATATTTCGATGTCCAGGCCTCGAAAATCGGCGACAAATCCCCATCGAAATCGGTGTCCGCAGCCGGCACCACACCATCGATAAGGTCTTTGTGGCAGAACACCTGGCTTTCGCCCGTCTCGGCCAGAATGATGAATTCATGGGACAAATCACCACCGATTGGACCGGTATCAGCCTTCATGGGGATCGATTTCAATCCCATCCGCGCGAACGTGCGCAGATAGGCAACAAACATCCGGTTATACGCCCGGCGTGCGTCGTCCGCGGTCAGGTCGAAGGAATACGCGTCCTTCATCAGGAACTCCCGGCCGCGCATCACGCCGAACCGCGGCCGCACCTCGTCACGGAATTTCCACTGAATGTTGTAGAGATTTTTCGGCAGGTCTTTGTAGCTCCTGATGCTGTCGCGACAGATCGCCGTGACAACCTCCTCCGCAGTCGGCCCGAACAGCATTTCGCGCTCATGCCTGTCCGTAATGCGCAGCATTTCCTTGCCATAATCATCGTAGCGACCGGACTGGCGCCACAAATCGGCAGACTGGATCGTCGGCATCAACAGCTCGACCGCGCCGGCGCGGTTCTGCTCTTCCCTAACGATAGTCTCGATTTTTTTCAGGACTTTCAGGCCCAGCGGCAGCCACGAATAGATGCCGGCCGCCGACTGCTTGATCATGGCCGCCCGCAGCATCAGCTGGTGCGAGACGATCTCGGCTTCCTTCGGCGTTTCACGCAGCACGGGCAGGAAGTATCTAGACAAGCGCATGGAGAGCTATCCGGGTTTGAAGCACCCGCGCCGGCAACCAGCCAGGCCGACGGTGCACACAAGCGTTTGCGGCTCATATCCGGTTCGGCTTCGCGCTGCAACAGAGGCCGCCAACGGCCAACAGCCCGCCACTGCGGCAAAACGGCGATCCCGACCCCGGGCTACCCCACGAGCAAAGGTGCTAATTCCCTGCGCCCGCTGTATTGAAGCGGAAGGTCACCGTCAGCGTTCGCGGATCGACACTGACGGAATTTATCGCCACTTCCCCTGCCTGCCCGATGGTGAGGTACCGCTTCAAGCCGTCGGCCAGCTGTGTCTGGATCGACGGCGTATTGACGGCCCCTTTCAGGATATTGGGCAGCTCCCCCATCATCTGGCGGATCGTTCTGTTCGCGAACGGCAAGCCCAGTCTGCAGGTGTTACGTTCCACGAAATCGGCCGTCGCCTTGCACACCGCGCGCGGTTTGCCGCGCAGCGTCACCCGCTGCACCTCCAGCGACAACGAGCCCCGCAGCTGTATCGGCACGAAATCGACATCGACCGCAGCGTTGTCCCATTGGATGTCGGGCAGCACGTCGGTCAAGGCGCAACCACCTTCCACGCAGGCCGCCACCGCCTCCGGGCCTTCCAGACTCGAAAGTAAGCGTCAGCCGCAACGCCCCCTTGACCGGCGAGATGCGCAACCCCGTCGACGTCACATCGGAGACGAAATACCCGTAGCTGGAGCCAAGCAGACGGAACGGACGTACCGGGATCGGCACTGGATATTGCTGCGTTGTGGTGATCTGCACATACGACTGGGTCGAAAACAACCCACCAGCAAACCCGCCTGGCACATTATTGAGATAGACCTTGGCATTCGCCGCAATCGTCTGCAGCAAACTCGTAAGCTCGCCAAAGCTGACGCGCAAGTCCGCGGCCTGAACACTGGAACAGGTGAGGATCAGCCAGGCGGCCCCGACAACCCCCGGAACGCATCTCCGCAACACGCGCGCTCACTCCCTGATATTGCCGACGACATCTACCAGCCCCCTCAATAGCAGCACGTGGCCCCAAGCACGCCTCCCCTAATCGCTGGCGAGAAACGTTCCGCCATGGTCGTGGCCCAGCGGCAACAGGCCCTCCCCCCGCTGCCGCCCCTCGATGACGCGCCAGACCTGTGGAAATATTAGGCAACATTTGCGCTGACAGCGCGCAGACACTCTGCTATGAAACGCTGTCTCGGGGTTGAGCCCAGTCGCAAGGCTGAGGCGGACGCCCAAGTCTAGGGAGAATATCGCGGCACAAGCCCACTAAGGGCGCCGCCCATATCGAGCAGGCCAGCGAGGTGCGTTCAGATCTCCTCGGCATGTTGGGCCTGGCTCGAAAAAGACTTTAGTGTGATTACTGAGCCATTGAGAGCAAGGCCTGCGCCTTGCTCTTTGTGTTTGAGCTCCCGCCTGCCACCGTTCCAGCCTCAGGCCCAGCACACGAACAGAAGGCCAGCACGCGAACGCAGGCCGCAGCATCACCTCGCGATGTCCTCCCCTACGTTCATATACGCATCGAAAGCGGCCCAGAAGCGCCCTCTCACATCATCCGCCTCCTGTAGAATCTCGTGCCGCGCATTCGCCAGGACGACCTGCGTACCGGACTTGATTTCGAGCGGCAAAATCCTCCGCTGCGGACTGCAAGACGATGGTGTCCTTGCCCGCGATGAAGAACAGGATCGGAATCGAGATGCGCACGGCATACTCAGGGTCGGACAGCATATCCATCGATCGCATCGCCGCCCGCAACCACCCGATCGTCGGCGACCCGACTGTCAGCGCCGACGCCACCTCCGCCAGATTCCGGTTGCGGCTGAACCGCTCCCGATCTGTCGTAAGCACGTTGCCCTCGAATATGGCAGTCGCCTCCGGTCGCTCTGCACCACCGGGGACATACCGTGTCGCGAAGCCCGAAAGACAACCGACCTCGGCGAATATGCGCACCATCCAGGGCGGAAAACCGAGCTGCGAAGGATGCAGCGCAATCATTGGCGAGGTCAGCACCATGCGCTCGAACCAGGACCCCGCCTGCCCGGCATTCCGCAGCAGAATATTGCCGCCCATCGAATGCGCGAGCGCGACATAGGGCGGTGGACAATCCGGCAGCACGATCTCTCGCATGAAACAGGCCAGATCTCGATCGTGCTCGCTGAAATCCCCGATATGGCCCTTACGATGCTCTGCCAGCGGCCGACACGAGCCGCCCTGTCCCCTCCAATCCATGATCGCCACCGCATATCCGCGCCGGCGCAGATCCGCGATCACCTCGAAATACTTCTCGATGAATTCAGAACGCCCGGGAAAGACGCAGACTGTGCCCCGCCGCGGTCCGCGTGTGGCAGCGAATCGCGCGAACCGGATTGGGCCACCATCATATCCGGCGAATGTACCAGTCACGGCACCACTCGGCACCGGGTTCCTCGCCAGTGAAACCAGCTCCATTGCCTGCTCCCGCCCCACCTGCCCCTACGTCCAGCCTACAGGATAGATATACGATCTTCCTGACGCCAGTCCGAGAAAGCCAGTCCGAGAAAATCAGGCGCGAGCCCACAGCCTTGGTCCAAAAAAGGGCGACCGGCTCGCAAGGCCATCAAACCGAAAACGTGTTTCAGTGGCGGCAGGTTGGAAAACGCCGCCACCGCACCAACCGATCAATAGCCATCGAACCGGCGCCGGCTATCCCAGTCCCGGCGCATCCGCGCTGCGCGACGCCATACCGGACGCGCTTCCAGCACCTCGCCCCCGCATCGATCGACAGTGATCTCGTAGCGCCGGCCATCCGCGGCCCGCGCCCGCAACACCGCCACATCTCCCTCCAGCATCACGTCCCGGAAATCGTGCCAGCCTTGCCGCTCCAGGCGCGCCCGCGCGACGTCGGGAGCCACGCACCTGGACGCAGTCTCTTCACGCCGATAGCGCGGAGCATAGGGCGGCGGCGACATTGGGCGCAGATAACCGCGATCATCGCGGTAAGCCGGTGGCCCCTCGGTCGAACCCCGTGGAACATAAGGCGCCGCATACCGAGGCGGAGGTGGCGGCGGATGCCGGTAGATGTCGCTATAGCGCGGATCGTCGTCCGGCCGCGCCTCCCCATACGAGTTGGGACCATAAAGATCAGCGCCGACAGCAGGAATTCCACCGAATGACACGACGGCAGCCAGCACAGCTGCTGCAATCCGTTGTGATGACATATCCCGATCCTCCAGGGCGAAGTGCTCTCGCCTCCCCAGGCATGGCAGCATCGCGGCGACAACCTGAACGCAGCATGAACTGAAAACTACCGCTGGGTCAGACCGAGCATATGATCGAGCGAATAAATGCCCGGCCCGTGCACCAGAATCCAGATCGCGGCCACCGTCCACAGCAGCACATATTCCACCCCGAGCGTGTTCCAGAACCATTTGCCGATCCGGTAGCGCTCGAAGCAGGCGACCAACAGGAAAATACACACAGGAATTGCTGCCAACCGCGTGAACAAACCCACCGCCACCAGCGGGCCGCAGACGAGGTGCGTGAACGATACCGCCCGGACCCAGAGCCACCCAGGCCGGTAGCCTTGCCGATCGAAACTGTCGATGGAATCCTGGAATGTTTTCGTCGGCAATCCCGTATTCGGGAACATGCAGAAGTACTGGCGCAAGCCATGCGGTATCAGCAGCACCCCCACGGCGACCCGCAGCGCGGCATCGGTGATCGGAGCCAGCGCGGCAAGCAGCGGCGATGCGTCGGGAGCGAGGACAAGCATGCGGGGTCCACCACGTCTCGGGCAATTGCCCATTGAAATACCGTCTCACATGCCGCAATCTGCCACCAGCACGTCAACGAGCCTGATCTAGGCCTAAACCTGCACGCCGGGCAACACCCAGCATGCGGGACGCCAGAGATCGCTTCGCCGGTAACGAACAAGAATAATGATTTAGGGAGAACACCATGCACAAGCTGTCAGCACAGAGCCGCCTTAGCCTGGCCGCAACTGCGACGCTCGGGATCGCAGCCGCCGGATCGCCAGCCCTCGCGGAACGTCAGCTGACAGCCGTTTCAGCGCTCCAGCAAAACAATATTCTGGCCCGCAGCTATCGCGAGAACTACGAAAAGGCCGTCAACCAGAACTGCAAGGGCACCGTATCAATCCGCTACCTCGGAGGCCAGGAGGTCGTCCCCCCCGACAAGGCCATGAACGCGCTGAAACGCGGCCAGTTCGACATCCTGTCATCGCCCGCTACCTACTTCGTCGGCACCGCCCCGGAGGCATATGCTGCCCTGGCCGCCAACCAGAGCCCGCGCGAGTTGCGCAAGAACGGCGCCTGGAAGATGATGCAGGAGATCTATCTGGAAAAGGCCGGGGTCCACCTTCTGGCCTGGGGCGAGAACCAGAGCACCTACTACCTCTACATGACGAAAGAGCCGAAGCTGAAGGACGGCCTCCTCGATCTCAGCGGCGTCAAGATGCGCACGACTGGCACCTACCGTCCCCTGATCAAGGCGCTGGGCGGCGTACCCATCTCCATCAAATCGAGCGAGTTGCTGACCGCCTTGCAGCGCGGCACAGTTGACGGTTTCGGCTTCCCCGACGTGTCCATCGCCTCGCTCGGTTTCTACAAAGTCGCCAAGTATCGCGTTATGCCGAACTACTACCGCGGCGTGAACATGCTGTTCATCAACAAGGCGATGTGGGACGGCTTGTCGCCCAAAGAGCGCGACTGCATGCAGCAGCAGGCCATCGCCTACGAAACGAGCGCAGTGAAATGGGTCGAAGCACAGCGCCTGGAGGAAGAAAAAATATTGAAGGCCGGCGGCGTCATCGACGTGGTGATGAAAGGCAAGGCGGCGGAGAAGTATCTGGAAATCGCCCACGAGGAAATCTGGAAGGAGCTCAAGTCACGCTCCCAGAACCACGACAAGCTGAAGCCCCTGATGTACATCCCAGGCAAGCCGACACTGCAGGTGCAATAGTCCGCCCCAACCACACCTGAGCCATCTCTGGCAACCTAGATTCTTCCAACCTTCAAACGGTCAATCCACGAAAAGGTGAAACCATGCCCACAACCAACCTCCAGACCAAACCCCGCCGTATCCCGGTATGTACTGCGCTCGACGGGTGGTATCAGCGCCCTCGCCATCGCCGCATGCGCGACACCGGTATTCGCCAGCGGCGTCACGATCAACGCAGTGACATCACTGCAACAAACCAATTCCGTCGCGCGCAGCTTCCTCGACGTCTACATGCCGCTGGTCAATAAGCACTGCAGCGGTTCGGTTCAGATCAAATATCTGGGCGGCCAGGAGGTCGTGCCGCCGACCAAGTCGGCTGGAGCGTTGAAACGCGGCCAGTTCGACATGCTGCATTCGCCGACCGCCTATTTCATCGGCACCGTGCCTGAAGGCTATGCCATGCAGGCCGCAAATCAGGGCCCGCGCGAGCTGCGCAAGAACGGCGCCTGGAAAATTCTCGAGGAAGCGTTTGCGAAAAAGGCCGGTGTTCACCTCATCGCCTGGGGCGAGAACATGACGTCCTATTACATGTATCTTGCCAAAGAGCCGAAGATGAAGGACGGCATACCGGATCTCACCGGCATGAAGATGCGCGCCACCGGCACCTACCGGCCGCTGTTCAATGCCCTCGGCGCGATCACGGTCAACATCAAGACCAGCGAGATTATCACCGCGATGGAGCGCGGCACGGTCGACGGCTTCGGCTTCACCGACGTATCCGTCGTCCCGCTGGGCTACCACAAGGTTGCCAAATACCGTGTGCTGCCGAATTTCTACCAGGGCAACAACGTCGTTCTGATCAACTCGGATGTCTGGAAGAAGCTCGATGACAAGCAGCGCGCCTGCCTGACCGAGCAGGGCATCAAGTACGAGACCGAAACTGTACACTACATGGAGAAAGAGCGCCTGAAGGAGGAAGTGGAGGTCAAGAAGGTCGGCCTCAAGGACATCGTGCTCAAAGGGGACGCGGCCGCGCGCTATCTCGATATTGCCCACCAGCAGATCTGGAACGAGTTGAAGAAGCGCTCCGAATATCACGATAAGCTGAAGCCGCTGATGTACATGCCCGGAAAGCCGAACCGTCAGGTCGATCTCAAGTCCGCCAACGCACGATTGCAGCAGTAGCACGCCGACGGTTCATGCGCCCACAGCCGGTGCACACTGAGCCAACCAACCCAAGTCGCATCCTGTGCTGTGCACGGGATGCGACACGTGTGCGCTTGCCCTGTTTGCAAGACGCGCGACTAACAACTTTCTGAACGCCAACGAGCCGTTTGACAAATTGGCGGACAGCGACCAGTATGCTAGGCCAAGAGCCCAACAGGCCCCAGGTCTGCAACGAATTGCGACCGTCCGTCCAAAACGAACGCATAATGGGAGAGCCCAGAATGTCCTGCTCGATATCGGTGCGCGCACTGATGGCCGGAACCAGTGTTTTGGCCCTCGTCAACTTTGCCGGCCAGGCGGCAGCACAAGGCAAAGAGCTGAAAGCCGTCACCGCTCTCGAGCAAACCAATACTCTGACCCGCAGCTACCTTGCCAACTTCGTCGCCAAGGTCAACGAGACCGGCAAGGACGTGGTCACCATCAAATATCTTGGTGGTCAGGAGGTCATCCCACCGACCAAGGCTGCCGCCGCTCTCAAGCGCGGCCAATTCGATCTGCTGTCCGGACCGATGTCCTACTGGATCGGCTCGATCCCGGAGGCCTACGCGTTCCTGGCCTCCAACCAGGGCGCAAGCCAGATGCGCGCCAACGGCTCTTTCAAGATGATGCAGGAGATCGTCGAGAAGAAGCTCGGCGTGCACTTGCTGGCCTGGGGCAAGAGCATGACCTCCTACTACATGTTCCTGACCAAGCCGCCGAAATTGAAAGACGGCCTTCCGGATCTCACCGGCTTGAAGATGCGCGCCACCGGCACCTATCGCCCCCTGTTCCGCGCGCTCGGTGCCACGACCATCAACATCAAATCGAGCGAAGTTTATACGGCGCTGGAACGTGGCACCGTCGACGGTTTCGGTTTTACCGACGTTTCCATCGTGGCACTAGGAACGCACAAAATTGCAAAATACCGCATACTGCCGAATTTCTATAACACCAATACCATCGAGCTGGTCAACCTCGACGTTTGGAAAGGCCTATCGAAAAAGCAGCAGGACTTCCTCAACGACCTTGCCGTCAAGTACGAGACGACAAGTGTGCATTGGACCGAGGGCGAGCGGTTGAAGGAGGAGGTCAAGCTCAAGGCCGACGGCATGATCGACGTGCCGCTGAAGGGAGCCGCGGCGGAGAAATATATCGACCTCGCCCACGAAGAGATCTGGAAGGAGCTCAAGACGCGTGCGCCGGAAAACCATGACAAGCTCAAACCACTGATGTACATCCCCGGCAAACCCAACCGTCAGGCTGATATTCCCTCCGCCAACGCGCGCCTGCACAAGTAATCACAGCGGATATCGATAATATGGCCGCCATCGACTGGGCAATCGGCAAGGTGTCCCTGCTGCTGGCATGGATCGCCTGCGTCATCATCGTCGTGCTGTTCGTGATGATTGTGGTCGATGTCTCGATGAGGACTTATGGGCTCAGTCCACCGCTCTGGACGTCATCGGTCGTGGAGTACGCACTGCTCTACGTCGCCATGCTGCCGGCCGGCTTCCTCGTTCGCGAACGTGGTCACGTTGCGATCGAGGCAGTCGTGTCGGCGGTACCCCGCCCTGTCCAGATCGTGTTGGCCAAGTTCGTCTATCTCACCTGCATCATCGTCTCGTTCGGTTGCGCCTGGTTCGCCTGGAACCTCATGTGGGAAGCAATCAACAGCGGGGCGTTGGACGTGCGAGGCGTGGATATGCCGTCTTGGCTGCAATTCGCGCCGCTGACTCTCGGCTTTACCCTCGTCGGTCTGGAATTCCTGATGTTCCTCATCGGCAGGCGCCACTACTACACCTATGACCTCGGCGAAGTGAAGGACAGCGTCTGACCATGGAATGGTATTGGGCCGGCGCCATCCTGATGGGCTGCGTCATGCTTGGCATGATGCTGGGCTTTCCAGTCGCCATGACGTTCCTCATCACGAACATCATCGGCACCACCGTATTCGTCATCCGCGACTACTCGTCGGTTGGCGCATTCCTGCGCGAGGCTAATACCAAGCTGCCGCAGATCATGGACAGCGCGCCGCAGGCGATCACCTCGTTCACGCTCGTACCGATACCGATGTTTCTGCTGATGGGAGCGCTGTTCTTCCACACCGGACTGGCAATTTCGCTATTCGATGCGCTGGACAAGCTACTCGGTAAGCTGCGCGGTCGCTTGTGCTATCTGACCGTGATGGGCGGCACGCTGTTCTCGACGCTGACCGGCTCGACGATGGCCAACACCGCCATGCTCGGCTCGCTGATGGTGCCGGAAATGCAGCGGCGCGGCTATTCGAAGCACATGGCGATGGGCCCCGTGCTGGGCACCGGCGGCCTCGCCATGATCATCCCGCCATCCTCGCTCGGCGTGCTGCTGGCCAGCATCGCCGGCGTCGACGTCGGCAGACTGCTTATTGCCGGCTTGTTGCCTGGTTTGCTGCTCGCGACTCTCTACGTGACGTACATCTGGTCGCATCTCGCGCTGTTCCCCGATTCGGCTCCGACCTACGATGTGGAGCCGACGCCGCTCGGCGAGAAGATCCGCCAGATTATCGTCAACATCCTGCCGATGGGCCTCGTCGTCTTCATGGTGATCGGCTTCATCGTGCTCGGCTGGGCAACCCCGTCGGAGTCGGCCTCCTTCGGCGTGCTCGGTGTCATCATTCTGGCTGTGCTGAAAGGCAAGTTCACCTGGGATGCGATGTCCAAGTCGCTGATGGGCACCATCCGGACTGTCGGCATGGTGTTCTTCATCCTGATGAACTCGATCGTGTTCAGCCAGCTTCTGTCCCTGTCCGGCGCCAGCAAAGGCTTCGTCGAATGGGCGACGGCATTCAAGATCGCGCCGGTGCTGATCATCGTCGCCATGTTTGTCGTGCTGATAATGCTCGGCATGTTCATGGATCAAGTGTCCATGATGATGATCACCACGCCGATCTTCTTCCCGATCGCAATCGCGCTTGGCTACGATCCGATCTGGTTCGCAATCATCGTGCTGATGTCGCTGGAGATGAGCGGCAACGACGCCACCCTTCGGCCTGCTGCTGTTCATCATGATGGGGATGGTGCGAGGTACCACCTTGGCCCAGGTCGCGCTGGCGGCGTTCCCTTATCTCGTTTGCGACGCGATCCTCGTCGGACTGTTGATCGCATTTCCGAACATCGCGCTGTGGCTACCCAGCCTGATGGGTAGCTAGCAAGGCTCTAATTCCAGTTTTGTATTTTGACGCAGACATTCGGTTGGCGTGCCAGCCGCAGGTGCGAACCGAATGTCTCAGTCACAACACCAGATCAGTTTTGGTCCGCACGGCACTTGACGGCCCGGACAGCCTCACGCGCCACACTGCGCCACCGTCATGCCGGGGCCCCAGTCCGGACGGCGCCAACCTTCCGTCGCCGCATCTCAGCCACCTAGCTTCAACCGCTTACAGCCGGATCTCGCCGAGATAAACGCTCTCACCCAGGACGGCCTCGCGCGTCACCGCGCGGCCAGCATGCGTAATCTCCACCGTGTACCCGCCGGACCCCTCACTCAGTTTGTCGAGCTTGAAATCGCCATAGGTATCCGTGGTCGTGGTCCGGATCTCGGCCCCGTCCTTCATCAACCGGACCTTGGCCCCCTCCACGCACTCGTCCAGGCCGTCACGCGTCTCGACCACTGATCCGCCGATGAAACATGTCGAATAGCGCCACAAATTCCGGTAGTACACGCGCGGCCTGGTGCCCAGCTCCGGCTTCAATACCTCTAGCCCCTCGCGCTGCACCATCCGCTCCATCTCCGTGTCATCGATCTTGATGACTTTCATCGCCCCGGTCGGACACGCCTGCGCGCCGCGGGTCTGCCGCCAGCCCTGGTCGATGAGATGCGCGTCGAACGGCCAGGATTGGGGAATATTGAGCTCCTCATTCCACCAGATATGCCCATAGGGACACGCCTCGACCAGCTCCCGCTGCCCCTTGGATTTGATCGGATCAATGACGACGATCCCATCCTCGCGCTTGGTCACCGCGCCGTGTCTCGCCGCCTTGATACAAGGCGCATCGTCGCAATGGTTGCATGTCGTCGGCACGTAAGCGATGTCGATCATCGTCCCGCCGCCGCGCTCCTTCTGGAGGATCTCAACCCAACGATGCCCATGCCGCGGCATCGCTGCCGCCACACCAGGAAAGTCGTTGCCGACGTACTCGTCCATTATCGCCAACGTGCACAAATTGCAGTTGGTGCACTCGGCAACATCAATGATCATGTTCCACTTGGACATGGGCACTCCTACTTCGCCGGCACGAGGTGTGCTGACTTCAGCTTCTCGCGGCGCTCGGCCTGTTGAAAGACCTCCGAGACGTGCTCCGTCTTGCCGTCCCACAACACCACCTCGACCAGGCTGTTCGCACCAGCCAGCGAGTGTGTCGACTTCGTCTGCGTCTTTTCGGGCGTCAGCAGGTTGAGGCACCCGCCACGATCGACGCTGCGACCCGGCTCTCCCATCGGATCATAGACCGCCGAGGATTCGTAGCCATGGCACACGCCTCGCGGCAGCCGCCGCGTCGGCAGCGCGGCGCACACGACCGCACCCCTGTTGTTGTAAACCTTGACCAGATCACCCTTCTTGATGCCGCGCGCCTTCGCATCCTCCGGGTTCAGACGGACGATCCAGTAGTAGTAGCCGTCGATCAGCATACGATGATCGGCGATGTTGTTGAGGAACGATGCCTTGCCATCTCCCTGCGTGTGGAAGCTGTACTTGGAGTGCGGCGTCAGCAGCTGCAGCGGATACGTCGCGAACAGCGCACCGCCATGCGGCCCTTCCTCCGTCGGCTCATACTTCACGATCGGCGGCCGTTCCGGGTCCTGGAAACGCTTCAGGCTGTTGCACTCGAATTCGAGCTTGCCCGATTGCGTCTGCAGCCCACGCAGGAATTCTTCCGAGTAATCGGACGGCAGAGGCTGTGCCTCCGGAACGTCCTTCTTGCGGTTCTCCCAGAACCAGCGGAAGGAGACCGGCGCCCGCAGCTTCTCCTTCTCTGCCGGGCACGACGTAGTAGCCCTTCTTGATGAATTGCCGCCACGAAATCGCTTCCGGCAGATCCGAGGCGTCGAACTGGCGCTTAACCCAGTCTATCTCGTTGATGCCCTCGTTGAAGTAGTTGGCCAGCCCCAGCCGCTTGCAGACCTCCGTGAAGATCCAATAGTCCGATTTCGACTCGCCCAGCGGCTTGATCGCCGGCGCCTGGAAAATGATGACGCGGTGGTTCAATTGCTGCTGGCCGTGATGCCCGTACCCGCCGAGCCCCGCCCACTCCGAGATGTCGACGCGCTCGAAGTTGGTGCACGCCGGAAACACGATGTCGGCGAATTTCGCCTCGCCCTCGAACCAGATCGACTGGTTGACCACGAACTCCAGATTCTCCGACTGGTACATGCGTACGTGCCGGTTGGTGTTGTTCATGGTGCCCAGGATCGAGCCGCCGTACTTATACAGCATACGGACAGGCGCATGACCGGGGGCCGGATAGGCGAACTTGCCGAACTGGTGCTCGATCGACTTGCCGGTCCACCGATACCCTTCCGCCTTGCCGTCCGCGATCGCCTCCGGCATCCAGATCCGCGGGATCTGCTGGCCGTTCGAGGACAGCGAGGGCAACTGCGGCATCCGGTTCAGCAATTCCACGGGCAGCGCCGTGTTCTCCAGGTCGCCTGACATTCCGCCTTCGGAATACCCCGGGAAGTAGAAATTGAAATCGACCGGCGTCCCCCACTGCAGATTGCCCATGTTGACGCCCGGCTTGCCGAGCCCCTGCATGGCCACCAGGCACACCATCACGCGCGCCCATTGGATGCCGGTCTGGTTGCGGCAGGCCCCACCGTGGCCGTTGCCCCACCCGCCTGGAGCCAGATAGACTCGCTTGCGTCCCCATTCGCGGGCAAGTGCACGCACCTCCCGGGCGGGAACGCCGGTTTCCTTCTCTTGCCATTCAGGCGTCTTCGCGACGCCGTCCTCGTCCCCTGTGAGATAGGCTTTCCAGGCATCGAAACCGACCGTATGCGTCCTCACGTACTCCTTGTCGTAGAGGCCCTCCTTGATCCACACATAGGCAATCGCCATCGCCATGGCGACGGAGGTCGTCGGCTTCGGCGCAAACCACTTGCCGGGCAGGAACTGTGCGCTGGAGTTGTAGAACGGATCGACGTGAACGACCTTGATGCCGAGTTTCGGATTCTTCAGCCATTGCCGGCGCACTGTGCCTTCCTGAGCGCCATATGACCCCGACGTCGTCTCCGGATCGGCGGACCAGAACACGACCATCTCCGCGTTCTGCAGACAGTCCTCGACCGTGCCGTATGTCTCAGACTGCCCAACCCGCAGCGTATGGCCCCAATGGTGCACGGCACCCCAATACCACCCCTCCCACGAATCCGGATTGTGGTGCACCCGTGTCATGCCGATCGCATTGGAGAAGCGGAACAGCGCTGACAGATAGTAGCCGATGTTCCCCCAGGTATGATGCGAACCGTGGCTCACCGCGATGGAGCCGGGCCCATACTCGCGCTTCTGCCGCTTGATCTCGCCCGCGACGATATCGAGGGCCTCGTCCCATGATATCCGCTCATAGCCGGACTTGCCCCGGTTCTGCGGATTGCGCGCGCCGTTGGGATCGAAGTCGACCCGCTTCATCGGATGCAGCAGGCGGTCCGGCGAATACACGATGGATTTGGCATTCTGCCCGTGCGGAGCCAGCGTCGTCTTGCGTGGTGGCGTCAGATCGATGCCCCGCGCCTTGATGGTCCAGGACGCCCCGTCCTTTTCATCCAGATCGATCGGCGTCATGCGAACGATCTTGCCGTCCTTGACATAGACGAACACCGGCCCGCCGTTCGTCATATTGCAGTATCGCATCGAGCCGTCGGGCTGCTTGATGCCCATCTGGTAGCCGGCCGTCTGCGCCATCATGATCGTCTGCGCCACCCAGTTCGTCAGGTCCTCCGGCCCCTCGACCGTCAGCTTGAAATCCTTCTGCGCATTGATCTGATCGAGCCAGTTGATCGGCGGCGTCAGCAGCTTGGCACCCAGCTTGGCATTCTTGAATGCGAGCGTGACCTGTGGACTGCCATGCCTGCCCTTGCCAGAGCTGATCCGTCCTTCATGAAACCGGAACCAGCGGCCGGTCTCTTCCTCGCGTGCGATGAGCTGGAACACCAGGTTGCGCTCTTTGACCCGCGCGGCAAATTCGGGATAGCGCCGCACTTGCATCTGCAATAGTTGCGCCAAGCCCCACAGCACCGTGGAGAATTTGCTGGTAGCGATCGACATGACTGACCTCGCATCTCTGGCCGGGATGTCCAGGCACCGAATTCCGCAGCAAGCGGGGACGCCACGAGGGCATGCCCTCGCCCGCTTTCCCGCAGCACCTCTCGCCGGCACACTGAGCCGCAAATAAGCGGGCGGTCAAGCCTACGCCACCCCAATGCCAATAACAGGTTACCCGGTGCCTTCCTCCGAGAAGGTAGTCCTCGCCGCCGTCGCCCCAATCGCCACCGCCGAAACGTTGCCGTCACCAGGTGGACCTGCCGCCGGAGGGACGCTAAACATGAAGCAGTCCCATGCTACAGAGCCGCCCTTAGGAGCCCGCCATGCAGGATCATTCCGCAAGCCCAATTCACCACCGGCAACCTGCAACTCCGCTTCAACCCGTCATCGACCCTGCGGGTTGGACAAAGGTCGACCTTGCCTCAGACAAAACCTGGATTCACGAGCTGACAGCAGCCGAGATCACCGATCTCGACCGCGCCGTCGCGACAATCGAGGGCAACGGGCTGGATCTCGCCCAGGTCACCAAGGCCGACTTCGAGCTCCCGGTACTCGGCTCAACCCTTGGCAGAGTGAAGGAAGAGATCATCGACGGTCGCGGCCTCTCCCTCATCCGCGGTGTACCGGTCGCACGCTACACACGCCTGCAAAGCGCTATCGCCTACTGGGGCATCGGCACCCATGTCGGCGAGCCAGTATCACAGAACGGCAAGGGCCATCTCCTCGGCCACGTCAAGGACCTGGGCAACACCTCCTTCGCCAATCCATCCAACCGCGGCTACCACACCCACGATAAGCTGCCGTTCCATTCCGATGCATGTGATGTCGTCGGACTTTTGTGCCTGCATCCGTCGAAATCCGGCGGCGAAAGCACGGTCGTCAGCACCATCACGATCTACAATGAGATGCTGCGTACGCGGCCCGACCTCGTCGCCGAGCTGGCAAAACCGATCTACCGCGACCGCCGTGGCGAGGTGCCGGAAGGGGCAGAGCCGTATTACCTGCTGCCCGTTTTCAATTTCGAGGCCGGCTATCTGACGATCAACTGGCAGGGCGGCTATATCCGGTCGGCCCAACGCTTCGATGAGTTGCCTCGCCATTCGCCGCTGTTGCTGGAAGCACTCGACACGTTCTCGCAGATGGCCCGTGATCTCTGCTACCACATGGACTTCCGGCCCGGCGACATCCAGTTCCTGCACAACCACGTCACCGTCCACTCGCGCACCGAATTCGTCGACTATGACGAGCCGGACAAGAAGCGCCATCTGCTCAGACTGTGGCTCGCAACTCCCGGAGGCCGTCCCTTGCCGGCCGCCATGTGGAACCGCTATGGTCCGCACATGAAGGCCAAGCGCCCTGCCGGCGGGGTCATGCTGCCCGATACGGTGCTGAAGACACCGCTCGACGCCGAATAGCCGGCATCACCAGCTCCACCGCACTAATTCCGGGTGACTAAGGCACCGCCCTGGGGCAAACTACCGTGCGGCCAGACGCAGCGACGCTCATCACAACGCCGCATGCAACAGGGAGATGCCGATGGGCTTATTCACACCTGCCACCTCCATCCCATGCATCGTACTGGCCGCAACGGCATTGGCAGCCGCGGCTCCGGCCGGCGCGGCGGATTTCTACGCCGGCAAGAACCTGACGCTGGTCGTCGGATCTGCCGCTGGCACCGGCTACGACGTCTACGGCCGTGCTGTCGGCCGTCACATCGTCAATCACATTCCGGGCAAGCCCGTAATGGTCGTCCAGAACATGCCAGGCGCAGGAAGCACGCGGGCAGCGGAATACATCGCCAAGATTGCCCCCAAGGACGGCACCGTCATTGCCATCGTATTCCCCGGCGCAGTGACAGCCCCGCTCACAGCGCCACCGGGCAAATACCGCTATGATCCGCGCGAATTGCAGTACATCGGCACAGTGGACAGCGGCACCCGCATGTGTTCGACCTCGCTCAAATCGAAGGTCAAGACGTTCGAGGACGCCCGCAAGCACGAGGCCGTAATAGGCTCCACCTCGCCAGGTGGCTCGACCTACGACTATCCCACCATGTTGAACCGGCTCACCGGCACCAAGTTCAAGGTGGTCACGGGCTACAAGTCGACCGGCTCGATCGCCTTGGCGGTTGAACGTGGCGAGGCCGACGGCTGGTGCGGCGTCGACGTCTCGACCTATTACGCGGTCCGCCCGAACTGGATCCCGAAAAAGGAAGTGAACTTCCTCGTCCAGCTTGGCCTGGAGCCGCATCCGGAAATGACCAAGGCCGGCTTCCCCTCGATCTGGAATTTCGTACCGCCGGAGAACAAGGCGGTGATGGAATTGATCGTCAGCCAGCAGGTCTTCCAGCGCCCGTTCATCGCACCGCCCGGCACGCCGGCCGATCGCATGAAGCTGCTGGTGGACGCATTCGACAAGACCATGACAGACCCGGCCTTCGTGTCCGAGGCCACCAAGGCCAAACTGTCGCTCAACCCGCGCAAGGGCACGACTGTCAAGGCACTCGTCGACAAGATGTATGCCTCGCCAAAGGAGCTGATCGACCGCATGGCAAAAGCGACGGCGCCGTAGTGTAGAAGCCGACAGCCTGCTCGGCCTCCGAGTAGGCATCGGCGGTCGCCTCCCCGATCAGCGCCTCGAGGTGGGCGCAAGACTTCGCCGTCGTGCTGCCGGCCGACCGAGCGGAATTGTCTTGCGGCTGCCGCGTTGGCTTCTCGTTTGCGTTGCTGCTTCGCCTTTCGGGAACAAGCCGTTGTTTCGACTTCGCCGACCTGACGCCGGCGCGTCGTCCGACGGCCTTGCGCGGGATCGATGTCACGGCGTGGTCCGAGTTCATATTGGCGGCGGCTTCGGCCGGTCCGGCAGCCTTGGCCGGCGTGGCCTCCTCGGCCATAGCGAGGCCGAACAACGCGGACATATCTTCGCCGGCAAGCACCTTGTCGCTCGCCGTGACCGGCGCAAGCGTTGCCAGATGTGCCCCGGCCTTGGCGATCATGTCCTGAGCATCTACGCCGCGCAGTGTGAATATCAGATCCGGCTCAAAATCGAGCCGGGCGCCAACGCCTCGGCCAACTGCCACCCGCAGCAGAAAACCAACTTGCCTCCGCCGCCCGCGCAGCCGCCCAAGGCTCCGCTCCAACTCTCTCCCGCTACATCCAGGGCGCATTGCTCCATGCGGATGCGGCAGCCAAGGCCCGGTAATTCCGGCCTCTGAATCCTCAGTGTTACCAATGGTAAAGTCGCTGTTATACAGAAGCGGCTGTTGGGCGGCGCGGCGTTGACGATGCAGCCCAGGCTGCCGATCATGTCCGGAGCTGGGGGTGGTGCAGCCGAAGTCGGAGGGTGTTCGGAGCGCGCGGATGACCCACAGTGCCCGTAGCGGCAGGTAGCGAAGCGACCAATTTGGCGCTGGCATTGGGACTATAGAGCGGACCATTCGAGTTGCCTTTTGAAAAGAGGTGGATTCTAAAAAGTTCCGCTTTTGTTCGGCGTCGTGCTCGTTTATCGTTCCTGACCACGAAGGGGAGCCGAATCATGCGCGTTGCTGCACTGTTCGCCGGAATCGGCGGACTGGAGCTCGGTCTTCACGAGGCCGGCCACGAAACGATGTTGACCTGCGAAATCTGGGACCCAGCGGTCTCAGTGCTGGCGGACCGTTTCCCACTCGTCACCAACCATCGCGATATTTCCCGCCTGACGTCGCTCCCAGCTAAGACAGAACTGCTCACCGCTGGGTTTCCCTGTCAGGATCTCTCTCAGGCAGGCATGACCGCAGGGATCACCGGACGCAAGTCGGGGCTTGTCGGCCACGTCTTTCGCCTGCTCGACCATCGCAAGGTTCCCGTCGTCGTCCTGGAGAACGTCTCGTTCATGCTGTCGCTCGACAAGGGCGCCGCCATGGACCGACTGACCAAGGATTTCGAAGAACGGGGCTATCGTTGGGCCAATCGTACAGTGAACTCGCTCGGCTTCCTGCCGCAACGTCGTGAGCGGGTGTTCTTCATCGCCAGCCGTACCGATCTGGATCCCGCTTCTGTGCTGTTCGTCGACGAGGCGAGACCAAAGGCTCCGAAGACGAAGCTGACCACCCATGCCCATGGTTTCTATTGGACCGAAGGCACTCGAGGTCTCGGCTGGGCTCCCGACGCCGTGCCGACGCTCAAGAACGGCTCGACAGTCGGTATTCCATCACCCCCGGCGATCCTCATGCCGGACGGTCGTGTCATTAAGCCCGACATCCGCGACGCCGAGCGACTGCAAGGATTTCCCTCGGACTGGACGGCGAGTGCACCCGAGCGGGCACGCTGGTCACTCGTCGGCAACGCCGTCACCGTTCCCGTCGCTGCATGGCTCGGAAAGAGATTGAAGAAACCTGGCTCCTACGACGATGAACGTGATCGCCCTTGGCCCACCAAGATCGGCTCGTTCCCTCGTGCGGCACGGTTCGATGGCAGAGAGCGCCACGTCGTCGAGATTAGTGATTTCCCAGTCTACAAAAAGCGTCCCCACTTGCATGATTTCCTAAAACATCCAGGTACGCTCTTGTCGGTACGAGGCTCGGCAGACTTCCTATCTCGCGCGGAAGCATCCACTTTACGGTTCGTACCAGGCTTCCTCGATGCCGTACGTGCCCATCTCACGACGATGCGACAAGTCGAGGCGACGGCAGTGAAGCTCATGCCGGACAAGAAGCGCAAGCCTGTCACGCCGGTCCTAGTCGCCGCTGAGTAGTCCATGCCGAGTTTGAAGACAGACCCGGGTCGCAGTGCACTCATGAAGCGAGTGCGCCGATCGGGAACTGCCGCAGAGGACGCTGTCGCCGAAGCCTGCCGTTCTCTCGGTCTATCCTACAGGCGCAACGCGCGATCGCTGCCCGGCTCGCCCGACTTGGCGAACAAGTCGAAGCACTGGGCCATCTTCGTTAACGGCTGCTATTGGCATCACCACACGGGATGCAGGCGCGCGACTGTTCCCACGAGGAACCACGAATTCTGGGTCGAGAAATTCGAAGCGAATAGACGACGCGACGCAAAGAAAATCATAGCATTGAGAAAGCTCGGCTATCGCGTGGTGCTCGTGTGGGAATGCCAATCGGTCGACGCACGAATGGTCGGGTCGCGCCTCTCAAATCTGCGCGAACCGCGTGTCGTAAAGAACCTGTAGTCGGTTGATCAGCGTAGCGTAATGATAGTTGTCCTGGGCTTGCGGCGATGGCGTAGCCGTGTGCAGTCGCACGGGTGATCCGTCGTTGACGCAGTCCACGACTATGATGCCGAGGGCATCGAACTGGACTTCCCCGGAAAAAGTGGAGGGCTTTTCTGATAGATTTTTCGAATCAGGGGAGCACTCATGGGCAAGATGAAGACAGACAAGGGGCGCGTGATCGATGACGCGTTCCGGCAGGAGGCGGTTCGACTTCTTGCGACGAGTGGCCGGACGATCAAAGAGGTCGCCGATGATCTGGGTGTCGGCGTTTCCTCGTTGGGCACCTGGAAGCGCAAGCTTGCTCGTGCAGAGCTCATGTCTGGACCGCACGACGGACGTGGAGAAGGAACTGTTGCGACTGCGGCGCGAAAACGAGCTTCTGCGCGCTGAAAGAGATCTCCTAAAAAAAGCGACGGCCTTCTTTGCCAAGGAGACAAGTCGATGAGGTTTGCGTTGATCGATGCAAAGAAGGCCGAGATCCCGATCGAGACGGCGTGTGCGGTGCTGGGGGTCAGCGTCAGTGGGTTCTATGCGTGGAAAAGTCGACCTGCGAGCGCGCGCCAGTGCGACGACATGGTCATGCTGGCGCACGTTCGTGCGGCGTTTGCGACGTCGAACGAGACCTACGGCTCGCGGCGCATGCATGCCGAGTTGACGGAATCAGGCTTGGCGATTGGGCGACACAGGGTGGCGCGCCTGATGCGCGAAAACGGCTTGAAAGCCCGACAAAAGACGCGGTTCAGGAAAACCACCGACAGCGACCATGGCGGGCCTGTCGCCGCGAATGTGCTCGATCAAGATTTCACCGCCACGGCGCCTGATCAGAAATGGGGCGTCGACATCTCGTACGTGTGGACGGCCGAGGGCTGGCTGTACCTGGCGATCGTCGTGGATCTGTTTTCGCGGCGGATCGTCGGCTGGCAGCTGAGCGATCGGATGAAAAGAGGCTTGGCGCTGGCGGCGCTACAGCGCGCGATCAACCTGCGGCAACCACCTCCCGGTCTGATTCACCATTCGGATCGCGGCAGCCAATACTGCTCGGCAGATTATCGCCGGCTCGTGCGCAGCCATGGTTTTGTCGCGTCGATGAGCGGGCGCGGCAACTGCTACGACAACGCCGCGGTCGAGACCGTGTTCAAGACACTCAAGTCCGAGCTGATCTGGCGCACGGCTTTCACGACCCGCGCCGAGGCCAGTCGCGCTATTGGCCAATACATCGAGGGATTCTACAATCCGCGCCGCAGGCACTCGAGCCTCGGTTACATCAGCCCGGCGGCGTTCGAAGCCAAGTTCCACGCCGACCAAAAAAAGGAACAGCGAATGGCTCTCCACTAAACCGGGGGCAGTCCATACAGTATTCGCGCTCTACAAGGACACACACCGGATCATCTTGCTGGAGACGAGGCCCGGACGCAGATGACGACTGCAGCACAGGTCAGGAAGCTCGTACGACCGCTGCGACCTGGCACACCATCCCGAGCTTGCCATTGTCGGGCGCATGATTGTGCTGAAACCCGTCCAGCACTTCAGGGCAATTTACATTGATCGAACGAGTGCGGCGACACAGTTCAAACCCAGATGGCTTGTGATGCACCTCTGCCGGCGCAACGGTAGAATTGGGCTCGACTTTGGCGGCGACATCTACAAGTTGCGGCCGACGTCGTGGCAACGCGAGTTCCCCATGCTTTGGTGGATCGATGACCCCGAGTCACCGAATGCATTAGTGGACGCTGTGGAAGGAACTGCGCTGCCCGCCCTCAGTGGCCTCGACGAACTTGGAGGCTATGCTGAGCATGTGCAGTCTTTGAGCCACTGCGCCTAACCTCTGAAGCCGTATCAATGGGTGATCATTGAAGCGGCACGCGGGGAATCTTGACAAAGTGCGCGCCATCTGCCGCAACGAGTTGAGCAGCTACCCCGACGACACCTTCGGTAACCGGCCGGAAGAAATCGATCTTATTCGCCTGCCAAAACAGATCTGCGCCTGCCTGGAAACCGACGACCGCGCCGCATCGCGGCGCTTTTGCACGAATGGGAACGCGCGACGGTCCGGAACCTCAAGATCGAACACCTGTGGGAAGAAACGCCGTTCCCGCTGGAGGAGATGTAATCGGACCAGTTCGCCGACCCTGCACCTCTGCTCTCAATCGGGAAATGATACGATTGCAAGCCGATACTGGCGCTCCCTACGGGAGTCGAACCCGTCTTTCCAGATTGAAAATCTGGCGTCCTAACCGATAGACGAAGGGAGCCTGCCCGCGCGCGACCAATGGTCGGCGTGATACCAGCCGCCACGGGTATAGGTAGGAAGCCGACCGGTGGCAAGCCCATTCGCCACGCCCGCTCCGTCACCAGCCGCGCTCCTCGAGGTCCCCGCCCGCCCGGCTATTCACCGCACCTTTCCATCACGCCGCATCTTGCTTGCCGGCCGCAACTGCAACTACTGTCGCCGTCGCGCAGTGAGCTGTGCGCACGTGGCTGGGGAGAACAGGAATGCAGAATACCGCCAATCGCCTGATCGGCGCGGCGCTGGAGCGGTTCGAGGACCTCCGGTTCCTGCGTGGCAAAGGCACGTTCGTGGCGGACCTGAAGCTGGACGGCATGCTGCATGCGGTGGTGCTCCGCTCCTCTGTCGCTCATGGCACCATCCGCACCATCGATCCGTCGGCCGCCCTCGCCATGCCGGGCGTTCATGCCGTGATCACAGCCGCCGACCTGGGCCCCGAAACCCCGCGCATCGCCATTCGCCTCGATGCCCAGCCGCCCTATAAGCCGTTCGAGCAACCCGTGATCGCAACCGGCAAAGTGCGTTACGTCGGCGAACCCCTGGCCCTCGTCGTGGCAGACACCCAGGCCCAGGCGGAAGACGCATTGGACGCCATCCGGCTCGACATCGAGCCATTGCCCGCAGTTGTCGACGCGGCCGCCGCGCTGACAGCCGGAAGCGCAGTTCTGGTGGAAGCCGCCGGCTCCAACAGCCCCGCAACGATCGAAGGCGTGAGAGGCGATGCCGCCCGCGCGTTCCAGACAGCCCCCTACACCCGGCGCGAGAGCTTCAGCGTCCACCGCCACAGCGCCATCCCGATGGAACCGCGCGGCCTGCTTGCAGATTGGAATGAGAGCAGCGGCCGCATGACGGTCTACGGCGCCGCCAAAGTGCCCTATCACAACCGGAAGGCCCTGGCCGCCTTGCTGGAGCTGACGGAAGACCACGTCGACCTTGTCGAGAATGACGTCGGCGGCGGCTTTGGCGTGCGCGGAGAGTTCTACTCGGAGGACTTCCTCGTCCCATTCGCTGCCCGCAAACTGAAGCGCCCCGTACGCTGGCTGGAAGACCGCCGCGAGCACTTGATGTCCACCAACCACGCGCGGGAGGCCAGGTGCGAGATCGAGATCGCCTGCCAGCGCGACGGAACCATTCTGGCATTGCGGGCCCGCTCCCTGGTCGATATGGGCGCCTACATCCGCACCACCGGCTCCACCCCGCCACGCAATATTGCCCAGGTACTGCCCGGCCCGTATCGGATTGAGAATGTGCACTCCGAGGTCACCCTCGTCGTCACCAACAAAACACCCTCCGGCACTTATCGAGGACCTGGGCGTTACGAGAGCGACTTCTTCCGTGAGCGGTTGTTCGATATCGTCGCACAGGATCTCGGCATCGACCGTGTCGAGTTTCGCCGCCGCAATCTCGTATTGTCGGCCGACATGCCATGGCAGATGCCCACGGTGCTGCCTCTCAATGTCCCAAGCGAATGCGATGGCGGCGATTACGGCCTCACCTTGCAGCGCTGCCTCGATGCCTTCGGCTGGAACGAAAAGGCAGCGCTGCAGGGCAAGGAGATCGACGGCCGCTGCCACGGCATCGCGGTCGGCTGCTATCTGGAGGGCGCAGGCTCCGGCAAGGAGACTGCGCGGCTGATTTTGCAGCCCGACGGCCGCGTCATGGTCAATGTCGGCTCATCGGCAATCGGCCAGGGAGTGGAGACGATTTTCCGCCAGATCGCCGGCGATCTGCTCGACCTGCCGCTTGAGCGAATTGCCGGCGTGCAGCATGGCTCCACCGGCCTCGTCACCGACGGCGTCGGCGCATTCTCCTCCCGCTCCACAGTCATGGCGGGCTCTGCCCTGGCCGATGCGGCCGGACCCTTCCTCGACGCAATCCGGGCTGCCGCCGCCTCCCATCTTCATTGCGGTGCCGACCAGATCCGGCTCGCTGACGGGCTCGCACACGGGCCCGATGGCCAAAGCATCGACTATGCCCACCTGGCCAGCGCCGTCCCCGCTGCCGACGGGGCATTCTCCAGCCCCAAGCGAACCTACTCCTACGGCACCCATACCGTACACGTCGCTGTCGATCCCGGCACCGGCCACGTCGAAATCTTGAATTACTGCGCCGTCGAGGATGTCGGCCGTATCGTCAATCCGCACACGCTGCACGGCCAGGCGCTCGGCGCCATCGTCCAGGGGCTTGGCGGCACACTGCTCGAGCACCTCGTCTACGACAGCGAAGGCCAATTGCTGACAGGTTCGTTCGCCGATTACCTGTTGCCCAGCGCGTCAGATTTCCCCACCATCGAAGTGCACGCCTACGAAGACCACCCCTCACCCAACAATCCGCTCGGCGCCAAAGGTGCGGGCGAAGGCGGCATCATACCTGTCGGCGGCTTGATCTCGAACGCGGTCGCCAACGCGTTGGGCCGTCAACCGCACGCCCTGCCGATGAGCCCCGAGGCTGTATGGCGACTCGCGCACGCCGAACCAGACGCCAAGGCTTGAATCGCTCCCACCAGCTGCGCCTATCGCCGGCACGGCTTCGCTGACACCGTGCAAACTACCGTGCTCTCGTTGTCAACGCAGCGTTCGACCTGCTGTGCAGCCTTTCGCCAATCGTCATACGCCGGCCCGAGGTCGGTCATCATCCGCACCTTGCTCCGCCAGTTCCCGATTGCCTTGATACGCGCAAGCGTCCGCAGTCGTGCAGGCTCCCCGCGCGCCCTGACCTCTGCATCCGCGCACGTCTCGGCCGCAACCGGCTGCGGCCCGAAAGCAAGCAACGCGATCGCCAACGCCACCAGGATGCCACGCCCCCTGCGCATGTCCCCACCATCAATGAGACAGGAATACTGGAATCTCGGCTGCCTGCAGCACGTGCTGGGTAATTCCCCCGAAGATCATCTGCCGCAGCCGACTTTGGGTATAGGCCCCCTTGAGAATGAGATCCGCCCCGATTCGCTTCGTTTCAGTCAGGAAAGCCTCTCCCGCACTGGTCTTGCCCGTTGGCCGAATATGCACGTCCGTTGCCTTGATCCCGTGCGCGGCCAGATAGCCAATCATATCGGCCGCGCTGAGCCCCGGGTTCATGTACCCTTCGACCGAGACCAGCGTCACCTGCTGAGCTCCGACAAGAAAAGCCAGCCCGTCATTGACGACCCGCGCAACCTCGGTGCTCGCATTCCAGTGAATAACAACATTTGTGCCCAGGGATTTGGGCGCGTCCGGAGGTGCCATCAGGATCGGCCGCCCGCTTTCAAACAGCGCAGCCTCCAGCGAAGTCATACGCGGCTCCGACCGCCCCACACCAGGCCGCCCCACGATCGTCAGATCATAAACGCGGCTCATCCATGCCAACGCGGCATCGTCGATCGGTTCACGACCGCTCCAGCGGAACGCCGCCTCCTCGCCAGCCGCACGCGAGGTCTTGAATGTTTCGAATGCTTCCCGCGACGCAGCCACGAGCTCAGCCTCACTGTATTGCGGCTGCGGCAGCACAACCACCACCGGATCGGGCGCGATAAAATCCACGATGCTTGGTTTGAGAGCGACACAGTCGACCGTCGCTGAAAACGATCGCGCAACGAGGTCGGCCGTCGCAAAGCAGGCCGGCATGCCTGTACTTGGTTCGACCGGCAGGAGAATTGTTTTAATCTTCGCATCCATGATCTGATTCCGCTGCTTCGCCGCTTACATCGATTACTTCCGGCCCACCAGCATAACATGGTTTGGAGCGCAGCGTCTTGGATCAAATAGACCCGGCTGCCGCCAGCGCGCGACGAGGCACGAAACGGCGCGCGCATGCCCTACCGTTCAGAAACGGGTCAGATAAACGAGCCTGGCATAAGGCGTTTCTGCCTGCCGCAGGCCAGCCGAATAGCGCGCTGAAACACCCCCGGCAAAGGTCACCTCGCCCGCGCCCCATTGATACGTCACAAACATGCCGCCGCGCCCCCATTCACCTTCCGAATTGCGTGTGGCGGCTCCCTCCACCCCGATCGCCACCTGGTGATGTAAACGATAGCCTAGACGCACCCGGCCAGTAACACTCTCATGGATATTCGCCCAGGCGCCATTGATGGACACGAACACGTCAGGCGAAAGGTTCAACCACGTTTCACCGGCAATCTTTGCGCCCACCACTCGACCATGCAGATTGTTGTCCGGGTCGAACGGCACCAGCCCATGGCCTTCGAATGTTGCTCCCGCGAAAAGCTTGAGCGTAAGCGGCCCCATACCCACCTGATACCCGGCGAGCACATCGGCGAACCCTACGTCTCCCAGTGCGCTGATCGACGAGCGTGCGATGACCTTGTCAAAATTGTAGAGCCCATAGCCCCCGGCAAACCGCAACCGCCATCCATCCTCGCGCACCGAGCCGAACGGCGCCCAGGTTGCACCGGAGTACACCGACAATGAATGAGACGATCCTTCCCCACCGGCCCAGAATTCGACCTGGTGACGGGCGGTCGATGCGGCCGACCCGGATGAGCCAACAGGCTGGGCCTGCTCGTCGGCTTCCGGTGGCAAGCGAGCCGTCTGCGCTGATGCCAGCCCTTGCGCGATCACGCAGAGGCAAGCAATCAACGCAGCCACGCGCTGAACAACCCACCCGAGACTGCCCCCCCGCTGTCTCACACCAAGCACTCGACGCTGAACAAATGCAGATTACAAAGTACTCATCCCGAGCATCATAGATACTACCTACCTCTGATTGTCTCGATGTCAACATTCAGCGCGCGCCTGAAAGTATTTTCTACTGATCCGTGTATTGTTATCATACAACAACCACAGATAGCAGACGTAGGTTCTAATGCGAAGCTTGGACTTCCGAGCATGGCTCTACCCCACGCCACAAGGCCTGTACTGCGAGCCCGGCGACTTTCACATCGACCCAGCCGCACCGGTTCCCCGCGCCGTCATCACCCATGGCCATTCCGACCACGCCCGACCGGGCCATGCGCACGTCTATGCCACGCCTGAGACCATCGCTATCATGCGCGTGCGCATGGGCCACGCCGCACCTGCCGCCCATACCACCCTCCGCCTCGGCGAGCGCATTCGCATTGGCGACGTCTCGCTATCCCTGCATCCCGCCGGTCACGTGCTCGGCAGCGCGCAAGTGCTGATGGAGTATCGCGGCGCGCGCGCGGTGGTGTCTGGCGACTACAAGCGCCGCACCGATCCAACCGCCGTCGAATTCGAGCCGATCCCCTGCCACCTGTTCGTCACCGAGGCGACATTCGCGCTCCCCGTTTTCCGTCACGAGCCTGACGCGCGCGAGATAACCCGCCTGCTGACCTCGCTGCAGACCTTCCCGGACCGTACCCACCTCGTTGGCGCCTATGGTCTCGGCAAATGCCAGCGATTGATCGCTCTCCTGCGCGCGGCCGGCTACGACCGGACGATCTACCTGCACGGCGCAATGACCGCGATGTGCGATCTCTACCAGATGCTCGGCGTAGATCTCGGTCATCTGCTGCCAGTCAACGAGCCGGCAAACATCAAGCAGGACCTCCCCGGCGAGATCGTAATGGTCCCCCCGTCCGCCCTCGGCGACCGCTGGTCGCGCCGCTTCAATGAACCGGTCACGGCTTTCGCTTCCGGCTGGATGCGCGTGCGCGCACGTGCACGCCAGCGCGGCGTCGAGTTGCCTTTGGTCATCTCCGATCATGCCGATTGGCCGGAGCTGATCGAGACCATTCGAGATACCGGAGCCGAGCAGATTTGGGTGACGCACGGCCGCGAGGACGCGCTGGTTCGTCAGTGCACGCTGATGGGATTAGAGGCAACAGCGCTGCGGCTGGTCGGACGGGAGGAGGAGGCTGAATGATCGCGTTCGCCGAATTGCTCGACCGCCTCTCTTACACCCCCTCCCGCAATGCAAAGCTCAAACTGCTGTCGGACTACTTCGCCGCAACACCGGATCCAGACCGTGGTTGGGCGCTGGCCGCGCTGACCGATGGTCTGCCGTTCTCGTTTCCGGCACGCCGCATCCTCGCCGACCTGGTCGCAGCCCGCGTCGATGCCGAGCTGTTCGCGATGTCGCGCGACTACGTCGGCGACACGGCAGAGACAGTGGCATTGATTTGGCCGCCACGCGCCGGCACCAACCAGCCACCACCCCGGTTGTCGGACGTCGTTGAACAAATCTCGATATCCAGCCGCGACGCCATACCGGCATTGCTGGAAACCTGGCTCGACGCGCTCGACTCCACTGGCCGATGGGCCTTGCTCAAGCTCTTGACTGGAGCACCCCGCGTCGGCGTCTCAGCTCGCCTGGCGAAGACGGCTCTGGCAAACCTCTCCGGACACCCCATTGCCAGCATCGAGGAGGTCTGGCACGCTGTACCACCGCCCTACGGACCACTGCTCGACTGGATCGCCGGCGGCCCGCGTCCGGATATTGCCGGAGTTCCGGTATTTCGCCCGTTGATGCTTTCCCATCCCGTCGAGCCGGGCGATCTCGAGGCCATCGACCCACGAGATTTCACAATCGAATGGAAGTGGGACGGCATCCGCGTCCAGATCGTGCGCACCGCAGACGAGACACGTCTTTACTCGCGCTCAGGCGAAAGCATCGGACACACCTTTCCCGACATCATCGGCACCTGGCAGCCGACAGGCGTCTTCGATGGCGAATTACTGATCGTTCGCGACGGCATCGTCGCACCGTTCTCGGACCTCCAACAGCGTTTGAACCGCAAGTCAGTGACACGCGCGATTCTGGAACGCTATCCGGCTCATGTCCGGCTGTATGATGCACTGCTGATCGACGAAAACGACCTGCGCGAGTTGCCGCTCAGCGAACGGCGCCGGCGTCTGGAGCAATGGCATGAGCACAACGCGCCGCCACGCTCCGATCTTTCCCAGCGTCTCGATGTCGAGACTAAAGAGGCATTGCAACGCCTCTGGTCTACGACGCGGGACATTGGCATCGAGGGACTGATGCTGAAGCGGCGGGACAGCCCCTACATTGCCGGCCGTCCTAGAGGTCATTGGTTCAAGTGGAAGCGCGAGCCGCTGACGGCAGACTGTGTGCTGATGTATGCCCAGCGCGGCTCGGGCAAGCGATCATCCTATCACTCCGACTTCACATTCGGTGCCTGGACGCGCGGCGCCACGGGCCAGGACGAACTCGTCCCCGTTGGCAAAGCCTATTTCGGCTTCACCGACGAGGAGCTGGTCGAGCTCGACAAGTGGGTGCGCAACAACACCGCAGGAGCGGTTTGGCCCGGTTCGCCGCCTGACCCCCGCCCTTGTCCTGGAGGTTGCATTCGACGCCGTGCAGCGCTCCAGCCGTCACAAGTCCGGCATCGCCATGCGGTTTCCCCGCATCCACCGCATCCGTTGGGACAAGCCCGCATCGGAGGCCGATCGATTGGAAACCTTGGTGCGCATGATCGCGAGCTGACCGGCCAGCGCTCCGTACTGTGAAAATACGGCTCTACCCTGCAGCCGTCCCACCACCGGGCCGAGCCTCGTCGTCCCCTTCATCAGCGCTGGCCACCGGTATCGCCGGCGCCGCCACGGCCGCCGGGACGGGCGGGACAGGCTGCACCCCGGCAGCCGGTTGCGTTCCCGGACCCGCAGCTACAGTTGGCGCTGGCTGCTGTGCCGGTGCCGGCTGGACCGGATGCCCTCCTTCGGCTACGGGCGGCACGGTATCCGGCGGCAAATCCGAAAACACGCCAGCTTTCAATTCCGCATCAAGCAGCGGCGAAAAGATACCGTCACTGGCGTCCTCGTATTTCGACTGCTGCAGCTCGTGAAGCTTTTCACCCGTCGGCACGTCGAAGTCTCCGGTCTCGGCCATGCCGCACGCCCTTTGCAGCCGCGACACACGAGGTCCCCTGGAGCCGAAGCGTAGCCGCATCAGGCTCTGGCGCACTTCCGGTATCTCCGTCGCTCCCTCTTCGCGAGCCCGCGCCGCCAGCATCGCCTCATGTCCAGTCAGCAGCATGTAGACATAGCGATCCCCCGGCTTGCCGCTCACAGTCTTCAAGCCCGCCAGCCGGCGAAACTTCGCCCACGGCCCCCTGTGATTGCCGGTATGCTTGTCCGCCTGCCCCACCACCACCTGGCAGCCGGCGGAATTGAACCCGCCAGGCCCGGACGAGAAGCTCGGATGCAGATTGTCGCCCGGCTGCGATTTACTCACGTCGTCCCAGGCATCGTAGATCAGATCGTCGCTGGACCGTCGCACCAGCACCGTGTGCTTCTTGGCCATCGTCTCACGCAGCAGCCAGCACCCAGGCCGGTAATTGTGCGGCCCCACGATGTAGCGATAGAATCCTGTCGGCAGCATGTTGCCGCTGGTTTTCCGCCTGAACCAGTTCGTCACGTAGTGCGCATTCGGCACGGTGGACGCAGGAAACACGGCGATTCGCCCGCTGGCTCTGTCCCACACCCCGATCACACACCGCGCCGTCCGGTGGTCGGGCCGCTGGTCGCGCAACGCAACCTCGTCGTCCATCTCGTCATCGCTCGCTTCGATGATAGCGCAGCCCCGAAGACCGAATAGCACCGGCTTGTCGCCAGCCTCATCCACCGGGAACGAATTCAGCTCGGCAAGGAACTCCAGATCGGCTGCGCGCAACGAGAACCTGATATCGTCGCCGAGGCCGGATTTCAGATGCGCATAGTCCGGCGTCTCGTCATCCGGCCCCCATTCCACCTTGCTCGCTGCCCGCGTTGCCTCGCGTGCGAAATCGGTGCCACGCCGCCAGTCTTCCAGCTCCAGCTCCTCCTCGACCTCGTCGTCCACATCGTGCACGACAATGCCCCGGATACTGCGCCCGCCCCCGCGCGTTGCAGCCCGCTCGCGACGCGCGGCCCTGTTCGCCTCTCCCGTCGCCTCGAGCTGGGCGACGACCACAGGCAGCAGACCGTCCTCGAACAACCGTGCCTCGTTCTCCCGCCTCCGGGTCAGCTCCCGCTCCACGCTCATGCCTCGCCACAACCGCTTCATCGAGCGAATGAGCCCTGGAATGCGTTCCACGTCGCCTTCGGCAAGCGCAGCCTTGATGCCACGCATCTCGCGAAAGCGGTCGAGTCGATCCTTCTCCGGCACATGCTCGCGATCATAGCTGGGACCTCGATTGAAGGTCAGCGACACGAGTGCACCGAAACAGTCGGAAGAAAGAATATCGTGGCCTGGCAATTTCCCAGCCGTCAGAGCCGCGAAGCGTGGCACCGTGACCGCCTTGAACACCTGCTCGCTTGGCTCCCACGGAATACGCACGCCGGCCGCAACCAACGTCTTCAAAAGCGCCTTGATCTCAGCGATCTTTTCTTCGCGATCAGACCCAGTCGAGCGCAGCCCGACCGCGGGCTTCAGCAACTCAACATGCTCACGCGGCAGCACCCCCGCCCAATCTGCCGCGAAAGCCTCCGCCGAGTCCTGATAACCGAGGTCGTAACCGAACCCGATCGTTACCCCGGAGCTCGCTCCCGGCCACACCGGCCGCGCCTTGTATACCTTCTCATAGTAGTCGCGACCGCCCGTCTCGTGCCTGACGATGAGCTGAAACGCCTTCTCTGAAACGCGCTGTGCGAGTTCAGCCGACACAGCCGGCTCGGCATCCGCGCCACCGCTTCGCGTCAAAATCCTCGCCCGCTGAACCTCGTCCTCGGCTTCTCGATCCGCGAGCGCCTCCGCAATGGGATCGACCTCAGCCCCCGGCGGCAGCGTACCTTCCGCGCCACGCACGTCTTCGCTTCGGTCACGCCGCTTGAAAATTCCAGAAAGGAGGTTGGCCATCCTCTTGCACTCCCTCGAAATGCTTGAATACGAACCTGCGCCCCGCATGCATTCCCACACCCGCCGACTATCACACCACCCCGGTAGCTGCGTCCAGAGACCTGGGAAACACACTGGCGTTGCTTTTGTCGCCCCTTCTCATCTCCACCGCCGGGATGTAAGGAACTACCGTCAGCCAGCCGCGCAGAGCCCTGCCATGCCGTCCACGTCTCCCGCTTCGCAATGGAATCAGGGCCTTGCCGATATGACGCGGGGCGCGATCCTCTCCCCGTTCACGCGGCTGAGACGGCTGCTGGCGGATAGCACGCCCGGAATGGATCCGATCGACTTGACGATCGGCGAGCCGCGCGAGCAGATGCCCCCTTTCATCACCGACCGCATCCGGGAGGCGGAAGCATCCTTCGCCAAATACCCCGCGATCCGCGGCAGCGATGAGTTGAGGGCGGCCATTGCCGGCTGGCTCGAGCGCCGTTTCGCGCTACCGCGCAAGATTGACCCGATGCGCGAGGTTCACCCCACGAATGGCTCGCGGGAGGGCTTGTTCTATGCCGCCCTGCCGGCAGTCGGCCGCTACGCCGGATCTGCGCGCCCGGCGATCCTGATGCCGAACCCGTACTATGGCGCGTATGTGGGCGCCGCCAACGCCGTCAATGCTGACGCCGTCTATCTCGATGCGACGCCTGCGACCGGCCACCTGCCGGATCTGACAGCGCTCGCCCGCAACGAGGAATTGCTGTCGCGCACGGCCGCCTTCTACCTGTGTAATCCGGCCAACCCCCAGGGCGCCGTCGCCACCGCGGACTATCTCGCGCATGCGCTCGAACTGGCAAGGCGGTACGACTTCATCCTGCTCGCCGACGAATGCTACTCCGAGATTTATACCCGCGACGCCCCCGTAGGCGCACTGGAGGTCGCGGCCCGCACCCCGGATGGCTTCCGCAACCTCATCGTTCTGAATTCGTTGTCCAAGCGCTCCAACCTGCCCGGAATGCGCTCCGGCTTCTGCGCCGGCGATGGCGACTTCATCGAGCAGCTGGCCGAAATCCGCAACCTGATCGGCCAGCAGATGCCTGGACCAATTCAGCATGCCTCCGTCGCCGCGTGGTCCGACGAGGCCCATGTCGACCTCATCCGCCAAGCCTATCGTCTGAAATTCGATATCTGCGACGAGGTCCTCGGCAATCGCCTCGGCTATAGCCGGCCAGACGGCGGCTTCTTCCTCTGGCTCGATGTGTCCCAGATTGGTGGCAGCATCGACGCAACTGTAACCCTTTGGAAACGCTACGGTGTCAAAGTCCTACCCGGTGCCTTCCTGGCACAGCCGGGTGCCGATGGACGAAGCCCGGGCGATCCCTATGTCAGGGTTGCCCTGGTCCATGAACCGGCTGTGATCAGACAGGCACTCGAACGCATAGTTTCTGTGTCTGCGTAGGGTTCGTAACTGGCCATGTCTGCCGAGTTCAAGTTGCCAGACCAGCCCCGGCTGTTGCCGGAGGCGATGGAAAATACGGTACAAACGTGGGCAATCCGCACCGCGGGTCTCACTCTTGTGGCGTTCTCCGTGACCTGCTGGCTTGGCCTGCTGACATGGCGGGCAGCCGCTCCTGGCGAGCCCGTCCGCTTTATTCTGGGCCCGTTTGGCTCCGCCGCCTCCGATTTCCTGTTGCAGACACTCGGCATCGCGGCCGTCGTGGCTCTCGCCGGCCCTATGATCTGGGGCCTCGAGTTGCTGATAACGATGCGCCCGATCAACGGGATACGTCGCAATCTCATGGTGTTTTCGGTTGGGGTGCTGACCCTTGCCGGCGCCCTCTCCGGCCTGCCAACCATAGCTGCCTGGCCACTGCATAATGGCTTCGGCGGCATGCTGGGCGACATCATCTACAATCTGGCCGCGATGGTCGGCAACGCCGTGAACCCCGAGCGCGGCCACCTCATCGCTGGCGTCCTCCTGGCGTTCTCCGGCGTTTCCCTGACAGCGATCAGCCTCGGCTTCCAAACCGCGCACTTCTTGCGCGCTCGATCCAATCCTGCCGCCACCGCGCAACCCGCCAACCTGGATGACGACAGCGACGAAACCCTGCCCAGCCGACCCGGATTGGGCATGCGCATGGCCGGCCTCGCATCCACGCTCTGGTCACGCGCCCGCGCGCACCGCGACGTCACCGCAGACTCGGCCGATCCCTACGCTGCTGACAGCGACCTCCCCGACCACGATTTCGATGACGATATCGAGCCGGCGCCCACCCGCCGCGCCGCCCGCACGACTGCGGGTCGGTCTCGTAAGCAGACACCAGCGGCCAGTCCATCAGAGTCGATCAACGCCGGTTCCGCGCCATCCAACGCTGCAGCCGACGAGATGGCCCCGGCGTCCGAAGCCGCAGAGCAAGCCGGCGCTCGCGCCTTTGCCGCGCGCTTTGCCCCCACTGTCACTGGCGAGCGCCCAGCTCCCGGAGAGACCGCGCCGACCCAACGTCTGCTGCCGCTCATCAAGGCGACACTGGCCATCGCCTCGGGCAGGCAGACATGGCGGCGCCCCAGCCTCGACCTGCTCCGCCGCCCACAACCGACACGGATTGCCGCGGTCAACGCCCCGTCGTTGGCAGCCCTCGGACGAACCCTGCAGGAAGCGCTTGCGGATTTCGGCGTCGCCGGAACCATCGTCGATGCCTGCCCTGGCCCTGTCGTGACCCGATTCGAGTTCGAGCCGGTCAGGGGAACCAAAACCGCTCGCATCATCGCACTTGCCGACGACATCGCAAGGTCGCTGAGCGTTCACACCGTTCGCGTAGCCGTGATCCAGGGCCGGTCCACGATCGGCATAGAGGTCCCCAATCAAATGCGTCACCCCGTGCTTCTGCGCGAGGTGATCGACACCGATATGTTCCGTCAGACCAAGGCAACACTGCCACTGGCACTGGGTCGGGGCATCGGCGGCGAGGTCGTTGTCGCCGATCTCGCCCGCATGCCGCACCTGCTGATTGCCGGCACCACCGGCTCAGGCAAGTCGGTCGGCATCAACGCGATGATCCTGTCGTTGCTGTACAGCATGGACCCGTCCGAGTGCCGACTGTTGATGATCGATCCAAAGATGCTGGAGCTTGCCCCCTACAACGGCATCCCGCACCTGGCTGGACCGGTCGTCACCGATCCGAATGATGCCGCCGATGCCCTTGAATGGGCTGTCGGTGAAATGGAAAGCCGCTATCAGCGCATGGCCAAGCTGGGCGTGCGCAATATCGAGGCCTTCAACAAGCGTGTCCGCTACAACGACGCTACAGGCCGCGGCCTCGTGCGCACGGTGCAGACCGGATATGACCCGGATACCGGCCGCCCGATCTTCGAGCACGAGACGCTGGAAGCCGAACCGATGCCTTACATCGTGATCGTCGTCGACGAGTTCGCCGACTTGATGATGACTGCCGGGGAACGGGTCGAGACCGCCGTACAGCGCCTGTCGCAGATGGCACGAGCCGCCGGCATTCACATGATCATGGCGACCCAGCGACCGACCGTCGATATCGTCACTGGCACCATCAAATCGAATTTTCCCATGCGGCTCAGCTTCCGCGTCGCCTCCAAGATCGACAGCCGTACGATTCTCGGTGAAACCGGCGCCGAGCAACTGCTTGGCCAAGGCGATATGCTCCTGTCCTGTGGCAACGGTCAGATGTTCCGCGTCCACGGCGCCTACGTCAGCGACGAGGAGATCGAGGGTGTCGCCCAGCATCTCCGCGACAACGCTGCATCTGCCGCCCCGGCCCTGTCACACGCGAGCAAAGCCCCGTCATTGCCTCACCATGAGACAATGCCGAACGCGGCTGCACCGCATGACGAGGACCAGTACGCGGCTGCAGTGGCCGTCGTCGCAACCGACCGCAAAGTTTCGCCCGGCCATCTGCACCGTCGCCTCGGCATCGGCGAAATCGCGGCATCCGCATACATCGACCGGATGCAGGACGAAGGGCTGGTCGGACCTGCCAACGCCTTTGGCCGTCGACGCATTATGATGAAGCCATCACCGAACGACGTCCGCAACGTCGCCTGATTCTGCCCTCGCGAACCGCCGGCTTTCGAGCCACAGCCCGACTGCACCCGGCGAGGGCAGGTGGCATCATACCGCATACCCTTGTCCTGAGCCCGACACACGGGCGCGCCATATCATTTCCCTGCGGATTGCCGATCACCACGCTTGTTCCGCTGGCGAACGTCTGTATTGTCCCGCCAACTTCTCGACTCAATGATGAGCCATCCCACTACTCAGGACAGTTTCAGGGGGACACATGCGCGCCCATCCGAGCCTATGCTTCACGGGCTTGCTTCTGGCAGTTGCGGCGTACGCCTTCGCCACGCCATCGCTGGCCCAGGACAAGAGCGCCAAACCTGCTACGGCTACTCCTGAGACGACGGGGTCTACCAAATCGGACTCCAGTTGGACCGGCAAGGTCAACGAGGCCGGCACCGCCGAGCTGGTGCTGTCGCCACCCCAGGTCGAGGCGGTGAAGAAAATCAGCGACTACTTCAACCAGCTGACCAATCTCAAGGGCATCTTCGTCCAGACCGACCCCGACAAGACCCGGTCTCGCGGCAAATTCTATGTCAAGCGACCCGGAAAATTCCGCTTCGACTATGGCCCGCCCACCCGCAAGGTCATGGCGTCCGATGGTCGCTTCCTGCGGATTCGCGAGCCTCACCAGGACGCCGGTGACACGATAGAGTTGGACAACACCCCGTTCCGCCTGCTTCTCAAGAGCGATGTCAACCTGCTGCGCGATGCCCGCATCCTGGACGTGCAGGAGGCCGAGGACATGATCGTTCTCGCACTTCAGGACAAGAATCCCGACGCACCCGGCCGCGTCCGCCTGTATTTTTCTAAAAAGCCCGAGTTTGATCTCAAGGAATGGGTAGTGCTGGATGCGCAGGGGCTGGAGACCCGCGTTGAAGTCACCAATCTGACCAAATCCGAGGAGATCAACTCCAAGATCTTCATCTGGGAACACAAAGTGTTCCAGGACAATAGATAGCAACTGAATAGCTGATCTCACGGCTGGCGCTGGAAGCGGATCGCACGGCGCAGCCTGACGCGACGTGGCCATTTAGGCGGCTCCGCCCCGGCGGGCCCCTTCAGGCACTGACTTGGCTCATTTCCGCCTTGCTCGGGTTGCATCAACCTAAGCCGAGAGCCGACAAGCCAAACGCCCATTTGCAGGCACACCATCCGCCCCGACTCTGTGTCCCCAGCACCTCGGCCAAGCCATACCTGTGGACAATAACGAAACAATCGGTAACATTTTCGTGATGTCGTTGGTTTCCCTCTATTGAAATTGGGCCACATGAGATTAGATAATCGCCATGCAGGCGATGCCCACTGTATCGGTAGTGCCCCCCGTCTAGCCGAAGGCATCGCTTGCGACACCGGCTTCCCTCCCGGTGTCAAGCGCTTCTAGCGCCCTAGCGCCCAACCCCCCCCCCGGGTTGGGCGCTTTTCGTTTCACTGAGCTTTCCACCGACATCGCCCTTCAACGAGGGCACCCGCTATAGCACGCTGGAAACAAGTCAACCCTCGGGGACAGAGCCAGCCTGCCCCCGATCTTGCCGTTCAAGCCGCCCAATTGTGTCCCGAGCCGCCTCAACCAAGACCGCGCACCAGTTACAGCGTCTTCTTGCGCTGCTGGATCATCATGTAGGTATCGTAGGTGTTCTCGGAGATCTGCTCCCACAGATAAGCATCCGCGCGGAACGCCTTCATGGCCTCATAGACTTCCTTGAAACTGGCGTTCTTCGCCGACTGCTCGGCATAGACTTCGTTCGCAGCCTTGAAGCAAGCATCAAGCACAGGCTCCGTGAACGGTCGCAACTTGACCCCGTGGTTCCCCACAAGCCGCTTCAATGCTTTGGGATTTTCGACGTCGTACTTCGCCAGCATGAAAGTATTCGCCAGCGCTGAGGCGTTCTTCACCGCCGCCTGATAGGACTTCGGCAAACTGTTCCACTTGTCGGCGTTGACGAAGAGATGAAGCATCGCCGAGCCTTCCCACCAGCCCGGGTAGTAATAGTATTTGGCGACCTTGTAGAAGCCGAGCTTCTCGTCGTCGTAAGGCCCGACCCACTCAGTCGCGTCGATCGTTCCTTTCTCCAGCGCCGTATAGATCTCGCCACCCGCAATCTGCTGCGGCACGGCGCCCAGCTTCGATATGACAGCGCCGCCGAAACCGCCGATCCGCATCTTCAGGCCCTTGAGATCACTCGGCGTATTGATCTCCTTCCGGAACCAGCCCCCCATCTGCGCGCCGGTATTGCCCGCCGGCAGGCCATAGAGTTTGTGCTTGGCGTAGAACTTGTTCATCAACTCGATGCCGCCGCCCTCATAGGCCCAAGCATTCTGCATGCGGGCATTCAGGCCGAACGGCACCGCGGTGCCGAATGCAAACGTCGGATCCTTGCCCCAGTAATAGTAAGAAGCTGTGTGGCACATCTCGACGGAGCCATTGCTGACGACATCGGCCGCCTTCAGCGCCGGCGCAATCTCGCCGCCCGGAAACACCTGCACGTTGAAGCGGTTGTCCGTCGCCTCTCGCAGCGCTTTGGAAAACACCTCGGCCGCACCATAGATCGTATCGAGCGACCTGGGAAAGCTCGACGTCAAGCGCCACTTGAGCTCAGGCGCGGATTGCGCAATGGCCGGCGCTGCAACAGCGGCCGCAGCCGCTCCCGCACCTCCAACTCCGGCAGCCTTCAGCAACTTTCGACGGTCGAATGTACCCATGATTGGCGTTCCTCCTTGACCATTCCGTTAGCTGACGCGCAAGCGGGGGAAATGATAACCCCAACTTGCGCGTCCTGAGCCAGAACCCTTTCTTGACGATATACCGCTGCTGCAGCCTGCTCACAATCGTCCTCAGTCTCGATCCAAGACGAAAGTCGCATGCCCGCGCCGTTGCAAGTGCCGGGATGGCTGGGTCGCTGACATTGGCGCACGCGTTGGCGGCTTGCAGGAGGGCCACGGACTGCCTACCCTCTGCAGAAGTCCGACGCTCGCGCTCGCCATCCGTTTTCTCTGTCGCCAGCCTTGCGATAAGTTCCCGACGCCGTCCGAAGTAAGCACGCATGAACTCGCGATTAAGAACGTCAGTCGATAGCACTCTTGAAGAGTTCCAGGTGCGCCCGCGCCCGGACGATCCGCGCCTTTCCGTGACGGTTGCTGGCATCGATCACGAAGGACGACCGACCGAGATTCCAGTGGTGACGGAGCGCCCCCTCACACTGTTTCTCAACGCCAGGGAAATCGTCACAATGATGACGATCGGCGACCACCCAGACCTGTTGGCCGTCGGCTACCTGCTCAACCAGAACATGCTCCAGGCCGATGACGAGATCACCGCCATAGACTACGATTCCGACATCGAGACCATCGTCGTGCGCACCAGCCGCGAGACCGACTACGAGGACAAGCTCAAGAAGAAGATTCAGACATCCGGCTGCGCCCAGGGCACGGTGTTCGGCGACCTCATGCACGAAATCGACCGCATCGAGCTTCCCGCCGATGCCCGCCTGAAAACGTCTTGGCTGTACGCACTGACCCGCAAGATCAACACCGAGCCGAGCCTCTATCTCAAGGCTGGCGCCATCCACGGCTGCGTGCTGTGCCAACAGGACCGGCCACTGGTCTATATGGAGGACGTCGGCCGTCACAATGCCGTCGACAAGATTGCCGGCTACATGCACCTGAACAGCATCCCCGCCCATGACAAGATCTTCTACACCACCGGCCGCCTCACCTCCGAGATGGTGATCAAGACCGTCAACATGGGAATTCCGATCCTGGTGTCCCGCTCCGGTTTTACCGCCTGGGGCGTAGAGCTTGCACGCCGCACGGGGCTGACATTGATCGGTCGCGCCCGCGGTAAGCGCTTCGTTGCGCTCTCCGGCGCCCAACGCATCGAGTTCGATGCCGACGTTTCGAGCCTGCCCGAGGAGGATCGACGCCACGCCCGCAAGGCCAGTGCCGTGGCCCGCGGAGAGGACACATGAGCAAGTCCACGCGAGCAGACCAGGTCGTGGGCGTCGTGCTCGCCGGCGGCCTCTCTCGGCGCATGTTCGCTGGCGCAAGCGGCGCAGGCGACAAAGCGCTGCTCGATCTCTCCGGCCGCCCCATGCTCGAACACGTCATTGCGCGCCTGGCGCCACAGGTATCCACAGTTGTTATCAATGCCAATGGCGACCCGAGCCGCTTTGCGGCATTCACGCTTCCGGTCATCGCCGATACCGTCGAAGGCTTCGTTGGGCCTTTGGCCGGCGTCCTTGCCGGACTGCGCTGGGCGAAATCGCACGCCCCATCCGCCCACTGGATCGTGACCGCCTCTGCCGATGCACCGCTGTTGCCCGCCGAACTCGTCGAACGCCTCGCTGCCGCACTCGAGCCCCGCCCAAACGCCATCGCCATCGCCCGATCCGACGGCCACCTGCATCCGGTGATCGGATTATGGCCCGTCGCCTTGGCAGATGACCTGGAGACTGCACTGCGCGATGGCGTCCGCAAGGTGCTGGCATGGACGGACAGACACGGCACCGTGCCGGTTGATTTCCCCCTCCTGCCCGCTGGATCACGCAGTATCGATCCGTTCTTCAACGCCAACACGCCCGCTGAGCTGCAGGAGCTGCGTGACCTGATCGACGCTGCCGCACCGCCGACGCCGGAGAGGTCGTGACCGCATGACAAGCTCCCGGCCTCCCAGCACACCCCCGATGATCGGCATCGCCGGTTGGAAGAAGTCGGGCAAGACGACGCTTGCTGTTCGCCTCATCGAGGAATTCACGCGCCGCGGCTTGCGTGTCGCCAGCATCAAGCACGCCCACCATGCCTTCCAGATCGACGATGGCGATACCGACAGCGCCCGTCACCGGCGCGCCGGTGCCCGCCAGGTGGCTATCGTCTCGGCCAGCCGCTGGGCATTGGTGAGCGAGCTTGCGGATGCTCCGGAACCGGACTTTCCAGATGTCGTTGCAGCCCTGGGTCCGTGCGACCTGATCGTCGTGGAAGGCTACAAGTCCGCTCCCATCCCCAAGATCGAGGCCCGGCGGACGGCTGCTTTCGAGCACACCCCGCTGGCCGATACCGATCCAAACGTCATCGCCATCGCCGCCGACCATGAAATCGTGGCATCCGCGTTACCGGTATTCGCTCTCGATGACATCGCCGCGATCGCCGATTTTATCGGCGCTCGCCTTGGCATCGGTACGCCCACCACCTCATGAGACGCATGCGGCCTCAACCCGCATGCTTGCGCACCCAACCAGCGAATTTATCCATCCAGGTCTGCATGAACTGGCGGCTATCCTCGCCGAAGCTGCCGTCCGCCGCGTACAGTCCTTCCTTGTTCTGAATGAACGCCTCTGGCTGCGCCAGCGTCGGCATATTCTGATTTGCAAGGATGTTGCGCAGATGCTGCTGGGCCAACGCCGTCCCGATTGCCCCGTTTGCAACCCCGATGATGCCTGCGGGCTTGCCGCTCCACGCGCTCTGTCCATAGGGCCGCGAGGCATGGTCGATCGCATTCTTCAGCACGCCCGGAATCGAGCGATTGTATTCCGGCGTAACGAACAGAATGCCGCTTGACGCGCTGATCTCGCCCTTCAGGCGTTTCACCTGCGGTGCCTGATTTGCGTCATCATCCTGGTTGTAGAGCGGCAGATCGCCGATCATCAGGAAATTGAACTCGAAATCCGACGGACCGATTTTCGCAAGTGCCGTGGCCAGCTTGCGATTGATCGAGTTCCGGCGCAGGCTGCCGACGACTACGCCGATCGTGTATGTGCTCATGACGATCTCCAAAAACTGTGGAATTTTCTTCCTGGCCGATGCTTATGCAGATAAGCCGGCCCTCTGGCAACTGGCCTCGCTCCAGCTGGCGGCGTGCCCGGCAGACGCTGCCACCCATGCCCGCAGCATCAACTGTCGGTCCCGCCACCACCAGCGATGCTGGCAACAGCCTCAGTTGAAGCCGGGGAAAACGTTACGCATCCAGTCGTCATCGCGCCTGCGGAACGACTGACCGCCCCCGGCCCGGCTCAACACCTCGGCCCGAGCCGCGCTGAGGTTCACGACCTTTTTCTGGATGAGATGGAATTTTCCATCGAGCGCCAGCCCGATCCTCTTCTCGTGCCCGTAGATGTCGCTGAAAGCATGCGGCTTGCCGTCCTGATCGACGGTCACCGTGAAGGACGTCACGTGCACGGGAATCTTGCGCTGCAATGGGATGCGATTATCCATCGGCCCATTCTTGATGAGGGAGGCAACCCTCGCCGGCGACCAGCCGGCGGTTTCCGCAAACACCACTTCGGCCAGCTTCACCGGGTTCCTGATCCGCATGCAGCCATGGCTGAAAGCCCGCACCTTGGAGTTGAACAGATGCTTTGTCGGCGTGTCGTGCATGTAGATGTCGTTTTTGTTGGGGAACTGGAACTTCACCACACCCAGCACATTGCTCCGTCCCGGCGGCTGGATCACCGTCAGATTGCGGATATCGGTCGTTCGCCAGTCGATCGTCGTCGGGTCGACCGGCCGTCCCTTGTAGGTTGCCTTGAGCCCGCTGCGTGACAGCGTATCCCGTCCGCGCAGCAGGCCCGGCAGCAGCTCTTTTACCTTGATGCTGTTGGGCACGCCCCATCCCGGATGAAACACCACCGATTGCATGTCCTGCGAGAAGATCGGCGTCTGCTTGTCGACCTCCCCCGCGATCATGCGTTCGGAATGGATGACCTGGCCATTCTTCACCACCCGCACCATGAACTCCGGGATATTCGCAGCGATATGCAGGGAGCCGAGCGTTTCCGGCATCCAGCGCCACTGCTCCATATTCATCAGTACGCGCTCAGCCGAAACCGTCTCCGGCTTTGCCACCGCCTTCTTCCGCTTGCGTTTGTTTGACTTATTCGCGGTTTCCTCCTCGGCCCGCTCTTCTTTTGCCGCCGCAGAAACCGGCCCCTGACCAGCCTTGAGCGCGACATAAAGCTTGCGCAACCGCTGAAACTGCTCGTGTTGCGGATGCAGCCCCCGTAGATACCGATCAGGGGCGTCCGCGGAAGCCAGCTCAGCCAGCAACGTTTCCGGCCGATTGACCGGCGGATCCCGGTCGATAGCGATCGACAATCGCTTGGGATCATACCGGCCGCCCTTCGCATGCCGCGCATAGGCGAGCGCCGCCAGCGTCAGCCGCGCCTCCGCTGCCGACAACGTTTCCCGATCAGGCCCCACATCCCCGGCCGGCAATCGATAATCGCGAGCGCGCAGCCCCCAGCTGTCGGCGCGCCCGATCTCGGCCATCAACGCACGTGCCCGCGCCGACAATCCGCGCTCCTGGATCCACAGTGGCTTACCCGGGAACGCCGCATAATAGGCTTTCAACCCCGCCAGATCATCCGGATGCACCGATTTGTCGGCCATCGCTACCGCACGCTGCACCACCTCTGGACCAATCGGCTCCACCACCACAACCGGAGCCGGCGCCATGCTCGCTTGCTCCGTGCCCGGGGCAACGGACTGTGCCGGAGCGGCCACCTCCGCCCCTGCATCCGTCGAAGTCACGAGCGGCGCTGCCGTCTCCTTGCTCTCTTGATTTGATGCGGCGGCTTCTGCTTGGATTGCGGTCGCTGCCCCGCGTTTGGCAGCATCCTGCACAGTGGTGTTGACCTCCGCCGCCGAACTACTGCCGACCTCCTGCCGCGCGGAGGCAGCATTGGCCCCCTCTGCCGCGGGGACCTCGCTCGACGTCTGAACAGCCGCGCCGTCTGTCGACGGGCGTGCCGGCACTTGCTGCGAAACGCCGTTGGCCTCATCGCTCACCGTCCTGGCCGGCGACACGTCCTGGCCGCTGGCTGAGGATGCGAGAGCAAAACTCAAGGCTGCGATCGAGATGAGAAATCTGGCAGTTTGCATAGAGACCCTCCGGAGCGGGACAACAGGCTAACCGAAGCGCCGGACTCTGACCAGCAGCGCCTGCATGCCTGCAACACGCTTCGGCTGGTCCACGAGCCGGCTGTTGCATTCCCACAGCACTCGCGAACTGCCGCCGGCACGACAGGCCCTGTCTTCTTCAACCACATCCACTGCCGCGCAATCATGACCAAGCTGGGGCCGATTGCGGCCTCTTGCCGGTCTTTGCCGGTACGAGGCCACACGGACGCAAAAACCGGCCGCAGGTCGAAGACCCACGGCCGGTATCGATCACGCAACCGGACTACGGCATCAAACCCGCGGTTCCAGCCCGTACTCCTGCATCTTCCGGTAGAGAGTGGAACGCCCTATTCCGAGCCGTTTGGCCACCTCGGTCATGTGACCGCGATAGCGCCCCAGCGCCAGCCGGATCATATCCGCTTCGATCTCGGTCAACGGGCGGATATCCCCGTCATCCGTGACTGCCGGTATTCCCAGCGCGCTGGCTTTGCCGGCCGCGCGCAACTCGATGGTGCGCGGCACAGTGTCTTCCGCGCCCAGGAGTGCGGGACCGGTATAGGCCCTTGGCTCTTCTGCCGCAGCCGGTGCAGCCGGCACCTCGGCCCTGAAGCCTTCCACGTGCGCCGCGATCTGCGGAAATTCCGCCACCGCCAATTCGGCACCGTCAGCCAGCACAACCGCACGAAATACAGCATTTTCGAGCTGCCGCACGTTACCCGGCCACGTGTAGCTGGCCAGCAGCCGCATCGCGTCATCAGAGATCGAGGAGACCCGCTTGCCTTCCTCTGCCGCAAACCGGGTCAGGAAGTGGGCCGCCAATTCCGGCACGTCCTCCAACCGCTGCCGCAGCGGCGGCACCAGCACGGGAAACACGTTGAGCCGGTAATAGAGATCCTCCCGGAACTTACCCTCCTTGACCAGATCGATCATGTTGCGATTGGTCGCCGAGATCAGGCGGAAGTTGACCTTGACCGGACGCTTGGCGCCGACCGGATCGACTTCACCTTCCTGCAGCGCACGCAGCAGCTTGACCTGCACGTCGAGCGGCAACTCCCCGACCTCATCGAGGAACAGCGTGCCGCCGTCGGCCTCCTGGAACTTGCCGATCCGCTTTTCGGTGGCGCCGGTGAACGAGCCCTTCTCGTGTCCGAACAGGATCAACTCGACCAGGTTCTCCGGGATCGCACCGCAATTCACGGTGATGAACGGCTTTGCCTTGCGATCGCTCTCGCCCTGGATGGCCCGCGCGATAAGCTCCTTGCCGACGCCGGACTCACCTTCGATCAGAACCGGGATGTTGGAAGCGGCTGCCCGCTTGCCGAGCGCGATCACCCGGCTCATGGCATCACCACGGATGATCAAGTCGGAGAACGTCAGCGTACCTTCTGCACGCTTCTTGATGCGGGTGATCTCGCCTGCCAGCGCCTCGATCTTCAGCGCCGATCGCATCGACACCTCGAGTCGCTCGGGGCTGGCCGGCTTGACCACGAAATCGACCGCCCCGGCGCGCATCGCCTGGATCGCTGAATCGATCGAGCCGTTCGCAGTGAGCACGATGACCGGCGGCATGCCCGGCTTGCCCTGGACCTCCTTGAGAACCTCCGTACCGTCGGTACCGGGCATCACAAGGTCCAAGAGCATCAGGCTGATGCCATCGGAAGTGGAAAGGATCTGGAGAGCTTGATCTCCCGAGGTGGCGCTCTGGGTCTCGAACCCGAACCGCTTGACAATTTCTTCGAGAATACGGCGCTGGGCGGGATCGTCATCAACGATAAGGACGCGCTTTGGCATGGGCTACTCTACTCGGACGCTACGGAACAGGATCGGCGCAGGTTGCGGCGGCAGGGTATTGCCCCATTGCCGGACGGTCGCTCACCGAAGACTCAACGGTTCAGACAGTGCCCGATATGGGTAAACAGCCCCTTAGCAGCGGCACCATGATGGTGCTCGACGGGTAGATCGTCCCGTCCCCGCCCGGATGCACCATCAACTGCGGCCAACCCTGCCCTTGATCCTCCGGGCCAGCGAGGTCACATTCCAGGCCAACACCGGATTCGAAGATGTGGAAGGAAAGCGATATGAGCCAGGCACAGGCGGACACCAATCTGGGCGACATGCCGGAATGGAACCTGGCGGACCTATACCCCGCCCCCGACGCCCCCGAGGTCAAGCGCGATATCGAGGCCGCGGCAGCCGAGGCCAAACGCATCAAGGACACCTGGCAGGGCAAGCTGGCCACGACCGCCGGCAGCGGCGATGCCCTTGCCGAGGCCATCGTCGCCTATGAGAGCCTGTCCGACCTGTTGGGCCGCCTCGGCTCCTACGCCGGTCTGCTCTATGCCGGCAACCAGGCAGATCCGGCCCGCGCCAAATTCTACGGAGACATCTCCGAGCAGCTCACCCGCATCTCCTCCGACCTGATCTTCTTCGAGCTGGAGCTCAACCAGATCCCTGACGGCATACTCGATGCCGCGATGACCGCCCCCGCACTCGCCCGTTACCGGCCCTGGTTCGAGGACCTGCGCAAAGAAAAGCCATTCCAGCTCGAGGAAAAGCTCGAGCAGCTGTTCCATGAGAAGTCGCAAACCGGCCGCGGCGCCTTCAACCGCCTGTTCAACGAGACGATGACGGCACTTCGTTTCGACGTCGAAGGCGAGCCCGAGCCGCTGACGCTGGAGCCCACACTGAATTTGCTGTCGGACCCAGCCGAGCCGAAGCGCCGCAACGCCGCCCAGGCGTTGGCCAGGACGCTTGGGGACAACATCGCGCCTGTTCACGCTGATCACCAACACGCTCGCCAAGGACAAGGAAATCTCCGACCGCTGGCGCGGCTTCACCGACGTCGCCGACAGCCGCCACCTCGCCAACAAGGTCGAGGCACCGGTCGTCGATGCGCTGGTGACGGCCGTGCGCGCCGCCTACCCGCGACTGTCGCATCGCTACTACCGGATGAAGGCCAAGTGGCTCGGCATGGACCGCCTGTCGCACTGGGACCGCAACGCACCGCTGCCCGAGAAGCCGGAGCGCGTCATCGCCTGGCCGGAGGCACGCGACATGGTGCTCGATGCCTACGGCGGCTTCGCACCCGAGATGGCAGGCATCGCAGCCAAGTTCTTCGACAATCGCTGGATCGATGCCCCCGTGCGCGCCGGCAAGGCGCCCGGGGCATTCGCGCATCCCACCGTGCCGTCGGCGCACCCCTACGTGCTGCTGAACTACCAGGGCAAGTCGCGCGATGTGATGACGCTGGCGCACGAGCTCGGCCACGGCGTGCATCAGGTGCTGGCCGCATCGCAGGGCCCGCTGCTGGCGCATACGCCGCTGACGCTGGCTGAGACGGCATCGGTGTTCGGCGAGATGCTGACCTTCCAGGCGCTGCTCAAATCGGCCGACCGATCCGCGCGAGCGCAAGGCGCTGATGGCCGGCAAGGTCGAGGACATGATCAACACGGTCGTGCGTCAGATCGCGTTCTACACCTTCGAGCGCAAGGTGCACGAGGCGCGGCGCGGCGGCGAACTCACGACCGAGGATCTGAACCGCGTTCTGGATGGAGGTGCAGGCCGAAAGCCTGGGCGATGCCGATCCATTGCAAGCCCGGCTACGAGGTGTTCTGGACCTACATCCCCCACTTCATCCACTCGCCGTTCTACGTCTACGCCTACGCGTTCGGCGACTGCCTCGTGAACTCGCTCTATGCCCTCTACGAGGAGGCGCATCCCGGCTTCGTCGGCAAGTACTTCGACATGCTGATGGCGGGCGGCTCCAAGCACCATTCCGAGCTGCTCGCGCCGTTCGGCCTCGATGCCTCGAACCCGGAGTTCTGGCACAAGGGCCTGGGCCTTCTCGAGCGCATGATCGACGAGCTGGAGGGGATGGATAAATCAGTCGCAAGCTGATGCCAAACCATCGCCATCACGCTCAGAGCAGCTTGACCTGAGAGAACCACAACGCGCACCGCGCCGTATCTTCACTTTGCCGCCTGAGCTGCGGTTCCCGACACGAGGCAACTGACAGGAGACTACCACTAGCCATGACCAAAACCATCGACTGGTTCTATCACCGCAAGGGCTGAACGAGTTGCGGGCGTGCCGATGCCTTCCTGGAAGGCCGGGACGTTGCCGTCCGTGAGACGGTGAATGCAACGAAGCAGAAGTTCGGCCAGTCCGACCTCGCAGACCTTTTCGCCGGCGCCTCGCGTGTGCTGGTCGCGAAGGGCAAGAAGGTCGTGACATTCGACATGAAGAAGACCAAGCCGACCGACCCCGACTTCGCAGCCGCGGTCCTCGGCCCCACCGGCAACCTGCGCGCACCAGCAATCAGGACCGGCAAGACATGGCTGATCGGCTTCAGCGACGATGCCTACGGCGAGCAGTTCGCCTGATCTGCCAGCAGCGGGTGCGGCCGGATCCTACTTCGCCAGCCGCACCATGCTCTGCTCGATGCGCTTGGCTACCGAAGCAAGGATCGTCATCAGGCCGCTGTCCACATCGGTCGAGGCATAATGCCCGCCGGAGACCGCACAATCCTGCAGCAGCGATAGCGTGTGGGAGTCGGTGAGGTCGTATCCGACCGTATAGACCTCGATGTTCTTCGCTTTCATGCCATTACAGATGCTGCGCAGATTTGCTTCTGCGTCGGCCACCGTCCGGCTGTCGGATGGCCCCCAGCCCGGTGCAGTCTGCATGCCATCGGTGAGCAGGATGACAGCCTTGACGTTGTGCTTATCCGTATACGCGCGGGCTCCGCCAAATACACCATCCGGCGAGATCACCTGCCACCCGAATTCCGCCCCAGCCGCGATATGGGTCCACATATGGGGCTGGAACGAATTCAGCGTGCTCTTCACGGCAGACACGTCACTCGTCAACGGCAGCACTTTGAGATTTGCCGCCGCCACCACCGAGCAATCGTGGCCTCCGGCGGAGTGATCGCCCCACTTGCCGGCGTCGTTGGCCGGCGTCACGCCTTCCTGCGTGTTGTACGGAAAGCGCCGGTCCATCGTGCAACCGTCGAAGGTCACATCGCTACGCAGATGCGCGGCCGGGATGTCGGCGCGCACGACCGCCGAAAAGGGCACCAGCGCAAATTTGACGTTGGTGTTCTTGCCGTCGTCCGAGATGCGGTCGATCATCTTGCCGGCGGCCTCCGACATGCGCTTGTACTTGTCGCTGTCCATCATCGAGTCGGAGTAGTCGAGCACCAGCACGATTTCCGCATACCCACGCTTCGGGATCGGCACCTCGGCCGCGACATTGAGATCGATTGTCTTCTTGCCGACGACACCAAGCAGATACGTCGCCACCGTCTCTTGAACGCTGACGTTCACCCGGTCCGAATCGCTGACCTCGACCTTGAGCGTGGCAGCTGCATAATCCGCGTAATTTGAGTTGAACGCTGTCTGGCCCGCAGCCTTACGCTGCGCAACGCTCGCATCCGCACTCCGTGCCGCGGCCAGGGCAGCGGCGTCGACCGCGGCCTGCAACTGCGTGCGTTTGGAATGAGCGCGTCCGAAGTCTATCGCTGCACCCGACATTGCGAACAGAACAGTGAGCACCACGCCCAACGTCGGGGCAATGCCCCCGAACTCGTCACCGAGCCAACCCGCCCAGTTCGTCCAACGCATCGTGTCTGCCCTGACTATTGTTCTTTGTTGCCCCTAATGATGCGCTGCAACATGCTAACAAAGTCTTTCATCAATCCGCCAAACACTGGCTAAGCTCGAAGCACTACAAACAAACACTTATCAAATCCCGAACTGATACAGCCGACAACCACCGCTCCCTTCCGCCCAGGGCAGACATCCCCGCTCTATCCCGCTACAACGGGCACGCTGAACGACCGACGGTTGCATCATGGCCGCGCTGCGCACACCCGGCCGATGCCGTAACAAGGAGACGCCCAATGAGGTTCGGACTATTCGGCGGCGCACGATCGAAGGGAACAGGCGTAGAGGGCGATAGCCTCGGATATCGCCAGTTCATCGACTACGTGCTCACGGCCGAGGAGCTCGGCTACCACGGCATATTCGTCGTGGAGCATCACTTCACTGGCGTCGGCCAGGTCTCCGCCTCGCTCAATCTTCTGAGCTACCTCGCCGGCCGCACGCAGCGCATCCGGCTCGGAACCGCCGTCATCGTGGTCCCGTGGCACAATCCGGCGTTGCTTGCTGAGCAGATTGCCACCGTGGACTTGCTCTCCGACGGCCGTCTCGATCTTGGGGTCGGAAAGGGATATCGCGACTACGAATTCTCTGGTTTCAACATCCCCATGCGCGAAGCAACGGCCCGCTTCGACGAAACGATGGGTTTCCTGCACGCCGCCTGGCAGACCGACACCAAGTTCTCGCACAAGGGCGAATACTGGACGTTCAACGACATCGTCATCGAGCCGCGCACGATCCAACGCCCGCACCCGCCACTGTGGATGGGGGCCGGCAGTTTCGAATCGATCGAACGCGCCGCCCATCAAGGTTACAACCTGCTGCTCGATCAGATCGCCCCGTCAGACCTCATCATAGAGCGCGTCGAACGATACCATGCAGCGCGCAAGGCCTCAGGCCAGTCAGCCGGCGGCCAGATCGCCGTCGCCCGCGCGCTCTTGATCGCACGAACTGAAAAAGAGCTCCAGGGCAGCCAAGGAAACACGGCTGCGAACACTACAGACCGTTGGCGCACTCGCGCGTGGCCCAGGGGCAGAACGTTACCAGAACATCAGCTCCCACGCCGATCCGGGACTTGCCGACGAGGATTTGGCGCTGCTGGGCGATATCCCCGACATCGTGGCCCGCCTCAAGCGTCTCCAGACCGGCGGCGTCGATTACGTCCTGCTCGTCGATCCCTCCGGCGACGCCGGCAATCTGAAAGTGTTCGCGGACGAGGTGATGCCTGAGTTGAGGTGACCTTGGCAAAAACACCACGATTCCCGCCCATCTCTCCGCAGCGGCCTCACGCGCCACAATCGAGCCGTTGTTGCGGGCCAACACAGCATCTCCGGCCCGCTGCAATCTGGACGGTATGGAAAGACACCGCTAGTGTAGCGCACCTGACGTTTGGTACCCGCTTGGCGCTCGCCTCGAGACCAAACGTCAGGTGCAAAAGCTACACTAGAAACATAATCTTGCTAGTGCTCCTTATGGTTCTGACATTTGCTCTCAATGGTGCGGAACCGGGCATCAAATGTCAGAACCGGAGCACTAGTGTCCCGGTTCCGATCGCGAAGTTCGTTTGGGAGCCAGCCACAACTGATTACGAACTTCCCGACGCCTCACTAGGAAGAAATCATCTGGCCCCGTGGTCGCGACGAAGACCCGACCGGCCAAGTTCTTCGCAACCTCGCTGAGAGCACGACATGCTGCGATCGATACTCCTGCTGGCACTGGCCGCGGCACTCGCCTGCGGGTCGCCGGCCATGGCGGAGAACAGCGGACACGACTGCGACAGCCCGGACAGCGGCAGACGTATCAAGGCCTGCACCGAGCTACTCGATACGCCAGGCTTGTCCAGCACACGGCGAGCCACCGCATATGCCAACCGGGCGCTCGCCTACTCCCTGCAGGGCGAATACGAAACCGCGGTTCGTGACTACGACGAAGCGATCCGGCATCAACCTAATTTTGCGGTGGCTTTGAATAATCGCGCCTGGGCCTACTTCAAGTGGGGTAAGGCCCCCTTGGGAATGCCCGACGTCCAGCGCTCCCTGCAGCTTGACCCGATGAGCCCCCACTCGCTGGATACCCGCGCCCACATCAAGCAGTGGATGGGTGACGCCGACGGCGCCTTGCGCGACTACGAGGCGTCCATGCTGTTTGGTGGCCCGCGCATGGTGGCGCTCTATCAATGCGGCTTGAAGATCCACCGGCTCTATGACGGCCCCAACGATGGCTTCATAACGCCGAAGTTGCGCAAGGCGATGCAGATGTGTGTCGCCCAGGGTCGTGGCTGCGATCCACTACCACCTGATGAGGAATGCCGCGAGGCCGTCTCCTGAATTGCGCTCGATCCGCGGCTCTCGCTTCATCCGCCACTATCGACAGCAGCCTGACGGATCACCCCAGCCGCCTACTCGGCCGTCCACCCGCCATCGATCGAGTAGTTCGACCCCGTGATCGATGCCGCCGCTTCTGATGCCAGAAACACCGCAAGCGCCGCGACCTGATCGACGGTAACGAATTGGCGCGTTGGCTGCCGTGACAGCACTTTCGCCTTTGCCGCCTCCAGCGAGATGTTTTCCGACTTCGCCAGATCCGGGATCTGCTTCTCGACCAGAGGCGTCCACACGAAACCGGGCGAGATGGCGTTACAGGTCACCCCACATTCCGCCAGCTCCAGCGCCACCACCTTCGTCAGACCGGCAAGCCCGTGCTTGGCCGCAACGTACGCAGCCTTGTACGGTGAGGCTGTAAGCGAATGCGCCGAGCACATGTTGATGATGCGCCCGTGCTTGCGCGCTTTCATGCCCGGCACCGCAGCGCGAATGGTATGGAACGACGACGACAGATTGATCGCCAGCACTGCATCCCATTTCTCGATTGGAAAATCCTCGATCGGCGACACGTGCTGGATGCCTGCATTGTTGACCAGGATATCGACCGCGCCGAAATCCCGCTCGGTCTTCTCCACCATCTCAGCAATCTGATTGTGCCGCAGCATGTTCGCGCCGTCGAAAGCAACGCGCGTCCCCAGCGCCGCGACCTCCTGTATCGCTGCAGCGTTATCGGCCTCGCTGCCCAACCCGTTGATGACGATGTTCGCGCCTTCCGCCGCCAGCCCCTTGGCGATCCCGAGCCCGATACCGGATGTCGAGCCGGTCACGATTGCGGTTCTGCCTTTCAACTGCATCTCGCCGTCTCCTTGTCATGCTGAGGGTCCAGGGGAAGTCGCATTCGCCGTCGGCCTATTGGCCGCGAAACCCGCTGAGATGAAAGAACCAAACGCGTCGGCTGGCCGTGCCTGCAGGCAACCGTGCCTCTCCCAACAGGTGGGAAGTCGCAAACTGCCCCGCAATAGAACGGGCATCGCCATGCAGGGCAACCAGCAGCACCGGCTCCGGTGATCCCGCTTTGAACGGCCGGGTCAATTCATAGTGATCCCGCACCCGCGCGCTATCCTTCCAGGCCAGCACCGGCGTGGGCTCGTCACGCATGTAATAGAGCAGCTCAGCGGTCGTCGCCCGCTCATCGGTAATCACAGCGCCGAATGGCCGTCCCGCCTTGCGCGCCGCCTCCAGCCGGGACCGGGTCCCATCTGCGAGCTCTCGCCACCCCAGCGTCCGGGCGAATGGATCGGCTCCCCCCGGCAATGCAAATCGGCCGGCAAATGCTGTCGCAACCGCCAGTACCAGGACTATGGCGCCATGCAGCCAGAACGAGGCGCTGAGCCAGCGCCTTGCCACATCACGAACCATCGTCTGCGTCACCAGCACCGCAGCCGCGACATAGGCAGCAGCGGCCCAGTTTGCATGCGCCCGCGAGATGAACGCCTGGATCGTAACGATCAGGATGATCGGCAGCGAGAAGGCCAGCAGCAGCCGATCCGCCGGTTCCAGCCCGCGCCGCCACCAGCGCCAGGCGATGATGAGATAGGCGCAGAACAGGATCGGCCCGAACACGCCAAACTGCCCTGCCAGGAACTCGGCAGCTTTACCTGGCCGGAAGAGACTCCCCGACCATTTCGCATTGTCCGCCGTATGCGAGAACGTCGCAAAGCTGTTCGACGCATTCCAAACGAGGTTTGGCACGATCAAGGCGATCCCCAACCCCAAGGCCAGCCACAGCCGCCGATCGCGAAGCAGCCAGCGCCGCTCTGGCGTGAACGCCAGATAGACCCCGAGACAAACGACGAAATAAGCCATCGCATACTTGGCATTGAGGCCCGCGCCGAGTGCCAGCCCGGCAACCACGCCCGGCCACCACGCCCGCTTATCGTCGATCATCACCACCAGCGCCCATAGCGCGATGGCCCAAGCCGTAAGCAGCGGCACGTCAGTCGAGATGATGCCTGACGACAGCGATACGCCCGGTAGCGTCGCAAACACCAGCGCCGACAGGAAGCCAACGCTTACCCCGTATAGCCGTGAGCCCAGTGCAAACAGAGCAGCCGCGGTCACCGTGTGCAGCAATGGCGCCGCGACTCGAATGCAGGCCTCGCCCTGCCCGCACACGGCCGTCGTTGCTCCGATAAGCCAGGCAACGAGCGGCGGCTTCGAGTAGTAGCCGAACGCCGGCTCCTGGCTCCAACTCCAATATTGCGCCTCATCGAAGAACAGGTCGGTGCGATTCGTGAGCAAAGCCAGCAATCGAACGGCCAGCAGCAAGCCGAGCAGCAAAGCCAGCATCAGCCGCCAGCGCGTACGCCCCTCCGCATCGGAAAATAGGCCTGCGACACCCAAAACGTTCTCTCCATAGGGGAAAAAGTCACATCCGCTGCAAACAAGCGATGCGACCCTGCTCCTCCTCGTTTACAGTGTTGTGTGCAGTGCGAATAGACTGATAGCGTCCCGCTAAGACAGTGTTTGCCCCTGCGTCGTCGCAATACTCGCCGACACTCCGCTGTGCCGAGGCACCAGGCAATCGAGCATTGTGCGGGCTGCGATGATCTTGGGTGCGTAACCCGCACAGCCTGGGTCGTGGACAAAAGCGCGATGGAAAGTGACACATGCGCGTTTCAGTGATCATTCCTGCATTGAACGAGGCCGGCAACATCGGCCGCCTGGTCAAGGAAACCTATGACGTCATCCCTGCCGAGACGCTGGGCGAGGTCATCGTTGTCGACGATGGCAGCGATGATGGCACATCCGCTGAGATCCGGGCCCTCATCGAAGCAGGAGAAATACCCAATCTGCGCTACCTGCGCCACGCCACCCGCTCGGGCCAAAGCACGGCAATGCGAACCGGCATCCTCGCCGCCGTCCATCCCGTGATCGCGACCATGGACGGTGACGGCCAGAACGACCCCGCCGACATTCCGCGACTGCTCGCAAAACTGGCTCCCCCGGGAGCGCAAGGGCCCGCATTGGTCGGCGGCATTCGCATCAACCGTAAGGCCGAGGGCTCCAAGCGCTGGGCCTCCCGAGCCGCAAACCGCATTCGCGATTGGGTCCTCAAGGATAACTGCCCGGACACCGGTTGCGGCATCAAGGCCTACTGGAGAGAAGCGTTTGTGCGCTTGCCCTTCTTCACCTCAATGCACCGCTACTTGCCGGCGCTGTTCCAGACCTACGGCTACGAGGTTGCCTACGAGCCCGTCAATGACCGCCCGCGAATTGCCGGGAAGTCCAAGTACAACAACATCACCCGCGCCGTCGTCGGCCTGTATGACCTTGTTGGCGTGACCTGGCTTCGCCGCCGCACCCGCGTCCCTGCCATCGTCGCCGACTTGCCGGAAGGTCGTCAGGTCTCCGAGATCGGCCGCCACCGTAACCGTGGCGAAGGGCCGCGCCGCACAGCCGGTGACAACTGACACCCAACGCTGTCATCACGAGCGGCGTTGATCGGAGCCCCGACCGGAATGGACAAGATCGCAATGTGGTGGGCCACCACCTCCAGCACAGAGATCATCTGGCTGGCCGTCGGCTTCTTGGCGCAATTGATGTTTTCAATGCGCTTCATCGTGCAATGGATCGCCAGCGAGAAGGCGCGCCGCTCCATCGTGCCTGAAACCTTTTGGTATTTCAGCTTCGCCGGCGGCGCGATGCTGTTCGCCTACGCGATCTATCGCTTCGACCCGGTGTTCATGCTTGGCCAGGGCACGGGCCTGCTCATCTATGCGCGCAATATCCAGATGATCTGGCAGACGCGCGCCGCCGACGCTGCCGAGACAGCACCACCGCCACGCGCCGCCGAGTAGAGCATCCAACTGCGAGGCCAGCGACCCGTGGCCGAAGCCAGTCAGTCCCCAACTCTCGCGCCCGTTACCGACAGGGCGTTTGACGCCAACCCAGAACCGCTCGATATCAGGCGCGGCCGAGATCGACGCCCAGGCTTTCGCGTCCCAGCGCCGACAACGCCGCTGTCACGATACCGCCAGCATCGAGCCCGGCCTCCGCGTACATGGTCTCGGGCTTATTGTGATCGATGAACGTATCAGGCAGCGTCATCGTCCGCACCTTCAAGCCGCGATCCAGCACACCCGCACCAGCCAGGTGGTGCAGCACCAGTGCGCCGAAGCCACCGGTCGAGCCCTCCTCCACGCTGATCAGGACCTCGTGATTGGCAGCCAGCTCCCCGATCAGTCGCGTATCGATCGGTTTGGCGAACCGGGCGTCAGCCACTGTTGTCGACAGCCCCATCGCAGCCAGCTGATCCGCCGCCTTCAGGCACTCCGCAAGCCGTGTCCCCAGCGACAACAACGCGATACTCGATCCCTCGCGAATGACCCGGCCTTTACCGATCTCCAGCGGGACACCCTCTGCCGGCATCTCGAGCCCGACACCCTCACCCCGCGGATACCGGAATGCCGACGGCCGGTCATCGATCGCAACCGCCGTCGCGACCATGTGCATCAACTCCGCCTCATCCGCCGCCGCCATCAAGACGAACTCCGGCAGACAACCCAGATAAGCAAGATCGAACGACCCGGCATGTGTCGGCCCGTCTGCCCCCACCAGGCCGGCACGGTCGAGAGCGAACCGAACCGGCAGCCGCTGGATCGCAACGTCGTGCACAACCTGGTCGAAAGCGCGCTGCAGGAATGTGGAATATATGGCACAGAACGGCTTGAAGCCTTCGGTGGCCAGCCCCGCCGCGAACGTGACCGCATGCTGCTCGGCAATACCTACGTCGAACGTCCGCTCGGGAAATTCCTTGCCGAACAGATCCAGTCCTGTGCCTGATGGCATCGCGGCAGTGACCGCCACGATCTTGTCGTCCTTGCGCGCCTCGCCGATCAGGCTGTTCGCGAACACCCGCGTATAGCTGGGCGCATTGGCTTTTGCCTTGACCTGATCGCCGGTAATGACGTTGAAGCGGTTCACGCCATGATACTTGTCGGCTGAGCTTTCCGCTGGCGGATAACCTTTGCCCTTCTTGGTCGCGACATGCACCAGGATCGGTCCCTGGCGGGCGTCGCGAACGTTCTTCAGAACCGGCAACAAAACATTGAGATCGTGCCCGTCGATCGGCCCAACATAGTAGAAGCCGAGCTCCTCGAACAAAGAGCCCCCGGTCCACGCCGTCCGCGTGTATTCCTCCACACGCGCAGCCCGACGCTCCCAGCTCTTGGGCAATCGCTTGGCAAGCTGTTTACCGACCTCCCGGATGTGCAGGTAGGTACCGCTCGAGCTGATCCGAGCCAGGTAATGAGACAACGCGCCTGTCGGCGGCGCAATCGACATATCGTTGTCGTTGAGAATAACGATCAGGCGCTCGTTGCGCGCTCCTGCGTTGTTCATGGCCTCATAGGCCATGCCCGCGCTCATCGCGCCGTCACCGATCACGCAGACGACGTTGTTGTCACGCCCCTCCAGATCGCGGGCCACCGCCATGCCCAGCCCGGCGGAAATCGAGGTCGACGAATGCGCGGCGCCGAACGGATCGAACTCGCTCTCCGACCGCTTGGTGAAGCCTGACAACCCGCCAGCCTGCCGCAACGTGCGAATGCGATCGCGCCGGCCCGTCAAGATCTTGTGGGGATAAGCCTGATGTCCGACATCCCAGATCAGCCGGTCGCGCGGCGTATCGAACACCCAGTGCAAGGCCACCGTCAACTCGACGACACCCAGTCCGGCACCCAGATGCCCGCCGGTAACGGACACCGCATCGACTGTCTCCTGCCGGAGTTCGGCCGCAAGCTGGGGCAGGCTTTTCTCATCGAGACGGCGCAGATCGGCTGGCGTCTTGACCTGATCGAGCAGCGGCGTCTTGCTGTGAGCGTTCACATTCATACCTACGACTTCTGCGCGAAGGCCTGGATTGGCCCAACGCAACCACCATTCCCGGAATGCCCCGATCCTCGCCCGGACCGGACCCTCCCTCCCTTAAGTCGACTACAACGTCGTTGTGTCCACCACAATGAAGATAAGTGCTACCCGCCCCTTTGTGCAGTGACTTAACGCCCCTGTGAGCCGTATTTCAGCACGTTTAGTTGCCAGCCTGGAAAAACAGCCCAGCAATGTGCGGCGGTCAGACTGAGACGAACGAGCGCCAACCGGCTTCTGCATCGCGACAATCGGACCTTGTCCATCGATCCGGTCACACCACCCTCAAGCCTTTTTGCATGGCACGTGATCGCGCCCCGCACAATGTACGGTTAACGCACCATCCTGGATCAATGCGCCATCTGGTGTGGCCTGCAATCAGCAGCGCAGGAGACAACCATGACCTTCGCCAATCGATACGCGCTCATAGGAGCCATCACGCTAACGCTATCAGGAGCAGCAGCCCAAGCAGATGTCATAACCGACCAGGGCCGGCTGAAACCATACGCGCATTATCTCATCGAGAATGACACCACCCCGCCATTTGCGGCAGAGCACCGCTGCAGCATTACCGGCACCCCTACGCTGCTCGCGCCGAAGCTGCAGACGGTTCTACCATAACGCACGTGGCGTGCATGAGGCCACGCACAGGCCCGTGACAGTCGAGAGCGCTCCAGGCTTACGCGCGAAATTCAATGCGCCCGGCCGCTCTGCAGGCTCCTCAAGCAGTCCAGCAGCGTATGAGCGCGCAGTCTGGCCGCGTCATCACCCGCTTCGGCCAGTTCGGCCTCAGCCGCCTGCAGTTCGGCCGCGAGGCGATCCGGCTTCAACTCCGCCACATCATAGGCCCGCTCGGCCAGCACGGTCAGCCGTTGCGGATCGACCTCGGCAAATCCACCCTTGACCAAAAGTTGCCTGTGCCCGCCTGGACCTGTCACGTCGAGCACGCCGGGACGGATCGTGGAGATCACCGGAGCATGCCCGGGTAGCACCGCAAAATCCCCGTCACTGCCCGGAACCACGACCTGCTCCACGTCCTCCGAGATCAGGATGCGCTCGGGGCTTACCAGCTCGAACTTGAACGTCGCCATCTCGTCTCGTGCTCCGATATACCGACGCAGGCAGACAAGCATGCCCCTGGCGTCACACTGTCAGCTCGTCCGGCTCTACTGGCTCGACCATCCCGCCCGAGCCTCCTGCAACCCTCAGGTTTCGTCGTCGCCTTCACCGGCCTTCTCGTACACCTCTTCTGGCGTCTGCAACCGAGTGCCGCAGAACGGACAGAAAAAAACGGGGTGGTCGACGATACTGCCCCCGTCATCGCCTGTTTCCACCAGACCGACCGACATATACAGCACACCATCCTCACCCACCGTAATGAGGGGATCGAAGTCCCGGCTGGTCAGCGCCTCGTGGAGCTCGCCACAGCAAGACCCGAACTCCCCGCCGCCAGCACCGCCATTCTCGCTCATCTGATCGCTCCGTTGGGCAACGCAGCCATGACCGCATCGCTGCTTCGCGGGTTAGTCCTCCCAGCCTGCCTTGGGCAGGGCCTTATGCCTCTTCGGCCAACTTTTCAGCCTTCTCCATCGCTTCCTCGATCGTGCCGACCATATAGAAGGCCTGCTCAGGAAGATGGTCGTAATCGCCGTTGCACAAGCCCTTGAAGCCCTTGATGGTGTCCTTGATATCCACCAGCTTGCCAGGAGCGCCAGTGAACACCTCCGCCACGTGGAAGGGTTGTGACAGGAAGCGCTCGATCTTACGCGCACGCGCCACCGTCATCTTGTCCTCTTCCGACAGCTCATCCATGCCGAGAATGGCGATGATGTCCTGCAGCGACTTGTAGCGCTGCAGAATTGATTGGACCTGACGGGCAATCGCGTAGTGCTCCTCGCCGACGACACGGGGCTCCAGAATACGAGATGTCGAATCCAGCGGATCGACCGCCGGATAAATACCCTTTTCCGCGATCGAACGCGACAGCACCGTGGTGGCATCCAAGTGGGCGAACGATGTCGCCGGCGCCGGGTCGGTAAGATCGTCTGCCGGCACGTAAATCGCCTGCACCGAGGTAATCGACCCCTTCTGCGTGGTGGTGATGCGTTCCTGCAGCGCGCCCATGTCGGTAGCCAGCGTAGGCTGATAGCCGACCGCGGAGGGAATACGTCCCAGCAGCGCCGACACCTCCGAGCCCGCCTGCGTAAAGCGGAAGATGTTGTCGACGAAGAACAGCACGTCCTGTCCCTTGTCGCGGAAGTCCTCGGCAACCGTCAGGCCAGCAAGCGCAACGCGCATGCGCGCACCCGGCGGCTCGTTCATCTGGCCGTACACCAGCGCGCACTTGGAGCCCTTTGTCGATCCGTTGTTCTTCCTCGGATCGACGTTCACGTTCGAGTTGATCATCTCGTGGTAGAGGTCGTTGCCCTCACGTGTCCGCTCGCCCACGCCAGCGAACACCGAATATCCGCCGTGCGCCTTCGCGACGTTGTTGATCAGCTCCATGATGAGAACCGTCTTACCGACGCCGGCGCCACCGAACAGGCCGATCTTGCCGCCTTTGGCGTAAGGCGCCAGCAGATCCACCACCTTGATCCCCGTGACCAGGATCTCCGATTCCGTCGCCTGTTCCGCGAACGTCGGGGCCGGCTGATGAATTGCGCGCCGCGTTGGCGTATTCACGGGGCCCGCCTCATCGACCGGCTCCCCGATCACGTTGATGATGCGACCGAGCGTCTCTTCACCGACCGGCACGGCGATCGGATTGCCGGTGTCGGTGACCTCCTGGCCACGCACCAGGCCCTCCGTGGAGTCCATGGCGATGGTGCGCACCGTCGAACTCACCCAGATGCTGCGCCACCTCGAGCACCAGCCGGTTGCCTTGGTTGCTCGTCTCCAGTGAGTTCAAAATCTCAGGCAGGTGCCCCTCGAACTGCACGTCCACGACGGCGCCCGTCACCTGACGGATACGCCCAACCTTGTTGCTGCCTGTTGCCACTGCTGCCGTTGCCATGTTGCCTGCCTCGTTCTTGCTTTCGTCGGTTGGATCAAGCGAAGCGCGACCCAACAATTCCGCTACCCGTTTCCTTCACAGGCGCCGCATCCGCGCGCCAATCGACCTGGCCTGCAAACCAACCGTTCCCCCTAGACCGCCTCCGCCCCGGAGATGATCTCGATCAGCTCCTTCGTGATCTGTGCCTGACGGGTCCGATTGTACTGGATCGTCAGCTTGTCGATCATATCACCGGCGTTGCGCGTCGCATTGTCCATCGCACTCATGCGTGCGCCCTGCTCGGACGCGGAATTCTCCAGCAGACCGCGAAAAATCTGGGTACCGATATTGCGCACAAGCAGCTCGTCCAGGATCTCCTCCTCCGACGGCTCGTATTCTTGCGTCGCCTGCACGCCACCTTGAACGACTGCGTCGTCCCCTGCTTCCGGCACCCGTGCGGGGATCAATTGCAGCCCGGTCGGCACCTGCGCGATCACGCTCCTGAACTCAGAGAAGTAGATCTTGCAGACGTCGAATTCACCGGCCTCGAACATATCCATGACCAGCTTGGCCACCTGACCGGCCTGCTCGAAGCCGACCTGCCGCACCGATTTGAAGTCGATTCTCTCGACGATGTTCCGGTTCAGGTCGCGGCGCAGGTTGTCCCCCCCCTTACGCCCCACGGTGACGATCTTGACGGTCTTCCCATCGCGCAGAAGGCGATGCGCGTCCAGTCGAGCCAGTTTGGCGATGTTGGCGTTGAAGCCGCCGCACAATCCGCGCTCGGCCGTCATCACGACCAGCAGATGGACCTGATCCTTGCCGGTACCGACCAGCAGCGGAGACGTGCCATCCTGCTGCCCGACCTTGGATGCGATAGAGCCGAGCATGCGATCCATGCGCTCGGCATACGGCCGGGCAGCCGATGCGGCGTCCTGTGCCCGGCGCAGCTTGGCAGCCGCCACCATCTGCATGGCCTTGGTAATTTTCCGCGTCGCCTTCACCGAGGCGATGCGGTTGCGCATGTCTTTCAAAGAAGCCATTTCACGTCACATCCTGCGTGGAATAGATCTCGGCTCGTCTCACACCCTATTTGGCCTTACGCCCCGCCGGCCTCCTGCCTAGGCCGCAAATGCCGCGGTGAACTTGTCGAGTGCCTCGACAAGCTGCTTTTCGACGTCCGGCTTCAGCTCCTTCGACAATTCGATTGCCTGCAGGATCCCGGCATGCTGGTCGCGCAACGTCCGCAGCAATTCCTGCTCGTAACGTCCGATCGCACTGACCGGCAAACGATCCAGATACCCGCGCGTGCCCGCAAAAATCACGCACACCTGCTCTTCCATCTTCAATGGCGAGAACTGGGGCTGCTTGAGCAGTTCCGTCAGCCGCGCGCCGCGCGCCAGCATGCGCTGCGTCGCTGCGTCCAGATCGGAACCGAACTGGGCGAACGCCGCCATCTCGCGATACTGCGCCAGCTCGCCCTTGATTTTGCCGGCCACCGACTTCATCGCCTTGGTCTGCGCCGACGATCCCACCCGCGACACCGACAGGCCGACGTTAACGGCCGGCCGGATGCCCTGGTAGAACAGGTCCGTTTCCAGGAAGATCTGGCCGTCCGTGATCGAGATCACGTTGGTCGGAATGTAGGCCGACACATCGTTGGCCTGCGTCTCGATCACCGGCAGCGCGGTCAGCGAGCCCGAGCCGTGTTCATCGTTGAGCTTGGCCGCACGCTCCAGCAACCGCGAGTGCAGGTAGAAAACGTCGCCCGGATAAGCTTCGCGCCCCGGCGGCCGCCGCAGCAGCAGCGACATCTGGCGATACGCGACGGCCTGCTTGGACAGGTCGTCGTAGGCGATCACGGCGTGCATACCGTTGTCGCGGAAGAATTCGCCGATCGCGCAGCCGGTGAACGGCGCCAAATACTGCATCGGTGCGGGATCGGAGGCGGTTGCGGCAACCACCACCGAATAGTCCAGCGCGCCGCGCTCTTCCAGCACCTTCACAAATTGCGCCACGGTCGAGCGCTTCTGGCCCACCGCGACATAGACGCAGTAGAGCTTGGCCTTCTCGTCGTTACCCTGATTGAGCGGCTTCTGGTTGAGGAAGGTGTCGAGAATAATGGCAGTCTTGCCGGTTTGCCGGTCGCCGATGATGAGCTCGCGCTGACCGCGCCCCACCGGGATCAGCGCATCGACCGCCTTCAAGCCCGTCGCCATCGGCTCGTGCACCGACTTGCGCGGCAGGATGCCCGGCGCCTTGACGTCGACCCGCATCTGCTTGTCGCCCTTGATCGGCCCCTTGCCGTCGATCGGATTGCCGAGACCATCGACCACGCGGCCAAGCAGTCCCTTGCCGACCGGAACCTCCACGATCGCGCCCGTCCGCTTGACGGTGTCGCCTTCCTTGATCGAGCGATCATCGCCGAAGATCACCACGCCGACATTGTCCGATTCAAGGTTGAGCGCCATGCCGCGGATGCCGCCGGGAAATTCCACCATCTCGCCGGCCTGAACCTTGTCCAGACCATAGACGCGAGCGATGCCGTCGCCGACCGACAGCACCTGACCGATCTCGGAAACCTCGGCTTCCTGACCGAAATTCTTGATCTGCTCCTTCAGGATCGAGGAGATCTCTGCGGCGCGGATATCCATCAGCGGACCTCTTTCATGCGTGTTTTGAGCGTAGCGAGTTTTGTTCTGAGAGAAGAATCGACCATCCGGCTGCCCAACTTGACGATCAAGCCACCGAGCAGTGCGGGATCGACGCGAACGTCGAGTTGTACGTCCTTACCACCGATGGAGCCACGCAAGGCATCCTTCAGTGCAGTGATCTGTTCATCCGAGAGCGCAAAGGCCGACGTCACCTCCGCTTGCACCTCGCCCCGGGCACGCGCCGCCAGTGCACGGAACCCCTTGATCATATCCTCGACCGCAAACAGTCTACGGTTCTTGGCCGCGAGCCGCAGGAAATTGCCACCCAGCCCTCCGATCCCGGCCTTATCCAGCACGGCGCCGATAGCTTTGGCCTGGTCATCTGCGGAGAATACGGGACTGCGCACCAGCCGCTTCAGGTCAGCGCTGCCGTCCACCAGTTCCTGGAAGCGGATCAGTTGCCGCTCCACGTCGGCAACTTGGCCTTGCTCGCTGGATAGATCGAAAAGCGCTGACGCGTAACGGCCAGCTACACTGGACATGATCGGTTCTTCGGTCGCCACGTCGAACGCCCTCGTGCGGCTGTCGGGTCAAAATCGGGCAGAGCTGGAAACACCCGCAGGACACGGGCGCTCAAAGCACACAGCAGTAGCACCGGCGCGCCAGGACCCCTCGCGAGCCCGCCCCCACTGCTTGAGCAGCGCTGCTCCTAACACGCTGCGGCCAGCCCTTCAACCAACGCGAATGGCTCCGAACGCCGCACGTCGCACGCTACGCCCGGTCAAGCTGTCACACCCTGCCTGCACCGGCCGGTCGCAACCCCGACCCTCTGCGCGCCACTGCCACGCCCCCCAGGATCAGCATAAGCCCCAGGAGCGACCTCAGCGTCGGCTCCTCTGCCAGGAACAACACCCCCCACAGAACACCAAATAAGGGCACCAGAAAATTGACCTGCGCGGTAAAAGCCGCCCCTTGCCGGCGCACAATCTCGAGCATCATCAACGTTCCGATCGCTGTAGACAGCACGGCAATGGCAACCACCGACAATATCGACGTCGTGCTGGGCTGAAAGCTCCAGACCTCCGGAGAGGCGAGCACGAACGGCAGCAGCAGTGCCAGCGACACGATCATCACAGCCGTAATATTACCTACGGCAGATCCACCCGTCAGACCGCGATTGGCCACGCTGTTGATCGCATAGCCCGCCCCCGCCGTCACGATGGCGAGCTGCCGAATCCCCTCGTCCCCGATCTGCGACACTTTATCGAGGCCCATCAGCACCGCGACCCCGAGAATACCGAGCCCAATCCCCATCAGCTTCCAGCGGTTCAGCTTTTCATCGCTGGTGAAGACGTGCGCCAGCGCCGCCGCGATCAACGGGCTCGGCGACATCAGGATCGCCCCCAACCCCGCATCCACCTTCTCCTGGCCCCAGGCAATCATCAGGAACGGCAGAACGTTCCCGAACACCGCCGACAGGAACACGAACAGCCAGATCCGTCCCCAAGCCGGCAGCCGGTGCCCCATCCACAGCATCAAACCGACCATCAGACCTACGGTCAGAACGAGCCTGAGGGTCGTCATCGGCAGCGCCGGGATGGTCGCCACGGCCAGCTTGATGAACAGAAAGCTCATGCCCCAGATCGCGCCCAGCGCGATCAGCAGACCATAGTCGGCCGATCCGGGCGGGCCCGAGGGTGTCTTAGGTGAAGGCGAGATCATGGGAAAAACCGGTGGGATTGAGAGGCCCGCACCCTACGCATGCCGCCAGCCCTTAGCCACCGAAACATGAACGGCAGCTGACAATGCCGTTCCCACGCCATTCAGCCAGCGCCGACTAATCTCCGTGCCAAGTCAAGCCGGCGCTCGCTCCGGCGCGGGCACTGCCCGAAACCGAATTCGACCGGGCCGAGGGGGCCCGCAGGTCTCACGACCGCGTCACACAGAGGAGAAGGGCCATGACATTCGCCAGGACCGCAACCACCGCCGCCGTCTGCGCCTCGCTGCTCGCAGGCAACCTCGCCTTCACGTCGACGTCGGCTGAAGCCCGCGATTGGCGCCGCGACCGCGGCTACCACGCCTACAACGATCACGGGCCGCGCGACTATCGCCCGAGCCGCCGTCACTATGACCACGCCCGGAACTACAACTACGCCCCGCCTGTTCACGAGCGCCGCCGCAACAACAAGGCGAAGAAAATCGCCACCGGTGTCGCCATCGGCATCGGCGCGCTGATCCTTGGCTCGATCATCGCCGACAGCGCCCGTCGCAGGTAGGCGCCAGGCCGCGATCTCCCGACGCTCTCCCGGCACGCCGCGGGGTCGGACCACCAGGTCCGGCCCCGAACCCGTCTACAGAAAACTATACGGATCCACGTCGACCTGCAGCCTGAGATCGCCCTTGGCCTCCGGCACCAGCGACAGCCACGCCCGCATGTAGGCCTGCACGTCCAGCTCGCGCGGCGCCCTGACCAAGAGCCGCCAGCGATGCCGCCCCCGCACGATCGCGATCGGCGCTTCTGCCGGCCCCAGCACATCGATTCGCTCGGCCGGCGGCGCCCGCCGCACCACCTCTCGCGCATAGCTCTCCGCCAGCCGCGCATCCCTGGCTGACACGATCAGCGCCACCAGCCGGCCAAATGGCGGCAGCATGCCAGCCTGACGCTGCCGGATCTCGCGCTCCAGAAACGCCTCCCGATCACCGGAAATGATTGCCTCCATGACCGGATGATCCGGCATGTGCGTCTGCACGAGCCCGCGCCCCTTGACCTTGGCCCGCCCCGCTCGCCCCGTCACCTGGTGCAGCAGCTGGAACGTGCGCTCGCCCGCGCGCGGGTCCGCACCCTGCGCCAGCCCCAGGTCGCCGTCGACGATACCGACCAGCGACAGATCCGGGAAATTGTGGCCCTTGGCCACGATCTGCGTGCCAATGATGAGATTGGCCTCGCCGTCCTCGATCCGCCGGATCACCTCCCGCATCTCGGTCAGCGTCGGTATGAGATCGCTCGACAGCAGCACCGTCTTGGCGTCCGGGAAGCGCTCCAGAACCTCTTCCGCGATGCGCTCCACGCCAGGCCCGCAGGCAACCAGGCAATCAGGCTCCCCGCACGACGGGCACTTGTCCGGCAGCGGCAGCGCAAACCCGCAATGATGACACGTCAGCCGGTTGCGAAACCTGTGCTCCACCAGCCAGGCGGTGCACTGCGGGCACTCCAGCCGCTGCCCGCACGACCGGCACAACGTCAGCGGCGCATATCCCCGGCGATTGAGGAACAGCAGCGCCTGCTGTCCCAGATCGAGCGTTTCCCTCACCGCCTCCACCAGCCTCGGCGCCAGCCACTTGCCCCGCTCCGGTCCCTCCCGGCGCATGTCGATTGCCGACACCTCCGGCATCTCCACGCCCGAGAAGCGTCCCGGCAGCACGACATGACGGTAGCGCGCGGTGCGTGCATTGACATGCGTCTCGATCGACGGTGTAGCCGACGCCAACACGACCGGGATTTTGCCGATGCTACCGCGCACCACCGCCATATCCCGGCCCTGATAGTGCACTCGATCGTCCTGCTTGAAACCGGGATCGTGCTCCTCGTCGACGATGATCAATCCGAGATCGCAGTACGGCAGAAACAACGCGGATCGCGCCCCCACCACAACCCGCGCCTCTCCTGTCGCCGCCGCTCGCCACACGCGGCCGCGCTCCGGCCCCGACAACGCCGAATGCCACTCGACAGGTGAACAGCCGAACCGCCGCTCGAAGCGGCTCATGAACTGACTGGTGAGCGCGATCTCCGGCAGCATGATGAGCGCCTGCCTGCCTTGCCGCAAAGCAGCCGCAACCGCCTCGAAATAAACCTCGGTCTTGCCCGAGCCGGTGACCCCATCCAACAGAGACACCGAATACGCCTCGCCCTGCACCGCAGCCTGCATCTGATGCACAGCCGTGGCCTGGGCCTCCGCGAACTCCGGTTGCTGGTGGTCGGGCCGTGGCCGGGGATACTTTCGTTCCGGTATCGCCACCTCGACCAGCAAACCAGCCGAAATCAAGCCATCGACCACACCCGCAGAGCAGCCTGCCTCGGCCGCCAACGCACTCTTTGCCCGCGCCAATCCGTCCTTTGCGACCTCCAGCACCTTCATCCGCGCCGGCGTCAGCCGCGGCGGCGCCGCCGAGCCGTCTGCCAGGCACACCCCAAACCGCGGCTTGATCGGCTCGAATGCCGATTGCGCCCCCATCATCATCCGCACCACCATCCCGACCGGAGATAGCGTGTAGCGCGCGATCCATTCCGCAAACCGCCGCGACAGCTCCGGCAACGCCGGAACGTCGAGCCGCTCCACCAGCGCCTTCATCTTCTTGCTGTCAGGCGGCGTCTCCGGCCCGAGGTTGCGGTCCCAGACCACGCCCAGCCGCGTCTGCGGACCGAATGGAACCAGCACGAAATCGCCCGGCGCGACCGCAACATCGCCTGTCACGAGATAATCGTAGGTCTGATCGAGCGCGACCGGGATCAACACCGGCACACGCACCGCTGACGGCTCCTTTGGGGCATCCGGCGCGGTCAAATTGTCGAGCAGACTGGTCAACAGGGCCACCATAAGACTACATAACCGAATCGTACACTTGCGAGCATACCCGCCCGGAGGGGGCAAACAGAGGGCGAGACGCCCCATTGTGATCCAAGGTCGTTCGTAAGCCAGCCGCCACGACCGAGGAGCAAGGAGAAAGACACGTCATGAAGTTCTTCGTCGATACCGCAGACATCGCCGAGATCAAGGACCTGGCAGCCACCGGGCTGCTGGACGGCGTCACCACCAATCCATCCTTGGTGGCCAAAGCCGGCCGGGACTTCAAAACCATCATCGCGGAGATCTGCGAGATCGTGCCAGGCCCTGTAAGTGCCGAGGTCGCCGCCCTCGATGCCGAAGGCATGGTGGCCGAAGGTCGGATATTGGCCTCCATCGCCAGCAACGTAACGGTGAAAGTCCCGCTCACGTGGGATGGACTGAAGGCCTGCCGCACCCTCACCAGCGAAGGCACGATGGTCAATGTCACGCTGTGCTTTTCCGCCAACCAGGCGTTGTTGGCCGCCAAGGCTGGCGCCACATTCGTCTCGCCCTTCATCGGACGTCTCGACGACACCGGCCTCGACGGCATGGAGCTCATCCGCGAGATCCGCGCCATATACGACAACTATACCGAGCTCTCCACAGACATCCTCGCGGCCTCGATCCGCTCTGTGAACCACGTCAAGGAAGCCGCGCTCATCGGCGCCGACGTGGCAACCATCCCCCCGGCTATCATCAAGGCCCTGGTCAAGCACCCCCTGACCGACAAGGGCCTGGAGCTGTTCCTCGCCGACTGGAAAAAGACCGGCCAGAAGATCGGCTGATCGCAGCGACCGCCCGGCTGCACTTGGCGCCGCACGCTCATGGCCAACGCCGTCATGGGCCAGCCTCCGCCGATCGTAGCGCCAACCCGGAACCAGCCGCGCAGCTCAACTGCGATCGCCTGCTTCACCTGTCGTCAGCAATTCGGTCAGCCTGGCAAACCGCACTGGTTTGCTTAAAAAGCCCAGCACGTTCAGACCAAAGGCCTTTGCCATCACCGCTGTTGCACTGACCAGCGCCTGCGGCGCCGCGCTGACGATAACCAGTGGGGACGTGCATCCGATAGCCTGCAATTCCTGAATGAGCTCCGACCCATCCACATCCGGCATGTTCAAATCACTGACGATGAGATCTACATCGCAGCCAGCTTGTCGCAACACCTCAAGCGCCTCAGCACCGTTCCCGGCCAGAGACACACGTTCGCACATTTCCCGGCGGAGAAACGCCGACAGAAGTTCCCGCTCGATCGGATCATCGTCAACGACGAGCGCATGTCGATATTTCGCAGCCATCTCGAACCCGAAAATCCACTCTCACCGCCAAATCCAGCGCAAGCGCCCAAATCAAACGGGCATCAGTGCAGGCTGCTAACATGTACACCATCTGTCTCCCACTCCGGGTCCAAATGGCGACCATCTACCAGCCCAGCAGGAACAACACCTGCTACGTTTGTGCTGGATCAACGTTGAGATGTCGAGAGTTGACTGCCGGCGCCACAACCGTCAGCCGCGCCCGCCGACCTGTAATCAGCCTACCCCTTGACCGGCATCCTGAGGCCCAACCGCTCGAGCCGCGGGATGACCTCCTGAATGAAATAAGGCAGCGAGTCCGAGTAGTTGAGGAACGAGATCGAGGTACCCGCCAAACCCGCCGCGCTCATTTCCGCCATTTCCTCCGCCACATCGTCAGGCGAGCCGACAAGCGTGCAGTATCCGGGAAATACCCCGGGATAGATCGGCCCGTGCTTGCGTGTGGCGAATTCCGGGTTGGTCTCCGGGCGCCCGGTCTCCGCGATGTCCTTGCTCGAGGTCGCAGTTTTGTTGCGCACCAGATAGGCTAGCGATGCCCTGTCCGCTTTTTCGTCGGCGAAATAGCGATAGTAGTCCTCCGCCTCCGCCCGCGTCGGCTTCACGACGATGTGGCTGCCCGCATAGACATCGATCTTCCGCCCATAACTTGCCGCCAACTCCTTCACGCCTTGCACGATGGCCGGAGCCCGTGAGATCGCCGAGACCGAGGTGAACAGCACATCGGCGGCCTGCGCGGCGAACGCCCGTCCACTCCGCGAAAAGCCGGCCGACATCACTGGCGGGCGCGGGCGCTGAACGCTCACTGGATCGGTCGAGACACCCTTCAGCCTGTAGAAGGTTCCATCCCAGTCGAACGGCGGGCCGCCTTCCAGCAGTTTCGCGTAGACGCCGAACCACTCCAGGCCCTGGTCGTAGCGATGCTCCGGATCGATATTGACGCCGTGGATGTTGAACTCGTCCTGGTTCCACCCGCACACGATATTGAGCCCGGCCCGCCCGTGCGTGACGTGGTCGATCGTCGCCATTGCCTTGGCCACGAACGCAGGCGTCACCAGCGGCACATGCACCGTAGCGAACAGGCCGATGCGCTTGGTCGCCGCCCCGATCGCCGCACTATGCGTCAAAGTCTCGAACGAACGCCCCCAGGTATCGGCTTCGCCCGCAAGCCCGCGCCATTTCGCCACCGGCAGGATGAAATCGACCCCGGCCTCGTCGGCCATCACCGACACCGCCATGACCTCGTCCCAGTCACATTGCCAGCGCTCCGGCGCCGTCGACAGCGACGTACCGCCATCGCAATTCGCACAGAACAGGCCGAGCTTGAACGTGTTCGATCCTAGGATGGGATTGGGCACTTGGCGCATGGCGACAACGAGGCTCCAACTGCTTTTCGCGTCAGATCCGTATCAGCCTACAACCGCTCGCAGCGCTACGCACTACCTATCAGAATGCCAGCGGCGAATACGATGAGCCCGCCAACCACCACCTCGAACGCGGCCCGCAGGAACTTCGTATCCATGTAGCGCGACCTGATCCAGGCAATCGCCCACAATTCGATCAGCACGATCACGATTGCGACGGTGGTCGCCGTCCAGAAATCCGTAATCAGATAGGGCAACGTGTGGCCAACGCCGCCCAGCGTGGTCATGAACCCGGTGATGATGCCTCGAATAAGTGGCCGGCCGCGCCCCGTGAGCGAGCCGTCGTCCGACATCGCCTCGGCAAATCCCATTGAGATTCCCGCACCGATCGACGCCGCCATGCCGACCAGGAAGGTCTCCCAGGTATTGTGGGTCGCAAATGCGGCAGCGAACAATGGGGCCAGCGTGGAGACCGAGCCGTCCATCAATCCCGCCAGCCCGGGCTGCACCACCTGCAGCACGAATATCCGCCGCTGCACCTCCGCCTCTTCGGCACGTACATCCTTGGTCAGGTGCGTCTCACCGAGTTTCTGGGCAAGACTGATATGCTCGCGCTCCGCTGCCGCCAGATCGCCCAGCATCTTGCGGATATCGACATCCGTGGTCCCTTCGAGCGCCTTCTCATAGAACCTGCGCGTCTCGTACTCGATGGCTTCCGCCTGCTGGCGAACCTTGTCGAGACCGAGCGGCCGAATCATCCAGATCGGCTCGTGCTGGATGAAGCCTTTCACATCCTGTCGCCTGATCAGCGGAATGTGCTCCCCGAACTTGCGCTTGAACAGATCGATAAGCCAACGCCGGTGCTCGTTCTCTTCATCGGCCATCTCCTGGAAAACCTTGGCCGACGCCGGAAAGCTGTCCCGGAGCCCTTCCGAATACTCCCCGTAGATCCGTCCATGCTCCTCTTCCAGCGAGATCGCCAGCGCCAGGATCTCACGTGGTTCGAGTTCCGAAAAAGATTTCAAGACGGGATCCTCCGGTTGCCACCCCGACCATTAGAACGTTTCTAAAACAGCCTCAACACAAGCCTCGCCTCCGGGGCCGCGCCGCACGCGGGCATATTGCCGCCGCCACGAGAAGCCCTCTCCCGCTGCCGCCCGCCTTGCCCCTAATCGCTCTCCCCAACTGGAAACGGCGCCGCCCGAGCTGTAGTCTGGCAACACGCTGGTGTATCCGGCAGCAAGCCGCCGTCCTGCCCGCGCGCGTCGAACGAGCCCCAGCCCAGATGTCAACAACTCCACATGCATCACTGCCCATCGATGCCGTCCTGCCGGACCTGCTCCAGGCCCTGACCGACGACAACACTGCCGTGCTCGTAGCTCCGCCCGGCGCCGGCAAGACGACGCGCCTGCCCCTCGCACTGCTAGCCGCGCCATGGATCGCCGACCGCCGCATCATCATGCTGGAGCCCAGGCGCCTCGCCGCCCGCGGAGCCGCCAGCCACATGGCCGCCATCCTCGGTGAAAACCTCGGTGAAACAGTTGGCCTCAGAGCACGACTGGCAACCGCGGTCTCGTCCCGCACCCGCATCGAGGTCGTCACCGAGGGCGTCTTCACACGCATGATCCTTGACGATCCCACGCTCGATGGCATCGGCGCGGTTCTGTTCGATGAGTTTCACGAGCGATCACTCGACGCCGACCTCGGCCTCACGCTCGCGCGCGACGCACAAGCCGGACTGCGCAACGATCTCCGTCTGCTCGTCATGTCCGCCACCCTGGACGGAGCCCGGGTCGCGGCTGTCCTCGGCGACGCCCGCGTCATTGTCGGCACGGGCCAGATGCACCCCGTCGACACGCGTTATCTGGGCCGCCGTCCTGACAGACCAATCGACGAGACGGTCGCCAACGCAGTCCTGCAGGCAATCGCCACCGAACCGGGGTCGATCCTCGTGTTCCTTCCCGGTCAGGCAGAGATCGCGCGTGTCGCCGACCGTCTCGGTCAACGCTTAAGCGGCACCGATGTCGATATCGCACCACTCTATGCCGGCCTCGATCTCAACCACCAGGATCAGGCGATCTCCCCCGCACCGCCGGGCCGCCGCAAGGTCGTACTGGCGACGTCGATTGCCGAAACGTCCCTCACGATCGACGGCATCCGCATCGTCATCGACGCCGGCCTGGCGCGCGTCCCCCTCTACGAGCCTGGCGCCGGCCTGACGCGCCTCCGGACCGTCCGCGTCTCCCGCGCCGCCGCCGACCAGCGCCGCGGCCGCGCCGGCAGACTGCAGCCCGGCATATGCTACCGTCTGTGGGCGGAACCGGAGACCCAGAGCCTGTTACCGTTCAACGCCCCTGAGATCGCCAACGCCGACCTCTCGCGCCTTATCCTCGACTGCGCCGCCTGGGGCGTCACCGATCCCCTCGCGTTGAGCTGGCTCGATCCACCGCCCGCCGCGGCCTTGGCGGCGGCCCGCAACGAGTTGCTCGCTCTGAAGGCGATCGAGCCCGAAGGACGAATGACCGCACTCGGGCGGGCGATGGCCAGGCTGCCGTTACCGCCACGCTTTGCAGCCATGTTGCTGCGCGCCGCTGCCGCCAGACGCGAGCAGGAGGCAGCTGACATTGCTGCCATTCTCGTCGAGCGCGGCCTGGGTGGTTCGGACACCGATCTGGCCCAGCGCTTGTCCAGCTACCGCAACGACCGGTCGCGGCGGGCCCACGACATGCGGCGCTTGTCCACCCAGTGGGCGAAAGCGGCTGCGCATGCCGCACCCTCAATCGAACCGCTCGCCGCCGACAACGCCCTCACACGGGTCTCATCTCCGGCCGCAATTCTCGCCTTGGCGTTTCCTGACCGGATCGCAAAACTCCGCGATCACGGAACCGCATACATCATGGCCAACGGCCGTGCCGCCCGCCTCGACGAAACCGACCCCCTGCTGCGCTCCCCCTACCTCGTTGTAGCAGACATAACCGGCACCGCAGCCGCCGGACGCATCCGCCTCGCCTGCACACTTGACATCGCAGACCTCGAAACCCTCGCTGCCGACCGCATCAAAACATCGACAACGACCGAATTCGACACCAACACGCTGAGCCTGAAACACGTCGATCATCGCACGCTCGACGCCATCACCCTGTCTCGCCAGGTGCGCCCCGCCAAACCCGACGCCGAAACCCCGGCAATTCTTGCTGCCGCTATCGTCAGAATTGGCATCGACCGACTTGCATGGTCACGCGCTCAGATCCAGCTCCGCCAGCGGCTCGCCTTTCTCGCCCGGCACGAGCCCGGTGACTGGCCCGACTTGGCCGCATCCGCCTTGTCGAAAAATATCGACCCATGGCTGACACCATTTCTGATCGGAAAAACGTCTCTGGCAGAAATCACGGCGGACGACCTCGCCGCCGCCCTTTCCCTCCTGCTTCCACACAACCAGAACGAGCGCTTGCAGCGCGAGGCCCCGAGCCATTTCGAGGCGCCCACCGGAAACCGCCACCCGATCGACTACACAGCCGAAGCAGGCCCAACCGTATCAATCCGCGTCCAGGAGCTATACGGCCTGAATACCCACCCATCTATTGCCGGCGGAAAGGTGCCCTTGACCTTTGAGCTGCTCTCCCCCGCGCAACGCCCAATTCAAATAACAAGAGACCTGCCGGGCTTTTGGGCTGGCAGCTGGCGCGATGTGCGCTCCGACATGCGCGGCCGCTACCCAAAGCACGAATGGCCAGAGACTCCCGCCGAGGCTCGTCCGACGACCCGCGCAAAAGCACGCCCGTTTTCAAACCGCCAATAGGTCAGCGGCTTTGAAGCCCCCCAGCCACGCCGACCGGCATACAAGCCACATCTGTTCGCCGTTGAACAATCATACGCACCATTGAGGCGTGTAAACAGCTATCAACTCCATCGCCTCGCGCTGTGAACCGTGCATGTTGAAATTGACGCAACTCTTCAGCACCAACCCTGATTTTTTTTGCGTAAACCAAACTGTTTCCGCCACCCGCACATCGACCACCGACTTGAACACCCACCAGCCAACTCTGCGAGCCGATGGCGCACCACAACAGGGGTCACGAAAATGGAAAGGAGAAACCAGCCAGATTATCGGCGGATAAAAATCCCTCTTGCCTGTCACCTGCGTGGCCACTAGACATATGCGCCGAAGCCCCCGGGCTCTCACTCGGCTTTTCACGTCGAAATAGAGAGCTAAAGCTTTTCATCTCAAAAACCGGCTAACCAACTCAGCGACTATCGACGCTTAACTATCGACGCCATATGTGCGCGCATCACCCGCAACGACGGAGACAGAAGAATGATCAAGGACAGCGAACTTGACAAGATGACGCTCAAGCAACTGAGCGACCTCCAGCAGCGCGTCGATCGGATGATCGAGACGAAGGGAGATGAACAGCGCAACCAATTGCGCGACCGTTTCAAACAGATGGCGGAGCAGGCTGGCCTCACGCTCGGCGACATTGTCGGCATTCCCCGCGCCGCGAAGGGACGCGGCAAGGCCAAGGTCGCTGCGAAGTATGCCAATCCGGACGACACCTCTCAAACATGGTCGGGCCGTGGGCGGATGCCGAAGTGGCTTACTGCAAAACTCAAATCGGGAGCGAAAGTCGCCGACTTCAAACTCTGAACCGTTTGACGACCGATCGACCGCTGCAGTCGTGGGTTCTCTTATAATGAGCCCACGACTTTTTTGACGTCGAAACCGGCTTCAAGCACCATACAGCCGTCAAATACCATCACGCAGGAACACGCCCCACCCTGTGCCCTGTCGCAGCCCCGGCGCGAAGCCCAACCGGCAATCAACACAGCGCACCCGGCACACCTCGAAAGCCGACCCCGCCAGCAAGCCTCAACCGGCATCCCCCCAGATCGTCCGCTATCTTCATTGCCGCCCATCGAAGGCCGTGCTCAAATCGCGTCCGGTCGGTGCGCGACACGACGCGCACTCATTGCAGCAAGGTTGCGAGATCGCCCATGCAATCACCCATCGTTCGGCGCGGTTTGTCCGAAGAGCAGCGCCTGATGCGCGAAAGCTGCCATCAATTCGTTGACGACGTCGTCTTGCCGTTCGTCCGCGACAACTGGCAACGCGAATGGTCGATGTCGCCGGAAGGCCGCCTGCCCCCAAACATCCTCGAAGGCGCCGAGAGCATCGGCATCCGCACCCTCGGAGTCCCCGAGCAATACGGCGGCGTCGAGCTGGAAAAGGGCAGCGAAGTCGCAACTTTCGCGCTCATCTCCGAAGAGATCGCACGCGGCGATTCAGGTCTTGCCGACAAGCTTGTGCAGAACTGGAAGGTCTCAGTGCTACTGCGCAACCTCGCACCGGCCCACCATCAGAAGACCTGGTTCGGCCGCCTCGTCGAGGACCCCCAGTTCCTGCTCGCCCACTGCCTGACCGAGCCCTCAGGCGCCTCCGACCGCTGGCTGCCATATGACGTGCCAGAGGCCGCAATGCGCACCAAGGCCGTGCGCACCAAGGGCGGCTGGATCATAAACGGGCGCAAGCAGTTCATCTCCAACGGCTATGATGCAGGCCTGTACGTGGTCTACGCCAACTCCCAGCCTGGCGCCGGCATGACCAACGGCACCTCCAGCTTTCTGGTCCCGCGCGAGACCAGCGGTCTGACGATTGCGCGATGCAATGAGACCCTGGGCTGCCGCTACATGAACAACGGCGAACTCGTCTTCGAGGACATGTTTGTCCCCGATGACCAGTTGCTGGTGGAGGGCACGGCTCTGGCAAAGGCCGGCGTCTATTTCCGGCCCGGCAAGATCATCCAGGCCGCCAAGAACCTGGGCGTCGGCGTACGCTGCCTCGAGGCCGCGTCCGACTATGTCCAGAACTATGTCCAGGGCGGCCGCATCCTCATCAAGCATCAGGCTGTCGCGTTGCGCATCGCCGACATGGCAACGCGCATTGAAGCCGTCCGCGCACTCGTGGAGCGCGCCAGTCAGGCGGTGGACGACAGTGGTCCCGATGCCGACGTTCTGTGCAACATGGCGAAGGTGTACGCCTCAGAGGAAATCATGAAGGTCGCCCAACACTGCGTCGAATTGCACGGCGGCAACGGCATGATGCTGGACTTCGGCGTCGAGAAGTTGTTCCGGGACGCCGCCATCTTCCTGCATATGGATGCCACCTGCGACATCTCGAAGTTCAAGATCGTGAAATCGCTGTTCCCCGATACGGCGGGCAAATACGCCGGCAGGGAGGACTAACGACAACCGCCAGCGCAAGATCCGCAGCGGCGGCCTCGAATGTGGAATGCCGCACAGACCGTAGATAGGGGGGCCATGAGCATCCGGGACATGTCGAGCATTCTGGCCACCTGGGTCGGGCTCGTCGCTGCCATCGCCGGCGGCTATGCCACCATCAACGGCTACCTCGAGCAGAACGCCAAGCGTGTTGACGAGCGCAAGTTGCAGACGTTCCGCTTGGCGCAAATGTACAACACCGACGACATGCTGCGCATACGCACCAAAATCCTGCCATTGGTCCGCAGCGACACTTTCTGTCTCGCTTCACAGAGAAGAGCCGCGAACCTCGATGACAACGAGGTCTTCAGCTTCGTGGAATTCTTCGACACGGTCGGGCTGTGCCTGGAAGCCCGGCTTTGCGACGAAGACATCGCCTACACCGCCTTCGGCGCCTACGCAAACTGGCACTGGCCGCGGATGAAATCTTTCATTGACGCCGTACGCCGCGGCGAGGAAGGCTTCGGTCTGCCGCGCCCCTATGGATTCGGGCTTCAGTCGCTTGCACGCAAGCCTGTTCAATCCTCATGCGGAGCAAGATGATGCCAGCCGCCCCTGACAGCACCGGCAACGCCACGGCGGCCCCGGCCGCAACATCGCCGCGAACACGCCTTCTGCTCGAGGCGCCGATCGCTCCCACCCTTACGCGCCTCGCCCTGCCCAACATGCTCGTAGCCTTTGCGCAGATGGCCGTGGCGATCATGGACGCCTGGTACGTCGGCCAGCTCGGCGTTGCCCCGCTTGCCGCGCTGGCTCTCGTTTTTCCGGTCCAGTCACTGATGACCATGATGTCCGCAGGCGCCATGGGGGGCGGCATCTCCTCCGCCGTCGCCCGCGCCCTCGGCGCCGGCAATTACGAGCGCGCGGAAAGCGTGGCGATGCACGCCTTTGTCATTGCAGCAGGCATGGCAGCGATCTTCACCATCCTGTTCGGCGTCCTCGCACGCCCGCTTTTCTCGCTTCTTGGCGGCACCGGCGCTGCCCTCGATGCAGCAGTGAGCTATGCCCATGTGCTGTTCGGCTGCTCGATCGTGATCTGGCTTGCCAACACCACCGCCTCGCTGGTGCGGGGAACCGGCAACATGGCAGTACCCGGAGCAGTCTTTACAATCGCCGCCGTCGTCAATGTCATCCTGTCCGGCGCATTGACACTGGGCTGGTGGGGCGCTCCGCGGCTCGGCGTATCCGGGCCCGCAGTGGCCATGATCATATCGTTCCTCGGCGCCGCCGCCGTGCTCGCCGGTTATCTCGCCTCCGGACGCACCGGAGTCAAGCTGCGGCTTACTGGCATCAAACTGCGCCCCGCCGTATTCATGGATATCATGAAGGTCGGCCTTGTTGCCTGCGGCAACGCCTTGCTGACCATCGCTACCATCGTCATCGTGACCGCACTCGTCGCCCGCTATGGCACCGCGGCGCTCGCCGGCTACGGTCTCGGCAGCCGCCTCGAGCTTCTGCTGATCCCCATCGCCTTCGGCTTCGGCGGCGCGATGACCGCCATGGTCGGCGTCAACCGGGGAGCACGGGGCTTCAAACGCGCCCGCCAGATCGCCTGGACCGGCGGACTGACCGTATTCGCCATGTCCGGTCTGATTGGAATGGCAGTCGCACTCTTCCCGGACCTATGGATTTCATTATTCACCACGAGCCCTGAGGCCACCGAAACGGCCAGGCTCTTCTTCTGGATCGTTGGACCGTTCTTTGCGTTCTTCGGTCTCGGCCAGTCGCTCTACTTCGCGACACAGGGAACCGGCAACATGGCGGCCCCCTTCACCGCAGGTACATTTCGATTGCTGGTTGCCGCAGGCATCGGATCAGTCGTGACCATCTGGGCCGGCCTGCCGCTGGCCTGGTTGTTCGTATGCGTATCGGCCGGCTTCGTCACATTCGGCGGCCTGCTGGCCTACGCGCTTTGGCGCGGCCGCACCTGGAACCCGGAAACCTGAGACGACCCCGCGCACTTGGACATGAAACTGGTAAGTTCATCGCCGGGCAGACCGCTCCGCCCGATCCGGTAAGCCTCGCTCGATCGCACCCAGCAGCGCTTGCTGCCCGGCTTGCCGCGCCACCCGCTCCGGCACGACCCATAGCTGATATGTCGGGCCGCTCACCGGTCTGCGACACAGAATGTCGCCCCTGCGCACCGCACACGTCGGGTCGATCCACACCCGGCTGGCCTGCCGCCTGTCATGGCGAACAAGACGCAGATCGACCGGCTGCAGCCACGCACCGTCCCGACCAATCTCGACATTCCGGAACACACAGCCGAGCTTGTGCCTGCACGCTCCCGCACGCGCCCCAAGTGTGTTCACTGTCCCGAATACCCGCGCCCGCGACATCGACTTCGCATCACGGTCCGCACCACCGCTGACGTAACACTGCGAGCCGATGCAGATGACCGGGTCGGCCAGTTTGTTGATGCGCCGGATGCCGCGCTGCCCGGGCTGCATTACGAGCAAGATCGTTGCCCGCGTATCATCTTCCACGCGTGAAATGACCGGCGCGGCCGGTGCCTCCGCTGCAGCCGCATCCCGATCCCCCTGCAGCCGCTGCAGACTGCGGTCGCGAACGCCCTGATACGGTTGCAGCTCGCTTCCGGCTTGCGCCGACGTGTCGGAATTCTGCGGCTTTGCCGGTATCTCTGGCTCGTTTTGCTTCGCTTCCCGCGCACGCTTGATGAGATCCGATACCTCGTCGAGCTCCGCCTTGCGCTCAGCCTCCGCAATACGACGTGCGATCTCTGCGCGCACAGCCTCTTCACGCGTTCGCTCGGTTGCGGCGCGGTCCGTCTCGCTTCCGTCTTGATCGGCATTCGGAGGGATTGCGACCGCAGCCTCCCCAGTTGCATCGCCGGTTGCATCACCCGACTTGCCGGTCACCGGCGTTTGCATCCTGCGTGGCGCTGGTTCCGACACAGACCGCTTCTCTCGGCTGGCACGGGAAAGCATCTCGGCTTCCTCGCGCTGGCGTCTCTGCGCTGCCCGTTCCGAATCTCGCGCAAAGCGGTCCGCAATCTCCTCACCGGCGCTCGGTTGGGCAGCAACAGGGTCGCACAGCATCAAAGCCGCGCCGAGGCAGAGCAAGCCTCCCAGCGCAACACTCTGCGACAGTCGCGGCCCGTACCCGCTGCCGCCGCACACCGACCTCCCCCTTGATCTCGTCATCATTTGCCCCGCGAGCATGGATCGGACCCATGAAATCAGTTTGCGCGCCACGCCAGGCGCGCATTCATGAAGAAGCACAACTTGGGCAATATGGCGGACGCCGACTGAACCTGACCTGAACACATCCCGCAACCACTGGGCCGACTACAGACCTCACGGGATGGCAGATACAAAACCGGCGCCCGTGCCCGCCCAGCGCGGCCTCAGTCCCACACCACAGTCAGCCGGCGCAAGCCATACTCCGGCCCGCCTATCCCTGAGACTTCCTTGATCAGCTTGCTCGTCAGCGATGCCCCGAATGTGGCGAAACTCTCCGCCGCCAGGGTGAACGCGCCAGGACCGCCCACGACATTGTTCTCGTAATAGGCGACCAAACCACCCGGCGGATGCGTGTGATAGGGATTGGTCGCCAGCGGCACGTCCGACAGGATCACAAGCCCATTGATCGTGATCCCGCGCATCAGCGCCTCACCGCGCGCCTCCACGACATTCCTGCCCGAGTTGCTGGTACCGTCGCCGGAGACGTCGATGACACGGCGCGTGCCTTCATAGGGTGCTTCGTCGAACAGCCGCATCGAGAACTCGATCGCATTGCCGATCGCGGTACGGTCTCTGAACGGCCGCGGCGCCGATTTGATCCGCTCTGCCAGCTTCTCCGCATCCGCTTGTCCGGCCACGATCGTCCAATCCACCACGACTTTTTGATTGAGCGCCCCGGACCACTCCATCAGGCACACCGCAATACGCCTGTGCTCTCCGGAGGTGATCGCATCCACCACCCGCTTGGAAGTCAATGCCGCGGCATAGCCTTCCCGCTGCAGCTTGAACTCCTGGTCGTTTATGCTGCGCGATACGTCCGCCGCCAGCACCAGCAGGAGATCGACTTTTTCAGCAGCACGCACCGCCCCGCCCGGCCATGCCGCAGCAGCCAACAGCATCAAGAAAACCAACGAAGCCAACGCACGCAGTCGCATGGCAACCACGCCTCCGGGTCAAAGTAAAACAGCGTAAGCGTACGCAGCGACCACGGCAACATCGCGGCAGACCGAACGACCCGCCAAAGGTTGCCGGCCGCCCAACGTTACAGTAGGGGAAACAAAATGCCGTCCTGAGGCTCCCGGTGCTGCATCCAGCCCTCGGACGCCTTCCCCCAGCAACCGCAGAGACAAGGAAACCCGATGCAATACGAGACCATCAAGTGGGAGGTCCGCGCCAATCCAATGCGGCCGGACGAAAAATCCATCGGCGTCATCACCCTGAACCGGCCGGACTTCCTCAACGCAGTCGACGTCCGCATGCGGGTGGAGCTCGACATCCTGCTCGATGAGATCCGGCATCAGAGCCAGATCAAGGTGGTGATCCTGACCGGCGAAGGCCGTGGCTTCTCTGCCGGCGGCGACTTGAAATCGGAGGCTGGACCACTCGGCGCCGGCGAGCCCGATTTCGACATGGGCAACTTCGGCCCCTACAAGGAGCTGGCGCACTACTTCTTCAACGACCTTCGCCATCAGGTGCTGCAGCGCTGCTTCAAGAAGCTGGAGGACCTGCCGGCGATCACCATTGCAGCCATTAACGGCCCCGCCGTCGGCATCGGGCTGGAGATATGCACGCTGGTCGACCTGCGCTACGCCTCTGATAAGGCCAAGCTCGGCGAGGTGGCGGTGCCGGCCGGCTTCCTGCCTGAGAGCGGCGGCGCCCGCAACCTGCCGAAATTCGTCGGTGTCGGCAAGGCGATCGAGATGATCTTGACCGGCAAGATCATCGACGCGGCCGAAGCCGAGCGCATCGGCCTTGTCGACCGCGTGTTCCCGCACGATAAGCTGATGGATGAGACGATGGCGTTCGCCGGCCAGGTCGCATCGAACCCCTATCTTTCGGTGCGCTACGCCAAGGAACTCGTAAAATACTACTGGAATTCCAACCGCTCCGATGAGGGCTGGGGCAAGGAATACGCCGCCATCCAGGAGATCACCCGCACCAAGGACTGCCAGGAAGGCATCCGTGCGTTCCTCGAGAAAAGGAAGCCGGAATTCAAAGGGCCGGGCTACGGGGCTTGAAAATCCTGCCGCCCTGAACCGGGCGACAGACTTTCTGTCGACGCCGAACCAAACGCATGCGGCTGCCCCACCTGCCCCGCACCGCCAACTCCAGGGAACACTGATGACAGATCCACGCATCGCCGAATGGGCCAGCTATCAGCCCGCACCGCCACGCGCCAACATCGCGGCCGAATGCCTCGACAAGCGCATCGCGGCCGGCGACGGCGGCAAGATCGCCTTGGTCGGTGACCCGGGCAGCCTTACCTATGCCCAGCTCGACGCCCGCGTCACCGCCTTCGCAACAAGCCTCATCGACATGGGGATCGCACGTGGTGACCGGGTGCTGATCCGCGCCTGGAATTGCTACGAGTTCGTAATCGCGTTCCTGGCCCTGGCCAAGATCGGCGCCGTCGCCGTCACCCAGAACACGGCGGCCGGCGTCGCCGATGTGGAATACGTGCTCGGCCATTCCGATGCGGTCGCGGCCATCGCGCTCGACGAGCAGGCCGGCCCGCTCCGCGAGCTGAAATCCCGCCTCCCCAAAGGCCTCATCGTCGCGCGCGGCGGACAACCGGGCGAACCGCGTTTCGAAGACCTCGCGCGCGTTGCGACACCCACGGAGGGGAGTCGCAAAGCGCCACTAATGACGCTCGACACCGCCTCCGACGACCCCGCCTTCCTCTGCTACACCTCCGGCACGACCGGCAAGCCGAAGGGCATCCTGCACGCGCATCGCTGGATCGTCGCCCGCGGCAATGCCAACCGGGACCGCGTACCGCCATTGTCCGGCGACGTCGTGATGGCCGCCGGCGAATGGAGCTTCATTTCGCTGCTCGGTCACAACGTGCTCTTCCCGCTGCGCAATGGCGTCACCGGCGCCGCGATGGAAGGCCGCGCCAGCCCGGAGAAGTTCCTGGAAACAATTGAACGTTTCAAGGTCACCGTCGCGCATGCCGTGCCGACCCTCTACCGCCGCATCCTGGCCATCGACGGCATCGAGAAAGGCTACGACACCACCTCGCTCCGCGGCTGCAACGCCTCCGGCGAGGCCCTCGGCGCCAATACACTCGACGAGTGGAAGCGCCGCTTCGGCGTCGATATCTGGGAGCACTACGGCATCTCGGAGATGCAGCTGGCCATCTCCCACTCGCCGCTGCTGCCGCTCAAACCGGGCTCGATCGGCACCCCTTGGGGCGTCGATGCCCGTATCCTCGATGACGAGCACAACGAGCTGGCGACCGGCGAGGTCGGCCAGCTCTGCCTGCGCGCCGACAACCCGAGCTTTTTTCTCGGCTACCACAAGGACCAGGCCAAGACCGATGAGGTCATCCACCATGGCTGGTTCCACACCGGCGATCTGGCCCGCAAGGACGAGGACGGATATTTCTGGATTGCCGGTCGCAACGACGATTGCTTCAAAAGCCGCGGCATCTTCATCGTGCCCATCGAGATCGAGAACGCCCTCGCAACGCATGCCAGCGTCGCGGAAGCCTGCGTCGTGCCCGTACCGCATGCGGAAGACGGCAATCTCATACGCGCCGTCGTCGCCCTCAAGTCGCCGACCGCCAACGATGCCGCATCGACCGAAGACTTGCGCGAGTGGCTGAAGACCCGCGTCGCCAGGAACAAAGTTCCGCACATCTTCACGTTTGTCCCGGCCCTGCCGAAGTCACCGATCGGCAAGGTCATGCGCCGCGACGTGATGGCCATTCCTTCACCTGACATCGACAGCCAGTGAAACCAGTATCCCAACGGTGGGATGCCCCTTCGTGCAGCAGCCAAGGACACCTCCGGCCTTGCGTTCCTGCCTCCTGCTGGCATCCTTGCTTCATCGGCAAAGCGCGCTTTCAAGCATGCGCCAGTGGCTCGCAAGGGCCTCGTTTATCGCCGATCTGCCCGGCGCCGTCCCCCCTCGGCGCCGATTGGACTGGTCACGGGACGGTGCCTCCTACTTCCCTTCCCCACGGCAGCCACCGTTTCGTGACCTCCCCATTCCGCCGAGCCGTACCAACACCCCCAATCCGCCTGCCGACGGAGTTCAGCCCGTGCGCAATCGGCAGTCCGCGACATTCACACGCAAGACCCCGTAGAAGATTATCCTGCGGGACAACGCTATACGAACACCAATACTGCGGAACCCAGCCACAAGAGGGACAACATTCCCAATCAGTCAGGCTTCCTCCGCAGCAGCAACGAAACAGCCCCGGCCGGCGGCGACAGAGACCGACATGACCTGTCAGCGAATTGCCAGCAGTTCTGTGGCGACTTTCGTCCTCGCCTGGCTGGCACTTACCGGCGCTTGGCTTTGGGGTGGGCTCACGATACCCTACGACGCCAAGGCCCATTTCCAGCCCCAGTTGCAGTTCCTGGCCAATAGCCTGCACTCAGGCCAATCCCCGTTCTGGAATCCGCACGTGTTCGGCGGCTCGCCGCAAATCGCCGACCCGCAGTCGCTGATATTTTCACCCGCGCTGCTTCTCGCTGCACTGTTCCCCGCACCCGGCTTTGTGCTGCTCGATGTCTACGTCCTGCTGCTGTTGGCTTGTGCCGCCATAGCCATTCTCTCGCACTTCAAGGACCGCGGCTGGCACCCGGCTGGCGCGATGGTTGCGGCATTGGCCTTCGCATTCGGCGCCTCCGCGGCTTGGCGCGCGCAGCATGTTGGACAAATCCAGAGCCTCGCCTTCTTCGCGATCGCGCTTTGGCTCCTGCATCGCTGCCTGCTGCATCGCACACGCGCCAGCAGCCTGCTTGCAGGCCTTGCCTGCGGCACGCTGCTTCTGGAGCCGAACCAGGTTTCGCTGCTCGCCGCCTATACCCTCGCCTGCTATGCCCTCTGCCACGTGCTGGGCAGACCCGAGCCGCTGCGCGCCATCGCCACCACCCTGCCCGCTCTGTCGCTCGCAGCCGCCGCCGCACTCCTGATCAGTGTCGTACCGATGCTGATGCTGATGCAGTTTGCAGCCAGCACGAGCCGTCCCGAAATCGCGTTCTTGGAAGCCGCAAGAGGCTCGTTGCATCCTGCCTCCCTGCTCACATTCCTGATCGGCGACCTCTTTGCAGCGGGGACCCGCGGTATCGACTACTGGGGCCCCTACTCGGAAACCTGGGATCCGAACAATCTCACGCTGTCCCAGAACATGAGCCAGCTCTATATCGGCGCCCTGCCGATCCTCGCGATCCTGTCCTTTGGCGTGCTGCGCGGCCTGGCCTGGGCGCGCGAAATTCGATTTTTCACGATAGCCACGCTGGTGATGGTGCTCTACGCGCTAGGCACATACACTCCGGCCTTCCGCGTCTTCTATGACGTCGTTCCCGGCGTCGACCTGTTCCGCCGCCCGGCCGACGCAACATTCATGATCGGCGGTCTGTCGGCAATACTGGCAGGCTACCTTGTGCACCGCGCGGCACAGCAGACATTTGCCGATGGCAAATCACACGTCCCGATCCTGACCCTCGCGACCATCGCCTCCATCTTCGCGATCGCTGCGGCAATCGCCATCCGGGAAGGCGCACTCGCCAAGGCACTCACCCCCCTGGCTGCCTCTGCAGGACTGTTGCTCGCTGCCGGAGCCGCCCTCTGGGCCTTGCGCCAGCCTGAGTTGAGGCCGGTTCACTTGAGCATCCCACTGATCGCCGCAACGATGACGATCGACCTAGCCACCATCAATGGCCCCAACGAATCCACAGCCCTGCCACTGGCGCAATTCGACGTGCTTCGTCCCGACACCCGTAACGAAACGATAACGCTGCTGAGATCCCGCCTCGCACAACCGCCAGAGAGCCCCCGCCGCGACCGTGTGGAGCTCGCCGGAGTTGGCTTCGATTGGCCCAATGCCGGCATGGTGCATCGTTTCGACCACACGTTGGGCTACAACCCCTTGCGTATGGCCGTCGTCAGCGAGGCACTCGGCGCCGACGACACCATCGCCGGATGGGACCAGCGCCGCTTCACACCACTGTTTCCCTCCTACCGATCGCATCTCGCAGACATGATGGGCCTGCGTTACCTCGTAGCCGCAGTGCCAGCCAGCCGGATTGACAAGCGACTGAGACCCGGCGACCTGCGCCTCATCGCGCGCACGAAGGACGCCTACGTCTACGTCAACCCCCGCGCGCTGCCGCGCGCCATGTTCGTACCGGATTGGCAGCATGCAGACTTCACCGCGATGACCCACACCGGAAAATGGCCGGCGGCGTTCAATCCGCGCCAGACCATCCTGCTTGAGAGCGCACCACGCCCGGCAATCAGCCCGCGCACCACCGCACCGCCGTCATCCGCCAGCGCTACCGCTGCCACGGTGCGTCTCGTCCGCTACGACAACACCGTCGTTGAGATAGACGTCGACGCGCCGCGCCCAGGCTTCGTTCTGTTGAACGACGTCTGGCATCCGTGGTGGCGCGCCACTTTCGATGCCAAGCAGACCAGCATCCTGAAGGCCAATGTGATGTTCCGAGCCGTCGCCGTGCCGGCAGGCCGGCATACGGTCCGCTTCACCTTTGAACCATTTCGCGGCATGCTCGAAGAGCTGAACGACAGGCGCAAGCCGACGCCGCCGCCGAAGCCGCCCGAAATCGCAGCCCCCAGACTATAACGGGATAGCCAACAGCGTATCGATACGCGAGCTGTCGAGCACCACCAGCCTGCGCGCGATCTTCACCGTCCCGCCGCCCACGTTGTAGGTGTCGACATAGCGGCCGGTCGCGTACAGATCGGTCTCGCCGGTACGCATGATGCGCGCCACCATGAACGGTGTCTCGCAGTCCGTCCACACTCTCCCCGACGATCCGCTCCGCGACGATCAGCGGAGCTGCCAAGGATATGCCGGTAGCTGTGCCGCTCGTAGATGTTGGCCTCACGCAGCGCCGACACGCGATCCCGCAGCATGCCATGCGAGTTGGCGAACACCAGCACCGGCCTCCAGCCCCTCGCGATGGTTGTCCGCGGTCGTGATCACGTACCTGCAAGGATCGGCGAAGAACCCAGGCCAGTCCTCCAGCCGGTCGTTGTCGATGGCACTGGCGTAGGCGGCCTGCGCCTGCGCGATGAGGCGAAAGACGTCTTCGGTCATCGCTTGCTCAACAGCCCATCGTGCTGCGGTACTGTTTCCAGAACCCGCGGATCGAGGCCTCATTGACGCGGCTGTCGCTCGATTCCGCACTCGCCCCGCCCATCTCCAGCACCGCGTTGTGCTGTCCGGCGCCCCGGCGATACCGCGCTGCACGAAGCCGCCGACGCAGCCGTCCTCCATCGAGATGAACCCTGCCGGCCCGACGAGATTGGACTGCTTCAGCCGCACCATCCGCTGCTCGGGCGTATCGTCGTCGAAGCCCAGATACGTCCAGTGCAGGTCGGTCTTGTCCGATCGCCGCGCGGCACGATCCGCCGCACGGCCACCGCGTTCTGGATCTGCTGCAGCACGAACGTCGGAAACACCGACAGGATCTGCAGCGTGATGCCGTCCGGGAACTCCTCGAACCCCTCGCAGTAGCGACGGATCCGCGAGCCGGTACTTGCTGTCCGACGCGCAAGCTGCTGCGCGCCGTAGTCCTTGGTGATCGCCGCCGCCTTGTCGATCTGATTGTAGCTGACGTGATGGCCGCCGGCTCTCGCTGACGATGACGCCGCCCTTGTAGGACAGCTGGTTCAGCTCGAACGTCGTGAAGAACAGGTGCAGGATGGAGGCGTGATAGCTGTCCTTCACGTTCTCCATGTAGAGCTTCCAGTTGTTCGGCAGCACCTGCGTGAAGCGGCCGAGCACGACCGGCTTGCGGCCCAGAGAACACGCGCTCGATCCGGGCGATGAAGTCCGCACCCAGATAATCCTCGCAGCGATGGCGCCGTCCTCGATCGAACGTCCCGAACACGAGGCCGTTCACGCGTCGCCAGACGCACCTTGCGCGGATGGTGATCTTCCAGCCGGAACGTATCGGGCATGCCGCCCTTGCCCTTGACCCCGCGCCGGAACGCAACCCCGGTCAGGTTACCTGCCAGATCGTAGCTCCAGCCATGATAGACGCACTGGAAATCGCGTCTGCCCCTTGCCGTGCTCCTCCAGGCAGATCAGCGCGCCGCGATGCGCGCAACGGTTCTCGAACGCATTGAGCTTGCCCTCGCCATCGCGCACGACGACGACCGGCGTATCGCCGATCGAGGCGAGCGGAAATCGCCCGGCTGCGCCACCTCCGCATCCAGGCACAGGAAAGCTCCAGCTCGGCCCCTGGAATATCCGCTGCCTGCTCGCGGGCATAGACGTCCTCGCGCTGGAACACCCAGTACGGCACGCGCGTCAGACCCTCGGCCGGCCACGGCTCCGGCGAGCCGGCGGCGAGGCGGCGTTCTGCTGCAGAATCGACATGTTTCCTCGATCCGAACCTGCAAGAAAACCCACGCGACACACGGCGTCGCAACGTCTTAGATAGCTAACTTCCTGACTCCTGCCATGTCAAGGCAACGCCCTGTTGCCCGCCTCAGCCTGCCACACCGATTGTCGCGGGCCATGCCGCATGCCAATCTGCGCGCCACACACGTCCTCTTCCCGCAACGCAGGAGGTCTCGCATGAACATCCACGCCAAGACAGCAACGGCGCCGCCAGCCGCTCGTGCGCCCCTCGCCGAAAAAGCCCGTGCGGCGATGGAGGAGATGAACGCCGAGGCCGCCCATCTCCACATCTGGCTGCGGACACGGGCCAACGCACCCGCCCAGAAGCCCTGGTTCACCCACACCGATCCCGACCGATCTGGGGGAAGTGGCACAAGGGCCGGGTCGCAGCCGCGCAAATCAAGGCCAAACCGCATCATTGGAAATGGAGCGAGATCGCACCCTATCTGGACAAGATCGCACAGATTGCGGCGAATTCGCGACGTCCCGCCGGTGGAGTTCGCCGAGCGACAACAATTCCTGCTGACCAATCCCGGCTTGAACGGCCGCCTCCAGGTCGCCAACACCATTCGATGCGCGGTCTCCATCTACAATCCAGGCGATCTCGCCCGCGCCCATCTCCACACGCCCAACGCCAGCCGCACGATTCTGTCGGAAACCGGCGGCTACACCAACGTCGAAGGCGAACGCTGCGAGGCCGTGCGCGGCGACCTGATCCTCACCCCGACCGGCACCTGGCACGACCACGGCAACGACGGCGACAAACCCGTGATCTGGATCGATACCCTCGACTGGCCGATCCTGGAGTTCCTCGACTGCATCTGGCTCGACGAGGAAGTGCCCACGGGCATCGTCGATCCCCGCGCCAACATCCCGATACAGAAGACCGCTCACCCCACAGGCACCTCGCACGCCTACTACGGCCAGGGTGGCATGCTGCCCGCCTTCATCGAGCACAATCGCGGCATCGGCCGCGGCACAAGCCCCTTCATCCACTTCAGGGGCAAGGACATCCGCGCCGCCCTCGACGGCCTGAAGGGACAAACCGGCGACGCCTATGAAGGCATCCCGCTCAAGTTCGTCAACCCGGCGAACGGCCAGCCCCTGTTCACAACGCTGGGCTTCGGCGCGCAGATGCTGCGCGCCGGAGAGCAGACCGGCACTGAAGCGGGAGACCTCGAGCGTCGTCTATGTCGTGATGGAAGGACGCGGCCAGACCGAGGTCGCCGGCCACACGTTCGACTGGGAACAGAACGACATCTTCGTCGTCCCCAACTTCCTCTGGCGCCAGCATGTCAACACCGGCTCCAAGGATGCGGTCCTCTACACCATGAACGACATGCCGCTGATGGAGAAGCTTGGCCACTACCGCGCCCAGGGCCGCCGCAAGGACGGCACGGTGGAGCAGTTGGTCATCTGACAATATCAGATGGCCCGTCGGCGCCGCGCGGCAGCCGCACTACAGCAATCCGTCTGCAAACAATGCAGCCGGCTAACGCCGCCGGCAGGGGCGCGCCGTTGTTCCGCACACCCAGCGCCCGCCCGCATTCTTGCAGTTCATGCTCTTGGCCACAGCCAGCTTGTAGCTGCCCCACGCCTTGCCGTATTCCCAGGTCGTGAACAATTTCCCACTTCTTGATGGCCATGATCCGAGCGCCCCGCTCGGACGGCCACGACGGACTTTCTCCGTAATGCTCATGATCAGCCAGACACAGCTTGCCGCCGACCCGCACCTTGTCCCAGAACTCGATTGCCTCCGGCTGCTGCGCATATGCGCCGCCGGCGCTCGCGCAAACCACCAGCGCAGCCAGCACCACGAAACCCTTCATATCTTGCACCTGCACGTCGATTGGCCTCAGACGTCGACCGTGGTCGCGTCGTACTCGAACAGCCAGTCATACCGCATACGCACCTTGTCTGGCTGCCATTCCGTATCGACATAGTTGATGGCTTCTTGCGGGTCGGCCAGCGCCGGATTATGAAACCGGCGCGCGTTCGCAAGCGATCCCTCGACGATCTTTGTCGTACGCTCGACCCGCGCCGCTTCGTAGCGCTGCAAGGCCGTTCCGACATCCTGATATGCATCGAGGCAGCGACCCAGGATGATGCCATCCTCCAGCGCCGCATTTGCACCCTGCGCCAGAAACGGCAGCATCGGGTGGCAGGCGTCGCCCAGCAGCGTAACCCGGCCTTTTGTCCACGCCGTCATCGGCGCGCGACCGACCATGGCCCACTTGAAGGGCTGGTCCACTTTCGCGATGATCTCGTGCACCAGCGGATGCCAGCGGGGAAAGTCGGCTGCACACTCCGCTTTGGTCCCCTTTTCGGTCCACGACTCCACCTTCCAGTCGTCGCGCTCGCCGAAACCGACGAAGTTCATGATTTCGCCGCGACGCAGCGGATAGGTAATGACGTGCCCCCCCGGCCCCACCCAGTTGGTCCCCACAGGCCGCCGCAGCTCTTCCGGCAGATCCTCCATCCGTGCCAGCCCGCGCCAGCAGATGATGCCCATGTACTCCGGCTTGCCTGCTTCGAACAGCAGGTGCCGGATCGTGGAGTGCACGCCATCCGCACCGATCACCGCATCTCCGCGCACGGTTTCGCCGCCGGCGAGCTCCAGCGTCACCCCCGCGCCGTCATCGTGAAAACCGACGCAACGCTTGCCCGCATGGATGGCGGAGGGCTCCAGCGCCAGCACCGCATTCATCAGCACCCGGTGCATATCGCCGCGATGCACGAACCAGTACGGCGCCCCGAACCGTGCGATGGAATCGGCCCCCAGATCGAACAGCTTCCACGTCTGCCCGGTATTCCAGATCCTGACCTCTTTCATTTCCGCCGGACACACGACGCGCTCCATCGCCTCCCGCAGGCCCAGCGCCATGAAAAGCCGTGAGCCGTTGGCGGCGATCTGCACGCCAGCCCCCACCTCCATCAGCTCCGGCGCCTGCTCGAACACGCTGATGCGAAACCCGCGCTGCAACAGGGCCAACGCCGCTGCGAGCCCGCCGATGCCGGCTCCCGCGATCAGAATGTGGGGCTTGTCCGTCATGATACCGTCCGATCGAGCTTTCAGGGCGAAATTTCATCCAGCGCTGGCATCACCGCCTCGCTGAACAACGTAGCCGAGCGACGCGCTTCCTCCAGCGACATATCGCCGAACGCGAAGCGACCCATGGCGTAGTTTGCGCCAACAGCACCAACTTCGCGCACGTAGAACTCCCGCACGGTTTCCGGCGAGCCCGCGATTCCAAATCCCGCCTCCTGCAGCCCTTCGAACGTATCCGGATAGGTCGCATTGTTGGGCCGCGCGCCCCGCATGTTCCAGATCATGTAGAAGCTTTCGCACCACACCTTGTAGGCGCGCCCCGCAATCCGCTGCGCCGCCTCGTCCGTATCGGCCACGACGCAATGCCGGTTGATGCCGAGCAGCGGCAACCCCGCCGACGCTCCACCGCCCGCCTGCCACGCCTCCCGGTAGCGCTCGAAGATCGGCTTCACACGCGCCAGGGCCGCATTGCACACGATATTGATGCCGCGCGCCGCCGCCCACGCCGCCGCCTCCGGATGACCGGCGCCGTAGAACATGCGCGGATGCGGCTGCTGCAGCGACGGCAGCACCACCGGCGTCTCTTCGAAAAAGTGAAACCGGCCCTTGTGCGTCAGCGTCCCGCCCTGCAATGCCGCCAGTACGATCCCGAGCTCTTCCTCGTAGCGCGCCTTTGTCTCTTCTGGATCCACCCCATAGTACGCAGTCTCGAACTGCGAGATGCCGCGCCCGAAGCCGATGTCGAGCCGTCCCCCGCTCATGTGATCGAGCATCGCGATCTCCTCCGCGATACGCAGCGGGTGATAGAGCGGCAGTTGGTAGACGAGCGGCCCGAACCGCAGCCGCCTCGTGCGCTGGCCGATAGCCGCCAGGAAAATGTTGGGCGAGGGCGCCATGCCAAGCGGCGTAGAATGGTGCTCAGCCAGATGATAGGCGTCGAACCCCAACGCGTCGTAGGCCTCGATCAACCGCAGACGATCCTCGTATTGCTGCCCCAACGGCACGCCTGAGCGGTCGAGATGATCGAAAATACCGAATTGCATGCACCACCTCTGCTTCGGGCCCGCGCGGCCGGCCGAACCCGGCGCGCTGGCAGCCTGCAAACCCAGCCAGGAAACATTGACTGCTGCCGCGCGCAAAGGTCAATCTCCCGGCATCTTGCAGCAATGGGAGCGCACACATGCAGCGGCAGACAAGGCGGGTGGTAACGGGGCATGACGCAAACGGCAAGGCGGTCGTCACCGCAGACGGCCCTGCCCCGAACGTAAAGGTACGCCAGGCAGCCGGCGGACTCGTCTCGACCCTGCTGTGGGTCACCGATCGCACCCCGGCCGACTGCGAGATCGCCGGCGACGCTGCCGACCGCGACATCGGCGTCGCGCCCCCGGCCGGCGGCAGCGTCCTGCGCATCGTCGACTTCCCGCCCCTGCCGTCCGGCGGCCTCGCCGTCGACAACGCCGCCATGAAACAGGAGATGGGCCTGGACGGCGGCGGCAAGCCGGCGCGGCACCCCTACACCCACCGCACCCGCAGCGTCGACTATGCCATCGTGCTGGACGGTGAGATCGACATGCTGCTCGACGACAGCGAGGTCCACCTGAAAGCCGGCGACATCCTGATCCAGCAGGCCACCAACCACGCCTGGGTCAACAACTCCGGCAAGCCTTGCCGTATTGCTTTCGTCCTGATCGACGGCGACGAGCCCGCCGCCTGGTCCAAGAGTGGCTGAGCGCCCCCCTCGTGAACAACCCGCCGGCTCAATTCTTGACACCGGGCCGGCCGGCTCCTTATATCGCGCTTCCCAAGGCGGAGTAGCTCAGCTGGTTAGAGCGGCGGAATCATAATCCGTAGGTCGGGGGTTCAAGTCCCTCCTCCGCTACCAAGGGTATCTCCAGCTACCGGACCAGGCCCGCCCGCTGCGCGTCCAAGCCCAACGGCTCCCGCCCGGCGACGGCCAACGCCCGACCTGGCCACACGGCCCCCCGCACCGACCCCGATCGCGCCAGGCGCCTCACCGCGCCTTCGGACTTGCATATCAACCATATTGCAAGCCCGGCGTCCGTCCGGGCTTGTGCCGTCATAAGATGCGCCGCTATCACCCAGCGCCGCCCGAGGAGCACCGTTTGTGACCGCGTCATCACGTCCGCGCGCCATTGCCAGGCCCAATCCGATCATCGCCGCACTCGCCCAATCGCGCCGCTGGCTGTTCGCGGTCGGACTTTTTTCGGCGTTCATCAACATCCTGATGCTCACCGGCGCGATATACATGCTGCAATTGTATGACCGCGTACTGACCTCCGGCAGCGTGCCGACACTCGTCGCACTCTCACTCATCGTCGTCCTCGCCTACACCGTCCAGGCCGGCCTCGATACCATCCGCGGCCGCATGCTGGTCCGCACCGGCGCCCGCTTCGACGAGCTGGCCTCCCCCGCCGCTTTCGATGCCGTCTCCCGCCTCACCCTCGCCGGCGCCGAGCCCGGCGCCGCCCAGCAACCCGTGCGCGATGTCGACAACGTCCGCACCTTCCTCTCCGGTCTCGGCCCCACCGCGCTGTTCGACATGCCGTTCATGCCGCTGTTCCTAGCCGGCTGCGCCCTCCTGCATCCGGGCCTCGGCCTGCTCGCGCTCGGCGGCGGCATCGTCATCATCATCCTCACCCTGTCCGTCGAGACCATGACCCGCAGCCGCTCCGCCGACATGCAGAAGCACGCGCTTGACCGGCAGGTGATGATCGACAGCACACGCCGCAACGCCGAGGTTGCGCGCAGCATGGGCATGGGAGGGCGCCTGCAAGAGCGCTGGCGCGGCGTCAACGAAACCTACGTCAACGGCAATGTCGGTATCGCGGAAATGACCGGCACGTTCGGCTCCGTGGCGAAGGTGTTCCGCCTGCTGCTGCAGTCCGCCATCCTCGGGCTCGGAACCTACTACGCCATCAACCAGCAGATCTCCGCCGGCGGCATCATCGCCGCATCGATCATGGCCGCCCGCGCGCTCGCCCCGATCGAGATCGCGATCGCCCACTGGCGCGGCTTCGTCGCCGCCCGCTCCAGCTATGGCCGCCTCAAGACCGTGCTCGCAAAGCTCGCGCCAGATGACAAGATCGCCTTGCCGCAACCCACCCAGCGCGTCGAAGTCGAAGGCCTCGTCGTTGGCGCACCGGGCTCGCGCGAGCCGATCGTGCACGGCGTATCCTTCGCGCTGACCGCTGGCTCCGCCCTCGGCCTCATCGGCTCCACCGGCTCCGGCAAATCCACCCTCGCCCGCGCCCTCGTCGGCGCCTGGACCCCGCTGGCCGGCAAGGTCCGCCTCGACGGCGCCGCACTCGACCAATGGAGTGAGCCGGAACTCGGCCGCCACATTGGATACCTGCCGCAGGACGTCGAGCTGTTCGACGGCACCATCGGCGAGAATATCGCCCGCTTCGACCCCCAGGCCCAGCCGGACGCGATCGTCGCCGCAGCAAAAGCCGCCGGCGCACACGACCTCATCGTCCACCTTCGAAACGGCTATGACACGCGCATCGGTGACGCCGGCAGCAAACTCTCCGGCGGCCAGCGCCAACGCATCGCCCTCGCCCGCGCGCTTTACGGCGACCCTTTCCTCGTCATCCTCGACGAGCCGAACTCCAACCTCGACCAGGACGGCGAGAACGCGCTCATCGCGGCTATCACCAGCGTCCGCCAGCGCGGCGGCATCGCCGTCATCATCACCCATCGTCTCGCCGCGATCGCCGCAATTGATCAGATTGGAGTCATGAACACAGGCCGCTTGGAGCAGTTCGGCCCGAAAGAAGAGGTCGCTCGCCGAATAGTGCAGGCCGTGCCATCCCCGGCGCGGCGGCCGACCGTTGTCGAAGCCGGACCAGAGCAAGCCCTGGCTCCGAAAGTCGTCGTGCCGGCAGTCGTACAAGGCGGAGCAGGCCCGTGACGGAGCAACCGACGTCCAGAACACAAGTCTCCAGTCATACCAGAGCGGCACGGCGCCTGTTCGCGCTCGGCATGGTCCTGGTCCTGGCCTTCTTTGGCGCGTTCGGCTGGTGGGCAGTCGGAACACGCCTGAACAGTGCGGTCATCAGCCAGGGCCAGTTCGTCGTCATTTCCAACGTCAAGAAAGTGCAGCCCCCTATCGGCGGCGTTGTCGGCGAGTTGCGGGTCAAAGAAGGCCAGCTCGTCAAAGAGGGCGAAATAGTCGTCACCCTCGACGAGACCGTGACCCAGGCCGGCCTGCAGGGCATCCTCAAGAAACTCGACGAGCTCCGCATACGTATTGCACGCCTGGAAGCCGAGCGGGACGGCTACCGCCGCCTCAACCTCCCAACCGCGGCCTTGTCCCGGGATACCGACGCTGAGCTCATCCGCCAGATCCTGACCGAGCGCTCGCTGTATGAGGCCCGCAAGGCTTCACATTCACTCCGGCGCCAACGGCTCGATGAGCGAATTGCCCAGCTCGACCAGGAGCTCCTCGGCCAAGAAGCCATTCTGAAAGCGCGAGGCGAGCAGGCTCGCATCACGCGCAGCGAGCTTGCCAGCCTGCGCCACCTCCAAAAACGCAACCTGGTCCAGCTGCAACGCATCAACGCAATCGAGCGCCAAGCCATCGATCTTGAAGGCGAACAAGGTCGGCTCAAGGCCACGATCGCGCAAACCAAGGGACGAAAGATCGAGACGCAAATGCAGCTGGCCAATCTCGATGACGACCTCAGAGTGGAAGTCACCAAGGAGTTGAGAGAGGCATTGGCGGAGGTCGCCCAACTCGAGGAGAAACGTATAGCCGCGCAAGATCAGCTCAAGCGCATGGTGATCCGCGCCCCCAGCACCGGCTACGTGCATCAACTCTCCGTACACACCGTCGGTGGTGTCGTCACCACGGCAGAGCCCATGATGATGATAGTGCCAAAAAACGAATCACTTGAGATCGAATGCAAGGTCCTTCCCCACGACGTCGACCAGCTTCACATAGACCAGGACGCCACAATTCACCTCAATGCCTTCAACCGCCGCACAATGCCGGCACTTACCGGCAAAGTCGTGCGTATCTCGGCCGACGCCGTGCGCGATCAGCAGACAGGCCTCACCTACTTCCCAGTCCGCGTGTCACTCCCCGCAGACGAGCTCGCCAAGCTCGGCGACCAGAAGCTGACGTCCGGCATGCAAGCCGAAGTCTTCCTGCGCACCGGCGAGAAGTCGCCACTCGACTATTTCATAGGTCCGCTGCAAGACCAGATTGCCCGCGCATTAAAAGAGCGCTGAACATTCTCCTCGAACGACGATCGGCACCCGAACGAATTTGTCCCCTGCCTAGCGCACAACCGCGCGCAAGCACAGCCAAGCCACCGGAATTCCGCACCCTGCAGATCCGCCCGCCTCACCCCTTGAACGAGCGCGCCAGCGTGTCGGCTGCACGGGCAAGCAGCGTCACGTCCGTTCCCACTGCGACGAAATCGTAGCCCCACCCGATGTAGCGCCGCGCCTCGTCCTGGCTGCCGGTGAGAATCCCCGCACCCTTGCCTGCCTTGCGAATGCGCCGGCCGGCGTCCTGGATGGCGCGCTGCACCTCCTCGTGCGCGGGCTGCCCGATGAGCCCGAAAGAGGCAGACAGGTCCGACGGCCCGATGAAGATACCATCGACCCCTTCGACCGCCGCTATTTCCTCCAGTTGGCCCAAAGCCTCGCGCGTCTCCACCTGCACGATGACGCACATCTCGTCGTTCGCCTTGCGCAGATAGTCCGTCACGCGACCGTAGCGCGCTGCACGTCCGACCCCGGTGACGCCGCGCACGCCGAAGGGCGGATAGCGCGTCGCCTGCACTGCCCGTCTCGCCTCATCCGCGCTCTGAACATAAGGCACGATGATCGTTTGCGCGCCGATGTCGAGCACACGCTTGATCAGCACGACATCGTTCCACGCCGGCCTGACCAGCGGCGCTGTCTCGCGGCCCTGCACCGCCTGCAGATGCGACAGGATCGATGGCACCTCGTTGGGCGTATGCTCTGTATCGAGCAGCAGCCAGTCGAAACCTGAATCCGCCACGATCTCCGCCGCGATGTTGCTCGCCAGGCTGCACCACAACCCGATCTGCAATTCCCCGGCAGCCATCCGCCGCTTGAACGTATTCACTGGCATATCCATGTCCGGCCCCTTCAAGCGAACTGAACCGTCACCGCACCAAGGGGACCGAAATCAGCATGTATCGTATCCCCCTTGTTCGCCCAGACGGGCCGGATGAACGAGCCTGACAGGACCAGATGTCCCGGCTCCAGCGTCACATCGAGCGAACCCAGCTTGTTGGCGAGCCAGGCCACCCCCATTGCCGGATGGCCGAGCACGGCGGCGGCCAGCCCCGTCTCCTCGATCTCGCTGTTGCGATACATGATCGCGCCGACCCAGCGCAGATCCATGTCCATCGGCCTGATCGGCCGCCCCCCCATCACCAGGCCTGCCGCCGCGCCATTGTCTGCAACCGTATCGAAGATCTTGCGCGGATTCTGGATCCTGGCATCGATGATTTCGATCGAGGGTACGACGAACTCCGTCGCTCGCAGCACATCCGCCAGTCCGACCCCAGGTCCCTTCAGCGGCTTGTCGAGAATGAATGTCAGCTCGGCTTCCGCCCGCGGCACGCAATACGCCGCATGCTCGACCTTCGCCCCCTCCGTCACCAGATAATCATCGAACAGATAGCCGAAATCCGGCTCGTCGATGCCGGAGGACTGCTGCATCGCCTTCGACGTCAGCCCGACCTTGTGCCCCACCAGCCTTGCTCCGGCCGCCACCCGCCGTCTGGCAACCTCGCTGGAGATCGCATAAGCATCATCCATGTCGATCGCCGGAAACGTGGCTGAAAGCTGCGTCGCCTGCTTGCGCTCCGCGGCGGCACGCATGAGAATGTCGGCAGCCTTCGCCCTGTCGTCGCTTGCGAGCATCTATTATACGTCCCCACGTTGCAGCCGAGATCGCCTCGGCACGATGCCTATTCAGGTCGCGATTTTGCATGCCACTGGCGATCGACGCCAGCCAGAACCGACCTCGAACCAACCAACCCGATCCTAAAGATACGTCTCGGCAATATCTATGCTGGTCCGCCTGCCGACATCATCGAGATGGTCAGCGAGCCACTGGGCCGCAGCCTCTCTGCCCAGATCGCGCAGCCGCGTGAGAAAATGCCAGTCCGGGTCGAGCTTGCTATCGAGCCCGAAGCCGGCCAGCGCCCCATCCGCGCGAATCGCATGGACCAGCATCCGGCTATAGCGATCCTGCGACAGCGTTTCATCCTCGATCAGACGGGTCACGAACGCGATCGCCCGCATCTCACGCATCAGCGAGGAGTTGAACGAGATCTCGTTGATACGGTCCAGTATCTCCGTAGCGGTCGTCGGCAACGTCTCGCGCACCAGCGGATTGATGTGCACCACCAGTACGTCGTTGGAAGCCCCCTGGTAGATCAGCGGAAAGATCGCCGGATTGCCCATGTAGCCACCATCCCAATAGTGCTCCCCGTCGATCTCGACCGCCTGGAACATCGTCGGCAGACATGCCGAAGCCAGCACCGCATCCGCACCGATCTCCCGGTTCGCGAAAACGCGAATTTTCCCTGTTCTGACGTTTGTCGCGCATAGGAACAGTCGCGTCGCTTGCGGGCACGACTTCAGATGCTCGAAATCCACCACCTTGAGCAGGACATCCTTCAAAGGGTTGAGGCCGAGCGGATTGAGCTGATACGGCGACCAGAAATTGGTCAGGGCATTGAACAACAGGTAGCTTGGCGACAGCCCCGCCGCGAACGGAGTATTGGCCAGCAGAGGCTCGAACGGATTGGCGCGCACCGGGCTCCAGATCATGCCGACGCGGCTCACCTCGCGCCAGAATGCCTCGAGCTTGGCACGCGCGCCCTCCCTCCCGCCGACCGACACACCATGCGCCATCACGACCGCATTCATCGCCCCCGCGCTGGTGGCACTGATCGCATCGAGCGCAAGCCTGTCGTCCTCCAGCAGCTTGTCCAAGACGCCCCAGGTGAAGGCCCCGTGCGCCCCGCCGCCCTGTAGTGCCAGGTTGATCGGCTTGCGCCTGCCGCGTGCCGCGACCTGCTCGGGGGTGCACGCGCTGACCCGTTCCGTGACCGGAACCGACTTCTCAGCCCCCGGCGGCGGACCGGAGGGTTGCATGGAGCCCTTCGGATTATCTCTCGCCCCATTTTTCCTGGCAGCCATCGCCTTGCTCCACCGGCACGAATTCGGCTCGTCCACCGCCGATAACCATTGCAGCTGCGGCCGACCTTGCCGCTCATGGATAGCCGGAAACGCACGCACACATAAGAGGCGCGCCAATCACCTCAGGACAATCCACCGTGAGCCTGGGAGATCCCGGGCCGTTCAATAGCCCGCGACATAGCGGATGGAAGGATGGTTCCATCGGGCATGGCGATGACAGCGTACGGAGCGATGGAACCGCATCCCACGCACGCTCCAGAGGTGATAATGGCACCAGTCGAGGTGATCGGCGATGATGACCGTCGGCACGATCACCCAGATCCATCGCATGCCATTGCGCCAGGGCCGATGCAGCCCAGTTGCCCGCCGCGCGGGACGCAGCCGTCGCACGACCGGCGGCGCCACCTGCCGTGTTCCGGCTCCTGCTCGCCCGGGTGCCTGCCTTACCCGCGGGGCCTGCCGGAGTTCTGGGAGCCTGCCGGAGTCTCGGGAGCCGCAGCAGGCGGCCTCGCCATCGAGCCTGGAAAGGTTGTTCCGCGCGAGCCCTGGATAACGCGGGGCAGTTGCCGGCGATAGATATCTTGACCTCGCCGAGGCGAGCCCGGCACCTGGATGCGTGGTGCCACCGGCCGTGGAACAATGGCTCGAGGTGCTGCCATCCTTGGTGCTGCAGCTCGCGGCAGAGCGGGCCTCGGGGACATCGCGCGCGGCGCTGCCGGCACCGCGGGTGCCACACGAAACGCCGGCGCAACCCTGGGCATCCCGCCCCGGGGTGCCGAACCGCCTCCTGCACCAGGCCCGGCCCTGACCCCGCCATCGCGCCTGGAGTGGCCCTGCGCAGCCGCCTCGCCCGCGTCGATGACGGGAGCGACGAACACCACGCTGGCAAACCAGGCCGCACCAAGCAGACAGGACAATGGATTTCGCCCGACGCGCATGCCACCAACTCCGGACAATGCTCTGAGCAGCATCGCCCGATCCGCGCCCAAGGTGGCGGCCTTCCTGGCGGCGATGCTGGTCCGCGATCGAATGGCAAACGGCAAGCGAATGCATTGACGCACCGCAACGGGCCGCTGCAGCCCGCTACCCGCCGTTCGTCTCGCCGTGTCGCGGCAGATGGAGCCTAAGTTCTAACCGGCGTGATCCAGCCGACGACGGCTCCGGTAGGGTCTTTGATGATCGCGATCCTGCCGACCCCTGCGACGTCGAACGGCTCAGCCATCACCTCAGCGCCTGCCGCCTTGGCCTTGGCGACCCTGGCATCCACATCGTCGACATCGATGTAGCTCATCCAGTGCGGCGGCACGTCGTCCGGCGCCATCCCGGCCATATCCATGATGCCGCCGACGGCCTGATCGCCGGACTTCGCGACGTGATAGGTGAAGCCCGGCATCGGCATTGCATCGAACGACCAGCCGAGCGTCACAGCAAAGAACGCCTTTGCCCCTTCCACGTCGCGGGTCATCAACTCGTTCCAGTAGAACGTACCATGACCTGCCATTCTCGCCTCCATCAATGCGGTGCGGCCGTGCCCCGCCCAGGGCAACAGCCTGCACCCCATTTGTGGCGAGACTGGCGGTATCAACCGGTCAGTCTTCGACCTCCAGCAAGCCGTTCTTGAACAGCAGGCCGGCCACAATGGCACCCAGACACGGCGCGACGATGAACAGCCACAGTTGGGCAATCGCATTGCCGCCTACGAACACGGCCGGCCCGAGGCTGCGAGCCGGATTGACCGATACACCGGTGACCTGGATGCCAACGATATGGATCACGACCAGCGTCAGCCCGATCGCCAGACCTGCCATCGCCCCCGGCGCCCGCGTTTGCGTGGAGCCAAGAATGACGACCAGGAACAGGAACGTCGCCACCGCTTCGAAGATGAAGGCAGCCATCAGCCCATATTGGCCGAGATAGCCGGCACCCCAGCCGTTTTGCCCCAGCCCGTTGGCCGCCAGCGAATACCCGCTCTTGCCCGACGCTATCAGATAGAGCACGAACGCACCCGCGATCGCGCCGGCGCACTGCGCGATGACATACGAAACAAACTCGCCCGTCGTCATGCGGCCAGCGACCAGCGCCCCCAGGCTCACGGCCGGGTTGATATGACAGCCCGACACTGGCCCGATGCCATACGCCATCGCGATCAGCGCCAGCCCGAAAGCAAACGAGATACCGAGCACGCCGACCTCCTTGCCGGCGATGACGGCAGCACCGCACCCCAGCAACACGAGCGTGAATGTACCAATGAATTCGGCTATCGGCTTTTTCATGGGACGTCTCCTGAGAATGGTGAGCGGGACCAAGCGTGGCCGTACGAACACGGATCGTACAACGACGTGGTAGGCGTACATCACAACAGGCGAAAGACGGCGAATTGAATAACCGTTTCAAGTTGACGAAGAAAGTCCTGTCCGGCCACCCCGTTTAAACCCCGATCCGGCCTGCTAGCTCTCGCCAGGGAGCAAGCGACCAGGATCGTCCGGCCGCGCCCGAAGGCGATGTCAAAACGAATGCCGCCGCACATCCGGCAACGCAGCCCTCCTGCCGACCATACCGGATGTGACGCGTCGGCAGCCGATAAAACACGCTGGCCGCTCTCTTGCTCGTGAACGCGACCGCTCGCGGTCGATAACGCGCAATCTCCGCCTCGAAGCGTGAAATATCGTATTGCGCGTGCGCGATCTCGTGATCCATACCCACACCGACCTTAGACATATCGGTGAAGCCTATCCCGAGATCGAGAACATCACGGAACTCGCACGGCTCGAAGCACCGTGGCGTCAGACCGACGTCATGCAGCGTACGCCAGAATTTGTTGCCTCGCCCGGCGTAGTAGGCACCGACCGCGGCCGACCGACGCCCCGCCGCGGTTCCGACGAAGACTATGGCGAGCCCTGGACGGAGAAGATCGGCTAGCTGGTGCACGAGCACGTGTCCGGTTCCATCAGTGCACCGCTTTCGAACCGAACAGACGATTGAAGAAACCAGTCGGCTTTCTGACCGAGGATGACTCGCTCAGCTCCAGCCAAAGGACCGGATCGTTCACGTCCGGGCGGAACGACCGGCTGTGTCGAATCTTTATCCGCTGTTGCTCACTGAGCCCGACCGTCTCGCCATTACCGATCCTCTTGTCCTCGCCGATAATGTAGGTCGCGAGCAGTCGCACCAGATCGAAGGTCTCCTGCATTGGCAGCGCGCTTTCCGTCTCGATCTCCATGTGTCCGAAATCGCGCATGCCCGCCGTCGAGATTAGCGTGTTGCCGTTGGGCTGACGGGAATACTGTATCAGCACCCACACAAGGATCGGCCGCCCCTCGGGGTCAGACCCATTGGGTCTGACCCCGTCGCCACTCACCCCAACAACTCGTTGCTCTTCTTCACCGCCTCGCGCGAGGAGCCCGGCCTCGCCCGGCGCGTGCGCCGCTGTCTTGGCAGCGCCCGCCTTGTCCGCATCGACATAGACCTGGTTGCCCATCTCGCGGAACTTCTTGCTCATCTCGGCCATGCCCTGCTCGGCCTCGACCATCGCCGACTTGCCGGCATTGGTCTTGGCCGCGTAGTCGCGTACGTCCTGCGTGATCTTCATGGAGCAGAACTTCGGCCCGCACATCGAGCAGAAATGCGCCACCTTGTGCGCCTCTTTCGGCATCGTCTCGTCGTGCATCTCACGCGCGGTGTCGGGGTCGAGCCCGAGATTGAACTGGTCCTCCCAACGGAAATCGAACCGCGCCTTCGACAACGCATCGTCGCGCAACTGCGCCGCCGGATGGCCCTTCGCCAGATCGGCCGCATGCGCCGCCAATCGGTATGTCACCACACCGACCTTCACGTCATCGCGATTGGGCAGCCCCAGGTGCTCCTTCGGCGTCACATAGCAGAGCATCGCCGTGCCGAACCAGCCGATCATCGCCGCGCCGATGCCCGACGTGATGTGGTCGTAGCCCGGCGCGATGTCGGTGGTGAGCGGGCCCAGCGTGTAGAACGGCGCCTCGCCGCACTCCTTCAGCTGCTTGTCCATGTTGATCTTGATCTTGTGCATCGGCACGTGACCGGGGCCCTCGATCATCACCTGGCAGCCCTTGTTCCAGGCGATTTGCGTCAACTCACCCAGCGTCTCCAGCTCGGCGAACTGCGCCCGGTCGTTGGCGTCCGCGATCGAGCCCGGCCGCAACCCGTCACCCAGCGAGAACGAAACGTCGTACTTGCGCATCAGGTCGCAGATCTCGTCGAAGTGCTCGTACAGGAAGCTCTCCTTGTGATGCGCCAGGCACCACTTCGCCATGATCGAGCCGCCGCGCGACACGATGCCGGTCATCCGGTTCGCCGTCAGCGGCACATAGGCCAGCCGCACGCCCGCATGGATCGTGAAATAGTCGACGCCCTGCTCCGCCTGCTCGATCAGCGTGTCGCGGAACAATTCCCACGTCAGCTTGACCGGATCGCCGCCGCACTTCTCCAGCGCCTGATAGATCGGCACCGTGCCGATCGGCACCGGCGAATTTCTCAGAATCCACTCGCGCGTGTTGTGGATGTTGCGGCCCGTGGACAGATCCATCACCGTATCCGCGCCCCAGCGGATCGACCACACCATCTTCTCGACCTCTTCCTCCACCGACGAGGTCACTGCCGAGTTGCCGATATTGGCGTTCACCTTCACCAGGAAGTTGCGGCCGATGATCATCGGCTCCAGCTCGGCGTGGTTGATGTTGGCCGGGATGATGGCGCGGCCACGTGCGATCTCCTCGCGCACGAACTCAGGCGTGATGTGCTCCGGTATCGCCGCGCCGAAGCTCTCGCCGTCGGCCAGCGCATCCTTGGCGCGCGCCAGCGCCGCCGTCCGGCCCAGGTTCTCGCGGTGCGCGACGTAGCGCATCTCATTGGTGATGATGCCGGCCCGCGCGAACTCGAATTGCGTCACCGGCTGTCCGGGCAGCGCACGAAACGGCGCCGTCTTGTTCGGGAAGTCGCGGGCCAGTGCCGCGCCGCGCACGTTGCCGTTGTCCTCCGGCTTGATTTCCCGGCCTTCGTACTGCTCCACGCCGCCGCGCGCCTTCACCCACGCCTCGCGAATCCGCGGCAGACCTTTCTCGACATCAATCGCCGCGTCGCTATCCGTATAGGGGCCGGACGGATCGTAGACCCGGAACGTCGGCATCTCCTTGTCGGTCAGCGCGATCTCGCGGAACGGCACCTGCACGTCGGCGTCCAGCGCATCATAGACCTTACGGCTGCCGTGGATCGGTCCGGTGGTCACCTTCGGCACCATCATGTCCTGCGGACGGGTGATCTTGTTCATGGTTTTCTCCCTGGGCCTCGGTCGGGCAGGCGACAAAATGCGGATACACACCGGACATCGAAGCAAAGTGAGGGAGAGCTGTTCCCGTCCCTTCGCCGGCATGACCCGGATCAGGTTCAAAGGGTAGCTCGCGCGGGCTCGTAGCGCGATCTCAGCCAGCTGCCGCCGGCGCCCCTCGGACGACTTGAATGTGCGCTAATCCGTCGCGCGGCGCAAGGGGGTGTCGCACAGCTGTTACACACCGATAAACTGGGACAGGCTGGGTTGAACCCGGCACATGCCGGGCTATGGTGATGAGGTATAACTACCGCAAACCCGGAAGCGAGCAATGTTGCGAAAACTCTGGCCGGCCGTGGTTACTGTCACCGGGTTCGCGGCCTTGATCAGCCTGGCCGCCCCAGCTGCCGCACAGACGGTATCCCGCCCCCAGTTCCGCGAAATTCTCACCGAGCTCACAGCGCGACCCAACATCAGACCCCGGATTGTCGCGCCCAAGGCTGAACCGGCAAAAGCCGGCGCCGTCTCCGACGATTCCGCGGCCATGGCAGCGAACCGGAAAGCCTGCGGCATGCCCCGCCGCGACGTGATCTTCTCAGTGCCCCATCGGATCGAGAACAAGGACGATGACGGGCCACCGCTCTTCAAGGTGGATACCGAACGGCTGCCGATCCTCGCCGATGCCGGCCGCCCAAACCGCGGCGCCGTGTTTGCCGTGACCGACAAATTTGCTGTCAACGCCGACGGCGCCCCCCGCTCTTATCACCCGCTCGACCCATTCGGCCGCTGCTCTGGCGAAGGCAGTGCGCGCGTCTGCGCCATCGACGCCCTGTGCAATGCCGGCACCCGCCTGTTTGACGGCGACGAGGAGATCAAGTGCAGCCAGCGCGACGCCTACAAGGCGGCGTGGGCAGAGATGTGGAGCCAGATAAGCGCCGGCCGCGCCACCCTCATTCCGCGCCGCTACTGGCGGATGGACAGGACCGGTCGCACCAGTACCCACTTCGGCTATTTCCACCCCGACAAGCCGATGACCGTCATCCTGCGTCACAATATCCTCGCCCGTGACGCCAAGCTGCGCCCATGCGTCAGGGACGTATCCGGCGCAAAATACGCCGGCTACTTCGTCTCCAAGACATCGCTGAAAGGCGATCAGGGCACTGACGAGCAGGAGGGCCACAGCGCCGAGGCGATCGTCTCCGACGCCCGCTGCAACCCACTGCCCTATACCGATCCGGAGGTCTTGCCCGGCACCGTCATCCCGGTCGGCGGATTTGCCGGCGCCCGGGTCGGCGACCTCGCCGTCGTCTACCGCAAGGACGAGAACGGCGTCGAGCGCTTCGTCTATGCCGTTATCAGCGACGAGGGCCCGAACCACAAGTTCGGCGAAGGCAACATCGCGCTCAACGCCGCCCTGAAGGGTGTTGCCGTGAAGGTCGAGACCATCAAGGACATCTATGCGCTCGACATCAGGTCCAAGGGCGACAGACGCGAGACGATCGCTGTGCTGATCCTGCGCGGCACCTCACGGCGCCATTACGCCAGCCTGTCCCGCCGCGCGATCGAGACAGCAACAGACCACGCCTTCAAGGCCTGGGGCGGCGGCACCCTCGACACGGCGCGCAATCGCTTCCTGGCCTGCCTCGGTGCCTTGCAGTAGCCCCGTTCAGGCTGCCGGCCTCGCCGCTGCTCGCGTCACGCTGCGACGCGCCGGACACCGCGACGGCGGCAACAGGATATAGGCCACCGTCCCGATCCCGACGGCGCTCTCCAGCCTGAAGCTACCGCCGTGCAGCTCCACGAGCTTCTTCACGATCGGCAGGCCAAGACCGGTGCCCTGCGGCTGGTCGGCGCCCTCACGCTCGATCCGGCCGAAAGGTTGCATCGCCCGCTCCAGATCCTCTGGCGCGATTCCGGGACCGTCGTCGCACACGCAGATCTCGATGCCGCCGTCCTCCAGCCTGTAACTCCTCAGATCGACGAGCCCGTTTGGACGGCCGTATCGCACGGCATTGGTGACGAGGTTCAGGATCACCTGATACATCGCCCGCTCATCGACCCGTATCGCCGGCGGACCACGCTCATAGGCAACACTGAGCGAGATACCGCGCTCCTTCGCGGTATGATCGACCAGTCGGAAGCAGCGCTCTACGATCTCGTCCAGCCCCAGGATTTCCTCACGCAGCGTGTAATGCCCAGCCTCGACCTTTCCCAGATCGAGCAGATCGTTGACCAGCGATAAAAGGTGCGTTCCCGCCTCCTCGATGTGTCGCAAATGAACATCCCGCTCCAACGGGCCGCCGACATTGGCCGCGATGCGATCCGCCTGCGCCATCCGCACGAAGCCGAGGATGGCATTCACCGGCGAGCGTAGCTCATGCGTGACATAGCGCACGAAGTCGGTCTTCTGCTGATTAGCCTGCTCGGCACGTTCCCGCGCGTTGGCTTCTCTGCCATGCGACTCCGTAATTCGGATCGCCATCAGATTGAATGTGTTGGCCAGCTCACGGAACTCCGAAGGGACCAGCCGGCCAGGAACGGCAATTTCAACGCCGACCTCACCCTTGGACATCCGGCGTGCGCCATCGATCACGCTGCGCAGTGGCTGCACCATCAACAAGCTGGATCGCAGCGCGATCAGAGCCGCAGCAAGAAGCCCCATTGCGAAGATCGAAAGTGACGTAGCCTGTATATCGTCGACGAAGCCTGAAACTTCGGCCAGCGGTTGCGGAACCATGACCCCCCACCCGGTCTCCGGCACCGGCGCGAACCCCGCCACCATCTCGGCCTTGAGCGCAGGCGAGTAGAACGTCGTGACGCCTGCTTGACCACTGATCATCCTGACCACCGGAGACAGCCCGGAGACGTCCCTCGCACTGTCCTCCCATGCGGGCAGCGGGTGTGCCAGCAACCGTCCGCGATGGTCGACGATCGCCGCGTGCCCCTTGGTCCCGAATTTGACCGTTTTTGCCACTTCCCGAAAATAGCTCGTGTCAATTCTCGCCAGCACCATGCGGTTGGCATTGACCTTGACCTGAAACAGCCCCGGCTTTCCATCCGCACCCAGCATAACGCCGGTGAGCCCGTTCGGCCGCCCCTTCCCCGCCGCCAGGATTTTCTGCAACCGCTCGGGGGCTATTCGTCCACTGGGGCCTTTGGCTAGACCATCAAAGCTCTTCAGAATGCGACCGCTATCCAGCTCGACCAGACAAACGTGACTGACCCGCAGGCTCTTCAGCAGCTGCTCCGGCGCCACGATCGCTTTGTCGTCGAGCAAAGTGTCGGCTACGAAACCGAATGCGGCATCCAGGTCACTCGAATACCGCATCAGTGCGGCTGTAACATTGCGCGCCAACAGCAGGTGTTTCTCGGCCACCTGCTCGATCCGGTATCCCATGGCCCTCGAATGAGGCCACGCCCAGAACAGCAGCAGCGGCACCGAGACCACCAGCATGAAAATGACGACTAATGTTTTCCGGATCGACCACATCCCGTCGTGGCGCCCCCACCCGCTCCTCCAGACCAGATCGTTCGTGTACGATAGGGTCCGTAGAAGGAGATCCGGTTAACAGAAGGCAACAATCAGGCTCATGGTGGCCGGAACCCAAAAGCATGCACCGGATTTCAAAACGAATTTAAATATAAGGCTTCGTATCCCGGCACCGCAGCGCCACGCCCCATAGTCCTGGCCATAGTCCTGGCGCCCCCGCACATGACCATGGGAGCATCGGCCAGGACCGCTCAGGCAGCCCGGGCCCGCGCCGCGGCAATCCAGCCTGCAATCCGCTCTAAATCTGGCGGTTGGCCCTCGCGCAGAACACGCTGGCCGTCCGAAGTGGTAGCAAACGCCAGCACGGCAGCCGACAGCGCCCCCTCCTCGGCCTCCGCCAGCGCCATCGCATCCCGATAGCCCGCCCCGACCAGAAGTTGCGCATGCGTGCCTCGCAACCCCGGAACGTCCATCACAAGTCGGCACTGGTCCTGCCAGCTCTCGACGACTGCCAGCGTGATGTGGCGCACGTCGAGTTGCCCTGCCAATTCCTCCGCTTCAACTGCCAGAAAGTCCGAAACCGTTCGGATGCCTAGCCTGTAGAACCGTTCTGCCGTTTTCGGACCGATCGACGGCGCCCGCTCGATGTCATCGTCAAGCGACAGGTGCACACGCGGCGATCGCTCTGCCTTCGTTGCCTCATCAATCTTGCGCACCACCGATGGAACCGAACTCGGCTTGGCTTGCGCCGCACCCTGGGCATCCGACACCGGCTCCTGACGTTGCAGACGGCTTGCAGATAGCGCCGCCAGCACCGAACCGGTCCCGCTTGTCCCGGCCGCCGAACCGGTGTCGCCAGCATCTCCGCTCGCCGGCGCCGCCGGTCTCACGGCCGGACCCGCGACCGCCGCTCTGCTCCGTGTCGGAGCACCACCGCTCGGGCGAGACAACACTGCTGCGCGTTGCTCTGCCCGCCTCAATGCCACGTCAGCCAGAACCTCCTTCGCGAACAGGTCACGCACCGCGCGGTCATCTTCAGGCAGATTGTCCTCGACGCGCCCGGTAGCCTTCAACTCGTCGTACATGCGCTGGACGAGGAGCCCCTCGGCTTTGTTGTCCATCCGCTTCATCAGCTGCTTGATCGGGATCTGCAACGTCGCAAGCACCGTATCGACCGTAAGGCTTACAGGCGGCGGACTGACGGCCGCATCGGCGATCGCCCGGTCCAGAATGGCGCCAAAGCCCGTCACCGCGTGCCGGATAAGCTCTGCCACCACTTTCCTGCTGACGATATCCAGCCCGGCCGGCGGATCGACGACACCTTTATTGATGTCATAGTGCGCAATCAGCGTTTCGTAGTACCGATTGGATGCTTCGGCCCCTTCTATTGCGAACTCTCTGAGCCATTCCGCCGTTTCGCCTGGTTGCGCCCGAATGGTGCTGAATTCGGCATCCCCCTGCTGCTTGAGTGCATCGTACGACCTGTTGATCGACCACTCGACCGCCCTGTGCACGTTGTTCTCGGCTTCGGACTGAGCGGTATGAAACGGATGTATCGGGTCGGTGTAGTAGTGGCTGAGCACACCAGCCGCCCATACCGCCTCGCTCCAGCGCTGCCCTTTCAGCGCATCGACCAGATTGGTGTACCAGCTCTGCACCTTGTCCGGCGCGCCGCCCCAATAGTTGTCACGAACGTGCAGGACGTGATTCTTGAAGTCCTTGAACTCGTTATCGGGCGCTTTCGAGCCCTGCATATAGAGCTCGGCATGCTTCAGAAACACCCGTCTCCAGCCTTCGGCCTCCGGACAGCTCAACTGCTCGAGGGCATCGAGCGCCAGCTTGTGATGGCTACCGCGGGCATGCGCGGCGCGCAAAATCCTGAACAGAAGCGCCATGTTCGCTCCGGCCACGAGCCCGACTGGGCTCGCTGTTCACGCGCACACTATCGCGCGACCCTAAACCGAGTCGGACATCGAACGGAACGGCCCGCGCCGGGATCGGCACGGGCCTGGGGAACATCGCATTCACCGAGAGCCTCCCGGCAAGCTACTGCGCGCCGCTATTCCGCGGCCACCCGATGCGCCTGCTCCTGCACCAGCATGTCGATGAGATCGGTCTCGTTCTCCGTGCGCTCCAGCATTCCCCAGCTCTTGATCCAGTCATAGGTTCGCTTGAGCTCATCAGCCGGTATCGGCGCCGGATCGCAGACCACGATGTGCGCCGGATTGATGTCGCTGGCCTTCATTGCAGCGATTTCCGGGTCTTTCTTGGCATGGTAGTCTATGAAGTATTGCAAGTACTTGGACTTGTCGGCGTTGATCAGCTTCACGGCTGATTTGACGGCACTGTTGAAGGCCGCGTAGGTCTCCGCATCGACCTTGTCCGAAGCGACCTCCGTGCCGTGATAGAACGCCGCGCAGATGACGCGGCAACCCTTCTTCTCCGCCAGCGTCAGATAGGGCTCGGTCAATGTCACGGCTTCGACGTCTCCCCTCATCATCGCCTCCAGACGAGACCGCGAACCGGATGGCGCCGGTACGATCTTGATGGCCTCGCGCGGCAGGAAGCCTGAGAGCAGGTGCAGCGCAAGATAATGCGTGCCTGCATAGAACGGCACGCCGACCGCCCGGTTTGCCAGCTGCTGTCCCGTCTGCACCGGTGATTCGGGCCTGACGACGATACCGGCATAGGTCACGATCGCCCGGCGGCCAAGCTGACGGCTGGCAACCTTGGTGTCCTCGACCCGGCAGTAATTTCCCCATTCGCAGGCATTGTACATGTCGGCCTTCCCGGCCTCCAACAGCTTGCCATGACTGCCGAACGGATCGACGCCAAGCGGATTGGCGGCATCCTTTACGACACTCTTGAGCGCAGTCTCGTCCCGGTCGGCCCACTGGATCTCCAGGCCTTCCTTTGCAAACAGGCCCTCTTTATAGGCCACCAGCTCTGGCAGCCCCTGGAACGGAGCGGTCGATTCCAGCACCAGCTTCTTCATGGGCGCATCCTCCTGCTGAATTCCGGCCGGCACACTATCCTCCCCGTGGCCAGTACGGTCAACCAAGACCTGTCGACCCTCCGCCATCTCCCCGCAACAATGCTGAAATCGCGTTTCACTGCCATTCGCACGAAAGCACTTGCCGATCCCGCACTGCTCGGGCATGCGTGTCCACAGTTACTCTGCCGCCGATCCCGGCGAAATCCAGCAATCCCGAAAGACGACGCCCTGCATGGAGCACCTGTGGATCGCCTTCACTCTTCTGGGCGCGCTCCTGCAGGCAATCAGGACGGCAGCGCAACGCGATCTGAACCAGCGGATGTCGGCGCTCGCCACCACCTATGTCCGCTCGCTCATGGGCTTGCCCCTGATGCTCGTTTATCTCGCGGCCATCGTCAGCCTGACGGGAGAAGGCGTGCCGCAACTGGGCCCCGCATTCTGGCTCTATAACCTTTCCGGCGCGATGGCCCAGGTCGTTGCCACCCTGCTGCTGATCCTCATGTTCCGGTTGAGGAACTTCGGCGTCGGCACCATGCTGACCAAGACCGACGTGGTCATGACCGCAATCCTCGGCGCACTGTTCTTTTCCGAGAGCTTCACCTGGGGCGGCATCGCCGCGCTCGCGATCGTCATGGTCGGCGTCTTTCTGATGTCGCTCGACCGCAGCCGGCAGGCATTTGGCCAGACCACACTACTGGACCTCGTGAAAGACCAGTCCCTTCACGTCGCCCTTGGCTGCGCCTTCGCCTTCTCCATCTCCTACCTGGCATTTCGCGAAGCAACGCTGGTCATCGGCGAAGGCAGCTTTCTGTGGCGGGGCGCATGGACGGTGACGCTCGCCATCGCCATGCAAACGGTGATCGTCGGCCTCTACCTCGCATGGACCGAGCCGCAGTGTTTTGCCCAGCTGCGGCCCAACCTGAAGATCGCTTCCTTCATCGGCATGACGAGCGCCATCGGCTCGATCTGCTGGTTCACCGCCTTCGCCATGCAAAACGCCTCCTATGTGCGCGCGGTCGGCCAGATCGAGGTCGTCTTCACGCTGCTCGTCTCCGCGCTCTACTTCCGCGAGCGCATCAGCACCCGGGAATATGCAGGCATCGCGGCGACCATCGTGGGCGTCGTAATGTTCCGGCTTCTGCTCTAAACCGGGCCACATCACGATATCCACACTGCGTTGCCCAGCCGTGCCCGGACATGCCACAATTGCCCGGACACCCGGCAACGAACCATCCGAGCGAGCCAATCATGACCAATGCCTACATCGTCAACGGTATCCGCACGCCGATCGGCCGCTACGGCGGCAGCCTCTCGCAGGTCCGTCCCGACGATCTCGGCGCCCATGCCATACGTGAACTGATGAAGAAAAACCCCAGCGTGCCCGCCGGCGCGATCGATGACATCATCTTCGGATGCGCCAACCAGGCTGGCGAGGACAACCGCAATGTCGCGCGCATGTCGGGGCTGCTGGCCGGACTGCCCGTGGAAATTCCCGGTGTCACGGTCAACCGCCTCTGCGGCTCCGGCCTCGACGCTGTCGGCCAGGCTGCGCGCGCCATCAAGGCCGGCGAGGCGAACCTTGTCGTCGCCGGTGGCGTCGAAAGCATGAGCCGCGCGCCGTTCGTCATGGGCAAGGCGACAGAAGCCTTCAGCCGCACCCAGAACGAGCTTTTCGACACCACCATCGGCTGGCGCTTCGTCAACCCCGCGATGAAGAAGCAGTACGGCGTCGACGCGATGACGGAGACGGCAGAGAACGTCGCCAAGGACTTCCAGGTCACCCGCGAGGACCAGGACAAATTCGCGCTTGTCTCCCAGACCCGCGCTTCCAGTGCTCAGAAGAACGGCCGCTTCGCCAAGGAGATTGCACCCGTCACGATCCCTCAGCGCCGCGGCGACCCGATCATTGTCGAGCGCGACGAGCACCCGCGCGAGACGACCTTGGACAAGCTCGCCAAGCTGCCGACACTGTTCAAGCTCGACGGCGCGACCGTAACCCCTGGCAATGCCTCCGGCGTCAACGATGGCGCTGCAGCCCTGCTGATCGCCTCCGAGGCCGCCGTCGAGAAATACGGCCTCGAACCGATTGCGCGCGTCCTCGCCGCGACGACGGCCGGCGTACCCCCGCGCGTCATGGGCATCGGACCGGTACCCGCATCCCTGAAGCTGGCTGAGATGCTCGGGCATCAAGATCACCGATTTCGACGTGATCGAGCTCAACGAGGCCTTCGCCGCCCAGGGTCTCGCCGTCCTGCGCCAACTCGGCCTGCCCGACGACGCCGGTCACGTCAACCCGAATGGCGGCGCAATCGCGCTCGGTCATCCGCTCGGCATGTCCGGTGCCCGCCTCGCCCTTACCGCCGCGCTCGAGTTGCAGCAGCGAAACGCCCGGCGCGCCCTCTGCACCATGTGCATCGGCGTCGGCCAAGGCATCGCGCTGGCGATCGAGCGGGTGTGACCGCAAAAAAAATTGGCACGACGCGAACAAAAAAAGGGAGAACAACATGACATCGCGCCTTTCCATCAAGCTCGCCGCAGGCTCCGGCCCGACGTTCGGCGTCGACGACATATCCTGTGCCGCAGCCACGCATCTGGGCTTCTGGTCAGACGAAGGGCTCGACGTCACCTGGACGCCGGTGCACGGCGGCGTCGCGGCGATGAAGGCCGTCCTCGACGGCAGCGTCGATGCCTCGTATGGCGGCCTCGGCCCGGTGCTGCGCTTCCGCAGCGAAGGCAATCCCGTGCGTGTCGTGGTCTCGATGGCACGCGGCCTGGCACAGAACCTCGTCACACAGAAGCGGTTCACAGACCCCGCCCAGCTCAAAGGCGCGTCCTGGGCGCTCGACGGATTCGGCGCCCTGAGCCATCACATGGCGCGCCTCCTGGTCCGCGCTCTTGGCATCGGCGAGGACGAAATCAAATGGCAGGCCGTCGGCCCGCCGCCCGAGCGTATCGAGCGGCTATTGGCCGACACCATCGACGTCTCGCTGATCCGCGTCGAGGAGGCGATCTCCCTCGACCTCGATCCCGCGAACAATCTGCATACGCTCCTCGGTTTTGCGGACCTGAAGACGCTGGTGCCGGTCCAGCCGCACGGCGTGCTCGCCACATTGGAGAGCACCGAGGCCGCACACCCCGAAAAGCTTCAGCGGCTGGCCCGCGGCATGATCAAGGCCTCGCGTGCGCTGCACACCGATTTCGACGCATTCAGAAAAGTCTATGATCACTATGTGACCGTGAAAGTGCCGGCCGAGAAGGTGAAACAGATCTGGCAGCAGGAGCACAATTCCGGTGGCTTTGCCATCAATGGCGAGTTGTCCGTGCCGCATTGGGATGCACAGATGCGCCTGTTCTACGAGCTCAATCCGGATCTGCCTCGCATCGCCCGCGGCGACGTGATCGCCGGGCGGTTCGTGACGGCTGCCCTCGCCGACATCGGCCGCATCGAGGGTGCGGACCTGACGGCCTGAGCCGGGTCCGCTGCCTCCGAACAACCGAACGCGTCACTGCGTCGGCTTCACCCCGTCTTTGCTGACCTGCAGACGGATCGCTTTCAGTTTTCCGTCCTTGTTGTCGGCAAACACGTAGATCGTCTCCCCAGCTTTGATATCGGCGCGGGTGCCGGGAGCAGCGCGCGACATCGCAGTCTTGTCGGTGACCAGCACCTTCACCGAGCCCTTGCCATGGTTGAGCGTGATCTCCTGGCCGCCAGGCGCACCCGCGACGGCCCCCTCCAGCTTCGCGTTGGTCATCGTCGACTGCGGCGCCAGATCATACGGGAATAAGCCCTGACGGGCGGCAGGTGGGATCGGCCGCAGATCGATCGCGACCGTCTTGCCGTCCGCGCGCTTGATCGTCGTCACGCCGAGTGTCATCCCCGCCTTCACGTCCTTCATCGCGAACGGCTTGGTAGTTGCGATCCGCGCCGCCTCCGGCACTTCCACCTTTGCTGTCGCACCCTCACTGGTCTTGATCGTCACGACCTTGCCGTCGAAGGCTTCGATCGTGCCGCGCACATTGATGGTGTTACCCTGGGCCAGGACCGCCGAAGAGGCCAAGACCAGCACGAAACCCGTCGAGATGGCAGACGAAAGCAAGCGGAGCATGAGGCGTCCTCCCGGAAACGAAACCATGAGCCTCCAGCCTAGCCGCTAGAGTTCTGAACAGCGGTCACGTCTACGTGATGTCCAGTAGGACGACACCCGGCCTGTCACCCCGCCCAATCCTCCAGGATCATGGCCGCGCCCTTCTCCGCAATCATCAGCGTCGGAGAGGCGGTGTTGCCCGACGTGATCGTCGGCATCACCGAGGCATCTACGACCCTGAGCCCCTCCAGCCCGTGCACCTTGAGCCGCTGGTCGACAACGGCAGTTGGATCGCCCGCCGCCCCCATCTTCGCGGTTCCGACCGGATGAAAGATCGTGGTCGCGACCTCCCCGGCCGCGCGCGCCAGCTCCTCGTCCCCGTCCCCGATGTCTGGTCCGGGACGAAATTCCTCCGGTTGGTATTTGGCCAGCGCCGGTTGCGACACGATATGCCGCGTCACGCGGATCGCCTGCGCCGCCACCCGGCGGTCTTCCTGGGTCGACAGGTAATTGGGCTGGATCACCGGCTTTGCCGCTGGATCCGGCGACGTAATCGAGACGAACCCGCGCGAGGTCGGCCGCAGATTGCACACGCTCGCGGTGAACGCGGGAAACGGGTCGAGCGGCTCACCGAACTTCGGCAGCGTCAGCGGCTGCACGTGATACTGCAGATCGGGCGTATCGCGGGATGCATCTGATTTTGCGAATGTGCCGAGCTGCGATGGCGCCATCGTCAATGGCCCGGTGCGCCACAGAGCAAACTCCATGCCGATCTTCGCCTTCTGGAACAGCGTCTGCGACGTCTCGTTGAGTGTCTCGACGCCCGTTACCTTGTAGGCGCAGCGGATCTGGAGATGGTCCTGCAGGTTCTCCCCAACCCCCTCCAGGGCGTGCACGACGCTGATCCCCAGCCGCCGCAACCGCTCGCCCGGACCAATGCCGGACAACTGCATCAGCTGCGGTGTGCCGACCGCGCCAGCAGCGAGAATCACCTCGCGCGCCGCCCCGATCCTCAAATTGAAGTGCCGGCGTTTTATATCGACCCCCGTCACCCGGCCGTTCTCAATCACCAGCCGCTCCACCATCGCATTGGTGAGCACGCTGAGATTTTCACGCTTCATTGCAGGTTCCAGGAAAGCCTGCGTCGTGCTCCACCGCATGCCACGGCGCTGGTTGACCTGGAAGTAGCTCGAGCCCTCGTTGTTGCCCCGATTGAAATCCTTCACGCGCGGAATTCCCGCCTGCTCGGCAGCATCCGCCCACGCTTCGAGGATTTGCCAGCGCACCCTGGGCCGCTCGATACGCCACTCGCCGCCGCGCGCGTGCATATCGCCGAAATCGTCCTGCGACATCGCCCACTGGTCCTCGTGGCGCAGGAAATACGGCAGCACATCGGCCCACCCCCAGCCTGCGCACCCCATCTGCCGCCACTGCTCATAGTCGCTCGCCTGGCCGCGCATATAGATCATGCCGTTGATCGACGAGCACCCGCCCAGCACCTTGCCGCGCGGATACCCCAGACTTCGCCCGCCCAGCCCCGGCTCAGGTGCGGTCTCGAAGCACCAGTCCACCCGCGGATTGCCGTGACAGTAGAGATACCCGACAGGGATCTTGAGCCAGATCCAGTCGTCGGCCCCGCCCGCCTCGATCAGCAGCACGCGCGCGTCGCCCGTCTCCGACAGCCTGTTGGCGAGCAGGCAACCGGCAGTTCCGCCCCCGACTATGACGAAATCATAAGTCTCCAACGGCTCCGCCATAATAAATCCATCTCCCAACCGCTCACCCCGCCCGGCCCGGCCCCGCGGTTGGAAGCACGAGGCCCAAAACCAGTCATCCGCGTCACGCTAAAGCGCTTCCGACTTGGATGGAAGCGCTCCAGGTCGCGCAGCGTCGGGCGATTGCCCGGAGCACCCCAAGGAAGCCGCGCAGCTTCGGGCCATCAACAACTGCGCGGCCCCCGCGGAGTACCCGGCCTCCCCGCTGACAACGTTTCCCGCGCGAGCCTATTCGACCGACCTCACAACGCCCGCGCCATCATCACCAGAACCTTTTCCTTCCACCGTGTCGCGGCGACCTGCGCGAAGCCATTCCGCAAGTAGAAGCCGACATTACGCATGCCGTCCCCGGTAACGATGTGCAGACCGCGACACCCCTTTGCGGCAGCATCCTGGGCAAAGGCATCCACCAGTTTGGCGCCCAAACCCTGCGACCTGTAGCGTGGCGCCAGGTTGATATGCAGATGCGCCGGATAGTCCCTCGTTAGAAGCGCAAAGTCCTGCAGATAGCCAAGACTAGCGTAGCGCTCGTCGCGCGCCGGATCCCCCAGCGCCCCGACCACGTAACCCGCCGGCCGCCCGCCGGGAGCCAGCGCAATGAACGCCTGGTCCGGATTCAGCCGCAGATAGCTGCCCAGCCACAAATCACGGAACGCGGCCCGTGACGCCTCGTCCGCGAACTGCTTGGTTGCGCTAGCCTCGAAGAAGATCTCGTTCAAACCCGCCACTACCGGGACTTCTGGCACGATCTCGAGATACCGAAAGATGCCGATATCGGACGTCATGCAGCCGCCTCCTGCCCATTGCGCTGGCCCACCAGCCGCGAACTCCAACCACGACGACACTTTTACGATGCCTTTACTCGGGTATGCGCCGAACACGGGGCCGCCATGCACTTAGCCCTCTAACATCGCACTGCGAAGCATGGCATATTGCACTGCAACAGCGACGGCGGACACGGACGCATCAGACGGCCGGCCGCACCAGTCGCCAATAAGAGCAAGGAGATGAGCATGAGCGTCAAGACTTTCGATAACGCGCCGTCCTACGTCCACGCGGACGAGAAGGCAGGTGTCATCAACTCCATTCTGGGTCTGTTCACCATGTTGAACCGTGGCGTGACCATGGCCCATGATTACCGGGAGATGGTGGCTCGCGGCATGAGCCCCGAATCGGCCAGCCGCAAGGTCCTGGAGACCATGGATCGCCACTGAGTAGCGGCATGGTAGGCTCCGGGCAGGCCAGCATCGGACTTCTGAGTATTTCAGCCATGGGCGTCGTCAGGAAATTGACGGCGCCCATGGCTGCGTCTTGCGTAGTGGCCTGTCGCGCCTAAATCGCTGAACGAGCCGCACCCATCGGCCAATTAAGGCGCGACGCCACACTAGCAGTCTGCGCGTTTGTGTTGACTTCCCCCCGCCCCCCCGACTACCAAGTGTCAGCATCCAGCCCCGCCGCACTCGGCACCTGGAAGGTCGGTCGGATTGTGGCGCAGTTTGCCTGCCCACCGGCTGCTGCAGCCAAAGCCGCCTTAGCTCAGTTGGTTAGAGCGCTAGATTGTGGATCTAGAGGTCCCCGGTTCAACCCCGGGAGGCGGTACCATATAGAGGCTCGTTGCAAACCGAAAACAGTTAGGCCCATGCACCCGGTCGCAATCCGCCAGGAGATCATCGATCGGGTCATCGCCCGCCGTGGCCGGCTGCATCTGTTCGAGCACTTCACGCCCGCCGAGACGGCGCTTGTCGTCATAGACATGCAACCGACATTCCTCGCCCCGGGCTCGCCGGCCGAGGTGCCCGCGGCCCGCGGCATCGTCGCAGCGATCAACGCGCTTGCCGAGGGTGTCCGGACCGCCGGTGCCCTCGTTTGCTGGGTCACCCACGCCAACAATCCGGTCGGAACAGGCAGCGACTGGGACGGCTTCTTCGATGTCTTCGTTGCCGACGATGTCAGAGCACGCACGATCGCCAGTCTGGCCCCGAGCAGCCCCGATACGCAGGTCTGGCAGGAACTCGATGTGAATCCCCAGGATGTACGCATCGTCAAGAATCGCTACAGCGCGCTGATCGCGGGAGCCTCGCGGCTGGAGCGAACTCTGAGAAGCCGCGGTATCCGCAACGTCCTGATCGCCGGCACCAAGACCAATGTCTGCTGCGAAGCCACGGCGCGCGACGCCATGATGCTCGACTTCCGCACCGTCATGGTATCGGACTGTACGGCCGCCCTCTCCGACGAGGAGCATCGCGCCAGCCTCGAGACCTTCATACAGAACTTCGGCGATGTGTTGACACATACCGAAGCTATCGCCCTGCTCCGCCGCCGACCGAACAGCACCTCGTGACAAAACCGCAGCGGCCCTAGAGTTTGTGACCATCGGGGCACAGGAGCAGACGCGACCTGTACCCCTTCCTCCAGCAACTACTCAGCCGGATTGGCCTCCTGCCTAGCAGCCTGAGCGCCACCGGCCTGCGCGGCGCGCGCTGCCGGTGTATCGTCCATCTGCTGCCGTCTCCCGCCGCCCAGCATGGCCTGCCAGGCGACGCAGAAAGCAGCTGCCAGCGCCCCAAGGATGTTGAGCGTCCAACCGAGGTCCGGGAAGTGTGGCCGCCACAACGTGATACCGCCGATCACCAGATCCGCCTCAACGCCGATCTTGTGCGCCGGCAGCAGCAATGCCATGCCCGCAACGCAAGCGATCAGCCTGATTGGCAGACTGAGCGGCCTGAGCAGCCAGCCTACGAACCCGCAGGAGGTAATCCACACACCAGCGAATGCGGTCACCGTCGTTGTGATGATGTTGATCGTATCACCTTGCATCAGAAGTGACGGTGACAACACAAACACGAACGGGATGAAGAACGCGATCCATCCCAGACGCACCGCAGTCATCCCGGTCGCCATCGCTGGGGCTCCAGCCAATGACGCAGCCGCAAATGCCGCAAGCGCCACCGGCGGCGTTATCATCGACAACAGCCCGTAGTAGAGCACGAACATGTGCGCAGCGATCGGATGCACCCCGAGCTTCACCAACGACGGCGCGATCATGGTTGCGAGCAACAGGTAGATTGCCGAGGTCGGCATCCCCATGCCGAGCACCAGCGAGATGACAGCAGTCAGCCCCAGCAGCAGCCACAGGTTATTCTCGCCTACCGCCGACAGGATCAATGTCAGCGCCTGCCCCAGCCCGGTCTTGTCCAACGTGCCGATGATGACGCCCGCCATCGCTCCGATGATGATGACATCGGCCGAAGCGCGTCCGGTTTCCGCGATCGACAGCCAGAGTTGTTTCGGCGTGATCCGCTTGCCCTTGTAGCCGAAGATGATGCTGACGACGGCCACGCTGACCGAAGCCCAGAACGCCGATTTCGGCGCCGACATGTTCATGAAGAACAATGTTCCGATCAGCACCACGAACGGCGCGATGAAGAACCACCCCTCCCGCATCACGCGCCCGCCCGGCGGGATCTGGTCAGGCGGCAGCGGCGCGATGTTGTTCTTGGCGGCTTCCAGGTCCGCCTGCACGAACACCGCCTGGTAATAGAGCAGTGCCGGAACCAAGGCGGCCAGAATGATCTCGGTGTAGGACAGCTCGAGCAGCTCGGCCATCAGAAACGCCGCCGCTCCCATGACCGGCGGCATGATCTGGCCGCCGGTCGAGGCCACCGCCTCGATAGCGCCTGCGGTCCGTGCGTTGTAGCCGGCCTTCCGCATCAGCGGGATCGTGATGACGCCGGTCGACGCCACGTTGGCCACGGCAGAGCCCGAAATGGACCCGAAGAAACCCGAGGCCACCACAGCTATCTTGGCCGAGCCGCCACGCGAACGCCCCATCATGGCGGCGGCCAGCTCCGTGAACCACTCCGACGCGCCGGTAAACAGCAGCAGCTGCCCCATCCAGATGAAGAGGACGACTGTCAGCACAATAATCTTCAGCGGCAACCCGAGGATTGCGACCTCGCTGGTCCCGAGAAAGCCGATCAGGTCCATCGGCCTCTGGTAGACACCCTTCAGCAAGCCCGGCATCAGATGCCCGACGAAGCCGTACAGAATAAACAGCGAGAAGATGATGACCAGCGCCCAGCCCGCCGTACGCCTCAGCGTTTCCCAGACCAGCGGCAACACTATGAGCGCAATCCCGAACGTCAGGGTGCGCGCAGCAAATGGGTTCTCGGTGATCTCGCCGTACTTATAGACGAAAAAGATGGCGACCCCGAGGGCAGCCAACGCGAATAGTGCATCATACCACGGCAACGAAAGCCGGTTCTTTCCCCCGACCATGCTGTAGCGAAGGAAGACGATGGCAAGCGACAGGCCCAGGCAGGCGATCAGCGCCTGCTCGTCATAAAGCGTGATACCGAGCTGGATCCACAATTCCATCGCCCACGTGAGGGCAATGAACGCGATCACCGCTCCCAGCGCCATCGATGTCCACGTGACCAGACGGCTCTCCCGGCGCTGGGCCAGGAAGCTATTATTGCCGTCTTTCGACGGTGCCGCATCGGTCGCCGACGAATAGTCTGCCACCTTCAAACCCTCCAACTACGCGATACCGTAGCGCGGCTTGGACTGCCGCCATGACGGACGATACTCAGCAAGCTTATACCATTCGGCTTATACCACGCGAATATGCGTAGTTGCTTATAGCAAATTGCCGCTTGGCAGAAACCGCTCTGGCCAGTGGCGGCAGCCCCTCTTGGCTGCGGCCACCGCCTGTTGCGACGCCGGCACATGATCCCTCCGACCAGACCGGCTGTCGCGAGATGGAATAACCTGCCTTTACTTACAAAGGCCGGCTTCCTTGTAGTACTTCATGGCACCCGGGTGGTATTCCATCCCATGGTCCATGCAAAGGCGTGCATCATCCTTGTAGGTCCGCCACAGTGGGCCCCCTTCCTTCAGCTTCGCTGCCTGAGTGTGCATCACCTTGGCAACCTTGTAGACCATGTCGTCCGACACGCCCTTATGCGTCCACAAGCTGAAGTCGTAATTCACGAGATTGGTCGGCTCGATGACGCTGTCGAGGCCCTTGGCGGGGCTTACGACTTTCCAGCGCGACTTCGGGAAGAACTTCTGCATGCCTTCGAGCGCCTTGGCGGACTTGTCGAAGGAGATGTGCCGCACGCCGCCCGAGATTTTGGCGTTCATCTGCTTCACGATCCCGGTGCCGGCATTGACGATCACGCCGTCGACTTTTCCTTCCATGAACATGTTCCAGCTCTGCGGCAGTCCGACAGCCGGTACCTTGTTCACATCAGCAAACGTCATGCCCGACGACGCCAAGCCACCATCCTGGATGAACTGGAACAACGGCGCGGCCTTGAATCCATGCGGCAGCCGCTTGCCCTTGAAGTCCGTCGGCGACTTGATGCCCGAGTTCTTCGTCACCACCCAGCCGACAGAGAACTCCATCATCGTCGCGACGAGACGGAGGTTCTCGTACTTTGTGCCCTCCGACAAGCCAGTCCCGGTCTTGGCCATGGTGTACTGCGGAATGTTGGAGATGGCGAATGCCAGCTCGCCCGCATTGACGACCGGGATATATTGCTGCGTGCCGCCCATGGTCTGCGAGCGCATCTGAATGCCCACGCCGGATTCCGACACCACCTTTGAGATCGTCGCCGTGATCTGCGCCACCGCACCGGCCTTGGTGGTACCGATGCCCACCGTCTGCGCAGCAGCTGGCGCGGCAACCAGCGCCGGCCCAGCCAGCGCCAATGCGCCCAGCACAGCGACGCGCGTAGTCATATTTTTCATCAGCTTTCTCCCTTTCTACTGATTTCTGTCTCGGGGGCATACCATTGCCCCTATGCCGACCCGCTCGAAAGCGGGACAAAAGCATTCCAACTATCAAGCTATGACGGCCATTTTTCTTGACCCTAGCATTACAGGCCAAGTGAGGAAAGACTGCGGCAGAATGTCAGTGCATCTCCGTGTGCCTGCCTAGTCTGCGACCAGACAGACACGATGATGCTGCCTGCAAATAGCCCGAGCCACAGCATGCACGTTACATGCTTGGGCAAAGACCCGAGTTTTATAGTATTTCACGGCCCCCGGGTGATAGGCGTAGCCGTGCGACTTGCACAACGTCGCATCGGACTTGTACGTGCGCCATAATGGTCCGGCCGCCTTCAGCTTGTCGGCATGCTTGTGCATGATCTTGGCCGCCTTGTAGGCCACGTCGTCGGCAAGACCCTTATGGGTCCAGAACGAGAACTCGTAGCTGATCAGAGTGGTCGGCTCCAAAATGCTGTCGAGCCCCTTACCGGGACTGAGCGTCTTCCAGTAGGAGAGCGGGAAGTGCTTGTGCATGCCTGCCAGGCTCGCGGCCGAATTATCGTAGGAAATGTGCCGAACACCGCCGGCCAGCTTGGCGTTCATCTGTTTGATCACACCGGTTCCCGCGTTCACGATGACGCCGTCGATCTTGCCTTCCATGAACATCGCCCAATGCTGCGGCAGGCCGACGGCAGGCACTTTCACGACATCGTCATAGCTCAGACCTTCAGTCGCCAAACTGCCTTCATGGAATACGCGGAACAGCGGCGCAGCCTTGAAACCGTGCGCAAGGCGCTTGCCCTTCAAGTCCTTAACTGACTTGATCCCTGACGCCTTCGTGACAACGAAGCCGACCGAATACTCCATCATCGTGGTGATGAGCCGGAGGTCCTGGTACTTGTTGCCCTGAGACAGGCCGGTGCCCGTCTGCGCCATTGCAAATTGCGGGATGTTCGAGATGCCGAACGCCAGTTCGCCCGCGTTGACGACAGGGATGTACTGTTGTGTCCCACCCATCGTCTGCGACCGCACTTGCAGTCCCTCGCCCCCTTCCGAGAGCACCTTGGCGATCGTCGCCGCAATCTGTGCCGTTGCCCCGGTGGCGGTCGTGCCTATCCCGAATGTCTGCGCCACCACCGGCGCCGGCACAACCAACGCCGCGACCGCGCACAAGGCAGCCCGCAGGCTGATACAGCGAAAAGTCCAGTTCATCCGTTCCTCCACCACCGGAGCCGATAAGCGCGAGGCCGATCCGCTCCCCTAATCCGCCGGTTAGCGGGCACACGCTACTTGGTAGCGCACAGTCCCGCCTCTTTGAAATAGCGCACCGCGCCCGGATGGTAAGGCGCCCCTTGATCCTTGCAAAGCCCTGATCCGGTGGGATACGTGCGCCAGAATGGCCCGCCTTCCTTCAACTTGGCGCCCCCCCGGTGCATGATCCGCGTCACTTTATAGACGATATCGTCGGGCGCGGACTTATGCGTCCAGAGCACGAAATCGAACGATGCGAGGGTGACCGGCTCCACGATGCTGTCCAGGCCTTTCGCAGGCTTTATCGTCGACCATGTCGCCTTGGGAAACCATTCGTGCATCCGTTTCAGTGCTTCGGGCGAGGAATCGAACGCGATGTGCCGCACACCCCCCGGGATCTTCGCATTCATCTGCTTGATGAAGGCCGAGCCGATGGCACCGATGACGGCGTCCACCTTGTCCTCCATCAGCATCTGCCAATGCTGCACCATTCCGACAGCGGGTATGCTCTTCACGTCTTTGTAGGTCAGACCTGCAGTGGCGAGACCACCGGAGTGGATGTTGACCAGCAACGGAGCTGCCTTGAAACCGGCGGCAATTCGCTTCCCCTTGAGCTGGGCGACCGACTTTATGCCGGAGCTGTTACGCACCATGAACCCAGTCGAGAACTTCATCATCGTGGAGACGAGACGCAGATTGGCATAAGGCGTGCCCTTCGACAGACCCGTTCCATGGACCGCCATCCAGTATTGCGATGCATTGGATATGCCGAATCCCAGCTCGCCCGCATTCACCACCGGAATGTACTGCTGCGTTCCCCCGAACGTCTGAGACCGCATCTGTACCCCATCGTTGCTCTCCGAGACGACTTTCGAGATGGTTGCGGTGATCTGCGAAACCACGCCAGACTGTGTCGAGCCAATCCCCACGACCTGAGCAATGCTGCGATCCGCCGCCGCAATAGGCATAGCCGCCAACGCAGCGACCAACGGCAACCAGTGCGATCCGATCCTCATGTCCTGCCTCCCCTTGATTATCGTTCCTCCGCGCTCTGTTGCTGCAGGCGCCGCAACTGTCACCCGCGGCGTCGTCCGACCCGCGCGTGCCCAGGCTCATACCCCTTAACAGCATCCGCGCGCAAACAGGAGAGAAACCAGATCGAAGGTCTATGATCGCCATCCCCGCGACATCTCATCTCGTTATCAGACACAACATGCCTCGACTGAGCCTGCCCTTAAGATTCCAGAATTGCGCCGCATTGATGCCACGAGTTGGGGTGGACTATTGAATCGTGTTCGGTTGCACGACTAAAGCGCTCGCTCAAACGTTGTGAAACAAGAGGGCAGCCGCCTCCGCAAGCGTCAGGACTTCGACGCCCCTCGGACCGGCGTGTGAATATGTGCCAACCACACCAGGACTGAGGGGAATATTGCAGCAACGGACAAGCCCGGAACGGCCTACCATCGGCACAACCGGCTTCTACAGATGCGGTGGCGGCGCCTGCGCTGACCATGACGTTGGGACACATCCAAGGTAAGGAGCGAGCATGCTCAGGCAATGGGTATTGGCGTTAGGAGCAGCAGCCACCGTAGGAATATGGTCAGCAGCGGCAACGGCACAGACTGAGACCGGCCAGCAGACAGGGCAGGCAGCGCAGACAGGGCAGGACGAGCGGATCGTTGTCGCCCAGCGCACGCCGCGCGCCCCTTCCGCTGCCGCCATTGGCGAATCGGACGTTCGTGACCGGATCAATGCCTGGACCCTCGGCTTTGCCGCCGGCCTTCCAACCGGCACCTACCTGCATGTCGCAGCCGAGATCGCCCGCAACGTCAATGAGGCCGACCGCGAAACAGAGCTGCGCGTGCTGCCTGTCGTGACCCCCGGTGCCACATCCAATGTGCGCGACCTGCTCTATCTGAAGGGCATCGACATCGCGATTACCGCAACGGATGTCTTCGAGCATTTCAAGACGGTCGAGCCGATCCGCAATATCGAGCGCCGCGTCAATTACATCGCCGGCCTCTATGTGTCCGAGTTTCATCTTGTCGTCAGACCCGAGATCAAGTCGCTCAAGGACCTGGAGGGTAAAAAAGTCGGTTTCCACACCAAGGGATCCGGCTCCACGGTCACCGGCGCCGTCGTCTTCCGGACACTCGGAGTCAAGGTCGAGCCGGTTTTCATCAACAACGCCATCGCGCTTGAAAAGATGAAGACCGGAGAGCTTGCCGCGATCATCCACAATGGAGGCAAGCCCAACCCGCTGCTGACCCGTTTCAAGAACACCAACGGCTTCAAGTTCCTGGAGGTGCCGTTCGACAAGTTCGACCAGTACTACGTTCCCGGCGTGCTCACCGCGAAGGACTATCCGAATTTCCTTAAACCCGGCGAAAAGGTCGAAACCATCGGCATTCCCGCCGTTCTTGCAGTCTACAACTGGCCCCGCTCCAGCGATCGCTTCCGCCGCGTCTCCCGCTTCGTCGACCATTTCTTCGACCGCTTCGAGAAGTTCAAGGGGCCTGGCTATCGTGATCTGTGGAAGGACATCAACCTCGCCTCCCAGGTCCCAGGCTGGACCCGCTATTGGGTTGCGGAAGAAAAGCTCAAGCAGGTTGTCGGTGCCCAGGCAGCCGCTCCACAGATCGACACCCAGCTGGCTCGCCAGCAGGCGGCGCGCGTAGCGCCCGGCGATCCCACCGAGCAGGAACGCCTCTTCCAGCGTTTCCTGGATTGGGCCAAGAAGCAGAACGCCAGACAGACTGCGCAGCAGTAGCGCGGCGGCTGGCGAACGATACGACGGCCCGGTTTACCAGGGCACGCACAGGCACAATGCCGATCAAACCGATGCCGGTCGAGCATCGGGATGAACCGGGGGAACGGCAGCAAGGAGGCCATGGTGTGTTGAGCAGGCGCGTGATGATCACCGTCTTCAGGTTCGCCCGGGCAGCGGCGTGCAAGCTGCAACTGCGCCCGACCGCGGCTCTCGTGGCAACCGCGATGCTGTTCGCCATGCTGCCGCCGCCAGACCCGCTGTCCGGCACCAGAGGCTGGACAGCCTTCGCCCAACCGGCGAATGAGGCGAACGCCAAACCAGCCATTCGCGTCTCGCGCGTCATCCTTGCAGAGCCTGAGGTCGACACCCCGCTCGCGATCCAGGTTTCTTCCGCTGGCGGTGTTCCACAGCAGAGCTTTCTGCGTCTGCGCGGCCTGCCGAAATCAGCGAAGCTGTCCGAGGGACACCTGATCTCTCCAGGGTCATGGGCAGTGCCGCTCGCTGCATTGTCCACCCTGAAAGTCCGCACACCGATTGCCGGCTCGGGTCGCAGCGAAATATCGATCGCACTTGTTACCGTAACGGGCGACGTGTTGGCCGAAGGCGCGGCCGCTCTCGTTGTTGCGCCGGCATGGCTGATCGGCCCCGATGGAAAATCGAAACAAGCCGCGTCTGCCGTCGCCCCCTTCCCGGACACCAGATCCGCATCTGGGCCGGCAAACCGGACCGCTTCTGCAGGCACCATCCCAACGCCGCTGACAACGCCACCGAGCCGCCTCGGTCGCGCCCCCACCGAGCCAGCCCCGAAACCACCGAAAATCAGCGCGACTGTCCCCGACCAGAGCCCGAAGCGCGCTGATCAGCCATTGACGGTCGGCACGGCCATCGCAGCCATTACGCCCCCCGCCACCGTAGCGCCGACCCCACCCCCCAACGCGTCTGCACCCGCGACCGGAACGTCATCCCCGCCATCTCTGCAGACGTCCCCTCGCCTCAAGGCACCGACATCCGGCACAGCGGGCAAGCCACCCGCACCTCAGCCCTCCCCTAAACCGGTACAATCGAGCCAGACCGCAGCCCCACCACAAATCTCGGCCGAGAACCGCGCCCGCGCCACCGCCATGGTCGAACGCGGCGAGCAGTTTCTGAAACAGGGCAACATTGCCGCCGCCCGACAGTTCTTCTTGCGGGCTGCCGACCTGGGTCTGGCTGCCGGCGCTATGCGGATGGCCGCAACATATGATGCCGCCGAGCTCGCCAAACTCCCCATCGCCGGCTTGTCACCTCAATACGGTGAGGCACGCCGCTGGTACGAGCGCGCCCGCCAGCTCGGTGCCGCGGACGCTGCCGAAAAATTGTCTCGCCTTACTCCGTCGAGGTAGGCCGCGCGACTGAAACCGATCTGCGGCTCCATCGTCCGTAGCGCCATGGTGCCAACGGATGCCGCTCGTGGCGGATATCGGGTACCGGGTCGTAACCCGCGGTGCCCATCGGCCGGCACCGGGACAGTCGCGACAGCATCAGCCAGAATCCGCGCCAGGCTCCGTTGCGGTCGATCGCTTCCAAGGCATATTCCGAGCACGTCGGCAAATGCCGGCAGTGCCACCCGAAGAATGCTTTCAGCGTCCAGCGGTAGGCATGGATGGGCAGCTTCAGCACTAGGGCGGCAATCCGTCCGACCGGTCCCATCACGCTATTCGAACGCTTCCCCGGACTTGCGCGAAAAGCGGTACTGCCCATTTCGCTTGGTCCCGACCATATCGATGTCCGGATACGTGACATCGTCGTTGGCCGAGCGCGTACCGATTTCCAGGTAGGTCGATGGCGCATCGCTCTTGTTGATCAGCTGGTGACCGTTCCGATCACCGCGCGGGAAACCAACCGCCATGCCCGGCCGCAGAACCTGCTCGCCATCCATCGTCACCAGCACCAGCTCGCCCTGCAACACATAGACGAACTCGTCCTCCTGCGCATGCCAATGGCGTTGGGCCGAGATCGCCCCAGGGTCCAGCGTCGTCAGGTTGACGCCGAATTGCGACAACCCGAGCGGTTCTGTCAGCGCTCGCTTGATCCGCCCTTCCAGACCGGCGGCAAATTCGGCCGGATACACGGTGCCGCGTCGCCCGGCAACCCGCATGGGATCGTAAATCACCGGCATATGACTCTCCATGTCACACTGAGGACCAACTGCATTGACCTCGACAAGGTCGTCAGGCCTTGACCGCCTCCGCCGTCTGCTCCGCCTCTTGCGTGCCGTCCCTTGCCTCGATCTCGCCAAGCGCACGCTCCACCGCGTCGAACACCAGCAGCGTGGAGGCATGCCTTGCCTTGTAATCTTTGACCGGTTGCAGCACCGCCAGATCGGCCCAACGGCCGTTGGGCGGCTCACCGCCCTGCTTCAGCATGGCGCGCATCCTGGCCGCAACCTCATGCAGTTCCTGCACCGTCGAGCCGATGATCTCCCTGCCCAACACGGACGCCGCCGCCTGTCCAAGCAGACAGGCTTTCACCTGCTGCCCGAACGCGACCACCTTCCCGTCCTTCACCGCCAGGTCGACCGTAATCGTCGATCCGCACAGTTTGGAGTGCGCGGTCGCTGTTGCATCCGGCCGTTCGAGCCGGCTCGCATGTGGAATCTCCGCAGCCAGTTCGATGATACGGGAGTTGTAGATCTCGCTCAGCGCTGTCATCGCCTTGACGGGTCCTTTCCGTTGTGTCCGATCAGCGGCACTCCATCCGCGCATAACCCGAATAGCGCTCTGGCGTATTCCAGGCTAGGAATAACGATATAGAGTGGTTCCCGACAAAAAGCGACCTCGGCACAGGTGGAAATGCCACCCGAAGACAGGTTTCGAGAACCGGCCTGCAACGCTATAATGGATTAATCGCATTGAGGAAGATACCAATCGCCGCCCCCGCAACCGAGACCCTTGTCCAACGCAGGCCCAGCCGGGAAGAGGCCGAAGCCGCCGTTCGCACCCTGCTCGCATGGGCCGGCGACGACCCTGAGCGCGAGGGCCTGCGCGACACCCCGCAACGCGTCGTGGAAGCCTATGCGGAGTATTTCGCCGGCTACGCACAAGACCCGATCGCACTGTTGCAGGAACCGGTGATGGAGGAGGTCGCCGGCTACGACGACATCGTGCTGTTGCGCGGCATCGAGGTGCAAAGCCACTGCGAGCATCACATCTCTCCGTTCGTCGGCCGCGCAACCGTCGCCTATCTGCCGGCCGGCCGCGTGGTCGGGCTGTCTCGTCTCGCCAGGGTCGTCGATGCCTACGCCCGCCGCCTGCAGACGCAGGAGGCCCTGACCGCGGACATCGCCAACGCAATCGATGCAGCCCTGGCGCCGCGCGGCGTTGCCGTCCTGATCGAGGCGGAGCATCAATGTATCGCCGCGCGCGGCCTGAAGCAGCGCGGCCTGGCCGCCGTTACGACCCGCTTCCTCGGCGCCTTCGATACCGACACCGCCCTTCAGGAAGATTCCTGCGGTTGACCCAGTGACCTGCCCCGCATCGGATTGGCGCCCATGCCAGAGAACGAAGACCTGTTGGCCCCTCGCGGCTCCAAACACGAGATCGAGCAAGGCGCGGACTTTGCGCCACTGTTCGACAAAGACGGATTGCTGCCTGCAATCGTCACCGATGCCGCCAGCGGAGAAGTGCTGATGTTCGCCTGGATGAACCGTGATGCCCTGACGCTCACGCTGACCAGCGGCTATGCCCACTTCTGGAGCCGATCCCGCGCCCGCATCTGGCAGAAGGGCGAGGAAAGCGGCAACCGCCTGCGTATCCTCCAGGCCCTCACGGACTGCGACCAGGACGTGCTGCTGCTCAAGACCGAGATCGAAGGCGACGGCGTAGCTTGCCACACCGGCGCCCGCTCGTGCTTCTATCGCAGTCTCGACCTCGGCACGCACCGCGACGCGCCCTGTCTCGCTGCACGCGTAGCGAGTGAGCCAAACCCCGCCAACTCGCACACATTCGCCGCGTTGCAGCCGTTGAGGTCCCCGGAGCATGCAGGCCGCCGCCCTCAACGCCCTGCTGCCGTCTGCAGCCAACGCCTGACCCGCTGCGGCGTCATCGGCAGCTGATCGACAATGCCATGCCCGCCGAGCGCATCGTCGACGGCGTTGGCAATGGCTGCGCCAACACCGTTGATCCCGCCCTCACCCGAGCCCTTGAGGCCGAGGGGATTGATCGGGCTTGGGCACTCCTCGCTGATGATGACCTCGATCCTGGGCGCTTCGAACAGCGACGGCAGAAGATAATCAGCAAACGTCGCAGATAATGGATCGCCGCTCTCCGAGTAGGTGAACTCCTCGTACAGCGCCCCACCAATTCCCTGCACGCAGCCGCCCACGACCTGGCCTTCCACCATCATCGGGTTCACCGCACGGCCGACCTCGTGTGCGATCACGTAGCGCTCGATCTGTACCGCTCCCGTCTCCGCATCGACACAAACCACCGCTGCATGCACGCCACACGAGAACGCCAGCCGGTCCGCCGTGTGCCAACCTTCCGCAGCCAGCCCCGGATCCCGTCCCGCCAGCAATGGAGAGCCCGGCACCACCCGCCGCGCAATCTCGTCGACGCCGATCGAAGGCCCGCTATCTCCACCGCTGCGCACGACCACACCGCCCTCGATGCTCAGCGCTTCCCGAGGCGTTTGCAGCAGCTCCGACGCATATCCCAGAACTTTCTCACGCAGGTTCAGCGCCGCCTTGTGGACCGCATTGCCGGTCAGCACCGTGGCCCGCGATGCATGAGCCCCGATGCCGAACGCAATCCGATCCGTTTGCCCGTGAATGACGCGGATGCGGTCGTAATTCACCCCCATAGGCTTCGGCGCAGATCTGCGCCATGACAGTTTCGAAGCCCTGACCGAGCGATGCCCCGCCGGTCACCAGTTCCACGTCCCCGCTGCCATCGATGCTGACCCGCGCGCCATCTGCCGGACCTCGACCGCTCTCATCGAAGAACACGCTGAAACCGGCGCCGGCAAGCTCGCCTCTCGCCCGTCGCGCAGCAAGGACCGGCTCCAGCTGCGCCCACTCCAGCCGCGCCAGAACCTTGTCCAGAAGACCGTTGAAGTCGCCGGAATCGAGCCACAAGTCCTCCGCTGCCGCCTCCTTGAACGGCCGGTGAAACGGCATCTGGTCGGACCCGATGAAGTTGCGGCGCCTCAGCTCGAGGCGATCGATACCCAACTGTCGCGCCGCCCTGTCCAGCAGCACCTCCCGCACGAATGTCGTCTCGTACGGCACCCGGCGCCCGATAGGTCGCCGCCGGCGTCTTGTTGGTCAAGCGGAAGCAGCCGAGCGCTCGATACGCCTCCATGCGATAGGGCCCCGGCAGATTCCTCAAAGTAAAATCGGGCACCCGCGCACCATGCGTCCGGATGTAGCCGCCCTGATCGTGCATGAAGGTGTTTTCGAGCCCGCGGATACCGCCATCCGCATCGAGCGCAATCCGCACCTTGTGCGTCTGCTGGCGGGAATGGTTGCACGCAACGAGATTCTCGCGTCGGTCCTCGATCCACTTCACCGGACGCCGCAAACGCATCGCCGCGACAAGCACGAGAATATCTTCCGGATAGAGCTCGCCGCGAACGCCGAAGCCGCCGCCGGTGTGACCTTCGTGCAGATGCAGCCCACCCGGTCGCCGCCCCAGCATCCGCGCCAGGCTGTCGCGATTGCGATGCGGCACCTTCGCCGCCCCGTAGAGCTCCAGCAGATCCCGCCCGGCATCGTAGACGCCGATCGCGCCTCGGGTCTCCAGTGGAACACCGGAGTGCCGGCCGATTGCCAGCTCCGCCTCCACGATCCGATGCGCGCCTTGGAACGAGGTATCTGCCTCGCCGAAGCTGTAGGCCAGCTGCATCGCCTCCGTCGACCGCTCGCCCTCGAAACGCCCGGGCTCTTGCACCGCCGACAAGACCGGCGCGAGCGGCTCGATATCCGGCACCACCAGATTGGCAGCGTCCTCGGCCGCATACGGATCTTCCGCAAAGACCACCGCAATCGGCTCGCCGACATAGCGGACCTTGTCGCGCGCCAGCACCGGCTGTCGGTAATGCAGAAGCGCCTCGGCCGCCTGATCGCGGAAATCGATTGGAGGGATATCGGCGGTATCCTCCCGTGTCCACACCGCGACGACGCCGGCCACCTGCAGCGCAGCCTCGACATCGATCCCGCTCAACACCCCGTGCGCCACCGGCGAGCGGACCACCCGCATATAGAGCTGATGCGCGAACGCGATGTCGTCTGCGAACCTGCCTGTCCCCGTAAGCAGCGCGCGATCTTCGAGCCGCACCACACTCTGACCGATCCTGCCGGTCGTCTGTTCGATTACCACGCCTGCTCTCCCCCGGCAGCGGATAGATTTTCAATTGCACCGCCATCGACGATAAGAAATCTATTCGTCATCATATCCCCTCTATATGCCAGTTGGACTGGCGAATTTCCCTTACTCGACGTCTCACGGCTTCTTCGTCCTGTAGTCCATGCCCCGCGACAAGACTGATGATGCCACATTTGCGAATGGCGCTACCCGGATCAGGCCGCGGCGTCTCATGATGCGGACGGCAGGTAGCTCAGCCTGCGACAGCTCCGCGTTAAAGTCCCTGTCCCTGCAGGTATGCTTCGCCCCAACGGGCTATCAATATCGGCAGTTCCGGCGTGGTCTGGATGTACTCTTTGAGAACGCAATAGAATTCGTCAAATGCGATGGCCCGACCCTCAAGCTGACTAAACGTCATATCTGGCGGCACCCAATTGTCCTGCAAGAGTGTCGTTGCTCTTGGATCCGACACAGAATTCGAATTCTCCGACAGCAACCATGCAGGCCACAGCGAAGGCAAGGTCGATGTTTGCCTGCACCAACCACGAATTGAGACCACCGTCATAATAGTTCAGAAACTCAGCGCGAGAGCGAGTTCAGAAACCGCCTTGGCTTCCCGACCAGAAAATTTACATTCAAGGCCAGCCCCCCGAAGCACCGCGCCAACGACAGGATCGTCAAGCAGGGTCTGAGCGAGCGTCCGAATTCCGTCACAGACGCTTGTGAGCATCTTCAATCCTGAGAAATTTCAGCGAACCGCACGTGTCCCACAGCAACTGAGCTCGGCATTCCCTCCACCCCCGCCGGAACCCTAGATCGAGGCAACCATTGGGGCAATGAGATGTTTACGTCTGTAAGCCCCGCCCGCACCCCACGCGCTTGGCCATCCGCACGCCCACTCGCACCCCACCCCACCACCTTGCAAGCCGGGATTCTCGCATGCGATAGTCCCGCCGGCTCAGGAGGAGATGATGACAGCAGCAGACCTGCAAGCCTTCGTTGGCAAGACCTATCCGCCGTTCACCGTCGAGATCGAGAAGGGGCGACTGCGCCTGTTCGCCAAGGCGATCGGATCGGCAAACCCTGTCCACATCGACGAGGCGGCCGCCGCGGCGGCAGGCTTCCCCGCGCTGCCCGCGCCGCCGACGTTCGCCTTCTCATTGGCCATGGACGCCGGCCAGTCCTTCAATGTTCTGGAGGACATGAAGATTCCGCTCCACAAGGCCGTACATGGCGCTCAGGGCTTCCGCTACATCAAGCCGATCCTCGCCGGCGATGCCATCACCGGCCAGCAGACCGTCACCAAGGTCTATGACAAGAAGGGCGGCGCGCTGTTGTTCATCGAGGCCGAAATCAGGATGACCAACCAGCACGGCGAGCACGTCGCCGACCTGTCCTCGACCGTTATCGTGCGCAACTGAAGAGCCCGGCAGGCGACCACGAGGCGAACCCCGACATGAGCGATATGACTGGCAAAAACGACAATGTCCGCGAGATCGTCAAGGGCCCGATTACCCGCACCCAGCTGGCGTTGTTCGCTGGCGCTTCCGGCGATCACAACCCCATCCACCTCGATGATGAGGAAGCCAGGAAAGGGGGCCTGCCCGGCGTCATCGCCCACGGCATGCTGTCGATGGCTTTCCTCGGCGACCTGCTCGCTCAGTTCGCGACCCCCGACAAGCTGCGCGCCTTCGAGGCCCGCTTCGTATCCATGGCATTCCCCGGCGATACCATCACCTGCCGCGGCGAGATCGTCGAGCGCGGCGAGGAGGCTGGGGAAAAGATAGCAACCATCAAGCTGGCAGCCCTCAACCAATCGGGCAAACCCGTGGTCGAGGGGCAGGCAAAGGTAGCCCTGTCGTGAGCTGGCTCTGCGAGATCCCGTACGGCGCGTATTGGTCGACACCGTTTGCCAAATGGCAAGGCAGCCTCGCGGGCCTGCATGCCTTGCGCTTCGCCGCCCATGTGGCGCAGGCGGAGATGGCACGCCGCGGAATAGACCCCAAGTGCTTCGACTACGGTGTACTCGGCACCACAGTGCCGCAGAAATCTTCCTTTTACGGCCTGCCGTGGCTGACCGGCATGATCGGCGCGCCCCAAGTTGCCGGCCCGACGATCAACCAGGCCTGCGCCACTGGTGTACGCTGCCTGATGGCCGCCGCCCAGGAGATCGAGGCGGGCGACGCAACTGCAGCCCTTGTCGCAACTGCCGATCGCATCTCCAACGGCCCCCATATCGTCTACCCCGCCCCCGCGTCCCCGGGCGGTACGGCAGACCACGAGAACTGGGTCATGGACAACTTCGGCTGTGATCCTCTCGGCCGCCACTCCATGCTGCAGACCGCGGAGAATGTGGCGGCAAAATACCAGATCGGTACCGCAGAGCAGCACGATGTCGTGCTTCGCCGCACCGAGCAGTACAAGGCCGCCCTGGCAGACGACCGCGCGTTCCAGAAGCGTTTCATGACCCTGCCCTTCGATGTCCCGCGCGCCGATTTCAAGCGCAATGCTGCCACCTTGGACGGCGATGAGGGCATCACCCTCTCGACGCAGGAAGGCTTGGCCAGACTGAAACCGGTATTCGACGGCGGCACCGTCACCTTCGGCGGCCAGACCCATCCCGCCGACGGCAATGCATGCCTCATCATGACGACGCCCGACCGCGCCGCGGAGCTTTCGCGCGAACCCGGAACAGCCATCCGCGTGCTAGGCTTCGGCAGCGGCCGCGCCGACCTCGCCTACATGCCCGAGGCCCCGATCAAGTCGGCGCGCCGCGCATTGGACAACGCCGGCCTCCGCATCAACGACCTCGATGCGGTGAAAACGCACAATCCATTCGCCGTCAATGACATCGTCTTCGCCCGCGAGTGCGGCGCCGATATCGGGACCATGAACAACTTCGGCTGCTCGCTGATATGGGGTCACCCGCAAGCACCGATGGGCATACGCGGCGTCATCGAGTTGATCGAGGAATTGCACCTGCGCGGTGGCGGCAAGGGCCTGTTCACAGGCTGCGCCGCTGGCGACACCGCAATGGCCGTCGTCATCGAGGTCGGTGATCGCAAACATTGAATGGACCGAGCCTCAGTCCACACGGGAGAACACGATGTCGAACAAGCTCGCTGGCAAGATTGCACTGGTCACCGGCGCCGGCCGCGGCATTGGCCAGGCCATCGCCCTCAAGCTGGCGAGTGAAGGCGCCAACGTAGTGCTCAACGATCTCGACGCCGCGCCCGCAGAGGACACCGCGGCAAAAATCGCAACGCTCGGCCGCAAAGCCGCAGTCGTCGCAGGTGACATCACCAGCACAGAGCTTGCCAACGCGTTCGTCGCAAAAGCGATGACCGAATTCGGCGGCCTCGACATCGTCGTCAATAACGCCGGCTATTCATGGGACGGCGTCATGCAAAAAACCACCGATGAGCAATTCGAGGCCATGCTGGCCATCCACGTCAAGGCACCATTCCAGGTCCTGCGCGCCGCCATCGAGCCGATCCGTGCACTGACCAAGAAGGAAGCGGCTGCCGGCAAGGTGCCCAACCGCAAGGTCGTCAACATCTCCTCCATTGCCGGCCTCTACGGCAACGCCGGCCAGGCCGGCTATTCGGCGGGCAAAGCCGCCATCGTCGGTCTCACCAAGACACTGGCGAAAGAGTGGGGCCGCTATAACGTCAACGTCAATTGCGTCGCCTTTGGTCTCATCCAGACTCGCATGACCGCCGCCTTCGAGGGCAAGGGCCCGAATATGGCCAACATTGCCGGCCGCGAGTTGCCAATCGGCGTACCCGGAGAATTTCTCGAGCACATGCAGAAAACCATTCCACTCGGCCGTGCCGGAACGCCCGAGGATGCCGCCAACGCCATCTACCTCTTCACCATTCCGGAATCGGACTACATCAGCGGACAGGTGACGCTGGTGAGCGGCGGACTGGTGATTTAACGCCATGTCCAAGCTCCCCCTCACCATCGCCATCAGCCGTTACGACCACGTCGCCGACCTGCTCTCCGGCTCTGTGCGGGCAGAAGGCATCGACCTGAACCCGCTCGATCTCGACCTTCACGACATTTTCCAGCGCTTCATCCACTTCAAGGATTTCGACATCGGCGAGATGTCGATGGCCAAGTACGTCTCCATGCGCTCGCAAGGCGATGACACCCTCATCGCGCTGCCGGTCTTCCCCTCGCGCGTCGTCCGCCATTCGTCGATCTATGTTCGCCGCGACCGCAACCTCAAGCAACCCAAAGACCTCGCCGGCAAGCGCGTCGGCGTACCGGAATGGGCCCAGACTGCTGCCGTCTATTCGCGCGGCATGCTCGCCCACGTCTACGGTGTCGACCTCACCTCCATCGAATGGACCCAGGCCGGCGTGCACGATGCCGGCCGCAAGGAAAATGTCGAGCTGAAGCTGCCCAAGGGCCTGAAGCTGACGCCGCGCCCCGACAAGTCGCTGGCCGACATGCTGATCGACGGTGAGCTCGACGCCGTCATGTCGGCAACGCCCCTGCAACCATATCTGTCGGGCCATCCCGAACTGGCGCGCATGTTCGAGGACTACATACCGGCGGAAATGGAATATATCCGATCAACCGGCATCATCCCGATCATGCACACCGTCGCCGTGCGTAAACAGGTGTTGGACCAGCATCCCTGGGTCGCCGCAAATCTTCTGCATGCCTTCGACCAGGCCAAGACCCGCAGCGTCGAGCGCATGCTGGACGGCAGCATGACACACGCACCAATCCTGTGGTGCTACGAGTACGCCAGACAGACCGCGGACCTGTTCGGCGGCGAAGCCTATCCGTATGGCGTCGAGGCTAACCGGCGCACACTCGAGGCATTCCTTCAGTATGCCCACGAGCAAGGCGTCTGCCACCGCCTGCTGAAGGTCGAGGAAATCTTCCCCAAACAGACGCTGCTGAGCGTGCGGGTCTAGAGCATCATCCGACCAGACGCGAACGCTTCAGCGATCGACCGATCGGATACTGCACTAGACCCGGCATTTGGATCATCCACCTCGACATCCTTGCGCGCCGGCTCGATCATCGCGCCGAGATTGCAGGTGCAATCATGCGCCATTCCGCGCGAGCAGGATCGAATAACTTTGCCGTCAGCCTGCCGATTAAACGGATTTTTGACCAAACGCTCCGTACTCTGGCGCTCTCGCCAATTCGACAGCATGCGAACTGACAGGCTCTGTTCTCGCGACAGCAGCCGTATTCGCGAGCGGATTCCCCGGCGGGATATGCGTGCGTTCACGAGTAAAGGTGCGTAAAATGAACATCGGCAATATCCTGCTGGCCAAGGGACTGGTTTCGGCCGAGGACATCGGCCTCGCCATGAACCACCAGCAAAGCAATGGTGGTCGACTGGGCGACAGCATCGTCGCGCTCGGCTTGTTGACCAAGGACCAGATCGACGAGGTCCTTGCTGATGCACCTCAGGTGCCGACAACCGTGGCAGGCACCGGCATCGATCCGGTATTCCTGCTCGAACTGGCCATCAAGGGCATGTACGCGGAGAATATCGAGACCGCGTCGCAGCTGTGCAAGGCCCTGAAACTCTCCAACACCGTCGTGAACCAGCTCCTGAATGCGGCCCAGGAACGCAAGCTCGTGGAGACCCTGGCGGCATCGACGACCGGTCTCCAGAGAGCGGAGATGCGCTACACCCTGACCCGCGCCGGCCGGGAGTGGGCGATCGATGCCCTCAGCCGCGGTCAATACTTCGGCCCGGCACCGGTATCGCTCAAGGCCTACCAGGACCGCATCATGTGCCAGCGGGTCACCAACGAGGTGATCTCGCGCCAGCGGCTGGACGAGGCGTTTGAAGGCCTGGTGATGACCGAGCGGTTCGTGAGCAGGCTCGGGCCCGCGGTGAACTCCGGCAACGCCATCCTCATCTATGGACCCGCAGGCAACGGCAAGACGACAATTGCCGAGATTGTCGGAACCATCTTCCAGAACGTGATTTATGTGCCCTATTGCGTCGAGATCGACGGCGAGATCATGAAGATCTTCGATCCGACCGTTCACCGCGTCGTGGCCGATTCGCCCAAGCCGGAAGACGGGGTAAGCCTGCGCCGCAGCCGGATCGATCCCCGCTGGGTCGCCTGCTACCGGCCCATGGTGGTCACCGGCGGCGAGCTGACGATCGAGATGCTCGATCTCAAATACAATCCGATCGCCAAGTTCTACGAGGCCCCGCTCCATATCAAGGCCCTCAACGGAACGTTTCTGATCGACGATTTCGGCCGCCAACGCGCCAAACCCGAGGACATCCTCAATCGTTGGATCGTGCCGCTGAACAGCCGCGTCGACTACCTCTCGCTTGCATACCGGCAAGAGCGTGATGATTCCGTTCGACGAGATCGTGATCTTTTCCACCAATATGCATCCAGACGATCTTATGGACCCGGCATTCCAACGCCGCATCAGCTACAAGCTGGAGACCGTGGAGCCACCCGAAGACCTGTTCCGTAAGGTCTTTATTGGCATGGCGAAAAAACACGGCCTCGACCTCACGCCGGACATCTACAAGCAGGTGCTGACCGGAATCAGGGGCAGCCAGGCGCCACTGGCCTACTTCCAGCCGAAGTTCATCGTCGAGCAGGTGCTGGCCTCGTGCAAGTTCGAGGGAATCAGACCCCAGTTCACAATCGAGAACGTGAGCGATGCCCTCGCCAACCTGTTCATCAAGAAAGACGATGGCAAGATGTTCGGGGTCAAACGGAGCTGATCGTTCGCAGGCTACGACGGCGGCTCGGCAACCGAGCCGTCAACCTGCACCGCTCCGCCACATACCCGCAACATCAAGCAGCGGACGATCAGCTCGGCCGCCACACCTCTTGCCCTGCGGCCTTGTACGCCGCGATGCCCTTTGGATAGCTGACGAGCTCCATCTGCTGTCCCCACGGCGCACGAAAATAGAGCCAGGAGAGCCCCGCACTCGGCCCTTCGGTCATCTCCACCGGCCCGCTCAGAATAGCGACGGCGTGCGCCTTCAACACCGCAAGCGCCGCATCGATGTCCTCGACATAGAACGCGATATGGAACCCGCCCGCCGCGCCTGGTGAAACCGGCGTCGTGAACTCGATCAGCTCAAGCGTCGGGCCACGCATGATGTTCACAACGCGCATACGATGGATCTGTGCACCCGGCGTGGTGGCCAGATGATGCGCCATCCACTCCTGCGGCTCCGCGAACGGCCCCACATCATAGAGGACTTCAGCGCCGACCAGATCGACAAGAAACGCTGTCGCGACGTCGATATCCGGCACTGGCAGGCCGATGTGCTCTATGCCCTTCAGGCCGGGTATGGCTGGCGGCGGCATGGCGACAATGCTCCATCTTCAGTCATTGCGCGCAGTCTACCAGATTCTCCTTCGCTCTCCGCGGCATTCGATCTCCCACGCACCCGCTCCCTTTGCCGAGCGCCCACCCCTCCAAGCGCCATCACCAATGGCCAGCGCCGCATCAAATCCAGGCTTCACCCAGTCCAATGATTTGCCCGCGTTCTGCGGTATGCCGCCGGCCAGCGCTTCGAACCGCGCCTTCCCCACCCTCAATCCTGATTATCGAACCAAAGCGCCAGGCCGCGGTCTCTGTATGCAACGAGGTTGGCCCTGGCCTCCATGGCTTTTCGGCTGTCACACTCGAATTCGCGGCACAGACTGGCAGCCACGAATGACCAGGCAGCCGCATCCAGGGCTGTTGGCTCCGCCCCCATCATCCAGGGCTTGTCACCCAATTGCACTGACAAGGTTGCCGCTGCTCGCTCCGCGAGGATGCGAACCTCCTCGGATGACATCCGTCCGATGCCTTGACCATGCAGGCTCCGGCGCATTTCCCGCCGAACCTTCGCCGCTGCGATCGGACGGATCAGCGCCGGCAGCACATTGAAGAAATTTCGAGGCCCCTTGTCGAAATTGGCATCGTCGAGCCACCGCTCACGCATCAAGATCCAGTACAGATGATCTTCACACAGTTTTTCCATCGCCCACGCTACCGCCTTGTCCGCAGCCGACAGCCCCTTGTCGAAGTCGATGCCGTGCTTCTCTTCCAGGTGCCTGCGGATCATCGTCGAATCCGTGACGATCACTCCGTCGTCCTCCACGAAAGGCAGCTTTCCCCTCGGAGCTTGGGAAAAGCCGCCCCGGTCGGTGCGATACGCCAGTCCCGACATTTCCAGCAGCACGATCGCCTTGCATACAAAAGGACTGGCATCGGGCAGCCCGAAATTCGGGCCGAAGGTGTAAAGCGTGATCATCGAGCCTCACTGCAGACAGGAAGCGGCCATCGCAGGATGGCAGCCCGGTGTAGAAACCGGATTCAACATGACACGAGCCGAATCTCAACCCTGCCCACGACGGCCTTGACCCGGACGCATCAACCCCGTCATGTCGCCGGGAATACCTATGGGCAACACCCGGCGCTGTGAGAGGCAGACAAATAGAATGAGACTTCTTTTTCTCGGTGACGTGGTCGGGCGCTCGGGCAGGAAGGCCGTGATGGAGGCCCTCCCCAGCCTGCGCCAGCGCTACAAGCTCGATTTTGTCGTCGTCAACGCCGAGAACTCAGCCGGCGGCTTCGGCATCACCGAAGCAATTCATGAAGGTCTTCTCGAAGCCGGTGCCGATGCCGTCACGCTCGGCAACCACGCCTTCGACCAGCGCGACGCCCTGGTCTTCATCGAGCGCCAGCCGCGACTGATACGGCCGCTCAATCTGCCGAAGGGAACCCCTGGTCGAGGCGCCGCATTGCTGCAGGCGTCGAACGGTGCGGACGTCCTCGTCATAAACGCTCTCGGGCGCGTATTCATGGCCGAGATGGACTGCCCCTTCCGCGCCATAGACGCGGAGATAACGGCCTGCCGCCTCGGCCGGGACGCAGATGCGATCCTTGTCGACTTTCACGCCGAGGCAACCAGCGAAAAACAGGCTTTGGGCGTATTCGTTGACGGGCGGGCAACGGCAGTGGTGGGCACCCACACCCACGCGCCGACCTCAGATCACCGGATCATGCCCGGCGGCACCGCTTTCGTCTCCGATGCGGGCATGTGCGGCGACTACCACTCTGTGCTCGGGATGACGGCTGGCGAGCCTGTCAATCGCTTCCTCACCCGGATCCCCAAAGAGCGATTTGAACCCGCCACAGGCCCGGCCACGATCTGCGGCCTCGCAATCGAGGTCGACGACGCGAGCGGCAAGGCCAGCAAGGTCGCCCAACTGCAACTCGGTGGTGCACTGACACCAACCGAGCCGCAGTTCTGGCTTGAGGAGGAGACATCTGACTTCGGCGATTGAGGGCTTCGTGTCCTCTACCGCTGTTGGCCGTCATCAACCCGATGGCTGTCAAGTTGTAGACGCCGACTGTGTGGTGGAAGGGGGCAGTCCTTCCTGTGCGATGCGAGTCACTCTCGCAAATCAGCATGAAGGGATGGTGTCTATTTCGCCGGCTTCGCGCAAGGACAATAACGGCTATCGCGAGGGGTTGCAGTAGCGGCCGTGGCAGCGGCGCAGCAGGGGAATGCAACCATAGACGCCCACTCCGCCGTCGCCGGTCGACGCAACACGAATCAACTGCCTGGAAATGCGCCCCCGCCACTGTGCCCCACCCTGCCGGCCTGACTGTGGACGGCCACCATTTCACAACCCAGCATTGCGAAATGGTGGGCCTGCTGGTTTCATCACCGCCGGGCGAGCAACCCCTCGACGCAACCCACCCCCCACATGCTATAGGTGTCATTACCTAGCGCAAACCGAAGCGCCTGCCGCCGGGTGCAGGCGGCTCAGATGGTCGCGCCAGGGTAATCGACGCACTCAGGGAGGTTGATGAAATGTCGAGAGGAAAGAATGTCGCTGCAGCCGTGCTCACGGTCGCCGCAGCGATGGCAACTACCACTGCAGCACGAGCGGCGGATGTCACGCTTCGGCTGTCGTCATGCTTCGTCACCCCGCACGATCAGACCCAGACCATGCTGGAGACGTTCCTGAAGCCGTTCAACGCCCAAAAGGGCGGCATCCAGATCAATCACATCGGAGGGCCCGAGGTCACGCCCTTCAACCGCCAGGCAGCGGCCCTGCAACGCGGACTGATCGACCTCATCCACTGCCCGGCCAGCTACTACATTGGCCAGCTACCCGCCGCACGCTTTCCCGGCATCAATACAATTCCACCCTCAGAGCTGCGCAAGAACGGCGGCTGGGAAATCATGCAGGAGCAGTGGAAGAAGATAAATGCCAAGATCCTCGGCTGGGGCCACTGGGAGGCCTCGACCTTCTACATCCTGATGACCAAGGAGCCGAAATCCAGCGACGTCACCGGCCTGGACCTCAAAGGCATCAAGGTTCGCTCCACCGGCCTCTACACGCCATTCCTGAAGGCCATGGGCGGCACCCCAATCACGATTGCCCCCGACGACGTCTATGCAGCGCTGGAACGCGGACTCGTGGACGGCGTAGCCTGGCCCGAAGGATCGATCGCCGCATATGGCTGGGAGCGCTTCCTCAAGTACCGCGTGAAACCCAAGTTCTTCCATTCGACCACACTCGTCACGATGAACATCAACAAATTCAACTCACTCAGCAAGGCGCACCAGGATCTTCTGCTCAAGATAGGCGAGCAGTATGAGAACAACAGCAATCCCATGCTCGCCCGGCTGTCGGAGATCGACAACGCCAAGCTGAAAAAGGCCGGCATCAAGGACATCGAGCTGACCGGTGCCGCCCGCAAAGCCTATTTGAAGACGATCTACAGCGCCAAATGGAAAGAAATCGACGACTTCAAGAAGTTCGATTTCGACTGGCAGACGCTGAAGCAGAAAATGTACGTGGAACCGAGCTTCTGAGACGACTGGAATAAGCTCAACTCATCAAGACGACGACGAGGGCCGCGCAGGATATCGCCTGGCCCTCTCTCCTTCACCAAAAAACACGTAGTGTTACTTACCACAACCAGGATTTACCTTCGAACCTTCCCGCCCGATAATCCCCCGGCGCCGGCGCCCCTCAATCCGCTTCTGCGCGCCGTCGAGCCCTGCGGTCACGTCCGTCCGCAGCCGGCAACCAAAAAACGGGAGGACCTCACAATATGAAGTGGCATTTCCATCGGGTGGGCCTGGTCGCTGCCCTATCGCTTGCAGCAGCGCTTCCCGCGCAAGCCGCCGACGTTACCCTTCGCATGACGTCATGCTTCGTGACGCCGCACGACCAGACGCAGACAATGCTTCAGACGTTCCTGAAGCCCTTCAATGATCAAAACGCTGGCATCAAGCTCAACCACATCGGCGGCCCTGAAGTCACCCCCTTCAACAAGCAGGCAGCCGCGCTGCAACGCGGTCTCGTCGACCTGATTCACTGTCCTGCCAGCTATTACATCGGACTGCTGCCAGCCGCCCGCTTCCCCGGCATCAACACGATTGAGCCCGCCGAGCTGCGCAAGAACGGCGGCTGGGAAATGATGCAGGAGCAGTGGAAGAAGATCAACGCGAAGATCCTGGGCTGGGGCCACTGGAAGGCCTCGACGTTCTACATTCTGACGATCAATCCACCCAAGCTGAGCGATAAGACCGGCCTCGACCTTACCGGCATCAAGGTGCGCTCGACCGGGCTCTACACGCCGTTTCTCAAGGCCATGAACGGCACCCCGATCACCATTGCGCCCGGCGACGTCTATGCTTCGCTGGAACGCGGCCTGGTCGAAGCCATTGCCTGGCCCGAAGGCTCTATCGCCGCCTACGGCTGGCAGAAGTTCCTCAAGTACCGGCTGAAGCAGCCGTTCTTCCACTCCACCACGCTCGTCACGATGAACCTCAACAAGTTCAATTCGTTGAGCAAGGCGCATCAGGATCTGCTGATCAAGATGGGCGAGCAATACGAGATCAACAGCAACCCTGTGCTGGCCAAGAAATCGGCGATCGACAACGAGAAGCTGCAACAGGCCGGCATCAAGGACATCGTGCCGCCTGATGCCGTCCGCAAAGCCTTCCTGAAAACCGTCTACGGTGCCAAGTGGAAAGAGATCGCCGATTACGGCAAATTCGACTTCGACTGGAAGGCGCTCCGCGACAAGATGTATAAGGAGCCGAGCTTCTAAGTCCGACCCGGCAGACAAAGATCCAGCGATGAAATCGAGCAGGCCCGGATCCACCGATTCGGGCCTGCTCGCCTTCCATAGGATGGCTCCGGCAGCCGACGCCGCAGGCGTGCGATCGGTGGTGGTGGCGGTTGGCCAAATCCGTGACACGGCCGCTCAATCCAAAGCTCAGAACACTGCCCAAAGTTCAAAACTTGGGGCGCTATCATTCGAAATGGAAGCACCATAGGTCGCAGCTTAATCAGCAAACATACTTACAATATGATTTCGTCATTTACCCGCGGCCACCGCCGCCTGATAGTTCCCTCGGTCGCCGAAAAACAAACACCAATAATCGCGGCGGCGAAACCAGCGGGGACCATCCCCACTCACGCACACCCTCAGGGAGGACACTTCATGTTGTTACGCAAACGCCACTGGCTCGGCCTGATCGTGACGCTGCCCCTGGTCGGCGGGGCTCCTGCCCACGCCGCCGACGTGACACTCAAAGTAAGCAGTTGCCTCGTCAAGAACCACGACCAGGTGGTCTCCTTCTTCAAAACCTTCGTCGACCCGATCAATGCATCCAATACGGGGCTCAAGCTGAATTACATCGGCGGCCCCGAAGTGACGCCGTTCAACAAGCAGGCCGCCGCCGTTCAGCGCGGGCTCATCGACATCATCAATTGCCCTTCGACGTACTACCAGGGCCAAGTGCCGGCAGCGCGGATCGCCGGGGTCAACACTGTCAGTCCTGCCGAGATGCGCAAGAACGGCGGCTGGGACATGCTGCAGGAGCAGTGGAAGAAGAAAATCAACGCCCGCATCCTGGGCTGGGGCCACTGGGAGGCCTCGACATTCTTCATCTATCTCGCCAAAGACGCGCCGCAGAGTGAGAAGACCGGCCTCGACCTCTCCGGCTTCAAGATGCGCTCAACCGGCCTTTACACTCCGATGCTGAAAGCAATGGGCGCCACCCCTGTCACCATCGCACCTGGCGACATCTATGCCGCGCTCGAGCGTGGACTGGTTGACGGGCTGGCATGGCCGGAGGGCTCAGTCGGCGCCTATGGCTGGCAGAAGTTCCTGAAGTACAAGATCCGGCCGAACTTCTACCATTCCACCACCATGACCATCATCAATATCGACAAATACAATGCGCTGAGTAAAGCGCATAAGGAGCAGATCGATAAGCAGGGATTGATTTTCGAGAAAGATAGCAACGCGATTCTGGCCAAGCTGTCGGAGGTCGACAATGCCAGGCTCGACAAGGCCGGCGTCAAAAACATCGATCTGAAGGGCAAGGTGCGCAATGCCTACTTGCGGACGATCTACGGCGCCAAGTGGGCCGACAACGACAAGGCAAACTTCGATTTCGACTACAAGTCGCTGCGGGCGAAGGTCTACGTCGAACCCAAGTGATACCAGAAAACCTCAGGTTTGACCTGTGCTCGAACCTGAGGTTTGCAGGCATCTGCGCGCAAACAAAATATGATGCCGGCAGAGAGTTCGGCAGGAGATTGACGCTCTATTCTATCTCCCGCCGTCGCTTCGTCTACAGAATAGGCCCGGCCCTCATGCGAGGACCGGGCCTATTGTCGTCGTCGGCGTACGCCCGCGCATCCCGCCTGCAACTACATGAAACTGGGCAGCCACAGCGCGATCCCCGGCCAGAACACCAGCATCAGGATCAGGATCGCATCGCACACCAGGAACGGGAATGCCGCACTCGCGACCTGATAGAGCGTGGTACCTTTCGGCGCCACTCCGAGCATGACGTAGAGCAGCAGGCCGAACGGCGGCGTCGTGCCTGACATCTCGATGCACAACAGCACGAACAGCCCGAACCAGACGAGATCGATGCCGAACGCCTTCGCCAGCGGGAAGAAGATGGGGATTGTGATCAGCATCATCGACGTGCCATCCATGAACATGCCGAGCAGGATCAGCACGCAAAACATCACGAACAGCACTTCGTATCTGGAAAGCTGGAAGCTGGTTACCCACGCCAGCATGCCCGCGGAAGCTCCGGAGAACGCAAGCAACTGACTGAACACGGTGGAGTTCATCAGAATGAAGAACACCATCGCGGCGACCTTCACCGTGCCGTCCACCGATTTCACCAGCGAGTCCCAGGTCAGCGCACCGAACGCTGCCGCCAGGATGACGACGCCCAGCACACCCAGCGCGGCGGCCTCCGTCGGCGTCGCCCAGCCGAAGATGATGAAGCCGATCACCATGAAGACAACGAAGCCCATCGGCAGCACATGCGTGCAGAACATCGACAGCTTCTTGCCCCACGTCGTCCGCTCGACCTCGTAGGACGGCGCACCTGCCGGGTTCATCGCGAGCTGCAGCGTGATCATCAGCGCATAAAGCACCGCCAGCAGAAAGCCCGGTATCAGACCGGCAATCAGCAGCTTGCCGACGTCGATGCCGGCGATCGCCGCCAGCAGCACGCCCAGCGCCGACGGCGGGATGATCATGGCGAGACCACCCGACCCCAGCACCGGCCCCATCGACATGCGCCAGTTGTAGCCGCGGCGCTGCATCTCCGGCACCATCAGCGACCCCAGCATCGCCGTGTTCGCCATCGATGAGCCGGTCAGCGTGGAAAACAGCGCCCCGCCCGCCACCGTCAGGTAGCACAGCCGCCCCGGCAGCCGTCCGAACAGGACGTCGAGTCCATCGAAGACGCGCAACGCCAGCCCCGTGAAGAAAAACAGCGATCCCATCATGATGAACATTGGGACCGGTCCCAGCGTAAATCGCGTGATCAGGATCGTGGAGTTGTCTACCACCTGACTGATCGCCGCCAGCTGGAAACCGTTGAAGACCAGCCATCCGATGATGTTTGTCGTCAGGAACGACAGCGCGACCGGCAGCCCCAACGCCATCAGGAACATGATCATACCGATCAGGAACGCCAGCGAGCCGTACCAAGTCCAGGCCGAAGGATTGATGAGCGTGGCAAGAAATTCCATGGCTACACGTTGTCCTTCACGTCCGTACGGTCGCCGTACATGGAATCGATGCCGATGAAGAAGCGCACGAACTCGATCGCGACCATCCCGAACGCGAACGGCAGCGGCACCAGCAGGATCCACTGCGGCACGTCTACCGCGCGCGAGTCGATCTGCTCCGTTACGATCGCTTCATTGAGCAACAGTGCCGAGAAGAATGCGAACACGCCGCATGACACGATACAGATGAGATAGGTCAGCTTCGCCGCCACCCACTGCACCCCAGGCGGCATCAACTGCGTCACCGCGTCGATGAACACGTGCCCCTTGACCCGCGCGAGCCATGGGGCGGCCAGCATGGTGAACCACAGCAGCCCGTATTCGACGATGATCGAGATATATAGCCAGGGCTGCAGCCCGGCCAGCCGCATGAACACATCGGTGCAGATCAACACGAAGATCGTGAATACGACCACACCCGAGCATATCCTGAGCAAGTTGATAAGGCCCAGGTATGCGGTGCTGATAAATCCCACGTTGTTCCCTCCCGACCGGAAACACCAGTCGCGGGTTGATCCCGCTTTGAGGAAACTATAGCCCCGTGCCACCTCGTGTCTACCGCCAAAGCTGCAACCGAATGGCGCCGCTGTGACACTGCTGCCAAACCAGCGCACCATTTCAACGGGAAGGACGGCTCAACCCTACTTGAGAAGCCAAGTCACAGTGAGGCGCATGTCCAGCCTCTCCGAGCCGGCTTCGATCGGAACAGCCTCTGCCATGGCCGCGCGACCGTATTGTAGCGGTCTCGGCCCCTGCACCGCCCCAGCCTCGGTGATCGACTGGACCTCGCCGAGGTGTGCCTGCGCGGCTGCTGCATAAAGCTCCGCCCGTCGCCGCGCATTTGCCATCGCTTGCTTGCGGGCCTCGTCCAGCAGCGTTTCGGCATTGGAAACCTCGAAGCGGATGCCCGACAGTTGGTTGGCGCCAAGCTCCACACTGCGATCGAGAACCTCGCCGAGCCGGGCGATGTCGCGCGCTACAATCTCGACGCGGTTCACAGCGCGATAGCTCACGATGCGCGGCGGCGCGCCAGTTCTGTTGTTCTCATGCTGCGGATGGATGCTGATCTGCGCCGTCTGGATATCCTTGGTCCCGATGCCAAGTGCCTTGAGGCCGTCGATGACCGCTTTCGTCGCTTTCGAGTTTGCCTCCAGAGCTGCTTTCGCAGTCGCTGCCTCTGTGACCACCCCGGTCGACACGTGCGCGATATCTGGCCGTGCTTCAACGCTGCCTGTGGCAGCAACCGTGACCGTACGTTCCCAGCGCCGCTCCTGGGCGTCCGCGGCATCTGTCATGGCGAGCAATCCTGCGATGAGGGCTAAAGCGACGGCAACGCCGGTACGGGGTGTCATGCGTTCGATCCCTGATGGCTGTTCGCACAGCGGCGGCGAATGCGATGACCATAGCCGTCAATGAGGACAAAACTGGGCAGCCAGCCTCACGACCGCCCGGTCATGTCGCCTCCGTCGGCAGGACCGACGAACACCAGGCGCTGGTACACCAGGCCGATGCCGATCAGCACCGCCCCCAGACAGAGGAATGACAGCGCGCGCCACACCCCTTCGATCCCGGCAAGATCGACAAGCGCAACCTTGCCTACCGTCAACGCCAGCAGCAGACCCGATGCAGCTCTGGCCGGCAGCGACCCACGCACCAGCCCATAAGTCAGAAACGCAATTGCCAGCAGCAGCCATGCCACCGTGTACGCCCATATCTCCGGGTTGCCCGTTGACTGCCGCAGCGCCAGTATCTCACCTTGGAACGCATGCCTGACCTCCAGCGTCACATAGCCGAAGATCAGCACTAGCGCAGCCACCGCCACGGCGATGATGACCTCCGCCGGCCAGCCGCCACGCCCGTGACGCGCAAGATAGAGTGCCATCAGCCCCGGCAGCAGATAAGCCGGAACCAGTGTGGACAATGGCACGCCGCCGCCAACGCGCTCTGACAGATGGAACAGCGGGTTGTGCGCCAGGCCGAGGCCGAGCACCACGATGAGACACGACAGAATCGCGAATGCATAGGACGCATAGCGCAAGACCAGGCTGCCCCAGTGAGCCCCCAGCCGCTGCATGACGTGGGTGAAACCCAACCCCATCAACGCCATCAGACCCGCTTCGACATGGCCGGACGTGGCCGCCAGCGGGTCGCCATCGTTGAGCCAATGCCGTATCTGCCAGAACACCAGCAGCGCACTGAACAGAACCGCCAGCCCCTCCATCAGTCGGCTCGCCCAGTCGTCGGCTCCTCGCCGCAACAGATCCCCCGCCACCCAGAATGCCACCGCTGGCACCCCATACCCGATGAGCAGCCAGTTCAGCACCGGCATCGTGCCCAGATCCGCCCCCATGATCCGGGGATCCCACAAAATCCGGCCCAGCACGACAAGTCCCAGCACCCCGGCCGCAGGTCGCAATATCGCGATGTCCTTGCGGCTCGCCACATACGCCGTGCCAACCGCCGCCAGCGCGAACGCAACCGTCAAATAGCCACGCTGCATACCGGCCACGAGCGCCAGCGACAGCGCCGCGATCGCTGCAGCCGCCATCGCCGCCGTGGCGATCCGCGCAGCCGTTGCAGATGAACCTTCCAGCCCTGCCTCGCGCCGCTCGAACACCTGCGCCAGCCAAGCATAAGCCAGCGCCAGACCGACCCCGAGACCGGTGAAGCTGATAGACGTGCCGAACTGCGTGATCCGCAGATAGGCGACCGTCAGCACCAGCAGCGGCACCACGGTGGCTGCAATCGCATATGACGCGTTGGCCTCCACCGCACGCCCTTCATGCCGCATCAGCCGCCACAACGCGCCACCGGCAATCGCGCCGCAGGCGCCAAAGGCAAACACCGCAAACTGATTGATGACATCAGGCAGCCGCATCAGATCCGGCACACCGGGCCAGCGCACCGATGCCGGTGGCACAGCTTCGACCCCCGGCCAGAATGAGAGACACCCGAGCGCCACAAGCCCTGCGAGCACCCCGGACGCCGCCAGCGGTACGCTCCAGATCCCCACCCCCAGCAGCAGCCCGACCATGACGACCGCGAACCCCTGCCACAGTGCGAATTGAGCCGGCAGCGGCACCAGCAGCAGCACGCAAACCGCCAGCAGACTGAGCGCTGCCAGGGCGCCGACGGCTAACCAATCCCCAGCCTCGGCTGTATCCGTCTGCCCCGATGCAGCGCTGGACGCACTGGACGGCAAAGCGGCAATGCCGAGCACGGCCCCCGCGAGCGCCGTCTGCAGCGCTGTGTGGACCATCGCGGCGAAATACCAGACGTCCGTCTCCACGCGCTCCCCGAGCAGGCCCTGGCTGAGCATCACCAGCCCCCAGACGACCGCACCCGCGACACTTGCCGACAACAGCCACGCCCATCCCCGCAGCCGGGCCAGCACCAGCGCCGCCAGCGCGACCACCGCCAGATAGATTATCAACGGCCAGGGACTGGGCGCATCGCTCGAAATCAGCAGCGGTGTCACATACGAGCCGGCAAGGCCGAGCCCGGCAAGCGCGGGACCGTGAATGGCCGCCGACAGCATTGTCGCGATGCCGATCGCGCCGAGCAACGTGAACGCGAAACCAGCACCGATCAGCCCGTAGAGAGCGTAGGCAGCATAAGCGCTTCCGAACAGAACGATCGTGCCGGCAGCCGTCAGCACACTGGGGATATGAGCACCCGCACCCGTGGCGGTCGCGCCAGTGCCGCCGGCGCTCCCACGCGCCCGCTCCGCCAGCGTCATCCGCGTCCCTGCCCCCACCAGGCCAAGGCCGAGCACGAAGCCGAGGACAACCCGCATGGCCGGTGTTAAAAGCCCGGCATCGATCGCATGCTTGACAAGAAACACGCCGCCCAGCGCCAGCGCCGCGCCACCGATGTAGACTGCCCATCGCGTGCCGAGCCGCCGCTCCAGGCTCTCCGCCGGCGGTCCCCCCGCAAGCCCTGCCGGAAGCTGCCCCTCCGCATCGGGGACGGACGCCCCTGCAATCGGGACGCGCGGCACCGCGGACGACCTCTCAGGCTCAGCATCCGGTTGCGCCTCAGGCAGGCCCTCGTCCGGCTTTGGCTGCTCCACCTCCGGCTGAGGGGGCGCCTGGAGTACGGAGGGCGCCGCGGTATCCGGGCGCAACGGGCCATTCGCCAGATCCTTTTCAAGCCCCTCCAACCGGGTCTTGATCGCCGCGTTCGTCGCCTCCAGCCGCCGCAGCCTGCCACCCACGGAAAACATCATGACAGCCAGCACCGGCACGCCGATGAGCAGCGCCAGGGAAAGCAAGGCGGCAATGACACTGAGGAAATACATGGGCGACCAACCGTATGAGCATGCACTATACCGCATGCTAAACCGCCTGCGCTAACAGTTCGACACCGTCATGCCCGGCTGCGCTGCAACTCGGTTGCATCTGCCGCCATAAGCCGGTGTTGCTCTCCGCGATGGCGTCATATAGGTCTACTTCCCCATGCCACGCGGCCGCGCTACTCCGCCGCCGCGTCCATGCCTCGCGGGGCCCGTAGCTCAATGGTTAGAGCCGGCGGCTCATAACCGTCTGGTTGCAGGTTCGAGTCCTGCCGGGCCCACCATATTTATTTGCGCGTTGCCGCCCGCCAACCCAACGCGCGGTCTCCGGTTCGATCCAAGTGATCTCACCTCCACCACCCGCCTCCAGCCCACAAGACCATGTATCGGGTCCGTGCCACTGAGCGGCAGGGCATCGCATCACCGCCTGCTCGGAGCCGCCCCAGCGACTACTTGCATCAGCCCATGAGCCGACCACAGATCTGATGGACCGCCTCGCCGCAGCCAGACTTCCCCCTGCTGCCGCCATCGCCATCAAGTCGCCGGCACGTTCCTTTCCACGTCGTCGAACAATGCTGCAACCGCGCCGTTGAACACCGCCGGTTTCTCGATATTCGAGATATGCCCGGCCTGCTCGACAACCGCGAACCGGGACCCGCTGATCATCGCGTGCATCTGCCGTGAATTCTCCGGCGGCGCACCGTGATCTTCATCACCGCAGATCACAAGCGTCGGCGTCCTGATCTCCCCCAGACGCGGGCCGTAGTTCAGATAGGCCAGCGCCGAGGCGCAACCGCGGTAGCCCAGCGCAGAGGTCTTGCGGATCATCTTCTCCATACGCACGATAACGCCCGGATCGCGCTCAGCCAGCCCCGCACTCGACCAGCGTTCCACCGTCGAGGCGACGACCGCCTCGATCCCCCCTTTGCGCACCTCTTCCGCGCGGCTGAGCCAGGCGGCGGTGAAGTCTGCCGTCGTCGTATGTCTGGAATCCGCAATCACCGCACTGATGACGCGGGAGGGATGATCAAGCATCAGACCCTGCGCAATCATCCCGCCCATCGACAACCCCGCAAAATGCACTCTATCGATCCCGAGCGCATCGAGAATGCCCACGGCATCTGTGGTCAGCTGATCGAGCGTGTAGGCACCCTCGGTCGCCGCGCTGCCCCCATGCCCTCGCGCATCGTATCGCACCACGCGGTACCGGGTCTTGAGCTCGGCAGTCAGCTCGTCCCACATGCTCAAATCCGTCGCCAGACCGTGGCTGAGCAGCACCCATGTCCCCTGCTCGCCATCGATCCGGACATTGAAAGTGGAGCCGTTGACCTCGACATGCATGCTCATCCTCCTTGCCTGCCTCGCGCCGTGCCTGAAGCTCCAGGCTCGCGTTGCCAGCCTCGCACGACGATCATGTCCGCGACGCCGCCTTGCCTATCAGGTCGCGGACGCGCACCGGCGACAGCGGAAATTCCGCAATCCGCGCACCGAACGGCTCCAGCGCATGCTCCACAGCCGAAGCAATGGCGCCGGGCACCGGAATGCAGGCCGTCTCACCCGCCCCCTTCACACCCAGCGGATTGTTCGTACCGGGATACTCCAGCAGAACGACCTCGATCCGGGGAATGTCCGGCGCTGTCGGCAGCAGATAGTCAGCAAACGTCGTAGTGACAGGTTGCGCTTGATCGTCGTAGCCCATCCACTCGTACAGTGTGTTGCCGAGCGTGTGGACCACGCTTCCGATCACCTGGCCTCGAACCGTGTTCGGATTGATGACGACGCCGGCATCGTTGGCCACGACGATTTTGTGCAGCTCAACGTGACCGGTCTCCGCATCGACCTCCAGCTCCACCGCCAGCGCGGCCCCAGCGTAGGTCAGGCTCGTGCCCATGAAGTTGTGCGAATGCTCCAGCCCGGGCGGCAGATCGCCAGGCAGCTTGTAGCCGGGAACGCCCTGCATCTCCAGGGCGATCTGGGCAAAGCTCAGGCCATGTTCGGGAACCCCCTTCACCTCCACGCGCCCGCGCCGCAACTCCAGGTCCCCAACACCCACCTCCAGCATCTCAGAAGCAACCGTAAGCACCTTCTCCCGCACCGCGACCGCAGCGACATGCACCGCCGATCCGCCCATCACGGTCTGTCGGCTGGCGAATGCTCCAAGGCCAAGCGGGATCGCACCGGTGTCACCGACGACGACGGCAATGTCGGACGGATCGACACCAAGCTGCTCCGCGCAAATCTGCGCCAGCACTGTCTTGACACCCTGCCCAATCCCGACGGCGCCGCTGAACACCGAAACCTTGCCCGAGCGGTCGATCCTGACCGTTGCCGCCTCGAACGGCCCGCGACCAGTGCCCTTGAGGCCCATCGCCATCCCGACGCCGATGTAGCGGCCCGCTTCGCGCGCCCGGCGCTGGCGTTCGGGAAAGCCCGCGTAGTCGATCCCCTCCAGCACCGTCGCCATCATCCTGGGATAATCGCCGCTATCGTAGATGATCGGCGCGCCGGATCGGGCCGCCAGCCCAGTCGTGTAAGGCATTTTCTCCGGCGGGATCAGATTGCGCTTCCGCACCTCGTAGCGATCCAGCCCAAGCGTACGCGCGATCGCATCCAGCGCGCGCTCCATACCGAAATTCGCCGATGGATACCCCGCTCCACGGATCGGAATCGTCGCAACCTTGTTGGTCTCGGCGACAATGACATTGAGATCAAGATTGGGCAGATGGTAGGGGCCGGGCAGCGCAGTCGACGCATTCGTCGGCAGGTTGCTGCCACGTGGCATGTAGGCGCCGTTGTCGTGCACCATGCGCCCGCGCATGCCAAGCAGCCGTCCCTCCCCGTCGAACGCCACCTCCAGATCCCAGTATTGGTCGCGCTCCTGGATCGCGGCGAGGAAGTGCTCCCGCCGGTCCTCCACCCATTTGACCGGCCGGCGCAGCATCAGGCTCGTCGCCGCAATCACGACCTCTTCCGGGTACATGATGTGCTTGCAGCCGAACCCACCACCGACGTCAGGCGCGATCACGCGAAGCTGGTTTTCATTGAGGCCCAGCATGGTGACAAGAAATCCGCGGACATCGTGCGCCTCCTGTGTCGAATCCCACACCGTCAGCCGGTCCTCCAGCTCGTCGTAGTTGGCGAGCACCGCGCGGGCTTCGATCGGATGCGCCACACCCCGATGCGTCTTGAGATTGAGCGAGACCCGGTGCGGCGCAGTCTCGAAGGCAGCGTCCACATTGCCGTAGGTCTGACGAAAAACCTTGACGATGTTGGTCGTCTGGCGCGTATCGACAGGCGGCGCATCCTGTCGGAGCGCATCCAGACAATCCGAGATCGGCGCCAGGGGCTCATACTCCACGTCGACCAAGCCGGCTGCGTCCTCGGCACGAAAACGACAATCCGCAATCACCACGGCGATGGCCTCGCCGGCAAACACGACCTCGTCTTTCGCCAACGGATAGGGCGTGATGTTCGGCGGCACTTGGTCCAGGCGTAGCTCGAGCGGCAACCGATCCTGCGTCAGCAAAGACCGGATGTCCTGATAGGTCAGCACCGCATGCACCCCAGGCAGCGCGCGCGCCGCCGCTGTGTCGACGGAGACGAGCCTTGCATGTGCGGTGGGGCTGCGCACAAACGCCGCCTCGAGCGTGTCTGGCAGGTGGACATCGTCGACGAAGCGGCCTCTCCCCCGCAACAGGGCGTCATCCTCGACCCGGGCAACCGGCGAGCCGATGAATTTGCGCGTGCTCATGTGGGCTATGTCCTATTCGAGAGACCGACAATCCTCACCGCAGTATCGCTCACCCCTGCTGCCGCGCCAACTGCTTCCCCATCACGCATCCCCATCGAAGGCAGGGCACCCCGCTCCACCGCCATGGTCCAGCACCGACCGGCTAACGCGCGGGATGTCGCCTCATCAAGTGGCACCGAAACCGGCGGACAGCTCCCACTCCCTGATAGCAATTCCGCCGCCACGCCTGCCGAGCGCCTCCTCCATCTCCCGCTGCCGCAATAGCCCGGACTGCGTGTCGATGTGACCGACCACACTCGCGGCATTCAAGGTCGCCGCGCGCAATGCCTCCTCGACCGCACGCCCTTGCGCCACGAAGGCTGCGAATGTCGAGCTGAACGCATCCCCCGCACCGGCCGTCCCGGCCACCTCGACATCGATGGTCGAGACATGAAAAACACGCCCCTTGCAGGCCAGATAGGCCCCCGCCATGCCATCCGTGACCAGAAGATAATCCGGCCCCAATGACATCACCGCGGTCATGAAGCGGGCAAGGCTCATATGAAAACCGCCGCCAGCCAACCCGCGCGAGGCAAGCCGCGGAAGATCTTGTCCGGCCAGCGCCGGCCCGCCTTCTCCGAACCGGGAGATCAGCGTTGGCAGCAGCACCTCCGCCTCCGCCCGGTTGATCGACAACAAATCGACATCCCCCAGGCAGCATTCGAACGCCTGCCCGCGCGAAGCGAGCTGGCGCGGCCCCGGATTGGTGCACACGAACGCGCCCGCAGCCTTGCCCTTGGCGATAATCGCCGGAAAGCATTCCGCAGATTGATTTGATAGCGACGTGACGTAGAGAACGTCGACCCCGAACGCCTCGTCCTTGAGATCCCGCTCCTCCAGCAGCGTATTGGCACCGCGGAACGTGAACACCGCCGCATTGCGATCATGCGAAGACACCAGCACGGAGGCACCGGTCGGCGCACGTCGATCCCGCGACGCCCACCGCGTAGAGACGCCTTCCGACATCAGCCTCCCCAGCACCGCCTCCGCCCGCTCATCCTGTCCCAGCTTGACGATCGTGCCGACATCCAGGCCCAGCCGCGCCATCGCGACCGCCGCATTCACTGCGCCACCCCCGCAATGGGTCGAAATCTCGCTCGCCTCCGTTTTGCTGCCCTCCTGCAACAGCAGGTAGGAGGCATCCGCGTTGAGCATCGTCATCCGCTCGATACGATCGCTCTCGATGATCGCGATCGTATCGATCATGGCACTGCCCAGCGTGAGTGCTTTCATCGCCGCGCCTCCATTTCCGCAAACTCGATCTTCGACAGACCAGACAGAGCCACCTCCGCATTGCGGATGACCGCGACCGGGACACCCCGCATCCTCTCGCTCATCGCGCCCTTGGCCACGAAAGCCTGCCGGAAGCCGTCCTTGTCATCAACCATTGCCGCCCAGCTCGCAGCGACCGAGCCAACGAGATAGACACCGCCCCACGCCGCGGTTGCCAGCACCAGATCCCCCGCAATCCGTCCCAGCACGCTTGCAAACAGCTCCACCGCCTTCATCGCCGCCGGATCCTTGTCCGCCCTCCGACGGAATACGACGCCAGCGTCCTCCGCGCCAAGCGGCACCGCCCCGCGCCCTCCCTCCCCTGCAGCCACGATCCTGTTGTATAAGGCCACGACGCCGCGCCCCGACAGCACAGTCTCCACCGTAGCACCGGCAGCAATATATGCCGCATTCGGACCATCGGCTGACAGCGACATGTGTCCGGCCTCGCTGGCCACCGCAATCCATCGGCCATCGATCTGCACCGCCGTCGCCGCACCGCACCCGGTACCGACATTGAACGCCAGCATCGACCGGTCATCTGGCCTGCAGATGGGGGGGCCGGCCAGCGCCCTCACGTCTTCGGGCAGCAGATAGGGCAGGGCGATCGCAACGGCCTGCAAATCGTTGACGAGCACCACGGGCGCCCCGCCGAGCCGCTCGGAAGCCGCCGCTCGCTCGATGGTCCAGGCGGCATTGGTCAGCAAAACACGCCCATCGGCAACCGGTCCGGCAGCCGCGATCGCGCAGCTCACCGGCGTCTCCCCGCTGAGCGAGCCGAGGTAGGCCTCCAGGCAGGCTGCGAAGCTCGAAAAATCCGCGGTCTGATAGCCGGCCACCGACGATAGCTGACCGCAGGCGTCAGCCAGCGCGAAACGGGCATTGGTACCGCCGACGTCAACGACCAGACGCTTTCCTGTCACGACAATTCCTTCGGCGTGCACGACTGCAGCTCATCGAGAAACGACTGCCGCCAGCGCGCCACATCCCGCACCTGCACCCGCGCGAACAACGCGTTGTGACGCTCGATCCGCTCACCCAGCGGCATATCCAGTGCGCGGTGCATCGCCCCCGCGACATCATCATGATCGTATGGATTGACGATCAGAGCCTCTTGCAGATCCTCCGCCGCGCCAGCAAACCGCGACAGGATCAGCACACCTGGATCGTCATCCTCCTGCGCCGCAACGTACTCCTTGGCGACCAGGTTCATCCCGTCGCGCAACGGCGTCACCAGTCCGACCTTGGAGGAGCGGAACAGAATCGCCAGCGTCCCTCGCGGGATCGAGCGGTGAATGTAGCGCACTGGCGTCCAGTCGAAGTCGCCGAACTCGCCGTTGATATTGCCTGACAACCCTTCCAGCTCGCGCTTGATGTCGGCATAGGCCTCCACTTCCTCCCGCGTCGGCGGCGCGATCTGCATCAGCGAGACGAGCTTGCTGTACTGCGGATACAGTTCCAGCAAGCGGCGGAATGCGCGCAACCTGTCCGGCAAACCCTTTGAATAGTCGAGCCGGTCGACACCGAGAATCTGCTTGCGGCCAAGCGTTCGCTGGCGGATAAGCCCGATCTGCTCGTCAGCATTGGCATCGAATGCCATCTCACGGAACGCATCGACATCGATGCCGATCGGGAAGCATTTGGCAACAATCGATCGGCCGAACGCATGGAGCTTGCCGTCGTCGCTCACCACTGCCGCCGGCCTGCTCCTCGATGTAGCGCTGGAAGTTGCTGACATCCCAGCTGGTCTGGAACCCGACCAGGTCATAATCGAAGAACGTCTGAAGCAACCACTCGTGATCGGGCACCGCCATCAACACATCCGGCGGCGGGAACGGGATATGCAGGAAGAAACCGATCTTCACCCCGACTTTCCGTTTGCGAAGCTCCGAGGCGAGCGGAATGAGATGGTAGTCGTGAACCCACACCGTATCGCCATCGGTTATCAACCCCGCCAGCATCTCCGCCATGCGCTCGTTGACCCGCCGATAGCCCTCGATGAACGATGATTCGTAAGCGGAAAGATCCAGCCGATAGTGAAACGCCGGCCACAGCACCTTGTTGGAATAGCCGAGGTAATACGCTTCATATTCCGATGGACTGAGCGGAATAGTGGCAATCGTGACAGCATCGCTGCGCGTCAGGTTCAACCCCGTGCCCGTGCCGGATTCGACGACATTGCCATCCCATCCGAACCACAAGCCTCCCGACTGCTTCAGCGCATCTCCGATTGCCACCGCAAGCCCACCGGACTGTGGCGCTGCTTCGATATCAGCCACCCTGTTTGAAACAACGACGACCCTGCTCATAATGTCGACTCCCAGGGCCGGGACAGCCGCATCGCACCATTGATGATCCCGACCATTGAATATGTCTGAGGAAAATTACCCCACGCCTCTCCGGTTACCGGGTCGGTGTCTTCCGACATCAGACCGACGTGATTGCGTGCCGCCAAAAGTGTTTCGAAATGTTCACGCGCTTCTTCCCGCCGCCCCACCCGCGCCAACGCATCGAGCCGCCAGAAGGCGCAGATATTGAAAGCCGTCTCCGGGGCCCCGAAATCGTCCGCCTCCTCGTAGCGCATCATGTGGGCACCGCGACCCAGCACCCGCTCCATTTGGTTGACTGTGGAAACGAACCGCGGATCATCCGGCGCAACGAACCCGACCTCCCCCATCAGCAGCACGCTGGCATCCAGGTGCCGCCCCTCGAAGCTCTCCACGAATGCCTGCCTCTCCTCCGACCACGCCCGCCGCAGGATCGCATCGCGAATGATCCCCGCCCGTTCATTCCAGAACCCGGCCCGGTCGCGGATCTCCAGATGCGCTGCGATCTTCGCCAGCCGGTCACAGGCGGCCCAGCACATCAAGCTGGACGAGGTATGAATGCGCGCCCGCGATCTGAGCTCCCAGATCCCCGCGTCCGGCTTGTCGTGAAGCTGAAAAGCCCGCTCTCCGAGCACCTCCAGACGGCCGAAGTCAGAATGTCCGGCCCGCATGAACAGCCGCCGGTCGAAGAATGCCGGCGCAGCGCCCAGCAGCAGGTGGCCGTATGTATCGTGCTGGAAGTGCTCGTGCGCCTGATTTCCCACCCGAACCGGCCCCATACCTCTATAGCCCGGCAGCTGGTCGATCGTGCGCTCCGTAAGGGTTCTCTCCAGCGCGACCCCGAATACCGGCTGGATGTGACCGCGCTCGGCATCGTCCACGATGTTCATGATCCAGCGGAAGTAATTCTCCATGGTCCGAACGGCCGCCAGCGAATTGAGCGCGCGCACGACAAAGAACGCATCGCGCACCCAACAGTAGCGATAATCCCAATTTCGTTGAGAATTCGGGGCCTCCGGTATCGATGTGGTCATCGCCGCTACAATCGCACCGGTCGGCTCATAGGCGCACATCTTGAGCGTGATTGCCGCACGAATAACGGCTTCCTGCCAGTCGAGCGGCAACGCCAGCCTGTGTACCCATGTCCGCCAGTAGTCTGCCGTACGCTCCTCGAACCCGCGCGCGACCTCGGTCGGTCCCTCCGCCAGCGTCTCGTCAGGGCCGAGCACCAGATGCAGCGGCTCCGTCACCTTGAAGGCGGTCTCGGCAAGCAGGTAATCGATCGGCGCATCGGTCGTCAGACGGATGGTCGTATCGTCCGAAACGTATCTGATATGATTGGAGCCGTGCGTCATGACCGGCCTCACCGCGCCATATCGGAAGCGCGGCTTGATCCGGATCTTGACCTTGGGATTGCCCGCGATAGGTACGATCTTGCGGATCAGCATCTGTGGGCGGAAGGCTCTGTTGCGCGAATAGAAGCGGGGACAGAAGTCCGTAATCTCGACGATGCCCGACGGACCGGTCAGCACTGTTTTCAGGATTGCAGTATTCTCGACATAGCTTTGTGAGCTTGTCTGAGCACCCTCCATCTCGATGGCGAAAACGCCGCCATCCGGCGCATCCGCCGGCGTGCCGAGCAGAGTATGGAATATTGGATCGCCATCGAACCGCGGCAGGCAATACCAGACAACCCGCGCGTCCCTGTCGACCAGCGCGGACACCGAGCAATTGCCGATCAATCCAACTTCGAGAGTGCTCACTTCCGATCAAACCTCCAGGTAGGGCGGCCACCGCTTGGCCCCGCACACCCGGAGCCGGTCAGCCTTCTCTGCCGCTCGCCGGGCCAGCCAGCGCCGTCGCCAGTTCCTCCAGCCAGGCGAGGAACGCATCCGTGTCCGCTGCCCGCCAGGACGCCACAGTTTCCCCCGGCCCAACCTTGATCGTGACACCGCCCAGCGCGTTGACCTTGGCGAAAGCATCCTCGTCGGTCAAATCATCGCCAGCGAACACAGGCAAACGGCCAGCGAAAGGGGCCTCGCCGATGAAGTCCGCGATCGCCGACCCTTTATCGCCCGCGTGCGCCTTCGCCTCCACCACCATCTTGCCACGTTTGAGCACCGCGTCGTCAACTGAATCGACCGCCGACCGCATCAACGTCAGACAGGCACCCTCCATGTCCGGGTCGGCCCGGTAATGCAGCGCAATAGAACCATGCTTGCGCTCGAGCAAAAGGCCGGGATGAAGGGCGATCAGCGGCGCAGCCAGCCGTTCAACAGCTGCAGCCAGCCTGCCGTCGTCATGGGCCGAATGTACGGTTCCCGTGGAATCCCGCCGTGTCGCACCGTGCACACCGGCCACCGGCAGCTTGAGCGGCGCCAGGAATGCGTCGATCGTCTCGATGTCCCGGCCGGTGACGATCGCCAGCGCGCCGCCCAGCAACTCAATCAGCGCGGTCAATACCCGCAACGTGTCAGGCAGAACGCGCACGTCCTGCGGCCGGTCCGCGAGGGCGACGAGTGTGCCGTCGAAATCGAGGAACAAGGCAACGTCGCTGGGATCGTGAAAATGGGGCACATGGCATCAAGGACCGGGGGTCAGACGTTTGGCCTGACCCCTTACTCGCATCAATACCGATAATGATCGCCCTTGAACGGGCCGCTTTCCGGAACGCCGATGTAATCGGCCTGCATTTTCGACAGCTTGGTGAGCTTGGCGCCGACCTTGGCCAGATGCAGCATGGCGACCTTTTCGTCGAGATGCTTGGGCAGCACGTACACTTCCTTCTTGTACTTGCCGTCCTTGTTGTTGGCGTAGAGCTCGATCTGCGCCAGCGTCTGGTTGGTGAACGAGGACGACATCACGAACGAGGGATGGCCCATGGCGTTGCCGAGGTTCACCAGACGGCCTTCCGACAGCAGAATGATCCGCTTGCCGTCGGGGAACTCGATCTCGTCGACCTGATCCTTGATGTTGGTCCACTTGAAGTTCTTCAGGCCCGCCACCTGGATCTCGTTGTCGAAGTGGCCGATGTTGCACACGATCGCGCGGTCCTTCATGGCGCGCATGTGATCGACGGTGAGCACGTCCTTGTTGCCGGTTGCCGTGACGAAGATGTCGGCTTGCGGTGCCGCATCCTCCATGGTCACGACCTCGTAGCCCTCCATCGCCGCCTGCAGCGCGCAGATCGGATCGATCTCCGACACCATCACCCGGCAGCCGGCCTGGCGCAACGAAGCCGCCGACCCCTTGCCGACGTCACCGTAGCCCGCCACCATCGCGATCTTGCCCGACATCATCACGTCGGTGCCGCGCCGGATGCCGTCGACGAGCGACTCGCGACAGCCATAGAGGTTGTCGAACTTCGACTTCGTCACGCTGTCGTTGACGTTGATCGCCGGCCACAGCAGCGTGCCGGCCTTCTGCATCTCGTACAGGCGGTGCACACCCGTCGTCGTCTCCTCCGACACGCCCATGATCGAGGCCGCGATCGCCCCGAACCAGCCCTTCGGCTTCTCCTTCAGGCAGCGCTTGATGAGCGCGAACAGGATTTCCTCCTCCTCGCCGTCGGCCTTGTCGAGGAAAGCGGTGTCGCCCTTTTCGGCGCGCACACCCAGGTGGATGAACAGCGTCGCATCGCCACCGTCGTCCAGGATCATGTTGGGATGGCCGCCGCCGTGCCAGTCGAACAGCCGCGCGGTATAGTCCCAGTAGTCCTTCAGGCTCTCGCCCTTGACGGCGAACACCGGTGTGCCGCCAGCAGCAATTGCCGCGGCCGCGTGATCCTGGGTCGAATAGATGTTGCAGGAGACCCACCGCACGTCGGCACCAAGAGCCGTCAAGGTCTCGATCAGCACCGCGGTCTGGATCGTCATGTGCAGCGAGCCGGCGATGCGCGCGCCTTTCAGCGGCTGCTTCGGCCCAAGCTCTTCGCGGGTGGCCATCAGCCCCGGCATTTCGGTCTCGGCCAGCGAGATCTCCTTGCGTCCGAACTCGGCGAGCTTGATGTCCTTGACGACGTAATCGTTCGCTGCGGCCATGATCAATCCTTTCGTTCTCTCGGGAAGCGTACCCGGCCGTGCTGATGCACGGCATGCGGGCACACTGAATTTGCGGCCCGGACACCTGTAGGTCCGTGCGCGTGGCGCAACACCGTGCGACCGCCGCCTCTATAGCGGGGCAGGATCAATCGCGCAATAGGACATAAAGAAATGTTTATGTGTGCATTCGCGTGAAGATGAGGCACGGCCTAGCGGGCAGTGCTGCCGAGCTGATGACAAGCGACCACAGTCAAAGACGGGTATCGAAGACTGGTGTCAAAGAGTGCTGTAAACGGGGCCAGATCCGTGGATCTGCCCCCGCCTGACCATCCGCGCGCCCGCGCCTACTCCGCGGCTTCCTTGTGGCTCGCCAACACTTGATCCGCGAGCTTGCCGGTCAGTTCCGCCAGATGGTCGAAACTCGCCGTGTACGAGCCGACGCCCGCCGTCACCGAGCGCAGCTCGATGATGAGATCGTCCATCTCCGAGGCTGGCAACTTGGCCTTGACGAGATCCCATCCCGGCCAGCCATCCCTTGCATCGAAGCCCAGGATCTGGCCGCGACGCTGCGAGACGATGCCGGTGATCTTGGCCGTCGCGTCGTTTGGAACCGAGATCTCCACGTGCATCACGGGCTCCAGCAGAACCGGCTTGCACGCCGGCATCCCGTCCGTCATCGCGATGCGGCCGGCCTGACGGAACGCCATGTCGGACGAATCGACAGTATGGAAGCTGCCGTCCTTCAGCGTCACCGCCACATCGACGACGGGAAATCCAAGCGGTCCCGACTTCATGTAATCGACGACCCCCATCTCCACTGACGGAATGAACTGGCGCGGCACCGCGCCGCCAACGATCTTCTCGGCGAACTTGAACCCCGAGCCGCGAGGCTGCGGCTGGATCTCCACCACCACGTCGCCGAACTGACCGTGCCCACCCGATTGCTTCTTGTGTCGTCCCCGCACCGTCGTGGAGCCCCGGATCGTCTCCTTGTATGGCACCTGTCGCTTCTTGCGCTCCACCTCCACACTGTACTTCCGCTTCAGACGCTCGAGCGCGACCCGAAGGTGCATCTCTCCCTGTCCGAGAAGAACAACTTGGTGCGTGTCCTGATCGTGCACGACCGACAGTGACGGGTCCTCCTCCGTCAGCTTGGCCAGCGCCGCCGACATCTTGACCTCGTCCTTGCGGTCCTTGATCTCGATTGCAACGCCGAACACCGGCGGCGGCGGAGCGGCCATTTGAACCTGTGCCACGTCGCCATCGGTACCGATCGTATCGCCGGTCAACGCGTGCTCGACCCGGCCCAGAGCAACCGTTTCACCGGCCTGCGCCGTGCCCCGCTTCGTCGTTTTCTCCCCGACAATCGAGAACACGCCGGCAACGCGATCCTCCCCATGCGGCCCGGCCACGATCGAGCCCTCGCCCAACTCTCCTGCGATCACCCGCGCGATGGAAAGTTTGCCACCGTGCGGCGTATAGAGCGACTTCACCACAACGGCTGCCGACTTGGCATCCGCCAGCCCTTGCCGCTCCGCGGTATCACTGACGAATGGTGCCTCATGCCTGAGCACCTTCAGCAGACGGACGATGCCGTTGCCGCGTTCGGCACATCCAAGCAGCACCGGGCAGATGAGCCCTTCGCGCAGCTCTCGCGCCAGGTCCTCGAACACCCGGTCCCGCGGGGGCTCGATGTCGGACAGCAATTGCTCCATCAGATCGTCGTCGTAATCGGCAAGTTGCTCCAGCATCTGGAAGCGCGCTTCTTGCTTGCGCTCTGTCAGCCCCTCAGGCAATGCAACCACTTCCGACGCGGCATGCTCGCGATAGACGAACGCCCGCTCCAGCGCCAGGTCGACGAACCCCGTCGCGATCCCGTTCTCCCAGATCGGAATTTGCCTCAGCACCAGAGGCTTCGTGCTCGCGGGCTGCAACGTGGGCAGCACATCGCGCACCCGCATGTCCTCGAAGGTGTCTATCTTGTTCAGGAACAACACATGCGGGACGCCGATATCCTCGAGTTTCTTGATGATCACCTGCAGCGCCGGCACCCGCTTGGGATCGGGTTCGCACACCACCACTGCAACATCGCACGCCGCCAGCGCACCAGCCGCCTCATGCTGGAATTCGATTGATCCAGGGCAGTCTATGAACGTGAATTGATCCCCCAGATACTCGCAATTGGCGACATTGAGCTCCACGCTCATACCGTGTTCACGGGCTTCCGGACTTGCATCTCCGACCGTCGACTTGTCCTTGATCGTGCCCTGGCGTGAAATCACGCCCGTGCGCGAAAGAATAGCTTCAAGAAGGGTCGTTTTGCCGGAAAGGTATGGCCCGATCAGTGCGATACAGCGGGCGCTGCGGGCCCGGCCACTACCGTGTGGACCGTCAGACTGCGCCATGATTTCCTCCTGGCCCCAGGCGCGCGCGACAACGCGGGCCGCGCCCGCGCCTGAGGAAAGGACGCGGCAAGTCATGTTCACCCTAGGCGAAAGCGAACGCAAGCCCCTTCGTGTCATCTCCGTGACGACCCCGATAGTCTGAACTTGAAGCCTGAGCGCCGCCGCCCTCACCGTCGCAAACAGATCACAAGGTCCTCCCGAGCAGCCGGGTGCACAGCGTGGAGCCTGGCCAAGCCGCGATGACTTTGACGATCGGAGCAGCCCGATGCTGCATGCCCCACATTTGGCCAGGCCGTGCCGTGACCGGCCACCAGTGATCACCGGCACCCCGCGACTGCATGCTCGTCTCGAGGCCTTCGCACCTATCGAAGAGCCGCAACCGACCTGAAATCGCAGCCGCGCTGCCGGCAGGAGTATTGCCGCGCCGAACCGGCCTGCAAGTCGACCCTGCTGCGGCGCTCAAACAACCCGTAGTGCGACGTGTCCGCCACGCCATCCCGAGAAATCAGGAGCCGACCCAAACACCCACCCAGGGCGACCTTGACGCGACCACCAAACTCGCTGCAGCAATTTATGTGGAAAGATCCAGCATTAACCAAATTCTATATTGACATGAGATATTTTTGTCCCATCATATTGGGGTAGCCAGAGGTGTCCCTCTGCTACCGGAAAATCCGCAGCGTCCGGACGGTCCGGTCTTTGCGGATGTGTGCCGAAGCGTGAAGCGAAGGGTGCCAAGATCATGGACAAGCTCGCGATTGCAGCTCACGCGGCTGGGTTTGCCATGGTTGGCACGGAAGAGCTGGTCGCCGAGCCCCCGCGCCAATCACCAGATGTACCTGCTCCACGCGAAATAGCGTCCCGCGACGTCAGCACCCTACGCACAGCAACGACGGCGCTGATGCAGATCAAACCTGCCAGCCCTGCGTCAACTACTGGCTGGTCGTTCTTCTGGAAGGCCCCGGCCTGAGGGCCGGCCTGAGGGAACGTGATCGCGCTGAGGGTACGCGGTAGCGATTGTAGTCGTGATCGCGATTTCATCTGACCGACAAATCAGCATTGCAGCAGCCACCTGAGGCCAACCAACTCAGAACCGGCTTGCAATCAGCCGCCATCCAGTAGTGACCGGCCTCCGGAATAAGCGTCAGCTCGGCGCCCAGATGCTCTGCAAGGCGGGTAGCCGCGCTTATCGGAACATTCCGGTCCTTCAGCCCCTGCCAGACACGTACCGGACATTTGAGAGCAGCCGGCAACTCCCATGGGCGGGAGAACAACGCCATGTCGATGGCCGGGCCGCCAGCCCCCCGAGCCAGCCCTTCGCGAAAACTCGCAGCAAGCGGTGATCGATATTCACTTCGGGCCATGAGTGACCGGTCATGGCCGCCGGCCCGCGCAACCGCCACCCGCACTGCCGCATGAGGCGACACCAGCACCAGCAGGCGATAGACAGCAAAAACGCTCCGAATTGCCCCGGGAATGCGGGGCAGCACCAGAAAACTGAAGCGATGGAATAACCCGACCCCCGCGCTCCCGCCGCTCTCGCCCACTCCGCCAACAGGCCCGACGAGCGCCAACCGCTCAACCCGGTGCCCCAGCCTGGCAGCCACCGCGACTGCAAACGGCCCTCCACCTGAAACGCCTAGAACGGAAAACCGCCCGATCCCCAGCGCGTCTGCGATCTGACCCGCATCATCGCCATAATCCTGCAACCGGGGCTGCTGCGGTGACACGCTGAGCCCATACCCCCATCGGTCCGGACAGATGATCCGCAACCCAAGACGAGCCGCATCGCGATGACCGCTGAGAAATTTCAGCCCAGACCCGGGCGTGCCGTGCAGCGCGATCACGACACGCCCCTCGGCCACACCGAACTCGCGCAAGCTGACGCTACGCCCATCCTGCAGCCGCAGCAGACGCCTGCCGCCACGCCCCGCGAATCCCCCACCCTCCCCCATCAGTCGGATCTCCGTTGTTGCGCGGCGGTAGACAAATTGTTCACTCCACCGCATCTGCCCACGAAGTTTTATACAATTCCAGCAGCTTAGCATGAAGCGAGCGCAGAACTTGCGGTACGTGGGAAAGCACGGTCCGCTGTTTATATTGACGATGTCCCGGACCGATGCCAACTTGCCGCACCCTATGCTGACCGGCATGGGCACCGGCCGGGGAATGGCCACAGACTCTACGAACTCGATGGGGAGCCCAATATGATTCGTTTTCTGTCCGTCGCCGCCGCGATACTCGTCGGTGGTACGGTGGCCTATGCCCAAGTCGCGGGCGGCGCTGCGATCGAGCAGCGCAAGGCAGCCATGAAGGAGATGTCAGGCGCTGGTAAGTCCAACGCGCAGATGGTGAAGGGCGAGAAGCCGTTCGACGCCGCCACCGCCAAAGCCAATCTCGAGAAGATTGCTGCCGCTGCGACGAAATCCAAAGACCTCTATCCCGACAGCTCCAAGACCGGCGAAACCGCTGCGCTGCCGGCAGTTTGGGAGAAGAAGGCCGACTTCATGGCCAAGTTCGACAAGCTCGCCGCCGACGCCAAAGCCGTTGCCGCCTCCGTCAAGGACAAGGACGGCCTTGCCGCCGGTATCAAGAGAGTTGGCGCCAACTGCGGCAGCTGCCACAAGGACTACCGCGCCAAGAAGAAGAAGTGATGGCCTTCGCGCTTTAATTGGCCGCATAACGGTCAGCGTCAAAAAGCGAGGCGCGCGGCACACCGCGCGCCTTTGCTTTTTCTGCATAGCGCATTAGGAGAGTGTGCGTGCCGGCCACCACCACCGACCATGCCGAAAGCGATAGCGCCCGATGCAATATAAGACGACTTTGACCGCCCTGGTCTTGCTCGCACTGGCGGGCGGCGCCCTGTTCTGGCTCATGACCGGCCCGAACGACCTTCCAGCAGATACGCTGAAGCCGCGCACCGCCGACCTCGCCAACGGGCGCACCATGTTCAACGTCGGCGGATGCGCCTCCTGCCACGCCACGCCCGTCAAGGACGCCAAACCCGAGGACAGATTGAAACTCGGAGGCGGTCTCGGCCTGAAGACCCCGTTCGGAATATTCAAGGCCCCCAATATCTCCCCGGATGCCAACACTGGAATTGGCACTTGGACCGAATATCAGTTCGCCAATGCCATGCTTCGCGGCATGGGCCGCAACGGTGAGCATCTCTACCCCGCGTTTCCGTTCTCCTCCTACCAGCGCATGAGACTGAACGACGTCCGCGATCTCTACGCCTACATCAAGACCCTGCCGACGGTCGCCAAACTCTCAGAACCGCACGAATTGTCTTTCCCATTCAACATTCGCCGCGGCCTGGGGCTATGGAAGTGGATGTTTCTGGACGGCCGCACGTTCGCCGACAACCCGCAACGCTCGCCTGAAATCAATCGCGGCGCGTATCTGGTCGAAGGCCCGGGCCACTGTGCCGAATGCCATTCCCCCCGCAACCTCGCAGGCGGGATAGACGGCGACAAACGGTTTGCTGGCGGCCCTGATCCGGAAGGAGAGGGCTGGGTGCCCAATATCACGCAGCACAAGGAAGGCATCGGCGCATGGTCGGCAGCTGACATCGCCTTCATGCTGGAAATCGGCCAGACCCCGTCCGGGGATTCTGTCGGCGGCAGCATGACGGAGGTGATCACGAACACGGCGGCGCTGTCGGCTGCCGATCGCAAGGCGATGTCCGCCTATCTCAAAACGATACCGCCCAGAGCCAGCGGACGCCCTGCGAAAAAGAAGGAATAGCCCGAGGTGGCTGCACTCTACGACAGACCCGTTCTCATCGCCCAGGCTTCCGGCAACACCGGTCGCCGGATCGTCGCCCAGTTGGCGCGCCGCGGCACCGAGGTCATCGCACTCGTTCGCCGCGAAGCCTCCAGGGCGGAACTGGAAAAAGCCGGCGCGCGCCAGGTCATCGTCGGCGACATGTTCGACGAGGCCGTGCTTGGCGCCGCCATGAGCAATGCAGCTCAACTCATGCTGATCAGCCCGCCCATGCATCCAAAGGAAGCAGACGTCGCGGCTACCGCAGTACGCCTCGCCCCCGGCAGCGGCATCCGGCGCATCGTGTATTACTCCGCTCTGCATCCCCTGTTGGCAGACGTCCCCCATCACGCCCGCAAGCTGGTCGCAGAACGACACCTGGTCGAATCCGGCTTCCCATATACGGTGCTGCAACCCGGCCGCTACATGCAGCAGTTGAATGCGATCTGGAAACAGGTGCTCTCCGACGGCATCCACTCCATGCCGTTCAGCACCAGCGCGCCGTTCAGCCTTGTCGACGTCGGCGACGTAGCCGAGGTCGCGGCCCGGGTGCTAACCGAGCCGGGGCACGAGCGCGCAACCTACCAGCTTGCCGGTCCGGACCTGCTATCGCAGGACGACTGCGCTGCTATCCTGTCCAAGCTGTTGGGCAAACCGGTACGCGCGGTTGCAAAACCGCATGCGGAGTTTGTCGCCCAGGCCAAGGCTGCCAACATGCCCGAATATCGCCTCGAGACCATGACGGCAATGAATGCCCACTACGATGCCCACGGGCTCAGCGCCAATCCCAACGTGCTGACATGGCTGCTCGAGCGCAAACCCACGGCATTCGCAGACTTTGTGCAGCGTGAGTTGTTGTCGTCCTAACCGGCAGGACTATCGCGCCCGCGCCCAATCCCACCCTGTACCCGCCTCCGCGCCTCCTCCGGCGTCTCGGAGTTCGCCGTCACTCTGAAGCCCTCGTTGCGGTCGAACGGCACCGGCTCGAACCTGTCGGGCTCCGGCAGCATATCAACCGTATACCCCGCGATGCGATGCTTGGGATTGCGCGTCCGCTTTGGATCGTTGTCTCTTTCGCTGGTCTTGTCCGGAACCACGATCCGGCCACCAACGGCTTCATGATCGAACCACCATTTCTTCACCGGGTTGCGATTTCCATACCCCAGCCAGTCGTCGAGCCACACCAGCAGCCGATGCGTCCAGCGCCATTTGATCGCCAGCCACCGACCAAGCTTGTGTAACGGGAAATCGACCTTGTTCCAGGGGCACATCTTGAGGCACCGCCCGCATCCCATGCCCTTCGGATTGGAGACGCGGAAACTCGTGCAGTTCTGGACGTCCGGCTTCCATGTCTCGTAGCCGTTGTACATCACCTTCGGCCCGAACGGGATCGCAGATACCGGGCACTCGCGCGCGCATTTGCTGCAGCTCTCACAGAAGTTCTGCAGCCCGAAATCAATCGGCTTGTCGATCGCCAGCGGCATATCAGTCGTCACGACTGTCGACTTGAAGCGCGGCCCGAGAAACGGATTGATGATCACCTCCCCGATACGGCTCATCTCGCCGAGCCCCGCCAGCAGGATCAGCGGCAAGTGCTGCACATCGCTCTCAACCGCCGAATGACATCGCGCCGAAAAACCGAGATTGCGGATATATCCGGCTATCACGTTGCCCACCTCCGCGCCCCGCAGATAAGCACGCGTGCTCTGGCTTCCGCTCATCCAGTCGTCACCGCTGGACGCCTCCAGCGTCTCGTATCCCTGATCGATCAGAATCACGATCGCGAACCTGTGGTACGGCTCCACCGGCGTGCCATCACTCTGGTGCGAATACCAGACCCACGGTTTGGCTTCACAGATGCCGATTTGGTCAGCATCGAGAAAATAGCCGAGCGACTTGATGTTTTTCGTCAGCGCCGCCGGATCGTCAGGAACCGGCGCGCGCGCCTCCGCCACCTGACCGTCATGGCGCGGCAGCGTGGCCAGCAACTCCGCGCCCAAAGCACCCTGCAGCGGGCTCTTCGCCCCCGCCTTCCGTGCCCCGCCTGTTGCCTCCCGCCGTCGCTTCTGCTGCTCGCCATAGTCGCCGTGACGCGCCCGCTCGAACCCGTCCGCACGCCTCGGCACCCGCTTGATCTCGTCCTCGATGATCAGCGTCGTTGGCGTATCGACCCGCCGCATCTTCTCGAGCGGATAAGGCCCAAGATACATCGGTCGGTTGCGGCGTTTCAGAAGTGACATGGTGTCTCCGCTCGTCAGGACGCGCGGAACAGAGACTGGCACAGACCCGACGACGATGCAGCCGTTACGTCGCCGTTACATCGCCGGGGCTCCAATGGCCGGTGGCGTCATCCACCCCTGCCGCCGATTTTTTGAGCGGCAATAGAAATTGTCCGCTGATAGACGCTGGCCTTGTTCCACTGCCCGATGACACCGAAATTGGCCGAGCCCGGTCCATAACCGGCACCGCGCTGCCAGCCGTGGCCACGCAGGAAATTCGCGGTCGACGCCAGCATATCCGGTACGCTTCGTGTCAGATCTCGGCGCCCGTCACCGTCGAAATCGACCGCGTACTTGAAGTAGGAGGAGGGCAGGAACTGAACCTGTCCGATCTCGCCAGCCCATCCGCCCCGCATCTGGCTGACCGGGATCCAACCCCGCTGCACGATCATCAAGGCGGCATCCAGCTCGCGCGTGAAGAACGCCGAGCGGCGACAGTCGTAGGCCAGTGTCGCGATCGAGCGGATGATCGACTTGCCGCCGCTTCCATCGCGCCCATACGCCGTCTCCAGGCCCCATATCGCGACCAGAACTTCGCCAGGCACCCCGAAACGTTTCTCGATCCGCGAAAGCAGCCCGGCATGCCGCTTCATCAGGCTACGGCCCTTGTTGAGCAACGAGCTCGACACACGCCGTTTGTAAAACTGCTCGAAGCTCAGCTTGAACGAGCGCTGTGACCGGTCCAGCCGGACGACATTTGCATCGTAGCTTACCCCCTGCAGCCCGCTGGCAAGCGCCTGCTGCGAGATGCCTTTGGCAGCAGCCTTCGCCTTGTAGCGCTGCAGCCAGGCATTGAACCCTCCAGCACCATTGCCGCAATCCTGCGCCACCGCTGGCGTGACCAATGCTGCGCCCGCAACTGTGCCCGCGACAGTGATGACTGCCAACACCCGCGCCAAACGCAGCCCGAAACTCGAAAATGCAGACGTCATCGCCAATGCTGCCCCCATGCTGATCCCGTATTGCTTCCTCGCACCACCGTCCGCCTGCATCCAGCGGACTGGCAGGTCTTCACCTTGCAGATGCTACGTCCACCGCACAACCGGTATCAATTCCCTTGGTTACGCACCCTTGGTCACGCACCCACTGGCCGGTTCTTTATCAACCGCGACCGATCTCCGCGATCAACACGCTGACCCGCTCGGCCTTGCCCGCACGCACGAACTCGCACGGAACCGTCCGCCCGACCGTGTCCGGCCCAAGCATCCGCCGCAGCCCGCGCGGCGACGAGACCCCCCTCCCGTCGATACGTGTGACGATGTCGCCCTGGCGCAGCCCAGCCAGCCACGCCGGCCCTTTGCGATCGAGCCGGACCACAAGCAGCCCCTTCGGCTGGTCCCCATCCACCCCGTCTGCCCCGACCGGCTCGACACGCACCCGCTGTCCGGCAACACCGAAATAGCCGCGCTTGACGCGCCCATGCTCGAGCAGCTCCGCAGCGACGCGAACGATTGTGGCCGACGGGATGACAATCGCCCGCCGCTGCGGCGCGAGCACGGCCATACCGATACAACGGCCATCGGCGTCGAGCACCGGCCCACCCTCCTGATGTCGCTCCAGGTTGTTGTCCAGCCGGATGCGGCGGTCGATCCGGCCGCCACGCAGGCTTTCCCACGCCTCACCAGCCAGCGTCACTGTGCCCGCCGCACACGAAACGCCATCACGTGACCTGCCAACCACGACCGCAACATCGCACACGGCCGGAACGGCACCGGCGTCCGGCACCAACCGAACAACGTCTATCGGCGTCCCCAATTTGACCAGCGCGACGTCGGTCGTCAGATCCATTCCCACGATGCGCCCGCTGGTCGAGCCGCTGCTGCTCGTGATGCACAGATCTTGGGCCCCCGCGTCCTCCAGCGGTTCGGCCGCAGTAACGACCATGTCCGGTTGCCAAAGGAACCCGCTGATCTGGCACCTGCCGGTATCGATTGCTAGTGTTGCGGGGGCCGCGCGGCCGGTCAGCTCGGCCAGCTCGGCCGCGAATTGCCTCAGCAGGCCCGGGGATTGGCTCGACAATGTGAGTTCTCCTGTTGGCGTGAACTGCTGCAAGGCGCCGCTCCAGCTGGCAACCCGCTCGTTCACACGATGCAGTCTACCAGTACGTCGAGAATGGGGCGGCCACGACATCCTCATAGCCGGGATGGCCCTTGATAAGGCCGACATTGCGTTGAAACGCGGTCATCCCGGACACGAATTCGCGACTCACAGTGGCCTTATAGTAGGGCAGATCGCGCCGTATCAGTTCCCCGATCAGTTTCGCTTCGGACGCAGGAAACAGTTTCGCACCGACCTTCGCCGCAAGCGATACGTCTGCCTTCAGGGCATCCTGCGTCTTGACCACAGCCCGCACGACACCGGCAACGATATCAGGCTTGCGCTCGATCATCGCCTCTGTCGTGACGATCGACGGCTGATTGAAGTACCTGGCGTTCGGCGGACCATCGCCACGGCGCGGATCCAGCACTACCGAACCTGCACCGCTGCGAGCCGCAATCTCAGCGCCCATGCCGTTTGCCCAGAAACCGTCGATGATACCAGCTTCCAGCGCCTTCGCCGCCGCAACCCCGAAGTTCAGGTTGTCGCCAAGAAAAACGCCGGGAACGCCGACGATCTCGACCTTATCTCTTACGATATCGATCCCGGCTTCCACCAGCAGTTGCCGCAAGGTCAGATCGACAAGTGGCGCAGCACCGATTTTCAGCCCTCTAACGGCACCGATCTCGCCACGCCGTGCGCCAATATCGGCCCGCAACACGAGGAACCAGTACAACCCCTGTGATTGCGCCGCGACGATCTTGGCGCCTTTCCACTCGGCAAACGCCTGCGGGGTGAAATGCGCCGGACCTCCGACGAAGTCGATGTCGCCGTCCCGCAACCGCGGCATCAGCTGGTCGACCGGGACAACGAGCTCCCAGTCCATATCGATGCCCTCGGCCGCGAACATGCCCAGCTCGCAGGCAGCGATCGCCACGAAATACGACGGCGATATCAGATCGGGAATACCAATCTTCATGCCCCACGCAGGCGAGCCGCAACCTCCTCCACGGTCATCAGGTCGGCATACTTCTGAGCCATATCGAACAGGTTCGCTTCGTGCGGACCAATCGCCCGGTCACCGACCGCATCACGCGCCACGATCGTACGGAAGTTGTAGCTCATCGAATCGATCACCGTCGCCCGCACACAGCCTGACGTCGTGCACCCGGTGACAATCAGCGTATCGACACCCTTGGAAATCAGCCAGTTCGCGAGGTTCGTGCCGAAAAACGCGGACGGCTGCGTCTTGCGAATGACGTACTCGCCTGCTACCGGCTCCAGCTCCGGCACAATCTGGCTTGCGTGCGCCGTTTCGGTAAGGCTCTTGAGCCCCGGCGCCTTCAGGCAGAAAACGCCGTGGTCCGCGCCGTCGTCGGCATAGACCACGCGCGTGAACGCTACCGGAAGGCCGGCTTTGCGCACCGCCGCCAGCAACCGCCGCGCCGCGGCGATCGCCTCGGGAATGTTGCCACCCCCGAAAGCATTCGGATCATTGAACCCATTGACGAAATCAACGATCACCAGTGCCGGTCTTTCGCCGAACCCGGACGAGTTGCCGAAGTTCTGCTTCTTGTAGACGTCGAGGTCGGCCATCGTTTTACCTCGCAAATCGGACGAACCGCCTCACACCCAGTACTGCGTGAACTGGGTGGCGACCACATCCTCGTACTTCGGCGTGCCCTTGATGAGGCCGACGTTGCGCTGGAACTCGGTCATACCTGCGACGAACTCAGGGCTCACGGTCGCGTCATAGTAGGGTAGATCCCGCTGGATCAGCTCCGCAATCAGCGAGGCCTCGTACTCCGGGAACAGCTTCTGGCCGACCTTGGTGGCCAGCGACACGTCCGCCTTGAGCGCCTTCTGCGTCTTCACGATCGCTCGCACTGCCCCGGCCACGGCAGCCGGATTGTCCTTGATCATCTTGTCGGAGGTCATGATCGCCGCCATCGTGTAGAACTTGGCCTTCGGCGGACCGTCACCACGGCGCGCGTCGATGACCATCGTGCCCCAGCCGCCCCGCACAGCAACCTCCGCTCCCATGCCATTGGCCCAGAAGCCGTCGATCAGCCCCGCTTCGAGCGCCTTCGCCGCCGCAACCCCGAAATTCTTGTTGGGCCCGAGGAACGCGCCGGGAACCGGCCCGATCTTCACGCCGTCCTTGTCCTCGTCGATGCCGGCTTCCTTCAACAGCTGCTTGAGGCCCAGGTTGACCAGCGGTGCGGCGCCGACGCTGAGCCCCTTGATCTTTGCGATATCGCCCTTGGCCGCGTTGAACTTCTTGTGCAGGATCAAAAACCAGTACATGTGCTGCGCCTGCGCGCAGATGACCTTGCCACCCTGCCATTCCGGAAATGCGTGCGGCATCGAATGCGCCGAGCCGCCTACGAAGTGGATCTTGCCGTCGCGCAGCTCTTCCAGCGTCTTATCGACCGGCGGGATCAGCTCCAGCCCCACGTCCAGGCCTTCGTCCTTGAAGAAGCCCAGCTCCACGGCGGCACAGGCCGGAAAATATGAGTTCGAGATCATGTCGGGAATGGCGATCGTCATCGCGGCCATGGTGGCGTGCTCCGTCTGTTCCTGATGGGGTCCGGCGCCATTTATGCAGGGACCGGAGCCGCGACGCAACACGTCACCGCCTCCCGGCCGAATTCCGCGGACACCGACGCTATTTGTAGAGCACGCCAGGCAACCACAGCGCCAGCGCGGGAAACACCAGCAGCATTGCAATCAGCGCGAAATGCGCGAACAGGAACGGCACGATGCCGCGATAGACGTCGGCCAGCGCGATGTCGGGTAGCTGCGCACGCACCACGAAGATGTTCAGGCCCACCGGCGGCGTGATCATGCCCACCTCCACCGCCACCAGCACCAGGATCCCGAACCAGATGCCGTCATAGCCCACCGAGGTCGCCAGCGGCAGGAATACGGGCACGGTGATCAGGATCATCGAGATGGCATCGAGGAAGCAGCCCAACACCACGTAGAACAGCACGATCATCACCATCACCATCCACGGCGCCAACCCCAGGTCCATGACCCATGCGGTGGCCGCGTTCGGCAGCTGCGTCAGCGCCATGAAATACGAGAATAGAAATGCCCCGATCACGATCACGAACAAGATGCCGGTGGTCCATACGGTCTCCATCAGCGCATCCAGCAACTCGCTCCAAGTCATGCTGCGCGTTGCAAAAGCGATCACGATCGCGGTGAATGCAGCAATGGCTGCCGACTCCGTCGGGCTCATGAAACCCGAATAGATCCCGCCGACTGCAATGCCGAACAGCACGACGATCTTCCACAGCCGGCCAAGCTCCATGATACGCTGAGCCAGCGGCATGGCCTCGCTGCGCGGCAGCCGATGCGGCTGCAGCCAACCGATCCCCGCAATCACGACAAGATGCAGGAATGCCATCATCAGCCCGGGAAACAATGCGGCGGCGAACAATTGCGGCACACCCTGTTCGGCGATGATGGCATACACCACGAGCACGACCGACGGCGGAATGAGAACACCAAGGATGCCGCCTGACGCGACCGTGCCTGTGGCGATCCGTTCGTCGTAGCCGTAGCGACGCATCTCCGGGATCGCCACCTTGGTCATCGTCGCCGCCGTTGCCAGCGAGGAGCCGCAGATCGCGCCGAAGCCCGCGCAGGCCCCGATCGTACCCATCGCCAAGGCGCCGCGAAAACCGCTAAAAAGTGCATTGGCGGCCCGGTAGAGATCCGCCGAGATGCCAGAGTGCGATGCCACGACCCCCATCAGCACGAACAACGGCACGACCGTCAGCGAATACTGTTGGGTGAGGTCGTAGGGCGTCGACGCTGCCGCTGACAGCGCCCGTTCCCACCCGTCGATCGCCGCATAGCCGAGCACGCCCACCACGCCCATCGCGACTGCAACCGGCACCCGCAGCATGATGAGGCCAAACAGCCCCACAAGCGAGATCAGTCCGATCAGCTGTGTGCTCATGACGTCTCGGATCGACTATTGCCGGCGTTGGCCTTGGTTACCGCTCCGCCATCGATCGTCACGTCGCGTGGAAACCCGAAGCGCAGATAGTGCGTCAGCACCCACGCCGCGGCCGCAACCGACAGCGCGAATCCAACCATAATAATCACCCAGTGGATCCACCGGCTGATCGACAATGTCATGGTCACTTCTGCAAATTCCCACTTGTCGTAGAACAGCGGATACATGCGGATCATCATCACCGCCAGCCATCCGAACGCGAGTAAGAGCCCGAGTGTGCGCAGCACATTGCGCACCCATCGCGGCACCACCTGATCGATCACGTCGACTGCAATGTTGTCGTCACGCAAAAACACGACCGGCATCGACACGAAGATGAGGCCGACCAGCGCCAGCTCCATCACCTCCACAACCCCCAGCACAGGCGTGTCGAAGACCTCCCGCATCACGACCGTCACGGTTGTGTACAGCATCATGAAGACGAGAATGGCAGCAGCGACCAGCCCTAACGGCTTCGCCGCCGCCTTGAGCGGTTCGGTCGGTGTGACTTCGGTCTCTCCGGCCATGCCCGTCTACTGGGTCCAGAAGTTGCGCGACGTCTTCTCGTGCTTGGCGGCAAGCGACTTCATGAGATTGTAGACCTTGCGCGCTGGAAGCCCCTTTTTCTCCAGCTCGGCAAGCTTGGCCTCCGCGACCTTGGCGCCGATGGCGCGGAACCTGTCGTCCTCCGCCTTCGACAGCCTGACTGGCGTCATGCCGCTCTTCATCATCACGTTCTTGCCCAGCTCGTCGAGCTTGTCCCACTCGTGACCGACCGCTTTCTCGACCCCCTTCATGGAATCGTCGATCAGCTTCCTCAGATTGGCTGGAAGCTTCTGGTAGCTCTTCTCGTTCATGCAGATGCAGAAGCTGGTCGTATAGGAGTACATCTCCGTCGTGTACTTGGTCACCGGCCCCATCTTGAAGCCGATGCCGGCCCCGCCGTAGTCGATGAATGCGCCGTCGATCGTGCCTTTCTGCATCGATTCAGCGATCTGCGTCGGTGGCATGCCGACCGGCGTCCCGCCCAGCGCCACGATGAACTCCTTGATGGTGGCGGAGGAGAAGCGGATCCGCTTGCCTTTCAGGTCCTCGACCGTCTTCACCGCCTCCTTCGCCATGTTGATGTTGCCGGGCTGGTGCGTCATCAACAGCAGCACCTTGACGCCCTTGTGCTCAGGCTCAAGCAGCTTGCGCAACTCCGGATCGTTCAGCACCTTGGCGCCTATCTCGCCGCTGCCCATCATGTAGGGCAGATTGGAGATCTCGTTCAGCGGAAACCGCCCTGGCGTGAAACCGTGCACCATCTGCACGACGTCGGCTTGGCCGGTGCGCGCGATCTCGTAGTATTTCGGCGGCGGTCCCAGCTGCGCACCGGGGAAGTAATCGAACTTGATCGCGCCCTTCGAATCCGCCTCGATCTTCTTCGACCAGTTCTCCATCCACATGGAGACCGAGTGCTTTGGCGTCACGAAATGCGCGAGCTTGAATTTGAACTCCTGCGCAGCCGCGGGAAGCGTTGCCGGCAAGATGAATATAGCGGCCACCATAGCAAGGCGAGCGGCCCGGGCATAACGCATGTGAATCCTCCTATCTGAGCGGACCATGTTCAGTCTGCAGGCCCTTTTCCCCGCAGTCTGTCAGCAATCCAACCGCTCGGCAATAGAATGCACCCTCCTGCGCCGCACCCCGCTCAAGGGATGTTGCCGGCACACGAGCTTTTGAGCGCACGTTCAGGCTGACACATGTTAGCCAGACCAAAGCCCACCAGACACGCCAGGGAGAAGCCCGATGAAGCCCCTCACCACTGCCGCCGCCGCGCTGGCCATCGTCCTGCTCTGTGCGCTGCCGGCGCTGGCCGGCAAAGCCGACGTCATCGCAGTCAAGGCATCCAAGCAAGGTGCCGGCACCTGGCGCTTCGATGTCACAATCAAGTCAGACGACACCGGCTGGAAAAAATATGCCGACAAATTCGACGTGCTGGCGCCTGACGGCAAGGTTCTCGGCACCCGCATCCTCTACCATCCGCACGAGGACGAGCAGCCATTCACGCGCGAGTTGACAGGGGTGAAGGTCCCCGCCGGCGTTGCCGAGGTCAAGGTGCGCGCCCACGACAAGGTCGAAGGCTATGGCGGCGCGGAGATGACGGTCAGACTACCGCGCTGATTGCCAGCATCGCGCGACTGAACGCCAGACTACGCAGCAATACGCAACATCTTTCCCGCCTTCTGCCTAACAGTTGCGACCCTGACGATTCCCTGCGAAAAATCCCCTCCAGCTGCTCAGCACGCCCGCTGACTGCCATGATGTAGCTCAAAACAATGGCCAACGACTGCACGATCAGGCCAGCATGAGGAGGAAAAATGCCGATTTCGTTGCGTCCGTCGACCACACTGACAATCGCCGCCGCGATGACTGCCATCGCCACCATGCCGGCCGCCGCCTCTGGCTTCACGCTGGGTGACAAACAGATCAACGTTTATGTCGCCGGCGGCGCGGGCGGCGGCGTCGACAGCTACGCGCGCACGGTATTGCCCTACGTACTGAAACACCTGCCGGGTCAGCCCCAGGCCATCGCCTACCGCAATATGTCCGGCGGCGGCGGCATTCAGGCCATGCAGTATCTTTATAACGTCGCGCCCAAGGATGGCACGGCGATCGGAACCACCAACGCCGGTCCTGTGATGGAGCCGCTGCTCGGCAAGGTCAAAGCCCAGTACGACATGACGAAATTCCGTTGGATCGGCTCCATCACGCAAGGCGATACCATCTGTTTCGTCATGAAGCGCTCCGGCATCACATCCCTGGAGGATGCCAAGAAGCGCGAGGTCGTGATGGGCGCGACCGGCGCCACCTCCAATCCAACTCGCTCCGCCGCGCTGACGAACGCATTGATCGGCACCAAGTTCCGGCCGATTGCCGGTTATAGCGGCGGCACCGTACTGATTGCGCTGGAGCGCGGCGAGATCGATGGCTACTGCAACACCCTGGGGTCGATGCAGACCACGCGCCCACAATGGCTTGCTGATGGCAGCTTCGTGCCGCTCGTTCAGCTGTCGGCCCGCCCGGTCGACAAGCGTTGGCCAAACCTGAAGCGCGCCGTCGATCTGGTGAAGAACGATCTCGACCGCAAGGTGCTGCGCTTCTTCGGTCTGCCCTATGACTTCAACAATCCGTACATGCTGCCCCCCGGCGTGCCGGAAGACGCCGTGAAGGCATGGCGGCTGGCCTGGAGCAAGGCGGTAAAGGATCCCGCCTATCTGGCGGAGGCCGCCAAGCGCAACCAGCCTCTGGCCCCCCAGAACGGCGAGCAGGTCGAAGCTGACGTCAAGGAGCTTTATACCACGCCCAACGAGGTCGTGGAGCGCACCAAGCAAGTCGTCGTCCCAGCCAATCTCACGATCTGCAAAGACTGCCGGAAGAAGAAGTAGAGGTCGCGGCAACAGCTCCCATTTCCAGCCAGTCCGAATGCGGAGCGTCATCGGACTAGGGATGGGAGCTGCCCCTTGTTCCCATCTGCCAGGGACCAGGCGGAACCGTGATCGCCTGGCCCCTCTGACACAGGCCATTTGCCCTCCCTGCCCCGCCGGTCTATGACCTCTCCCGACAACGCAACGGGACAGCAATCATCCATCGGCAAATGACCTGGATAGCGCGGACAATTGCCGGCGCAATTGATCGGGCCAGCCATGTCGTCCGAATGGTGACGGTTCCGATTGGCCAATTCCAGGGACACCCCAGGCAGACCCCAGGGAGAAACATGACGGGCAATACGTCGCGCTTCCGGCTTGGCGTCGATGTCGGCGGCACGCACACTGATCTCGTGCTGCTCGACGTCGCGACCGGCGAGTTGATGGTCGAGAAGGTCTCTTCGACACCGGCCAATCCTGCGTTGGGCGTCCTCGACGGCGTCGCCCGCTTCATCGCCCGCGGCGTACCGCCGGGCGCGATCGAATTCTTCGCCCACGGCACCACCATCACCACCAACGCCCTGCTGGAAATGCGCGGCGCGAACGTGGGCCTCCTGATCACCAGAGGCTACCGCGCCGTGCAGGAGGTGCAGCAGCAGGCGCGCGACGGCAACCTGTTCGATTACTTCTACAACAAGCCCGAACCGATCGCCCCGCAAAGCCGCACCTACGAGATCACCGAGCGCACGGACTTCGAGGGCAACGTCCTGGCCCCCCTGAACGAGGATGACGTCCGGGCCGCTGCGCGCGAACTGAAGGCGGCCGGCGTGGCATTCGATCGCCGTCTGCTACCTGTTCTCCTTCATGAATCCCGCGCACGAGGCACGCACACGCGCAGATCCTCGCCGCGGAATTGCCCGGCATATCCGTTTCGCTCTCCTCCGAGGTGTTGCCGCGCATCCGCGAATGGGCGCGGCTGTCGACGACCCTGCTCAACGCCTATCTGGAGCCCGTGATGGTGCGCTACATCGGGCACCTGGAAACCGGGCTCGACGAGACCGGCGTCACCACCCAGCAACGTTTCCTGATGCAATCGAACGGCGGCGTGATGCCGTTCACCGCCGCCGTAGCCGGCGCCAAGACCGTGCATACGCTGTTCTCCGGCCCGGCCGCAGGCGCGCAGGCCGCTGCCTACCTGGCGGCAAGCGACGCGCAAGCCGGCCTTGTCACCCTCGACATGGGCGGCACCAGCGCCGACATCGCCTTCATCGAGGGCGGCCTGCCGCTGGAAACCACCGAAGGCAACATCGCGCGCCGTCAGATCGACGTCCCCGCGCTCGACATGACGACAATCTCCGCAGGCGGCGGCTCGATCGCTGGCATCGACGGCGGCGGCTTCCTCACCGTCGGGCCGCACAGCGCCGGCGCCGATCCCGGGCCCGCCTGCTACGGCCGTGGCGGCGAGCGCCCGACGGTCACCGACGCCGATGTCGTATGCGGCTTTCTCAATCCCGAATATTTCCTCGGCGGCAAGCAGACGCTCGACGTGGCCGCCTCCGCGGCGTGCGATCGAGACCCATGTCGGCGACCAGCTCGGCCTGAGCGTCGCTGGAGGCCGCGGAGGGCATCCGGCGCATCGTCGACATGCGCATGGCCGACGAGGTGCGCGTGTTCGCCGCCAAGCGCGGCGTCGATCTCTCCGCCTTCACGCTGCTGCCCTTCGGCGGCGCTGGTGCGGTCCACGCCGCCGCGGTCGCAGAGGAGCTCGGCATGCGCCGCATCCTGGTGCCGCCGCGTCCCGGTGCGTTCTCCGCGCTAGGCCTTCTGTGCACGGACGTCGTTCACGACTACATCCGGTCGGAACTGCGGCCGCTGGCTGATATCACCGCCGCGCACGCCGAAGCTGTCTATCGGCGAGCTGGAGGCCAAGGCGCGCGACGAGCTGGCCGCCGAAGGCATGGATACGGCCGCCGCCCGTTTCCTGCGCGAGCTCGACCTGCGATACACCGGCCAGGGCTACGAGTTGCGCACACCGCTGGACGGCCTTGCACGAAACCCGCACTGACGCCAAGCTCGCTCGCGGCCGCGCGCGCCCGCTTCGACGAGCGCCACGCCCAGATCCACGGCCACGCGGCAGCGACCGGCCGGTGGAGGTAGTCAGCTATCGGGTCCGCGTGCGCGTCGCCGTTCCGAAGTACGTCCCGCAACCCTCGATCGCCACCATCATCGCCACGCCCGGCCGAAACGGCAACGAAAGGTGCAAGATCGGTCTACTTCGATGCGCGCTCAACCACCCAGGCAACTGTCTACGAGCGCGACCAGCTCGATGTCGGCGCCTCGATTTCAGGGCCCGCGATCGTGGAACAGTTCGACGCCACGACGGTCATCCCGCCGGGCTGGACTGCCAGCGTCGATACCTACCGCAATCTTGTGCTGGAAAGGTAAGGCGGCTCAGCCCCATAGGCGATGCCGCTGCTTGAACGCCCAGGCCGCCGCCGCCCGAGACAACCGATCAGGGCGCGCCACAAGGGCCGCGCGGCGCCGCAGATGCCCGCGCTCGCGCCGCAATCTGTACCACTCCAGCGCAACAACGTCTGCAGGCAACGCCATATACGCCAGCCAGCGCGGCCGCGACAACCGGTCGAAAGCTGCCCCTGCCCACGCTGCCGCAGCACGGTTGCGTATCTCATCGCCACGCCACATGCGCCACGCTGCTACCAGCGCCAGCACCGCGCGTCGCGTGAACGCCTCATCGATCTGCTCCGCACTCGTATCAACGCTGAAACCCGCCCGTTGCGATAGCATTGACAGATCGAGCAGGTCCTTCAGTACGACCCGGCCCATCGCATATCCACGATTATGCAACTGGGCATGCAGCAACGCATGCTGTATCCGGTGCTCAGGCGACGGAATGCGCAGCCCCGACGTTTCCGGCGCTACTGCACTGGCATCGCGGCGCACACAGCTTGCAGGCAATCCGTAGTCGTCAAATGCGAACAAACGCGTATGCAGCTCGATGGAAAACGTTCCGCATGGACTGAGCAGTGGCGGATAGTGCGCCTGCGTATCGGGACGGTAGTCATCCGATACGGGCGTGTAACCCCGCGCCGCCAGGATCGGCAACGATCGCGCCAGCTCGTCTTCCCTGATCAGCAGGTCGAGATCCTGCATGAAACGCCACGGTGCGTTCCCTGAACGGTCTTCTGCCAGGAAGGCAGCGCCCTTCAAGGCAATCGCGGATATCCCGAACGCATCCAGTTCCGCAGCAACGCCCAGGAGCGCCGCGCTCAGCAGACGATTGCGTTCCGCGTTGGCCCGCCAGATCTCGTCGGCGAAATCCGCCAGCTCCAACGGCGCGCAGCCGCTCGAAGCCAACTGTCGAAGCTGCGGCGCCAATGCGGGCAGCACCGCGTGTGCACTGGCGAACCCGATGACTTCGCGCCAGATCGGCAGCGGAGCATCGTCGAAAGCAGCGCATTGGCCCGGCCGCGGCTCGTCCGCCGCTCCACGCAGGAGGTCGAGCACGAGGCTGGTGCGCAGCTCAATCTGCTTCACCTCAGCCTCCCGATAAGGTCCCTGGCTTCGGCCAGATCGCGATACGACAAGCGCCAGGCTGGCCGCTCGTTGACCAGCGCGGCAAGAGGCGCGATCGAGCGGGGCGCGCCTACGATCTCTGTTCCCGTCGTGAGCAAATTTCCGAACGCCTCTTCAGGCGCAAGCCGTTCCAATTCCGATGGTCGGCTCGGCTCGAAACGCGGCAATACCAGCGCCTCCACCGGCAGCGCTGTGGCACCAGTGGACCGGATCGGACATTGCAGTGGAACATAGCGGACAACCCGCTCCCCGAGACGGTGCTGCTGGCAATGGCGAAGTTGCGGCAATAGTGCTTCGAGCACGCCCCAGCTCGGCTCTTTTATGCTGACTGCCAGAGGATAACGAGCCACCGTCCCGTCCTGACAGAGCGCCGTAAAATCATCCGCAAGGTATTCCGCGCCGGTCGCAGCAAGGTAGGCGGCCAGCGTTGACTTTCCCGAACCCGTCGCACCGGCCAGCACGATGGCCCGATCGTCGTATGCGATGCAGGAGGCATGCAGAATGGCAGCCGTTGCCCCATCCGGCAGCATCGCCATGAGAAGGGCCTGCAGCGCGATACGCCGCGCATCCGCCGCCGCAAGGTTATCCGCAATCACACATCCTTCGCGCCGGACCGTAAACGCGGCGTCCTGCCCCTCGACCGCAATCGTCGCCGCGATCCCGGACTGCATATCACCGGCCAAAAGACCGCCGGCCAACGGACCGATAGCAGCGCCGATCAAGCGCGCCAGGCAGGCAGCCTCGACATGAATGCTGACCGGGCGCTCCGGCAGCAATTGGCAAGTGCGGCTCAGTGCCGCCAGAGCAGGAGGATGCGACCCTGCCTCGTTGCGCGGCTTTGCCGCCGAGCCGCACTCCTGGTCGAGAAAACCACCATCCGCCAGCTGCCGTAACATCGCTGCAATGGCCGGGGAACTTTCGATCCCGATCGCGGACGGCACGCTGTCTGCGGCCAGCAGCTCTGCGCACACCCGCGCGGCCTCCGGCTGCAGCAGCGCAACCGCATGATTATCGCCTCTGAACAGGCAGATCTGCTCACCAACCGGGACGAATTGCATGCCAGATCTCGCGGTCGCTGGCGCGGCCCCGCCTAACAGCCAGAGTGACCCGCGCGTTGCAGCCCCAGTTGCCAGGCCGGATTGTCGCATGACGGCATGGCCTGGGCTTGACCTTTCAGCAGCACGACCATCGCCGGAGCCAGCGCGGCGGCATAGCCGAGCCGGCGCAAGGCCTCCCTGCGATCCTGGTCGACCCCAGCCGAAACCTCATCAGCCCGAGCAGCGGGCGCCACTGGCTCCGATGTCTCAGCGTTTGCGGACATAGGCGGACAAGCTCCTAAACAATTCCGCAAGACTATGTGCCGCCAAGTGTAAACGTAACGTAAAACCGAGCCCGGACCTGCAGGGTCTTATCGCAGATGCCTTCCCTATGGCCCAAAGGCCGGTCTCAGCCACGCGAACGTCGGAAAAGCTTATCCGCTCTTGCCACGGGCCGGCCTTGCCGCCATATTCCGCGATGGAGGCTGGCGGCGGACGTTTCCCTCGCCAACCGGGTCAGGTCCGGAAGGAAGCAGCCCTAACGATCAGGACGCGGGTCGTTCGCTGGCCTCTTTATTACGCGCACGGGCGCTGCTCGGACCGCCAGAGCGGCTGCGGCGGGCCTCTGCGGGGGCGCTAGCGCTGAGGCGCCTGGAAGATCTGGCGCGGCGGCCTGCGTCCACCGCGACCACGGCGGGCGACTGAATGGCAAAATCACCTGCTGACGACAGCACCGAAAACCGCACTGCCGCATCCGGATCGCCCTCCGATTCCGCGGCCAAGCCATACGTCGTGCTCGCCCGCAAGTACCGGCCAGAGACCTTCGACGACCTGATCGGCCAGGAGGCGATGGTGCGGACGCTGACGCAACGCATTCGCCACCGACCGTATCGCCCAGGGCTACATGCTGACCGGCGTGCGCGGTGTCGGCAAGACGACCACCGCCCGCATCCTCGCCCGCGCCCTCAACTACGTCAGCGACGGGCATCCGACAAGCCGACCGTGCGAGATGGACGGCTACGGCGAGCATTGCCGCGAGATCATCCAGAGCCGCCACCCCGACGTGATGGAGATGGACGCCGCCTCCAACACCGGCGTCGACAACATCCGCGAGATCATCGAGAGCGCGCGCTACAAGCCGCTCATCGCGCGCTACAAGGTCTACATCATCGACGAGGTCCACATGCTCTCGAAGGGCGCGTTCAACGCGCTCCTGAAGACGCTGGAGGAGCCGCCGGAGCACGTGAAGTTCATCTTCGCGACGACCGAGATCCGCAAGGTGCCGGTGACAGTGCTGTCACGCTGCCAGCGCTTCGATCTGCGCCGCGTCGACGTGCCGGTGCTGATGGCGCACCTCGAGCAAGATTGCCCAGGCGGAGGCAGCCACCGGCGGAGCCGGAAGCCCTGGCCGCCATCGCGCGAGCAGCCGGCGGCTCCGTCCGCGACGCGTTGTCGCTCCTCGATCAGGCGATCGCCATGGGCTCAGGCGCGGTGACGTCCGGCGCGGTCCGCGCGATGCTCGGCCTCGCCGATCGTGGCCGCATCTTCGACCTCGTCGAGTTGATGTTCGCCGGCAAGCCGGGCGAGGCGATCCTGGCACTGGAGGCACTGCACAACGACGGCGCCGAGCCGACCCAGGTGCTGGCCGATCTGGCCGACAGCATCCACATCGCCACCCGCATCAAGGTCGCCGGCAGCGAGGCCGCCGGCGAGGGCCTTTCCGCTGAGGACAAGCGCCGCGCGACGGCGCTCAGCGCGCAACTGTCAGTGCCCCTGCTGGCGCGGGCCTGGCAGATGCTGCTCAAGGGAATCGACGAGGTCGCCGCGCGCTCCTGACCAGTTGGCGGCCGCCGAGATGGTCCTCATCCGCATTGCTCACACCGCCGACCTGCCCGCTCCCGACGCAATTATACGCGCCCTGGGAGCAGGCGGCTCCCCGACTTCCGCAGCACGCCCAGGCGGTAGCGCACCGGCCTCCGCCCCTTCCCGTGGCCCCCTCAATGCAGTTCCGCCAGAGTTCTGGTGGCAGGCCAGGAACTCGAGGCCCAAGCCTCTGCTGCACCACCCCGACAAGCGATCGAGCAGGTGGCTGCCCAGCAACCCGCTGACTTTCATCCCATGCCAGCTAATCTGCAGCAGGTGGCGGAACTGGCAGGCCAGATGCGCGACGCAATGCTGCGGGTGAATATCGAAGAGTATCTCAGCCTGGTCCGCTTCGAGCCGGGTCGCATCGAGGCGAGATTGCTCGACGGCGCGCCGCCCTCGCTCGCAGGCGAGTTGGCGGACAGACTGGGGAAATGGACCGGGCAACGCTGGGTCGTTGCACTTTCCAGGCAACCCGGCGAGCCGCCGCTGGCCCAGACGAGACGCGAACGCGAAGCCGCGGAATTATTGCGCGTGCAGAGCCATCCGGCGCTACAGACCGTGCTGGAAACGTTTCCGGAAGCCAAGGTCAAGGCCATCCGGCCGAAGAAGGGCTCCCGCCAGTAGTGGACCGAGAAGCCGCTCAATACACGGCTCAAGATCACAGTATCCCAAAGCGAAAGCAGACTGGGCTTTCGCTAGCCAACCGCTTCTCACAAGGAGACCGCCATGAAGGACTTGCTCGGCATGATGAAGCAGGCGCAGCAACTGCAGGAACGCATGCAGCAGCTGCAGGAGGAGCTGGCGGCCATGCAGATCTCCGGTCAGTCCGGTGCCGGACTGGTACAGGTCACCATGAACGGCAAGGGCGAGTTGTCCGCCATCAAGATCGATCCGTCACTGATGAAGCCGGACGAGACCGAGATCCTGGAGGATCTCATCGTCGCTGCCGCTGCCGATGCCAAGGGCAAGGTCGAGGGGCAGATGCAGTCAAAAATGCAGGAGCTTACCGGCGGACTGCCGCTGCCGCCGGGCATGAAGCTGTTCTGAGGCCGCGCCCAGCAAATAGTGCTGCAGCTAGAGCATCATCGGGTGTGCCCCTTCGGACCAGTGCCAAATCGGGTTCTGAGCCCGACCACGACAACGCGTGCGCGCATCAACCGGGCAACGCTGCAACCTGCGGAACGCTAAGCCTGCTCGCGCCCCACAGTTGTCTGGCAAGTGGCCCCGTGGGAGATAACCGAACGAGAGAGCAGTTGCGACCACAAGCGGAAGCTCGGCGCCGATGCTCCAGGCGGAATCCAAGCGGAGGTCTGCGTAGCTATGCGCGGTTCGTTCAAGGTTGTACTGGCGGTCATGGTTGCCAACGCCGCAATCGCTGTGGCCAGATTTGCAGCCGCGATCCTCACCGGCTCCTCAGCCATGCTGTCGGGTGCCGTGCACTCGCTGGCCGATACCTCGAGCCAGGGCCTGATGCTCTATGGCTTGCAGCTCCAGCCGCGATCACCCGAGGCGGACCAAACAGCCGGCCAGAACGCCGAGCTCTATTTCTGGAGCTACGTCGTCGCGGTGCTGCTGTTTGCAATGGGAGCTGGCATCTCCCTCTATGAAGGTTTCGAGAAGCTCAACCGGCCGAGCCCGATCGAGAGCCCCGATCTCAATTATATCATCCTGGGAGCCGCCATCCTGCTGAAGGGCGCAACCATGTTGATGGCCTTGCGCGCGTTGCCTGCAAGCAGGGCCGCTACAGGACCGGATGTCCGCACGACAGCAACCAGAGATCCGGCTCTGACGACGACGGCGATCGAGGAGATTGCCGCAATGACCGGCCTGCTGATCGCATTGGCCGGTGTCGCAGCTGCCGATCTCGGCGGCATCGAGGCAGCCGATGGCATCGCCTCGATAGCAATCGGCCTGCTGCTGGGCGTCGTTGCAGCCTTGGCCGCCGTCGAGGTGCGCAGCCTGCTCGCACGCCAAGCCCCATGCTCGTCCGAAGCGACCTCCGTCCGCGACCAGATCACAGCGGAGGCCGGACCGGATACGCAGGCGCAGATACTTCGGACGGACCTGCCACATCCCGCTGAAGGGCCGGAGGATACCGTCAAGGCGTCAGCGGCGACTGAGACGAGCGCTCAATCCGACGGCCAAGGCAAACCCGCTCACTTCAGCCGCCCGCCGCATGCCAAGAAAGGCCGCCGCAAGCGGCGGCGCTAGCCCCCTACCCAGCCTGTGCCCCCCAGCCTGTGCCTTGACGCCCGTGATTGCCGGCTCCAAAAGAGGCAGCACGCAAGCCGCCCAGGCCCAGGGTCAGCGACGGCCAGCCATCACCAAGATCGAAGAGGATGCTCCCATGCGCTACATCGACGCCTTCTGCCATTTCTTTCCGAAAAACCTCTGGGACAAACTGGAGACGATGGACGGGGCCGCCAAGGACATCGGCAAACGCATGCGCGGCGTGCCCGCGATCTACGATCTCGACGAGCGCAAGCGCGTATGCGATATGTTCCGCACAAAGCACAACTACACCCAGGTGCTGTCGCTGGGCATGCCGCCTCTGGAGGCATTGGGCGAGCCGAAGGTTGTAGAGGACCTTGCCAAGATGGCCAACGATGGCTTGGCCGATCTGTGTCGCCAAGCACCCCGACTACTTCACCGGCTGGCAGGCCGCACTGCCGATGAATTCGGACAACGCCGCCAAGGAGCTGGAGCGGGCTGTCAAGATGGGCGCCAATGGCGTGCAACTTCACTCCAACATCAATGGCGATCCGCTCGACGAGCCGAAATACTTCCCCGTGCTCGAAGCCACCGCCAAGCTCGACTGCCCGATCTTCCTGCACCCCTCCCGCGGCGCCTTCGATCTCGCCGACTACAAGAACGAGAAGAAATCGAAATACGAGATCTGGTGGACCTTCGGCTGGCCCTACGAGACCTCAGCGGCCATGGCCCGCCTCGTGTTCTCCGGCATTATGGACAAGCTGCCGAACATGAAGGTCGTGGCGCACCATCTGGGTGCCATGGTGCCGTTCTTCGAAGGCCGCGTTGGCCCGGGCTGGGATCAGCTCGGCAAGCGCACATCCGACGAGGACTATGTGACGCTGCTCAACAACATGAAGAAGCGCCCGCTCGACTACTTCAAGAACGACTTCTATGTCGACACCGCGGTATTCGGCTCACGAGCCGCGACCGTTTGCGGTTTCGAGTTCTACCCGAAGGAGCACATCCTTTTCGCCTCCGACTGCCCCTTCGATCCCGAGCGCGGTCCCGGCTATATCAGGGACACGATCGCCATCATGGAAAGCCTCAATCTGTCGAAGGCGGACATGGAGGCCGTCTGCCACAAGAACGCCGAGCGGATCATGAAGATCGCGCCGCAAAGCTGATCTGGCGGTTTGAATTCCTGCCTTCAGCCGGGACGCAGATGAGAGCGGGATTCTCCATCCAACCTCTTCTGCGTCATACAAATGCTTCGTGGGGTCAGGCCGTCCGCTCTGACCCCTTTTTCATGCGCGATCCGCCATGACGCAGCGCCGCGCGCAGCAGCAGGAAGAGCAAGGCGGCATTGAGGATATGCCAGAGGAAATGCGTCCCCAACACGCGGCGGCTGAAGAATGCCGTGTTCGGACAGAATGGACGGTCGATCGTGCGCAACGCAAGCGAGACCGCAAACAGCACCGCGCCCGCGACCAGTATGGGGCCGGCCGGATGCCCGCGAACAACAAGCCATGCCCCGATTGCTGCAAGAACAGCCAGCGCCGGCATATAGCCCAGCGAACCGTTGAGACACGGCCGGCCGCCGCATTTCACCATCTCGGCTGCGTTGAGGGCACCGAAAAACGCCACCAGCGCAACGATCGTCAGCACCCAGCCAATTCCGACGAAGCGGCGCAACGCGTAGCCCAGGTAGGCGATCATGAACACCGTGATCGGCATGACGTCGGCCAGCACCGCCCATTTCGTGGCGTAGGTATGGAACAGGAAGCTTCCGATACCGATCACGACAACCAGCATCGCCAGCGCCAGCTCGCCCCACGCCGGACGGTCAGGCGTCCTGATCGAAGCCCACTGCCAGATTGCCACGCCGGCCGCGATGAAGAACGCGGCATTGGAGGCCGCGTTGAGCGGCTCTGCCCAGAACCCCGGGTCCAGTCCGCGCTCGCAGTAGGAAAACAACTGCGCATTCCAGTTCATCGCCCCACCCCTCGACGTTATGCAACCGGCCCTGCTCTACTGCCATGCACCTCAATAGACGATTTGGCCCGCGTGCCAAAGCTCGTCTCCGGCAGCGAACCAACACTTGGACGAAGCGCCGTGCTGGTGCAAACAGCGAAAACGAAGGGCCAACTTGTCACGAATATCTGCTAGACTTGGGCGCAGTTGAATTGCGCGAATCACCGGGGGATCGGATGGCACGCATTCTGCTGGCAGAGGACGATACATCTGCGCGGACACTGCTCGCTCGCGCACTCAGAAGCGACGGCCACGACGTGATCGAGTTCGAGGACGGGCAATCCGCACTCGCCCAGCTGATGGCAGAGCCTTCAGCCGTGGACTTGCTTGTCTCGGATGTGGAAATGCCGGGCATGGATGGCATTACGCTGGCGACAAACGCGCTGAACGCCAAGCCCGGCCTCAGAATATTGCTGATGTCCGGGTACGCTGGCGGGCTCGACCGTGCCAGCAACCTGTTTGCAGCAGGCGTGAAATGCCTAGCCAAGCCGGCCTCGCTGGAGGCCGTACGCGACGAGGTGCGAGCCATTATTTCTGCGTGACGGATGAAGAGTTCCGCAGGCGTCTGCCCCTGCTGACCAGCGCTTGCGGCCGGCGCATTGGCTGCTGCCGGCTTGGGCGGAGGCGGAACAGGCGCGAGAAGGATCGCAGGTCGTGTGCAGGCCTCAGTGGCGCGCTTGCGTGCGGCTTCCAACTCCCGCCTGTTCCAATCCAGAAGCGGCAGGAACGTCAGTCGTGTCACGCGATAAAGCTCGTCGGTGAAGCCGGCAGCGCAATCCAGCGTGAATTGATTGAGCTCGGCATATCTGCAACCCTTGATGAAGGCCAACGGATCCTGCCCCGCGAGCTTGAGGTCATATGCCTTGGTGACGCAGATATCCATCGTGATCATTGCCGGCACCAGCTGATCCTGCATCAACGTCTCGAACTTCGTGGTTTCGACTGCGCCCATGACCTCGCGGATTTGCAGCACATTGTTCTGGATCTTCTTGTTCCACTCCACGAACGCCTCATCGTAGGCGCGCTTGCGGTAGCGCAGCTCGTCGGCGTCGGCGCCACGTCTCAACGACGATACCACCATCCCCGCCCGCGTCCGGCGCTCATAGATGAGATCAGCAATGTTCTGCACCGATTGGCGACGGCTCTGATGGCTTGAATACGTCTGCGCAAGCCAGGCCCCGACGCTGGCAGTCACGATGCCGTTGAAGGCGGCCGTGAGCAGAGCAAAAACCACTAATTGCCGGCGCACCAGCCCGGAGTCGCGCAGCAGACGAAATGTTGAAGCCATAGGGGCCTCCCTCACTCAGGGACAGCAATCAAATACACGCGCACCACGGCTTGATCCCTATTTCCGACCCGCCCAAGCTGTCTGCCGCTCCCGCTGCATCGCATAGAGCCCAGCCGCCAGCACGACCGTGATGCCGACAATCGATGTCGGGTCAGGCCATTCGCTGAACAGGATCCAAGCCATGACGGCACCGAGCGGCACCAGTGAGTAGCGGAACGGCACAACGGCCGCGACATCGCCTCGCCGAAGCGCTTCAATCATGAAATAGAAGCCACCAATCGCATTCAGCGCAGCCCCGACAATGAGTACGCACTCCCGCATGTCCGGTACTTTCCATGTCTCGAACGGCAGAAGCAATAGCCCCGACAATCCGACAGACACCACCGACATCGTTGTCAGCAGAAGGGAAGGTACGCCCGTGGTCAGCCGTCGGGTAACCAGATCGCGGGCAGCCGTGGCAAAGACGCTGCCGAGGACTGCAAACGCCGGCCAATTGAGGGCACTTGCACCAGGCTTCACGATGATAATGACGCCGATGAAACCGATAATGGCAGCAAGCCAGCGCCGCCATCCGACCTCCTCCCTCAGAAACAGCGCCGCACCCGCCATTGCCACCAGCGGAACGGACTGCTGGATGCCAACCGCGTCCGCATACGACATGTTGATGATGGCCAGCAGGAACAGCATCACAAGCACGACCTCGAGCCCAGTCCGCCAGACCGCCAGCGGATTGCGCAATGCCAACGGCAACCCCGGAAGCACACCCGCGCGATAAGCCATGAGAATGACGATGGGTGCCGAAACACAGCCGCGAAGCAGCAAAATCTCCCCCAGCGGCAGCGTCTTGCCCAGCGCCTTGATGCAGGCATCTCCCAGCACGAAGAAGCCGCAACTGATCAGCATGGCGAGCACGCCGGCGGCATTGTCTTTTGGAGGGGCTGCTGCCCCGGTCATTGTCACGTCGCCGGACCTTGATCTGAAAAAGAGACGATTTCCTGGCACTGTTCCGGCTACGGCACAACGACACCGCAATGCCTCGCCAGCCGAGCCGCGAGCGCCAGCAGAGCCTCGTCTCCACCGGGCCAGGCAATGATCGACAACCCGACCGGGCAGCCGGAAACGGTCCCCGCTGGGACAGTCACTTGTGGCAGTCCACCGAGCCCCGCGATGCCCGTCAACCGCATAATTCGAGCACGCAGCGTTTCCATCTCCGGTCCGTCGGCTTCAACCTTTGGCGCAATCGACGGCGACGTCGGCAGCGCAACCAGCGTACCCGGCACAATGCGCGCACGAATGGCGGCACGCGCCTCATCGACGGCGACACGAGCCGACGACGCCTGGTCCGCGCTGACGGATGCGGCGAACGCAACCCGCTCCTTGATGCCCGGACCGACGTTTGGCCGCGCCCGCTCGACGAACGCGCCGAAAGTCTGCCAAACCTCGTAGCCTTGAACCAGCCGGAAGGCATCGCTCCACTGGCTATACGCATCCGGACTGATTGCGACTTCCTCTGCCAACGGAAGAACGGAGGCGGCGCGAGCCAGCACCTGCCGGCACAAGCTTGCCACGCCGTCGTCAGCGGCCGCGAACATGTCGGTGGCAATCAGCAGCCGGTTCGGCTCGGCACTTAGTGTTGCCGTATCAAGCAGCACCTCCCCGACCTTGGCGAAAACGCCGGGCCCAGTGGCGAACCAGCCGCCGGTGTCGAACGTCGGCGCCATCGCCATCGCCCCAGCGAGATCGATGCGGCCGTGCGTGGGCCTGAGCCCGTAAAGCCCATTGAACGAGGCCGGGATACGGATGGAGCCAGCCGTGTCGCTGCCCAGCGCGAAATCGCACACACTTGCACCACAGGCAGCAGCCGAACCCGATGACGAGCCTCCCGGCACCCGGCCCTGCGCGCGCACATTTGCCGGCATGCCGTAGTGCGCGTTGATACCGACGATGGAATAGAATAGCTCCTCGCAGATGGTCTTGCCCACAATCGTGGCGCCAGCTGCCAGTATCCTCTCCACCGCAGCAGCATGCCGCACGGCAGGCTTCTGCCCGGCCAGCCAATCCGGAGAGCCGCCGCCTGTCCGCTCGCCGCGTATGTCATACATGTCCTTGACGACTGCGGTGAGGCCAGCCAGAGCCCCTGTCTCTGCCTCTCGCAGCGGCCCGGCGATATCGTGGGGAACGAAAAAAGATCCACTCACGCTTGGCTTCCTTTAGTTTGCGCCAGATACCAGTCGAGAATCCGCGCACCGTCCCAGGCTGCGACCCCAGGTTTCGCCAGCAGCCTCTCGAACGCGCGTTGAACGTGGCCGATCCGGTGCGGCTGGCCCGATAGATAAGGGTGCATGGCGATCGACATGACCTTGGGCCGCTCCGCACTTTCCTCATAGAGGCAATCGAAGTGGTCCATGATGCGATTGCCCCATTCGCCGGATGGATGACTTTGCAGCGCCATCATGACGATGTCGTGCAGCTCGAAATTATAGGGCAGAGCGACGACCGGCTTGTGTGTCGTCCTCAATGTAACAGGCTCATCATCCAGCACCCAGTCGCCGATGTACTCGATTCCTGCCGCTGACAAGTGATCGAGTGTATCGAACGTCTGCGTCAGGCCCGGCCCGAACCAGCCGCGGGGCCGACGTCCCCAGAACCTCGTAATGATCTCGACGGATTTGTCGATAACGGCTTTCTGGTCGTCGAGCTTATGCATCGGGACCTGATCATAACCGTGCGCGTTGAGCTCCCACCCCGCATCAGCGCAAGCCTGGGCGACCCGCGGGTATGTCTCGCAAACGCGCGCATTGAGCGTGACGGTGGGAGAGATCCGCAGCTGATCGAACATGCGCTTCATGCGCCAGAACCCGACCCGCATCCCGTATTCGTGCCAGGACCAGTTGGGATGGTCGGGGATCATCGGCTGCCCCTGCGGCGGCGTAATGACCATGCGAGCCATGGCCCGTCCCATATCCCATTCCTCCAGCGCCAGCAGCGGCCACACGATGAGACGCAGACCATCGGGAAGGTGCAGCGGCGGCCGGTCGTCGAGGGCAGAATAGGCAAGGCGTTCGCGCGGGTGCATGGCAGCTCCAGAGCAGCTGGCGTTTCATTGCCTGCCAGCGTGTCGGCGCAATGCGGACAAGTCAACCGCGCTCCAACGCCGGTCGCAGTCAATCCAGATCGGGGCTGGCCGATAGAGGAGGCGCGCGGGGACGGTGAAGTTGCGGTCCCTTCTGCAAATCATGCGGTTCGGCATCCGCCGCCACAACGGCTGCCCTGCACGTTCGAATCATTCCGCCGCCCCTGCGGCCTCACGACGTGTGCGGAAGACATCCACCGTGTCGGCCTCCGCGAAGATCTCAAAGCAGATGCCGTTGGGATCATGAAAGAAGATGGTGTAGCTCGACGAGCCGCCTTCGAGCCCGCCGCCCTCTGGTCCCTGGATCTGCGGCCCCTTGACCTGGATGCCGTTGGCCACGAGCTTCGCCTTCCATTTGTCCACAGAGGCACGACTGTCGGCGGCCATCGAGATGTGATCCAGCCCCAGTTTCTCCTTCTGCGAATCCCCGGCCGGCAGCCGGCCGCCATCCTCGAACACCGCAAAAGAGTGGTGCGCGACACCGTCCAGACTGACAAAGGCAATCCGTCCGCGAGGCAGCCGGTCGATGCTGGTGACTTCCGCGCCAAGCAGCTTGAGGAACGCGATCTCCTCGTCGAGATCTGGAACATGAATGCCGACATGGGCCAGTTGCAGAGGTGTCATCAGCAGCTCCCTCGGGAGAACCAGATCAGTTTCGCAGTATCGGTCATTCCGCCGCTTTGATACCCCGCGCCTTGGCCTCGGCCTCGGGCGACAGATAGGCACCTTGGCCGAGCAATTCGTTCTGCAGCCTCGCGATGTCGACCGCGCCCGGGCCGCGACCGCTCGCCGCCGACAGAGCCGCAGCGATGCCGGCCGCCTGTCCCGTCAACCAGCATTGCGGGATCTCGCGCAGGAAGGTGTGCGAGCTCGCGTCGCACGAAACATGCCGGCCCGCACCCAGGATCCCGTCGAGGCCCCGCGGCACAAGCGCACCATAAGGCACGGAGATGTTGGGAAACTTCGGCGACAGCGAAGTCGACACCCCGATTTCATCCGGCCACACCTTACCCGAGCCCCAGTCCGAGCGCACGACCTGAGCCTGACCCGACAGCCGGCGACTGTGGCGCACGCCGATCTGCGGAGCACCGAGCATCAGGAAGGCATTCTGAAACCCAGGCGCATACTGACGGTAGACCTCCACATGACCGACGGCGAGCTGGCGTGAGCGCAACTCCACCGTGGTCAGGTCCTCCACATCGACAGCGCTGTACCCCGACAGGCGCGGACCCATGAACAACGCGACGTCGTTGCGCCAGGATACGAATGGCTTCTCGAAAAACTTCAGCCTTTCACGTCCGCGCGTCATGAAGTCGGCAAAGCCCTGCTCGTCATCGCGCCGGAATGCGAGCCAGGCCTCCATGTTGACGCCGCCGACCAGAAATGCCGTATTGATGCAGTGATGAATGTCGCCCTCGTCGATATCGGAATCGAGTGGCGCCTCGGCCCGCGCAATAAGGTCCGCATCACCGGTGGTGTCGACGACCACCTTGGCGCGGATCGCCATCCTGCCTTCCTTGCTTTCGAAGATCGCACCTTTGACGGTGTTGCCTTCCACTATCGGCGCCGCGACCCAGGCGTGCAGCAGCAGGCGGACCTTGTTTTCCGCCGCCAATTGCATCGACAGCGTCTTCAGCGCCTCCGGATCGATCGTGGGCGAATGCGTCACGATGGAATGAAACGCAGCCGTACGCTGCGCCCAATAGGCGGCAGTTGCCAAATCCTTCGAACCCCAGTCGGCACGCGGCGGCCCCTGGATTGCATCTTTCGGCAATCGATCCATCACCTCGCTGGCGAAGCCGCGGATGATGTGGCGCCCCTGCCAGTCCGACATGCGGTCGATCCAGATGACGAGCCCGCCGGTGGAAAGCCCGCCCAGGTGGTTGTAACGCTCCACGAGCATCACGTCGGCACCCAGCCGGGCCGCGCTGACCGCAGCCGCAGTGCCGGCCGGACCGCCACCGACGACCAGAACGTCGGTCTCCGCAAATACAGGGATGTCGCGGGCGGGTTCATGGATCGTCGCTGTCGGCCGCGACCGGCGCTTGTGCACCTCCCCGCTCCCGAACAGTTCCAGGCCCTGCTCCGCGCCGATGGTGTCTGAAAAAGTACCGGAAGCGCGTGGACCGTCCTTGAAGATCTCGGACTGGTAGGGCTTGCGGTCGGGCTGCTCGGCCTTGCCGTCTTTGCTCATGCGCTCCTCACCACCCATGGCGACACCGATGGGAACGGCCACCATTATTGAAGCCGACATCGCCCTATGCCACCACGCATACGGCCAACGATGTAACTATTCTTCACACGCAGCAACGACCGGACCAGCACGCCAGGCGCCCGATTACCCTCCCGTCACGCTCATGTGCCGCCCCACCGCCGGCTTCTTGGTGCGGCGGTCGATAATAAAGTCATGCCCCTTGGGCTTGCGCGCGATGGCCTCGTCGATGGCTTGCATCAAAGCCGCATCGTCGACCGAGGCACGCAACGGCGCGCGCAGGTCGGCGGCATCTTCCTGACCGAGGCACATATAGAGCGTGCCGGTACACGTCAGCCGCACGCGGTTGCAGCTTTCGCAGAAATTGTGCGTCATCGGCGTAATGAAGCCGAGCCGACCGCCAGTCTCCTTGACTTCCACATACCGTGCGGGCCCGCCGGTACGGTACGGAATGTCCTCGAGCGTGAATTGCTCCATCAGGCGGGCGCGGACGATCGACAGTGGCAGGAACTGATCCGTACGGTCGCCGTCGATGTCGCCCAGCGGCATCGTCTCGATCAGCGTCAGATCATAGCCGCGGCCATGCGCCCAGCGCACCAGCTGCTCGATCTCGTGCTCATTGACGTTCTTCAAGGCCACCGCGTTGATCTTGACCTCGAGGCCAGCCTTGTCCGCCGCATCCAAGCCCACCATCACCTGGGAAAGCTCACCCCAGCGTGTGATCGCCTTGAACTTGTCGGCATCGAGCGTGTCCAGCGAGACATTGATGCGCCGCACCCCGCAATCCTTGAGCTCCTGCGCGAACCGGGCCAGCTGGCTGGCGTTGGTCGTCAAGGTCAGCTCATCCAATGCCCCGCTCTGCAGATGGCGCCCGAGCGAGCGGAACAGCCACATGATGTTCTTGCGCACCAAGGGCTCGCCACCCGTGATGCGCAGCTTCCTGACGCCACGTGCCACGAAAGCCGAGCACAACCGGTCCAGCTCCTCCAGCGAGAGCAAGTCCTTCTTCGGCAGGAACGTCATGTGCTCGGACATGCAATAGACGCAGCGGAAGTCGCAGCGATCCGTCACCGACACCCGCAGATAAGAGACATGGCGGCCGAACGGATCGATCATCGGGCGGTCGGAGGCGGTTGGCCGGGCAGGGGTATCGAGCACGCTGGCGATCTCCGGATGTTGCTGCAAGCCGGGCAGACGCGATGTGGGGCCGGCGCAGCACATGGCCCCACGCGGCGGCGCGGAGCCGGTATACTCATCTAAGGTAGCGGTAGCGATGGCGAAATCAAGCGGCGTGCGTCGCAGCTGATACCGCCGCCGCCCATTGCGCACGCCGCGGCGCCTACGGCAACACTCTGGCCGGCGACGCCGCTACGAGGGTGTCCACTTGCCCCAGCACCCTCTCCTTCAACCGTGCGGCCTCCAGGTCCGGGCCCACAGCGCTCAGGCGTGCCGCCAATGCCGCGACCCGCGCCGCTGCAACGGCCGAGGCAAACCCGGGCGGAGAAGGCTTGATCGCCGCCGCTCCGGTCCCGGCCGGCATTACGATTTGCGGCTCGACACCAGCCTCAAGCTCGCCCGCCGCCGCGACCGTGATCGTATTGGGTAGATCTACCCTGCCGGCATGGGTGCGCCACGGAACAATGAACAGCAGGGCCGGAAACCGTGTCGCCGCCTCGTTGACGAAAACGGCAGACAGCTCCGCGCCCCCTGGCGCCACCAGCACGATCCGCGCCCGTGTCTGGGCCACCATCGAGATCGCTTGCGCCATGGTCTGCAGACGCCCGGCCGACGCCCTGGCGACGACCAGCGAAGCGACACCAGCCTCCTGCAACGCGATCCTGGCAACTAGCGTCGGGCAGGCGGCAGAGGGCTGGGCGCCGGCGGGGCAAGCATCGAACGGCCGTTGGTCGCTATCGATGAAATCCCAGCCGATGATCTCACCCTCGCCGTCACGGGCGAGCCGGGCGGCGATATCGGGCCGGGTATAGTCGACGCCGCCACCGACGATGGCGACCGCCACACCGCCCGGATCGCGCCCCGGCGGCACGGGCGGTTTGCCGGATTGCGCGCAAGCCGCCGTCGTCCACAGGACAATCAGCGCCCAGGCCGCCATGCGCCACGCCAGCACCTGCGCTCCACATCCTGCTGACGAGGTTCGAAGCATCATATCGTATTCATACCAGCCGCCGCGGTCGGCATCCATAGCCGTCGGCAGTCCTATCCGTCCCCGCTCACGGGCGCAAATCCCTGGCCGACCCGACACGATAGATCCAAGGCTCGCGAATCCACGGACGCGAAATCTGTCGCCTTGCCGTGCAGGCTGCGCCAAACTCGTCCTGCATTTGGCGATCCCATATCTGCGACGCAGACCAGGAGGAAGGCATGGCCCTGTTGATAGTTGATCTCCACAAGCTGATCGGCAATGAAGACACTTGGCGGAGCCAACTCGCCGAGGCGCTGCCTGACCAGGAGGTCCGCTTCTGGCCTGAAGCCGGAGAGCCGCGCGATATCGAGTATCTGGCTTTCATGCGGCCCGACTTCGATGTGCTGCCGGCGTTTCCGAACCTCAAGGCGATGTTCAGCCGCTCGGCCGGCGTCGAGGCATTCGCCTACCAGCCGAAGTTCCCGACAGCCCCCCTGTGCAAGGTCGAGCTCCCCGAAGGCGATCCAATGATGACGGAGTATGTGCTGATGCACGTGCTCAGGTTGCATCGGGAGATGCCGAAATACGCCCAGGCCCAGGCGCGTCGCGAATGGCTGAAGGCGCCGATCGTGCGACCGGAGCAACGCAGAATTGGCTTTCTCGGTATGGGCGCCATGGCACGAACACCAGCCACGATATTGCAGTCATTGGGCTTCAAGGTTTCGGCCTGGACGCGGTCGCAGCGCAGCGATGCGGGATTTCCGACATTCCACGGCGCCGCCCAGCTCGAGCCATTCCTCGCCCAGACGGACATTGCCGTATGCCTGCTGCCTCTGACGCCGGAAACGACGGGAATTCTTTCGGCACGCACGTTCGCGATGCTGCCTAAGGGCGCGATGATCGTAAATCTGGGCCGTGGCGGACACGTCGTCGACGCCGATCTGATTGCGGCGCTGGACACCGGCCAGCTTGCCCACGCCGCCCTCGACGTGACGCAGCCCGAACCACTGCCGTCCGACAGTCCGCTGTGGGATCATCCAAACGTGACGATCATGCCACACGTGGCGCGCCGGCCTACAGTGGCGCAGATCGTGACCGCGATTGCCGCCAACATCCGGCACATGCGGACCGGCGCTGCCCCGCGCCAGCAGATCGACGTGAAGCGCGGCTACTGACAACCTCTGCCTCTGCGCGATGCCCTTACGAGAGGCGCACCACGTGGCGAATTCCGATTACAGCATCCACGCCCGGTTGCGAGATTGGCATTCATTGCCGCCGATTGCCCGCCCCGCACAGCAGGAAACCGGTTCGCAAGCACAACGCCAACAACAGGAGGACCCTCGACCATGCGCATCGCCGGCATTGTTGGAATTGCGGTTCCGCTGGCGTTTTTGCTGCTGTCTCAGAGCGGATCGCCTGTTTACACCTCCAGTGCACAGGCCCGCTCATTCAGTTGCGCCACGCGAGGACCTTGCCGTGGTGAAGCCGTCAGGCCGGCACAAAAGCAGCAGAAGAAAAAGAGAAAGAAGAAGAACAAGCTGAAGCAGCAGAAGAGCGGAAACGCAAGAAACAACGAATAGAAGCAGATCCACTGGCCTTCGCGGGGCGGAGTGCAGGGTGTGATGCCTGCACGCCGCCCCGAACGACCGTCATTACTTCTTTGCGACCGCCTTATCGAGCATCGCCTTGATCTTCGCCTCGTCCGTCTCCGCGACGAGACGAGCCACCTCTTTGCCGCCCTTGATCAGGACGAGCGTGGAGCGCCGCGGGATCTTGCGGCTTGTGGAGACCGGGTGCGTCCCGAAGGCGTCCCAGTCGACAGTCATGTGTGTGATGGCCTTGGCATATTGCGGATTGCTCTCACGGAGCTGTGCAAGCACGCGCACTTGGCGCGCGCAGGTTGGTCACCACGTCGTCTTGTAATGAACGAGGACGGTCTCGCCCCGTTTGATGGCAGATTCCAGCACGCCGGGCTTGTATTCGATCGACTTGATCTCGGCTTGCGCCGACATCGGAGCCAACATCACAAGCCAAGTCAGTGCCAGAAGCGCTGACAGGATGCTTTTCAACACAGTCCTCCTTTTGGTTGCCTACGACGAAGTCAAAGTGAAACCGACAGGTCCTGCAGCCAGATGGGCAGCACGCTCATCAGCAGGCCCTCGAGACGGGTGTGCAAGCCGAACAGGATGGCAAGCCCGACACCGATGAGTGCCAGCGCCATGATGATTTTCGATTGCGCAGCCAGCCTGCGGAAGCTCGCCTGCCGGCGCATGATCGCTTCGCGCGTGCCGTAGGCCAGCAGCAGGATGACCGCGGACGTGCCCAGCGCGAAGCTGGTCATGATTGCCGCCGCCCAGCCTAGCGACTGCCCCTGAGAGGCTAGCGATATGGCGCCCCCCAGGGTCGGCCCGATACACGGCGACCAGGCGGCACCGAGCAACGCGCCACCCAGGAACTGCCCCCCAAGCCCGCTGCCTTGCATCGTCATGCGGCGTTGCTCGGCATGGCCGGAAATGCCGGCGGCGACCGCGGCAAAGCGCAAGTTGAACGAGGGTATCAGCAGGATCAGCCCAAAGCACACCATCGCAATGGCACCGAGCTTAACGATTCGGTCTGCATCCAGGCCAATCGCTGGTCCCACCGCCGCGATACCGACGCCGACCACGACAAATGCCGTGCTGAGACCGGCGGCAAGAGCCAACGGACCAAACCGTTCCTCGCGCACCGCCGATCCCAGGATGATCGGAAGCACCGGCAGGATGCATGGGTTGATCAGGGTCAGCAGCCCTGCACCGAAGGCGAGTAGGAGTTCCAAGGCGGCGTTCACTCCATTCAGCACGGACACGGAGAATTCGAGCCCGTATCGAATGCGCGAAGTGGCGCCTCAAGTCCAAACACAACGCTCTCGCAACTGTTCAACAACTGTTGAAGACGTCTTGTTGTTGACACAACATCGCATCCGCAGCCTTGAGCCGGCCCCCCTCGACCTCAGAACCGCTCCATCAGCCAGCCTTTGCCGTGGAACCTGTCCTCGATCCCCATGGCCCGGAACGTGTGCCAGATCGTGGCCACGTTGATCGGGATCACCGGCTTCTTCAGCTGGTGCTCCAGCGTCGGGAAGATGTTGACGGTAGACAGATTGGTGCCGGCCTGGACGATGGCGTCCACGTCAGGCGCATCGAGCTCGTTCAGAACAACGTCGATGACTTCACGTGGCGGCGTGTGCGCAATCGAGGTGGCGGTATCGCACTTCAGGCCGATCACCTTGTGCACCTCGTAGCCCGATTCGACGAGGAACCGGTGCACCTGCTCGTCCCCGACGGGCTGGTAGGGGGTCAGCGCCGACACCTTTTTTGCGCCGAAAGCATCCAGCGCGGCCTTCAGTGCGCCCGCACCGCTGGTCAGCCCCATTTCCGGGCCGATGTCGTCCCGCAGCCGCTGCTCGAACTCGGCGTTGCCTTCCAGCCCGCCCCAGAACGTTTCCGCCGACATGCCCATCATGATGTAGGTCGGCTCGCAGGTCATGACGTTGCGCATGGAATCCGGGATCGTCTTCCTGATCGCGTCGATGAAGGCGAGGAACATGTTGTCCGACGACAGGTCCGGCTGCTCCACCCAGAAGCGGGAGAAATGCCAGGTCACACCTTCTGGCACGAACTGCTGGCAGTCATATTCCACGCCGATGTTGGTCGACGGAATGATCACGCCGATGCGGCCGCGCGCACCGATCCACGGCTCCTGCGCGCGGGTAAGAATCTGGCCTGACTTGGCGGTGAGTTGCTGCATGGTCGGCGCTCCTCGAGCAGACGGTCATTTGAACTATAATAGAGCGAAATTCCAGCCAGTCCCACCCCTACCCGCACCCAAAAGGTCGGATCGATTGTCACGCCCGGCGGCTGAGCTCCGCCCGGCTGAGGACCATGAATTTGGCCATCGCCAGGACGCAGATCGTCAGCGGCACGGCACAAGCCCAATAGACCACCGTCACCGCCTGCCCCACCGCCGCCGGATCGGTTGCATCACCCAGGCCTGCGGCGTGCGCGATCACGCCAGCCAGCGCCGCACTGAACGCGGTCCCGAGATTGCGTATCGAAGCCAGTGCTGCCGCGGTGGTCCGGTGCTCCGTTTTCGGCGCGCTCTCCATGGTCCGTGCCATCAGGTGAACGTTGAAGATACCGACGCCAAAGCCGAGCAGGAAGGCGCCCAGCGACAGCGCTACCATCTGGCCGCCTTGCGCAAAAGCCGCCAGCAGAACGACACCGGCCAGCGAGATCACCGGACCGGATGCCAGTGCCAGCCGTTCCCGTGCGCCCGACCAGCCGCCGACCGCAAAGGTGCCGATGGTCCAGCCCAGCGAGATGACAATTGTCAGGGCGTTGATGAACACCGGGTTCATGCCGTGTGCGACCTGCAGCAGCAGCGGCAGAAACAGCGACACCGTGGTGTGTCCCATCGCCATCGTCGCCAGAATGATCAGGGCGAGGCCGATCGGCGAGGACAGCGAGATCGCGCCGCTGGGATAGAGCTTATTGTCTGCTCTGGCATCGAGCCGGAAAAACATGGCCACAAGCCCGACGGCGGCCGCAACCAGCGCCACCCGCGCCAGCCCGTCGGCAACCGGGCCGGTCAACGCGACCAGCAGCACGCCCAGGGTCAGAAGGCTCAGCCGGAAGAACGGGAACGGCGGCGGCGCCGCCCGCTCCGCATCCGATCCCAGCCGCTCCGGAATCCGCAGCAAGGCCAGAGCCGCAAACAGCAGCATGAACGGCACCATTACCCAGAACGAGCCGCGCCACCAGCCGATCGCCGCGAACGCGCCTCCGACCACCGGCCCCATCAGCTGGCAGAACATGAAGGCGCCCTGCCACATCGCCAGGATGCGAGTTCTGAGCCGGGCATCGTAGAGCGAGGTGATGAGTGCCGTACCGCCACCGGCAACCAGACCGCCGCCCCAGCCTTGGATCCCGCGCGCCGCGATCAGGGTCCCCATGTCCGGAGCCAAGGCACAGGCGATCGTAGCAACCGCGAACACGCCAGATGCGAGCGCATAACCCTTTCTCGCACCCAACCGGGCCCAGATTGCGCCCGTCGACGTCGACCCCACGATCGAGCCGATGGTGTAGAGCATCGCCGACCACGTGTAATAGGCAGCACCGCCGATATCGGCGACGACGGTCGGCATTACGATCGCGATGACCAGGATCTGCGTTGCATGCAGCGTCACGCCGCCGACGATTAGGGCGGTGTAGAGTGCCCGTCCCTCCTGCAGCAGCTCTATATAGCGGCCCTTCTCGGCACCGCTCGCGTGACCGGCTTCAGCGCTCATCCGACGTCCGCTAGCCTTCTTCTTCCGGCAAGCAGCGCCTTGCCTGCAGGCGTGACCGTGACGACGGATGCCAGTCCGGTACCGCGCTGCACAAGGCCACGCTCGAGCGAATCTTCCCATACCGTAAGCCGTGGACATGACGTGCGCCAGACGTCCATCACGTCGCCATGCGTACGCGGCTCACGCGCGAGCCACTCGAGAAAATCGAGGATCAGTGGTTCGAGGTCTTCACCCATGGGTGCCTCCTGTGCCCAGCGATGTTAGCATGACTGGCAGAGAGTCGATGGCCAGGACCCGATGCGGATAGCAACCAATGTCTCCGGCTCATGCTCGAAGCCCCCGCGATAGAGCCTCGAACCGCACGGCATTAGGGAGTGTCCGCATTCAAGTCCCTTGTCCCTGCCCATCTCCCCATCCCTGATTGCTTGCAACCTTCAAGGTGCGCTGCTGACCATGACAGACCCATCCTTCTTCACCGACGGCGCCGCGTATCAGCGCATGATGGGCCGCTGGAGTCAGGTCATCGGCCGCCAGTTCCTCGACTGGCTGGCGCTGCCCGCCGGCCTCGACTGGCTCGACGTCGGTTGCGGCAACGGCGCGTTCACTGAGACCCTGCTCGAGCACGCCGCGCCGCGCAGCGTCCAGGCCATCGATCCTTCCGAGCCACAGATAGCATTTGCCCGCACCCGCCCAGGTGCCTCCGAGGCCGAATTCCACGTCGCCGACGCCCAGGCTCTGCCGTTCTCCGACAACACATTCGATACCGCAATCATGGCGCTCGTCATTGGTTTCGTGCCGGACCCGGCAGGCGCCGTTGCCGAGATGGCGCGCGTCACGAAGCCCGGCGGCACCGTCGCCAGCTATGTGTGGGACCGCAAGGGCGGCCAGCCCGCGGCCCCGTTCCGCCGCACCACACACAAGCTCGGCCTCGTCGGCGATGCCGTTCGACCCGGCCTCGACGTGACCCAACTCAATACCCTCACCGGGATCTGGCAGCGCAACGGCCTCCTCGCCGTCGAGGCCCGCCCAATCGAGATCGAGGTCAGCTACGACGACTTCGACGACTACTGGGCCTCCAGCACCGCGCTCGCCAACCCCTCAGTCGCCTTTCTCGCCGACCTGTCTCCCGCCGACGTCGAGCGCCTACGAGACGCCTTGCGCAATGTACTCCCCGCCGACGCCGCCGGCCGCATCCGTTTCACCGCTCGCACCAACGCCGTGAAAGGCCGCGTCCCGCTCTGACCCCGCTGCCGATGATTGCCGAGGCTGGCAATGCCCGTGCCGCCGCATTAGGGTGCTCGCGCCGCAACTATCTCGCCAAACGCACCACGCGCACCCAACGGACCCTTCGCATGGACTCCATCACGATCCAGATCCTGCGCAACAAGATCGGCAGCCTCGTCGACGAGATGCACTATCATTTCTACCGCTCGGGCTACTCGACCATCATCCGGGAATCACGCGACTTCTCCTGTGTCATCGTCGACGCTACAGGCCGTCTGATTGTCGCCCCGCCGATGTTCTTCCATGCCCCCGTCTATCGCCATCTCGTCGGCCGCATCATCGAGCTCTACGACGGCAAGGGCGGCGCAGGGACGGCGATCGAGCCCGGCGACGTCTTCGTCTCCAATCACCCTTACGAAGCGGGCATGCCGCACGTCTCCGACATGGCGTTCGTCGCGCCGGTGTTCGACGGCGACCGCATCATCGCATTCGCCGGCAGCATCGCGCACAAGGCCGATGTCGGCGGCACCGTGCCCGGCTCCACCTCCGCCAACGCCACCGAGATGTTCCAGGAAGGCACGCTGCTGCCGCCCGTCAAGATCGTTGCTGCCGGACGGATGCTGCCCGACATCGAGCGCATCATCCTCGCCAATTCGCGTCAGCCCGTCCTGGTCAAAGGCGATGTCAGCGCCCAGATCGCGGTGACGCAGATGGGAGCCGGGCGCGTCGCGGAACTGGCCCAGAGGTTCGGCGCCGATACTCTGACGGGAGCATTCGCCGCCATCCTCAAAGGCGCCGCCGACGAGTTGGGCAGCCGCATCGCCCGGTTGCCCGCCGGCTCGGCAAGCGCCGAAGGCTTCCTCGACAGCGACGGCGTCGATTTCAACACGCCGGTAAAACTTGCCGTCACGGTCAGCATCGAGGACGGCGTCGCTACCTTCGATTTCTCCGCCAGCGCCCCGCAGGCCAAGGGCCCCGTCAACCTGCGCCCGTCGATGATCGAGGCCTGCGTCTTCTACTGCCTGATCGGCAGCCTCGGCCCCGACCTCGCCTTCAACGACGGCATGCGCGACCGTGTGCGCATCAAGCTCGCCCCGCGCACCGTCACCAACGCCGCCCCGCCAGCATCCGTCTCCAACTACCAGATGGTGAACCTCAAGCTGGTCGACGTCATCCTCGAGGCGATGGCCCACTTCAACCCGCGTCGCGCCATCGCTGGCAGCGGTTCGTCCGCCGCCCTCGGCATTATCTGGGCCAACGGGCGTCCCGGCCAGGCGACACTGCAGTACGAGATCCTGGGCTCTGCCTACGGTGGAGCCAACGGCCAGGACGGCGCCTCGGGCACCGCCGCGCACCTCTCCAATCTGCACGTAACGCCGATCGAGATCCTGGAATCGGAGTTTCCCGTCCGCATCACGCGTTTCGAACCGGTACCCGGTACCGGCGGCACCGGTCAGTGGCGCGGCGGCCTGAGCACCCTTCGCGAGTACGAGCTGCTCGAGGACGCCAGCGTCATCCGCCGCTACGACAAAGCCAAATTCCCCCCGCACGGACTAGCTGGTGGCCAGGACGGCGCCGCCGCCCGTTTCGTGACCGCCGTCGGGACCTCGGACGAGCACGACACGCCGCCGGGCCGCTACGAGATGAAAGCTGGCGCCCGGTTCCGTCTCTACAGCGCGGGCGGTGGAGGCTACGGCGACCCCGCAGCGCGCCCCCCCGCTGCCGTTGCAAGAGATCTTGCCGAGGGCTACGAGACAAAGCCGTGAGCTGCCCTCGTATCAAACCACCACATGCACCGTCGATTTCCGTCGACCGACGTCTTGAGCTATCTTCTCTGCCATACCAATCGCGTCAACGAACACCAGCCGCCTGAGCCGCCGGAGGACCACCATGCTCCAAACGTCCTACCTACGTAATCGCTGGTATGTCGCCGCCTGGGCGCATGAGCTCGACGACGGCCCGCTCGGCCGCACCATCATGGACCAGCCGATCGCGTTCTTTCGCGCCGCCGGCGGCAAAGTGGCCGCGCTGGAGGATGCGTGTGCGCATCGCTACATGCCATTGTCGCAGGGCAAGGTCCTCAATGGCAGCATCCAGTGCCCCTATCACGGCTTGCAATACGACGCGACCGGCGCCTGCGTTCTCGTCCCCGGACAGCAGCGCGTGCCGCCGGGCGCAGCCGTCAAAACCTACCCCGTAGCCGAAAAATGGCGATACGTGTGGGTCTGGATGGGCGATCCCGCATTGGCCGACGAGGCAACGATCCCCGACTATCACTGGAACGACGATCCCGCCTGGGTGTCGCAGGGCGGCTACTTCTACGTTCGCGGCAACTACCGCCTGATGATCGACAACCTCCTCGACCTCTCCCACGTCGCCTACGTGCACGCCTCCACTCTCGGCACCGACCGCGTCGCCGACTTCCCTGTGAAAGTCCGGCGCGAGGCTGACAAGGTCCATGTCGACCGCTGGATATTCGGCGAGCCGGCCCCGGCCATGTTCAAGGCCGTTGGCAACTTCGAGGGTCCAGTCGATCGCTGGCAGCTTATCCAGCACCAGGAGCCGTCGCACTTCATGATCGACGTCGGCTGTGCCGATGCTGGCACCGGCGCCCAAGACGGCAACCGCTCGCGCGGCGTCACCATGTTTTCCAATCACACGCTGACGCCGGAAACGGAGACGAGCACCCACTACTTCTGGCACCACGCCCGCGACTTCCGTCTCGACGAGCCGGCCCTTACCGAGCGCCTGGCGGCAGCGACCAGCAAGGCGTTCGGCGAGGACGTGGACATCATCGAGGCCCAACAGGATCGCATGAGCCGCGCGCCAGCCGGCAAGCAGATCATCGACATCAACGCCGACGCCGGAGTGCTGCAGGCTCGCCGCCTGCTCGACCGGCTGCTCGAGGAGGAGCAGGCCGGCCTGCGGACCGCTGCGCAATAACCCTGTTCATCCAATCTGCCGGAAGAACGCCTGGCAGGCGTCGGCCACACCCTTGTGCAAAGGTGTCAGCTCGCTGCGCGGCAGCGCCGGCTGCGCCACGGACCGCTGAACCGGACTGCTCGCAGCGTTCTTTACCTCCAGCTCCGCTCTCTTCAGCTGGTTGCCAAAGCGCACCATCGCCGCCTCGACGTCGCTGCGGTTGTTGCTGATCTTCTTCTGGTGCGCCTCAAGCACCATCATCGAGCCCCAGTAGAGCTCCCAGTAACGTTTGTTTGCCAGCAGCCATGCCTTCGGATCGCGCAGCGTCGCCAGTTGCAAGGCAACCGCGTCGGCCTCCTTGCAGGCATCGATCATCCGCACCCGCTCGGCCTGCGACAATTGCCTGCCCTGCTGCGACAGCACCTGTTGCTTGGCTTCGTCCGCCTTCGCCAGCAGCTCCTGTTTTTCCTTGAGCAGAACAGCATTCTGCTTGCCGACATCGAACGCGCGCCACCATCCGACGCCAGCCCCCGCTGCCAAGCCAAGCCCCACGACCGAGGCGATGCCCAGCGTCCACAGCCAGGCGCGCTGCGCCTTCTGCGCTCCCAGCAGGGCGGTCTCGCGCTCCGCCTGCGCCAGCTCGCTGGCCTTCAGCGCAACGGCCCGCTCCTGCTGCGCCTTGCGAATCTGCTCCAGTTGTTGCCGCTCGCTGCTCTTGCGCCGCTCCTCCTCGGCCTCGCTCTCGCGAACGTACTCGAGTTGCAGCGGCACGATGGCCGGCGCAGTCGCCTTGCGTGCCACGATCCAGTCCTTGGCCGCGGCAATCTCCCCGCCCCACAACAGCTGCTCGCGCTTGCGGCCTCCGGTGTCCCATTCCGTTGCCCGCTGCAGAATGCGCGTGTGACGGGCGATCCAGTCGTGATCGGTATTAAGAGCAGTCACCAGCCTGGCGAGCCCCGAGCCGAAGCCGGAGCCCGGAACACGCGGCTCCTCGCAGAAGAAAATGTAGTTCAGCGCCTGCAGCTGCTCGGGCGCTGCCTCATCGAACGGTCGGCACACGATCGGCAGGATACGCTTGCCGAGAGCTTGCGCCTGTTCCACCTCCCATTTGCACCGTGCCGAGATGACCGAGGACGGCGACAGCACGAAAACCACGGTATCGGCATCGCGAATCAGGGCCCCCAGCCGCCTCTCCCAGTCCTCGCCGCCGGTTATGTCGTGCCGGTCGATGGTCGGATCGAAGCCGCATGGCTCCAGCGCCGCCACGAGCTGATCCGCGAAGGCCAGATCGTCACGGCTATAGGATACAAACACCCGAAGCATCGGATGACGGCCAACCTCGCTATGGGGACCCACCGGTTCCGCCTGCCTTGCCGCAACCTGCGATCCCAGCGGCAGCGGCGCCGCCGCACCTTCCTGTGCCATGACTTCTCCGCCATTTCCTGCTCGGCCGCCCAGCCGCTGCACCCTGCCTCCGGACCTCACGCAGTCCGGCTTCCTGCCCCGAATTCGTTAGCCTTGTCTTCGACCGCGGCAGCAATGCGGCAATCAACCCCCGTCCACATCCCTCCGCTCACGATTGACAAGTGGGCGACCAGCCACAACAGTACCGCCTCTCATGCCTGATGCGAAACGGCGTCACGGCGGCAAACGTCTTGCTGTTCCGGACCGACCCGACGCTGCCTGCCTTCCACCCGCGACTGCCAGCCCGAACAGACAAATGAAGCTACCCGCATTCGACTATCACGCCCCCACGACCGTCGAAGCCGCAGTTGCACTGCTGGCCCGGCACGGCGACAACGCACGTCCGCTCGCCGGCGGGCAAAGCCTGATGCCGATGATGGCATTCCGCCTGGCAAGCCCCGCGGTGCTTGTCGACCTCAACCGAATCGCCGGCCTCGACGGCATCACGATCGATGAAACCGGCGTCCGCCTCGGCGCACTCGTCAGGTGGCGCGATATTGAGGACAGCGCGGCTCTGAAGACCGCCCATCCGCTGCTGTCAGAAGCCGTCAGCCATATTGCGCACTACCAGATCCGCAACCGCGGCACCGTGGGCGGCAGCCTAGCCAACGCCGACCCTGCCTCCGAGTTGTGCGGCGTCGGCGTCACGTGCGGGGCACAAATCGAAGTTACCGGCCACAAAGGCCAGCGCACCATGGAAGCCGGCAACCTGTTCGCCGCAGCAATGGTGACCACGCTCGAACCCGATGAGCTCATCACCGCGGTTCGCTTTCCGCCATGGCCCGCCTCCCGCCGCTGGGCATTCCTGGAGTTCGCACGCCATCGCGGCGACTTCGCGCTGGCCGGAATCGCCTTGCACTACGATCAGGCCACTGACGGAACTGCTGTCGGTGTCCGCATCGGCGCCATCGGGGCAAATCCGACACCGCTTCGCCTGACAGCCGCCGAACAGGCTGTCGAGGGCCGCCACGTCGACGCCACGACAATAGCAGCCGCCGCCGCAGCCGCCCGCGATGAGGTCGATCCCCCCGAGGATATCCACGCCACGCCGGCCTACCGCCGCGCCCTGACCGCAACGCTGTTGCAGCGCGCCTTGAAGCAGGCCGCCGGACTGTGAGAGCCATATGAACATCAATCTCAAGATAAATGGCGAGCCGCGTGACGCAGATGTCGCTCCGCGCACCACGTTGGCAGACTGCTTGCGCTCGACGTTCCGGCTGACCGGAACTCACCTCGCCTGCGAGCACGGCGTTTGCGGTGCCTGCACCGTCATCGTCGACGGCCGCGCCGTCCGTGCCTGCCTGATGCTCGCCGTGCAGGCTGACGGCAGCGAGGTTCAGACCGTTGAAGGCTTGCAAACCGGCACCGACCTGTCCCCGCTGCAATCCGCCTTCCGCAAGCATCACGCCCTGCAGTGCGGCTTCTGCACGCCGGGCATGCTGATGACCTTGCACGCACTGCTGTCGGACGAACCGGACGCTTCCCAGGAGCGCATCCGCGACGTTCTCTCCGGCAACCTGTGCCGCTGCACCGGCTACATCCCGATTGTCGAGGCCGCACTCGAGGCCCGCGCCGCCTACAAAAAATCCGACACCGGAAGCGAGGCAACATGAGGCGCGTCAACACCTACATCGGCGCCCCCGTTGAGCGCGTGGAGGATGAGCGCTTTGTCACCGGCCGCGGCACCTACGTTGCCGATCTCGACCGCGATGGCCAGTGGCACATGGCTGTCCTCCGCTCACAGATTGCTCACGGAACCATAACGCGCATCGACATCAGCGCCGCCGCAGCGCTCCCAGGCGTCAACGCCGTTCTCACCGCAGCTGACCTCGGTGATCCTGTTCCCAAGATCCCGTTTCGCAGGCCCATCCCCTCCATCCTCCCCTACGGTCAGCCCGTGATCGCCGGCGACAAGGTGCGCTACGTCGGCGAGCCCGTCGCCATCGTGCTGGCCGACGGGCCTGAGCTGGCGGAGGATGCCCTCGCCCTGATCGACATCGAGATCGAGCCGCTGCCCGCCGTTGTCGATGCACGCGAGGCAGCCCGCAATTCCGTCAGGCTCCACGAGCACGCGCCCGACGGCAACATCACCGCGACCTTCACCGGCGCCGAGGGCGATGTCGACAACGCCATCACCAACGCCCATCTTGTGGTGAAGCGATCGTTCCGCACACAACGCCAGACCGCCTTGCCGATGGAAACGCGCGGCCTGCTCGCCGAATGGGATGCGACGGCGCAAAAGCTCACGATGTCGGGCGCCGCCAAGCTGCCGTTCTTCAATCGCCGTGCGATGGCAAAAGTCTTAGGTATAGACGAAACCCAGGTCGACTACATCGAGTACGATGTCGGCGGCGGCTTCGGCGCTCGCGGCGAGTTCTACCCCGAGGACGCACTGGCGGCCATCTGTGCACGCAGGTTCAACCGCCCCGTGAAATGGATCGAGGACCGGCGCGAGCACCTACTTGCGATCGGCCACAGCCGCGAGGCTGATGCCGATATCGAGGCCGCATTCGACAGCAACGGCCGTCTCCTGGCCTGTCGCGGCGAGATCTTCTGTAACGTCGGCGCCTACATGCGCCCGAACGGCACGACGCCGGTGCGCAACGTCGCTCAGTTTCTCACCGGCCCCTACAAGGTCGCGAACTTCGAGGTGAAAAGCCACGCGATCGCCACCAACAAGACGCCCGCCGGCACCTATCGTGGCCCGGGCCGCTACGAGGCCACATTTTTCTTCGAGCGCGTGCTCGACGTGGCATCGCGCGCGCTCGGCCTCGACCGCATCGAGATTCGTCGGCGCAACCTCATTCCGCATGCCGAGATGCCGTTCCGCATGGTAAAGATCGGCCCGGCGGAAGGATGGGACGACACCTACCTCGACAGCGGCGACTACCACGAAGGCCTAGACACGGCACTGTCGGAGGCCGGCTGGAAGACCAAGGTCGGCCTTTCAGGCAAGCTCGTCGACGGCCGCTATCATGGCCTCGGCATCGCCTGTTTCGTCGAAGGCGGCGCATCCGGACCGCGCGAGCATGCGCGCATGACACTCCAGCCGGATGGACGTATCGACCTGGTGGTCGGCTCCTCCTCCATCGGCCAGGGCATCGAGACGATCTTTGCGCAGATCGCCGCCGACGCACTCGAGATCGACATCGACCGCATTACCGTGCGCCACGGCTCGACGAACCTGCTGCAGGAAGGCTTCGGCTCGTATGGCTCGCGCGCCACTGTGATGGGCGGCTGTGCGGTCATAAATGCCGCAGAGAACCTGCTGGCGGCATTTGCCGAGCGAGCCTCGGCACGCCTCGGCATCCCGCCTGCAGATCTACAGGTCACGGACGGCTTGGCCCGCGCACCAGACGGCCGCACGATTGCGCTGGCAGACGTCGCTGCCGACGGCCTCGCAGTCGATGGCGTGTTCCACAACTCCAAGCCGACATTCACCTACGGCACGGGCATAGCGCACGTGGCCGTCGATCCAGGCACCGGCGGCGTGGACGTGCTCGACTACACCGTCGTCGACGACGTCGGCCGCATCATCAATCCCGAGACCCTCCACGGCCAGGTCATGGGCGCCGCCGTGCAAGGCCTGGGCGCGGTGTTCGGCGAAGACCTGATCTACGACGAGCGACGGCCAGTTGCTCGTCGGCACGCTTGCCGACTACCACATGCCGCACGCCACCGACTTTCCGAACGTCCACTGCCTCTCCACCGAGAACCATCCATCGCCCAACAATCCGCTCGGAGCCAAAGGCGCTGGCGAAGGCGGCATCATTCCGATCGCCGCCGCCATATCGAACGCCGTCGCCGATGCCCTGCAGTCCGTCGGCGTCGAGCCCGACACCCTGCCGCTGACACCGCCGCGCCTGTGGCAGATGATCGAAGAGGCACGTTCAAATCGGCCGCAGACGGACTAGGCCGCTGCAGCAGCACACGATGAGGATAATCTGGAGGAATGATGTGAAGAACGCCAATGCGCACCGCCAAACGGTTTCCTCTTGCGCGACGTGCCGGCTGCCCACCGCTTTTCTCCTGGGAGGACGCGCGCCATGACGGGGCCTCACTACGACATTCTGGTCATCGGCGGCGGCAACGCGGCCGTCTCCGCCGCGATCACCGCGCGACGGATGGGCCGCAGCGTTCTCGTCCTGGAGGCGGCGCCAAGGGATTTCCGCGGCGGCAACACCCGCCACACGCGCAACTTCCGCTGCATGCACACCAAGCCTCTCGACGACCATGACCGAGACGCTACCCGGAGGACGAGTACTGGGACGATCTGCTGCGCGTCACCGGCGGCCAGACCAACGAGCAGCTGGCGCGCATGACGATCCGCCGGTCGGAGGGCTGCTACGACTGGATGAAGGCGCAAGGTGTCGCGGTTCCAGCCGGCGCTTGGCGGCACCCTGCAGCTCTCGCGCACCGCCGCCTTCTACCTGGGCGGCGGCAAGGCGCTGTTGAATGCCTACTACCGGACCGCCGAGGCGCTCGGTATCGACGTCCTGTACGAAGCCCCGGTGCACAGCCTGGACGTTCGGGACGGCCGCTTCAATGCCGCCCATTACCGGCACAAAGGCGCCGACAAGCGGGTCACGGCCCGCGCTGTCGTCTTCGCTTCCGGCGGCTTCGAAGCCAACTTCGAATGGCTGCAGGAAGCGTGGGGCCCACCCGCCGCCAACTTCCTCTGTCGCGGCACACCCTACAACAAGGGCGTGTGCCTCAAGCATCCTGCTCGATTCCGGCGTTAAACCCATCGGCGACCCGACGCAGGGGCACATGGTCGCCATCGATGCCCGCGCGCCGAAGTGGGACGGCGGCATTTCCACCCGCGTCGATGCGGTCTCGTTTGGCATCGTCGTCAACGCGCACGCCAAACGCTTCTATGACGAAGGCGAGGACTTCTGGCCGAAGCGCTATGCCATCTGGGGACGGCTGGTCGCCGGCCAACCCGACCAGATCGGCTACGTGATCGTCGATTCCAAGTCTGTCGGCCGCTTCATGCCACCGGTATTTCCGCCGATCCGCGCCGCCTCGCTGGAAGAGCTGGCAGGCAAGCTGGAGCTTGACGCGCGCCACGCTCGAGGCAACAGTGGCGGAGTTCAACAGCGCTGTGGTGCCCGGCACATTCGACATCACCGTTCTCGACGACTGCCATACGGAAGGCCTGACACCGCCGAAGACCCACTGGGCGCGCACCATCGACGAGCCGCCATTCTACTCCTATCCGGTACGGCCCGGTCTCACCTTCACCTATCTGGGCGTCACCGTGAACGACAAGGCACAGATCATCATGGCGCGACGACAAGCCGTCCTCGAACATGTTTGCAGCCGGCGAGATCATGGCCGGCAACGTGCTCGGCAAGGGCTATCTTGCCGGCATCGGCATGACGATCGGCGTCGTGTTCGGACGTATCGCGGGCGAGGAGGCGGCAAGAAATGTCAGTAACTGAAGTCAAGATGGAAGTCGCCGCGACACCGCTGGCCGAGGCCGACCGCATCATGCAGATCTGCAATGCCTGCCGCTATTGCGAAGGCTTCTGCGCAGTGTTCCCCGCCATGGCCCGCCGCCTGACGTTCAACGAGGCCGACCTCAACTATCTTGCCAACCTCTGCCACAACTGCGGCGCCTGCTACTACGCCTGCCAGTATGCGCCGCCGCACGAGTTCATGGTCAATGTGCCCCAGACGTTCGCTGAACTGCGCAAGGACACCTACAAGCAATACGCCTGGCCTGCCGGCTTCGGCTCGCTCTACGACAGCAACGCGATGGCAACCGCGCTGGCGGTCGCAATCGGTCTCAGCCTGTTCCTGATCGGCGTGTTCTGGGCCGTCGACCCGAACGGTGCTGTTCGCCACCCATGTCGGGCCAGGTGCGTTCTACAAGATCATTTCGCACAACACGATGGTGGCCATCTTCGGGCTGTCCGCGCTGTATGTCGTACTCGCCTTCGTGATGGGCTTCAGGAGGTTCTGGTCGGACATGGGCGAGCGCATGGGCGACTTCATCGCACCAGCCTCGTTCGGACAGGCTGTGTGGGACGTCCTGACGCTGAAGTATCTCGACGGCGGCGGCGAGGGCTGCACGTATCCTGACGAGAAGCCATCGTTCACGCGCAAGACATTCCACCACCTGACCTTCTACGGCTTCATGCTGTGCTTCGCCGCGACCAGCGTCGGCACCTTCAAGCACTACCTCCTCGCATGGGAAGCCCCGTACAGCATCGCCAGTCTGACGGTCGTGCTCGGCACGGTGGGCGGCATCGGGCTGCTGATCGGACCCGTGGGCCTGTTGTGGCTCAAGCACAAGGCTGATCCCATGCTGCGGGGGCGCGACCAGCGCGGCATGGACGATGGCTTCCTGGCGCTACTGTTCCTCACCAGCCTCACCGGTTTCCTGCTGCTCTTCTTCCGGGCAACGCCGGCAATGGGTGTGCTCCTGGCCGTCCACCTCGGGGTAGTGCTCGGCCTGTTCATGATGCTGCCATACGGAAAATTCGCACACGCGATATATCGCTTCGCGGCTCTCGTCCGCTACGCGCTGGAGCGCCGCCGCCCGAACACCAACGCCAGCTTCGACTGATCCGGCTTCGGACGATAAAACAAGCCGATCCCGGATCCCCCCACATCCTGGTGAGCACGGCCCGCGCCGTGCCGCCAAATGACGTTATCTGCCAGCGGTTTACCGCCCCTTCACCTAAATCTGCGTTGAATGACGATGCTATCGAGTACGCGCCAGACGCACGCTCGCCATAGCATGGTCTTTGCGTAATGAAGGGGTATCGAGCCCATGTGCAGGCGTCGCTCGCTGCCGGAATCCGCTGTCCGCTTGGCTCCCGTGGCCATCGCCGCGCTGCTTGCATCGGCATGCGCCGATGGTGCCAGTGCGCCCGAGTTGCCGCTTCGACCAGCCGCGGACAACCTCGGCGCGCCGACGCTGGCGCGAATCTATCGTCTCGGTGCGGGCGACAAGCTGCAGATCACCGTATTCGGCGAACCCGACTTATCCGGCAAATTTGCCGTGACCGCCGCCGGGACCGTTGCCATGCCACTGATTGGCGAGATCGTCGCCAAGGGCCGTCCGATCGCGGATTTCCGCACCGCCCTGGTTTCCCGCCTTCGCAACGGCGTGCTCAAGAACCCGAAGGTCACCGTCGAGGTCGTGTCCTTCAGGCCAATCTACGTACACGGCGAGGTCAAGAACGGCGGCGAATTCCCCTACAAGAGCGGCTTGCGCCTGCGCGACGCCGTCGCATTGGCCGGCGGTTTTACCTATCGCGCCCAAACCTCGTACCTGATGATCACCCGGGAAGGCCAGAGTGCGGAATACAAAGTCCGCATGCAGAACGACCTGACCATCATGCCCGGCGACAATATTCGCGTGCCGGAGCGCTTTTTCTAGCAGCGGCAACCAGGACACGACCAGAGCACCATGCCGCGCACGCGCACAACCCCAGCCCCGCGACGCCGACGAGTTCAGGCATCGCATCCCCGCATCCGTGCGACCGCGCTCATGCTGATGTTATCCGGCGCCACCGCGCAGGCCCAGAACTCCAGCACAGATCCAACCTATTCGGCCCGAACCGAGGCCGCGCGGGAATGGGACCGCGCCAGGGGCCGTACAAAGCAATATGGCGCCTCCAGAGTGAAGGACAGCACGCCGAGCGGGTACAAGCCACTGGGTCTCCGTCTCGGCAACTTCACATTTTACCCCTCGCTGGAGACCCGCCTCGGCTACGACAGCAACACCAACGGCTCGAGCCTCGATCCGAAATCCGACAACATAGCCGAAACTCGCGCAGACATGCACTTGCGCTGGGATCAATCACGCCATTCATTCGACTTCGCATTCGGCGGTCGTTTTCTCAAATACACGCGCGGCACCCAGTCTGACCGCATGGAAGGATACGCCACTGCCTCGGCCGACTTGCAGATCAATCATGCACACTCCCTGAACCTCTCCGCAAAGTCCGAATACGTACAAATAGACGCGTTCTCCGCAGATCGCCCCGGCACCGGAACCGAGCCACTTTTGGTCTGGCACCACCGGGCAGGTGCAGGCTTCAAGCGCGATGCCGGCCGCCTGTGGGCAGCCCTCGGCCTCACAGCCGACACCTGGCGCTATCAACCCACGGCAGACGCCCCCCGTTCACCGTTCGACTACACCGGCAACAATCTCGACCTGGTCGCCGCTACCGCCACAATCGGCTACCGCTTTTCCCCAGGATACGAGCTCCTAGGCAGGCTGCGCGGCCTCCGCCAGGTTTCACCAGACGCAACCCCCGGCACCGAGCTTGACGCCGTCGGCATGGAAGCGCTGGCAGGCGTATCGGCAGAGATTAATCCGCTGCTCACCTGGAAGATTATGGGTGGCTATACCACGCGCAACTTCGACCGGGACCTGCCCAGCATCAATTCATCTCTGGGCTCCCTCGAGATCACCTGGCTTCCCATGTCGCTCCTCACCGTCAACGCCCGGCTGGCCCGGGAAGTCAGCGAGACGACAACTACCACCGGCGCCACCGGCATCCTCGACGACAGCTTGCGCATCAGGATGGATTACGAAGCCATGCGCAATCTGATTTTCACCATTCAGGGCGAGTATCACAACCTTGAGTTCATCGGAACCTCTCGCACAGACCAACTCTATGCAGGACACCTTGGCCTTCAGTACCTCCTCAACAGAAACTTCGCCTTGACCCTGCAATACGATCACCAGCTGCGCGAAAGCAAAGGCGCAACGACGGCACTGCAACGTGACCGCATTATGCTGGGCGGAAAACTGACATTCTAGGTGAGTTGTATGAGTACCGAAAAACATTACACAGAAGACGATCACAACGAGAACGACGGGGGGATCGGCATCGCCGATCTACTGTCGATCCTGATGCGCCGTATTCGCCTTATCATGGGCCTCACCGTGGCGGTTGGTCTTGCAGTTACAGCCTTCACACTGGCGCTGACCGACCGTTACAAGGCAACCGCTACGGTCCAGCTTGAATCCCGCGTCAAGCGCGTCGTGAAGATTGATGGCGTCCTGTCCGACCTCAAGCCGAGCTTCCCTGCGCTGGAAAGCGAAGTCGAGATCATCAGATCGCGCGCCCTCGCAGTTCGCGTCATCGAGCAATTGCGACTTCGCAGCGACCCGGAATTCGCATCGAACAGCAAACCCTCTGCCGCATGGCTGAAGGCCATCAATCCAAACAGCATCATCAATTCCGTCACCGGCCTGACCAAGACACCTTCCCGCAACAACGACGGTGAAGCCCAGGGACGCTGGCCGCATGCCACCGCAACCGCGGACCAGATCCCCGATCCAGCCAGCGATGCCGTAGCGACAGCGTTTCTTCGCCAACTCAGCGTACGGCGCGTCGGCAGCACCCTGATGATGGAGATCAGCTTCACATCGCGTGATCCGTTGAAGGCTGCACGAATAGCCAATGCCATCGCTGCGAGTTACATCAACAGCCAGATCGAGGCGAAGGACAAGGCCAGTCAGCACGCCAAACTGCTGCTCGATGACAAACTGACCGGCTTGCGCGCCAAGCTTGCCGATGCCGAGCGCGAGATCGAGCGCTTCAGGGTGGAAAACAAGCTATTCGATCCCGATGGCCGCCCAGTCGACGCCTCGCAGCTGCAGCGCGAAATGGCTCTTGCTGAAACGGCCCGGACCCGCGCAGAGGAAACCGGCGCGAAGTACGAGCAGGCGCGCCGCATGATGCTGCACAGCGGCAACCGCAAATCACTCTCGGAGGTCATCGAAAGTCCCACCATCGCCAAATTGCGCGCCTCCTACTTCGAGGCCGCCCGTCGCGAAGCGGAGCTTTCGACGCGATACGGCAGCCAGCATCCCGCCATGGAGAAGGTCCAGGCCGAGCTCGCCAAGATCCAGACGGACCTCACCGAGCAGATGGGCAAGTACATCCGCACCCTGAAGGCTGAGCACGACGTCGCTCTCAGGAAACTCAACGAGCAGGAGCAAAGGCTCGAGCTTCTCCGCGAGCGCGTCGGCTCCAGCAAGGACAAGCAATGGCGTTTGCGCCAGCTCGAGCGAGAAGCGACTGCATCGCGCACGCTGTACGAGGCAATCCTCAGTCGTGCGAAGCAGACCGAGGAAACCGTCGGCCTCCAGCTGCCCAGACTCTCGACTGGTCACAGAGGCGGACGTTCCGCTGGCCCCCGCCGCGCCAAAACGCAAGATCATAGTACTGGCAGGAATTGGCGCCGGGTTGGCGCTCGGAATCGGGCTGGCATTCCTGCTTGACCTCGGCACCGGCGGCCTGTTCCGGCCAGAAGATGTCGAACGTCTATTGCGAACGCCTCATCTCGCCTCTCTTCCCCAGTTGCCCCCGCACCGTCGCCAGGCGGATAGGATGACAGCTCTGCGTCAAATGATCGCCAAACCCCGAGGTCCCTTCGCCGAATCCATCCGTGCTCTGCGCTATGAGCTCGACAGCACGTCGAAGCCAGGCAACTGCCGCTTCATTCTTGTCACCTCCGCCCACAGTGCAGAAGGCAAGACCCTGACCGCGGCAAATCTGGCGTTGCATTATGCTCTCATGGGCCAGCGGACCCTCCTGGTCGACGCAGACTTGCGCCGGATGCAACTGTCCGCAGACATGGGCGCTCGCACCGCCCCCGGATTGATGGATGTCATGGTCGGCAACTCGCCACTTGACGCGGCAATCTTGCGGGACCGTACAACGGGACTGCATCTGTTGCCCGCGGCGGCAGGGACTCGATCGCAGCCCGCCCCCTGGAATCGGCAGACCCTCGCCGCCGCCCTGCAACCTCTTCGCATGAATTACGACATCGTCGTATTCGACACAGCGCCGCTCCTGCCGGTCGCAGACACCCGCCTCATGGCACTCTTCGCCGACCAGATCTTGCTCGTTGCGTCATGGCGAACCACTCCCGCGCAGGCGCTGCGCCGCGGGATAAAGTCTCTCGGCACGAACGCACACAGACTGTGTGGTGTCGTCCTGAACCGCGTTGATCCAGGGGTACACGCACTACATGTCGGCTCATATCCCTCCGGCGGATCCAAGCCCCAGACGCCGCAGCAGTCGTCCAGCCACCGGCGCGCGGCCTGACCGCATGCAGCCCGCGAGCCAAGCACGTACAAATTGCCTAAAATACTCACGCTTTCAGATAATATTTAGACTGATCGAATCTAATGCTCCTGCATCAGCCAATGTGTCTGCCTCGCCGCTGCGAGGCGCGTAGGAGCTGCATTTCATGTCGACACCCCACCCTCCGTCGGCCCCCGCTGCCGGCCACGCCACAGCCCTGCACCGCAGAGCCCACAGGCACTCCAGCGCCCGTTGGTCTCGCCGCGTCGCTGTAGATCTCGTGGGAGCTGCCGATGTTTTGGCTGTCATTGCCGGATCCCTTGTACCCGCGCTGATTTACGCCAATTCCGGCGGTGTGGCCCTCAACTGGGCCGGCCTGTTGCAGTCCGCCATTGCCAGCGCCGCCATCGTCTATGGCTGCCTTCGGCACTGGAACATGTACGACACCAATAGCCTGCACGACTTTCCGATCCATTCCTCCAGGCTGTTGATGGCGCTAGGCGTATCGGCGATCGCCATGCTCGGCCTGGGGTTGCCGTTCGCCCCTGATCAGATCCACATGTGGGTCTGGTACGCGGCATGGATTTCGGCGAGCTTCACTTTCATTCTCGCCGGTCGGATCATTGCCCGCGCCATGATGCAGACCCTCACTGCAGCTGGTCGTTTCGATACCCGCATTGCAGTGTTCGGCGCCGGCTCGATTGCCAGCACAGTCCACAATTACCTCAGCCGAAATGCGCTAGGCATCCACCTCGTCGGCGTCTACGACGACAGGATCGGCCCGGAGCGGCAGTCCGACCAGAGCATCAGGATCGACGGCTCCCTCGACGACCTCATCGAGGCCGGCAGACGCGATGAGATCGACCAGATCATCATAGCTCTGCCGCAGACGGCGGACAGCCGCATGGCCTACATCGCAGCCCGCCTTGAACAACTCCCCGTCAGCCTTCACATCGTCACCCACATCGCATCCGACCTTGTCGAAACCGGACCAGCCCACAAGGTCTCATCGATTGGCGCTGTCGGATTGCTGGACGTCAAGCCACGCCCGATGACCGACTGGGGCCCGATAGTAAAGCGCATCGAGGATTACGGCCTTGCCGTTCTCCTGCTCATCCTCACCCTGCCGTTGCTCGCCATCATCGCACTCGCTGTCAAATTGGAGACGCGAGGCCCCGTGCTGTTCCGCCAGAGCCGTCGCGGCTTGAACCATACTGTCTTCGAGGTCATAAAATTCCGCACAATGACCGTCACCGAGGATGGCAGCAAACTCGCGCAGGCAACCCGCAATGACCCGCGCGTCACCCGTGTCGGCCGCGTCCTGCGACGAACCAGCCTCGACGAGCTCCCCCAACTCTTCAACGTTCTTCGTGGAGAAATGTCGCTCGTCGGTCCACGCCCGCACGCGCTGGCCCACGACGACCAATGGTGCGGAGAGCTGGACGTCTATACCAACCGCCACCAGGTCAAGCCCGGCATCACCGGCCTCGCACAGGTCAACGGCTGGCGCGGCGAGATCCACAACGCCAACAGCATTCAGTCCCGCGTCGAGTGCGATCTTGTCTACATACGCAACTGGTCGCTGTGGCTCGATCTCAAGATTATCATTCGCACCGTCGCTGCGGTTCTGTTTGCACGCAACGCACACTGAACCAGCGTATTTCTGGACCGGCTGCGGGCCAGTCCGGCGTCTTGACCATGGCACGTTAGGCAATGATGTCCCTGAAGGCAGCACCGCTTCCCATAGTCCTGGTCGTTCTCAGCTTTCTGGCGCCGACCGAGCTGTCTCTGTATATTGCCGACCTCCGGCTGCCGCCGCATCGCGTTGTACTGCTCCTGGCTTTGCCATTCGCGCTGCAGCGCCTGGCCAGCGGAAACGCCAAGCTGCGCAGCTACGACGCCCTCTTCCTCATCTTTGCCATTTGGACGGTGATCGTGTTCACCTCCCATGAAGGCCAGCCCGGTTTCATCTACGGCGGATCGCTGGCACTGGAATCCTTCGGCAGCTACGCCATCGCCCGCGCATTCATCCGCACCCGCACTCAGTTCGACGCCTGCCTCAGGCTGCTGATCCTGATGGTTGCCATCACCCTTGTCCTGGCGTTGCCGGAATTCCTGTTCGGACAGCATTTCGTCCATGATCTGCTGCAGGCCGTGACGGGTTACGTCGCCCCCAGAAACATCGAGTTTCGAAAAGGCTTCGCACGCGCATACGCCACCTTCGACCACCCGATCCATCTGGGCGTCTTCTGCGTCAGCATCCTGTCGCTGGCATTGTACTCCGTACGCTCCCTATCCGCGCGTCTCCGACGCGCCAGCCTCATCATACTCGCGACCGCAACTGCCATATCCTCCGGCCCGATCCTTTGCCTGCTTATGCAATTAGCGCTGATGAGCTGGGAGCGCGTCTCCCGCATGTTGCGGCATCGGGTCCTGCTGCTCGTTGCCGTTATTGCCGGGCTTTACATCGGTGCATCATTTGTCATGACACGCTCGCCGATCGCGGTCCTTGCCGTCGGCTTCACGCTCGACCCCTGGACCGGTTTCTATCGCCTCCAGATCTGGGAGCACGGCCTGCAGAACGTCAGCGATCATTGGTTCATGGGCTTGGGCCGGGCGGACTGGAGCCGACCGGAATGGATGGTCGCCTCCACCATCGATGCGTATTGGCTGGTGGTGGCAATGTCGCAAGGCGCCCCCGCATTCCTCATCCTTGCCACCGCCATCCTGCTGCTAGCCCGCGCAGTCGGTCGCCGGGTCAAACGATCGCCCGATCGCAAGGAAAGCCAGATCGGCCGCGCCTGGCTGATAGCTCTTCTTGCCTTGTCGCTCATGGCCTGCACGGTGCACTTCTGGAATGCGCTCCACGCCTACTTCTTCTTTTTCCTGGGCATAGCAGGATGGATGGCCGATCCACCACGCCGGGCCCGATACCGCCCTAAGGCGACCCAGTCCCTTGCAGCCGAGCCATTCCCCCGCGTCCTGCAGGACATGGCCGCCACTGCGCTTGCTCGCCCAGCCCGTTGACGGCCCCGTCCCACTGCACAGAACGCCTTTCGCCGCACCGATGGCGGCTCGATCTTGCGCCACGCCGTTCCAGGTGAGAAAACGTCCTTCCCGTCGCGCCACCGACCGAACGAAGACCGGATCGCAGCCGACCACACAGCCAGCCGGGAGCGACGACGACAACCATGTCCGAAAGCCACAGCCAAAACGACGGCGGCTGGATCGGCCGCAGCATCCTGCGCAAGGAGGATGCCAGGCACCTGGCCGGCGCGGCCCAGTTCGTTGCCGACATACGCCTCCCTGGACTTCAAGACATTGCCTTCGTGCGCAGCCAGATCGCGCACGGCAGGCTGCAAGGCGTTCGAAAGCCCGCCGGCGCGGAAACCAGCGTCTACACGCTTGCTGACCTCGGCAATATCGAGGTGCTGGAGGCAGGCCCCGAGATGTCGAATTTCCGTCTCGGCGCCTACCCGCCCCTGGCCGCTGATAAGGTCCGCTATGCGGGCCAGACCATCGCCGCGTGCCTCGCCCCGACACGCGCCAGCGCAGAGGATATCGCCGATAAGGTCGAAATCGACATCGACGAGCTGCCGGCCGTCGTTGACTGCGTCGCAGCCATGCGCCCTGATGCCCCCCGCCTGTTCGACGACTGGCACGATAACGCCTACATCACCGCGGCCGTCAATGAGGGAGAACCGAAGGCCTCGGCCGCCGCGCCCATCCGCATAACGCGCCGCATCCGCACCAACCGCCAGGCCACCGTTTCTCTCGAAGGCCGTGGCGTCGTCGCATACTGGGATCGCCGGTCGCAGGAGCTGGTCGTCTACCTGTCCACCCAGGGCGCCCACGTCATGCGCATCGGCATCGCGCGCACACTGGGCCTGCCGGAGCATCAAGTCCGCGTCATAGCACCGGACGTCGGCGGCGGCTTCGGCGGCAAGAACCGTCTGATGCCGGAAGAGCTGGCCGTTGCAGCCATCGCCATGAAGGTCGGCCATCCCGTTCGCTGGATTGAGGACCGCCGCGAGCACCTGATGGCCTCCGTTCACGCTCGCGACCACACCTATGATCTCACCATCACCGCCGAGGCCGACGGCACCCTCGTCGGCATCGAGGGCGACGTCTATATCGACGCCGGCGCCTACTCGCTCTGGCCAACCGGCTCTTTCATGGAAACAAGCATGGCGGCCCGCAACCTGCCCGGCCCCTATCGCCTCAAGTCTCTGCAGGTGAACACCTGGACAGTCGCCACCAACAAGGCGCCGATGGGCCCCTACCGTGGCGTCGCCCGCCCTGGCGCCTGCTTCGCCATAGAGCGGCTGGTCGATGCCGTGGCCCATACCCTCGGCCGCGAGCCCCTGGACATCAGACGCCAGAATATCGTGACTGCGGCGGAGCTACCATTTCGCACGGTTGGCGGCATGCTGTTCGATACCGGCGACTACGTGCAGTCGCTCGATACCGCCGCCCGCATGATCGACGTTCCTGCCATCCGCACACGTCAGACAGAAGGTGAAAAGGACGGTCGTGCCATCGGCGTCGGCTTCGCGTTCTATTCCGAGCAGAGCGGTCACGGTGCAGCCGAATGGATGAAACGGCGCGGCCGCCTCATCCCTGGCTATGAAAGTGCCAACGTGCGCATGAACGCGGATGGAACGGTGTTTTTGTCCGTTGGCACGCAGTGCTTCGGCCAGGGCCACGACACCACATATGCACAGATCGCCGCGCACGAGCTTTCCATCGACCCGGCTGCCGTCAAGGTGCGCTACGGCGACACGACGACGACGCCGTTCGGTTTCGGCAGCTTTGGCTCGCGCTCGATCGTTTTCTCTGGCGGCGCCATCGGCAAGGCATGCAGCCAGCTTGCCGACAAGATGAAGCAGATAGGCGCTCATCTGATGCAGACCGATGTCTCGCAAGTCAGGCTGGAAAGCGGCGCTATTCACGGACCATCTGGATCCGTATCGATCTCCGAGGTGGCCCGCGCTGCCACCGTACGCCAGGAGATGCTGCCGGAAGGCATGGATCCGCTGCTCGAGATCACCGCCACCTACGAGCCCACGGAATCGGGCGGCGTGTTCTCCTACGGCACACACGCAGTAGTCGTTGCCGTCGACCCGGAAACCGGCACCACGGAAATCCTCGACTATGCCGTTGCCGAGGACTGCGGAACGATGGTGAACCCGATGATCGTCGACGGCCAGGTGCAGGGCGGGATCGCACAGGGAATCGGCACCGCCCTCTACGAGGAGATCCCGTTCGACAGCGAAGGCCAGCCCCAGGCGACAACGTTCGCCGATTACCACGTGCCCGGCGCCCCCGAGGTGCCAGCGGTCCGCATCGCTCACATGGTCACGCCGGCTCTCGCCACGGCCTATGGCGTGAAGGGTGTCGGCGAAGGCGGAGCCATTGCCCCCCCGGCCGCCCTGGGAAATGCAATAGCAGATGCCTTCCGCACACTTGGAGCAGAGGTCAATGAGACCCCGATGACGCCTAGACGCATTTCCGACGCTGTCGCCGCAGCCCGTGCCAAGGGAGATCGCGCATGAAGCCGGCTCCTTTCGATTACACGCGCCCTGCCTCGCTTGCCGAAGCCACCGCCGCATTGGCCGATGCGACGGGTACCGCCGTTGCTCTCGGCGGCGGCCAATCGCTGATGCCACTGCTGGCATTGCGTGTCGCACCGGCAGACCTGCTCGTCGACATCGGCCATCTGCCCGCGCTCCGGATCGCCGACGAGACGCGGGAGCGTGTCCGGCTTGGCGCCGGCATCACACACGCAATGATCGAGGACGGAAAAGTTCCAGATCCGTCCCGCGGGCTCATGCCGCGCGTAGCAACCCACATTTCGTATCGTGCAGTCCGCAATCACGGCACGATCGGCGGCTCATTGGCCCTGGCCGACCCCGCCGCGGATTGGCCGGCGGCACTGCTTGCACTCGACGCCACCGTCAACATTGCCGGCCCCGACGGTGAACGCGCCGAGCCGATCGACAGCTTCCTGCAAGGTGCCTATCAGACGGCCTTGCGCCCAGGCGAGATCATCACCTCCCTCGACATCCCCAACCTTGACGGCAATGCGCGCACGGGGTGGCACAAGGTCGTGCGTAAGAGCGGCGCCTTCGCCCTGGCAATTGCTTGCGTCGTGCGCCCCGGCAATGGCAGACCGCCGCGCGCGGTTTTGGGCGGCACGACGACGCGGGCCATGCTGCTGCCCGCATTGTCACGTCATCTGCAGCAGGCTGATCCACCGCTGACGCCTGACGCGCTCCGCACACAGATTGCTGCCGATCTAGCGTCCCTCGTCCCCGATGCCGACGCCTATCAGCAGCGGCTTTTCACAGCCACGATCAGTCGTGCCGTCGGGGAGACCGCCGCATGAACAAGACAATCACACTGACGCTCAACGGCACCACCGTGACCGAATCGGTGGAAGCGCGCACCACACTCGCCGACTTTGTACGTGAGACGCGCGGCCTTACCGCAACCCACCTGGGCTGCGAGCATGGCGCGTGCGGCGCCTGCACCGTGCTGATCGACGGCGAGGTTGCCCGCTCATGCCTGACGCTGGCAGTCATGGCCGACGGCCGCCAGGTGACCACCTTCGAGGGCCTCGACACTGACCCGGTGATGGCCGTGCTCAAGCGCCACTTCCACGAGACCCACGCGCTGCAGTGCGGCTTCTGCACACCGGGTATGCTGACGATGGCGCGCGACATCCTCCGCCGTCACAAGGCACCAGACGAGAAGACGATCCGCCACGAGTTGTCAGGCCACATCTGTCGCTGCACCGGCTACGCCAACATCGTCGCGGCAATCGGCAAAGCCGGGAAGGAGCTATCCGCCTCGGGTTAGCAGGCGGTCATCCCACTTCGCCGACAATCGCCAATTCGCCCAGATCGCACTCGTAGCTGTCGCCCGCGCGTGTGATGGCGCCGGTATCTTCCAGCATCATCAGCGCTGCATTGACCTTCGGCCGACTGGCGCCCAGCACCAGCGCCAACTCGCCTTGACTGATGCCCAGCTTGATCTTGGGTTTCTCGCCTGGGGCGTCGCCGTATTGCTGGCGCACCGCCGAGAGCAGATACCGCGCCAGCCGCACCTCGATCCGATGCAGCGCAATCACCTCGAGTTGCTGATCCCCGTCACGCAGGCGCTTGCACAAGAGGTCGATCGCTGCCTTGGCGAATTGCGGTGACGCCTCCAGCAGTGACGCCACTTGCGCGCGCGACATCAACAGCGCCTTCACCGCCGACACCGCGGTCGCGTCCGCAGTCCTCGCTCCCCCATCCAGCGTGGCGATCTCACCGAAGATGTCGCCCGGTTGCGCATGCGTGAATGCGAGCTCGCGGCCTTCCAGCGAGATGATCGACAGCCTTACCCGCCCGGACAGCACCAGATAGAGCTCGGTCCCGGCATCGCCGCGCGAAAAGATCTGCTGCCCGTTCGAGAACGACACCGGCCGAAGCTGCTGGGCCACGGACACAAGCGTTTCCGGCGACAACCCGCCGAACAAGCTGGTCTTCGCTAGCATCTCTTTCGTATCGGTCATGACGCTCTCCCGCGTATGGCGCTGGCCCGCAGGCCCGATTGCGTTTGCCTGACGTTACCCTATCCAGGCGCAGTGCACGAGGGCGCTATCAGCCGATCATCATATCGCAGACGCACGACCTGGATTAGACTGCCGCTGCCTATAGGTAACGTGGCATGGGGAACCGGCGCGCATGGCTAGCCTGCCAGATCAATCCGACGAGCGCACGCCGTTCAACCACCCGACTTTCGCCGAGGCCTTGGCCACATGGGCCCGCATCGGGATCCTGTCGTTCGGTGGCCCCACCGCGCAAATCGCGCTCATGCATCGCGTCGTCGTCGACGAGAAGAAATGGCTGTCGGAGTCGCAGTTTCTCAATGCCCTGAGCTTCTGCATGCTGCTTCCCGGCCCCGAGGCGATGCAACTCGCCACCTATGCCGGCTGGCGCCTGCATGGCATCGCAGGCGGGCTGGCAGCAGGCCTGTTGTTCGTGCTGCCGGGTGCAGCCGTAGTGCTGGCGCTGTCCGCCATCTACGCCGCCTTCGGCAATGTCCCGCTGGTCGAGGCGATGTTCCTCGGGATCAAGGCCGCCGTGCTAGTGATCGTATTGGAAGCCCTGCTGCGCATCTCGCAGCGCGCATTGCACAGGCACGAGCACTGGCTGATCGCTGCGTTGTCCTTCGCCGCGATCTTCCTTCTGGCGCTGCCGTTCCCGCTGATCATTCTGTTGGCCGCCCTCTACGGCTTCATCATGCTTCCCGCGACAGTCACGGCCGATGCACCTCACGACACCCCAGCCAAGCATCTGAGCTTCACGCGCACTCTTCTCAGCATACTGACGTGGCTCGCGATCTGGATCGCGCCGCTCGCTGCCCTCACAGCGGCGCTCGGAACAGACCATATTCTGGCGCAACTCGGCTGGTTCTTTTCCAAACTCGCCGTGGTGACGTTCGGCGGCGCCTATTCGGTGCTCGCCTACATGGCGCAGGATGTCGTCGTCAAGCACGGCTGGCTCGAAGCCGGGCAGATGCTCGACGGCCTTGGCCTTGCAGAGACGACGCCCGGCCCCCTTATCCTCGTCACTCAGTTCGTCGGCTTTCTCGCCGCCTTCCAGCACGGCAGCGTGGCGCCGTGGGCTATGGGGCTCGCCGGCGCCGGCGTCGCGCTTTGGGCCACCTTCGCACCCTGCTTCCTGTGGATCTTCGCCGGCGCGCCATACGTTGAATGGCTGAACCACCAGCCCCGCCTGAAAGGCGCGCTGACCGCCATCACAGCCGCCGTGGTCGGCGTGATGCTCAATCTCGCCGTGTGGTTCGCGCTGCACGTATTCTTCCAGAAGGTAAGTCTGGTGCGTGCGGGGCCGCTTCACCTCTGGACGCCGGAGTTGACCACACTGGACTGGCGCGTGGTGATGCTCGCAGCGTTGAGCGCCGTGCTGCTGCTGTGGCGACACAGAAGCGTGCCTGAAGTCCTGATCGTTTCGGCGGCCGGCGCTCTGGCCATCAGTTACGGGCTGGGCTAGCCCATCACCCCCCGATGATCCGCGTCAACGCAGCGATATCGCTGCTGAGGTCATCCAGCCCCACCGCCGTATGCTCGAACCGCATGCGGCGGAATTTCTCCCGCTCCTCGAACGGCACCGTGGCATCGATGCCAAGCTTGGCGCGGATACCGTCGCGTCCGGCACGGACGTACTCGTGCCCGCGCGCATCCGGGATCACGATTAGGTCGCGCGACGCCTCCATCCGCGTCGCCAGCGCATATTCCACGTCCATCGGATCTCGAATGTCGATGTCATCGTCCACCACGATAACGAGATCGAGATCCTTCAGCGCCCCGAACGAGGCCAAGATCGCGTTACGCTGCAGCCCCTCATGCGCCGGCAGCAACTTCTTCACCTGCACCACGGCGTGGAAACGATGCAGCCCGCCTGCCGTCATTTCCGCATCCTGGACGATGGGCACGGCCGGCTGTACGGCTTTGAGCAGGCTCGCCTCCAGAACATACTTTCGCAGCATGATCGTCTCACGACCGTAGCCATTGACAGCCAGATAGACCGGGTTCTTCCGGTGCGTCACCGCCGTGATGTCGAATACCGGCAAATCGTTCTCCGGCGACATGAAGCCGATGAACTCCCCGAACGGGCCCTCGCGCACCATCTCGTCGGTACGGATCACCCCCTCCAGCACAAACTCAGTATCGGCCGGCAACAGCAGATCCTGCGTCACCGCCTTCAGCACCGGCATCGGCCTGCCTGCCAGACCACCGGCCGCCGCCAGCTCGCACGCCCCTTCCGGCATCTGCGAGCCCATCGTTGCGGCCGTATAATGCAGCGCGACGTCAGTGCCGATACAGACCACGACGGGCAGCTGCTCGCCTCTGGCCCGCGCCCGCTCCCAGGCAATCCGCAGATGGCGCCCCAGATCGAGCTTGATGCCGGTACGCGCCGGCCCCAACAGCTGCAGCCTGTGATAGGAGGCATTGAAAACGCCCGTCTCCGGGTCACGAACGATGACGATACCGGCGGTCATGAACCGGCCCGCATCTTCTTGCGTGTGAAACAGCACCGGCAGCAATGACCGGATATCGAAGCCGTCCCGCAGCACGACCTCCTGCGCCGGTCCCGTCTTGACCACCTGAGGCGGGATGGGAGCGCCCAGCGCCCGTCCGATGAACCCCCGGATGGCCTTGAAATCGGCCCCGAATGCGGCTTCGCAGTTCTCCTGCACCGACAGGAAGTTGCCGACGATCGGCGTCTTGTGTCCCTTCGGGTTGGTAAACATGATCGACGGTCCACCGTCGAGCTTCTTCATGATGGCGGCGATTTCCAAATGCGTATCCGCCTCCGCATCGTAGGTTTTCAGCCGGCCGGCTTCGGCCATCCGCTGCAATGCGGCGCGAAAGCGCGTATCGAGAACCTGGGAATTGGAAAGCTCGGTTGCCATGTGCGCTCCTGCCATGTGCGCTCCTGCTGGTGTCGGGGCCAGCCCCACGGACCCGCCCCTTACACTCAACAGCACGCCTTGGCGATCTCGGCAACATGCCGGTGATCCGTGCCGCAGCACCCGCCCAGCACGGTGATCCAGGGATGATCCTCGAACAGCGCCCGGTACTGGGCTCCAAGCTCCACCGGATTGCCCGTATCGAGCTCGGGCGAATTATCGAGCTCCGCGTGGCTTCGGCAGGAGGAATTGGCCCGAATTCCCTTGATCCGACTAAGCGCTGCTCCACCCAAGGCCAGTGTGTCGGCGAAGTGGGTCGGATACGCACAGTTGATCATGTAATAGGCAGGAGCCCCGCCCGTCGCCTGATCCACGGCATCGATCGCTTCCGCCAGCAAATCGCCGGTCGGCAGCCGCCCATCCGTCTCAACGGTGAAGGAAACGACCGAGGCGATCCGGGCCTTGTCGGCGGCACGGGCAAAACCGGCAGCCTCGTTGACGTTGGTCATCGTGAACGCCGAGACGAAATCAGCACCCGCATCCGCCAGCTCGCCCACTTGCCAGGCGTGATAGCCCTCCGCCTCCTCAACGCTCATGATGTGGCCTGCGTCGTAGCCATCGCCGCGCGGTCCGACGTTGCCGCTGATGACGATCGGCGTCGACGGCCCCTCGTAGGCAGCGCGCACCTCGCGCATCAACCCGATCGCCGCGCGATTGATCACCGCCAACCGGTCCCGGTCATACCCGATCTTTGCCGCCCAGTCGGGATTGGCTCGCCAGGTCGGGCTTTCGAGAACAAAACCAACTCCATGCTCTCGGGCCAGTGCCAGATAGCGCCCGAAATAGGCATGGATGGCATTCCGCCCCTCCTCGCTGTCCACCAGCACGAATGCCTCCGCATGCGGAAGATCCCAGCCCTCGTGGAAGATCAGCGTCGTCTCCATGCCGCCATCGGTCAGAAAAATCTTGTCGCCGAGCTGCGGAAGTTGCGTCTTTTGTTCGCTCATAATCCTGCTCCTTCGGGATACACCAGAGAAAATCAAGCTCCGGCTATCGGCGAATCTGACGAAACGGTTGTCGCAATTCCAGTGCACTCGCGGTAAAGTCGGGCGCGAGTGCCGCAAACACCCGGAATACCGGCACTTCGTCACCCGCGGCATCCGCAGCGTCCTGCAACCGCGGCCACACCCTCCGCTGTCAACTGTACTTGCGGTAAAGTCGGCGATGAGCGAGACGGAGCAGAATTCAGCGAAAGGCAACGGGCACGCGCGAGCGTCTGCTCGATCTCGCCGAGTCCGCGGTCCTCGAGAAAGGCTTCGCCGGCACCTCCATCGAGGAGCTGTTCGCGGCTGCCGGCATCACCAAGAGCGGCTTCTTCTACCACTTCAGGGACAAGAGCGAACTCGCCAAGAGCCTGCTGCAGCGCTACATCGAGCGCGAGGACGCACTTTTCGCTGACTTGTTCCGCCGCGCCGACGAGCTGAACGAGGATCCCCTCCACGGCTTCCTTGTATGGCTTCGGATGCTGGCCGATCTGCTTGCCGACCTGCCAAACGGCCACCCTGGCTGTCTTGTCGCCTCCTACTGCTATCAGGACCAGCTGTTCAACAGGGATGTACGCGAGCTCAACCGTGCGGCAGTCCTTCGCTGGCGTGCGTTGTTCCGCACCCGATTAGACGCCATAGCAGACAAGTATCCGCCACGTATCCCTGTCGACCTCGACGCCCTGGCTGACATGCTTGCGGCGGTCGCCGATGGCGGCATCATCCTGTCCAAGGTGGTGGCCGACCGCCACGCCCTGCCGAGGCAAATTCTGCTCTATCGCGAGTTCGTACGCGCCGTATTTCTGGGAGCATGACGGTCTCATTCCGACGTGGCGTCCACGCGCAATTCGGCATAGCCTTTGGCCGGAACACGCCATGGAGCCAGTCCGCATGCCGATGCCGCCCGCCGTTTACGATCCCCCGTTTCGCATCACGCGGGCTAGCCACGTCGTGCTCGGTGTCAGGGACCTCGCCGCCAGCCGGGCCTTTTACACCCAGATCGCCGGTCTCGTGGTCACCGCCGAGACATCCGACGCGCTTTATCTGCGCGGTATCGAGGAGGCCTGCCACCACAGCCTTGTCCTGCGCAAGGGCCCCGACGCAGTGTGCTCACGCATCGGCATGCGCGTCCTGACCGAAGCTGACCTCGAGCGCGCCAGGGCCACGTTCGAGGAGGCGGGCTGTGCTGTCGCGTGGGCCGACGTGCCGTTCCAGGGCCGCACTTTGCATGTCACCGACCCTGTCGGCGTCCCCCTCGAGTTGTGCGCCCGAATGCCGGCCGAGCCGCGTATGCTGACGAAATTCAGCTCGTGGCGCGGCGCCGCCGCCCAGCGCATCGACCACTATCAGCTCCTGACCCCGCACGTCTCCAAGGCGTGTGCGTTCTACATGTCGCTTGGTTTCAAGCTGACGGAGTACATCGCCCCCGACGGCGACTTCACCCCTTCCGGCGTGTTCCTGTCGCGCAAGGGCAACCCCCACGACATCGTATTCTTCGCCGGTGCCGGCCCGCGTATCCATCACGTCGCTTATGTCGTGCCCGAGGTGCACCACATCCTGACCGCCTGCGACATCGCTGGCGAGCTCGGCTTCGGCGATAGGATAGAGCGTGGACCGGGACGGCACGGACCAGGTCATGCGATGTTCGTCTACCTGCGCGACCCCGACGGTCATCGCATCGAGTTGTTCAACACGCACTACCAGGTCATGGACCTCGAGAACGAGCCCGTACGATGGAACCCGCAGGATGTTCTGCCCTGGGGACTTCCGGCGCAGTGGACCTGGTTCAACGAGGCGACGACGTTTGCCGACACTGCCGTCGAGCAGCCACCCGCCGGCCCAGGCCCCATGACCCTGGAAATGTTTCTCGCACTGAGGGCGCAAAGCCGCCCCGGAACAGGATGAGGGATCGACATGGCAGAGAACGGCAAGCGAGCGTTCGTGCTGGTGCACGGCGCCTGGCACGGCGGCTGGTGCTGGCGGCGGGTGGCGGATCGGCTGCAGGCCGCCGGGCATCGCGTGTTCACCCCCACGCTCACCGGCCTGGCTGACCGCTCCCACCTGATGAGCGCCACGTTGAATCTCGATACCCACATCGCCGACGTGACCGGGCTGTTTCAGTGGGAGGAGATCGACGATGCCGTCCTGGTCGGCCACTCCTATGCCGGCTGGGTGGTCTCCGGCGCCGTCGAGAGAATTGCCGAGCGCGTATCAGCGATCGTCTATCTCGATGCCTTCCTGCCCGAGAACGGCCAGAAGAGCTACGACCTCACCAGCGGTCCCAACCGCGTAGCCCTCGATGCCGCACTCGCCCGCGGCGACGTCTCCCGGCCGGCACCCTCCGCCGCTGACTTCGGCCTCACAGACCCCGCCGACATCGCCTGGGTCGAGCCCAAGCTCACACCCCAGCCCGTCGGCGTTTCCATGCAGCCGCTGATCCTGACCGGCGCGCGCGATCGTATCGCCCGCAAGCTCTACATCCGCGCCTCCAGCTATGAGCAGCCTGCCTTTGACGCTGCATTGGCAAAATGCAAAGCCGCGGCTGGCTGGCGCACAATCGAAATGCCGGATTGCAGCCACGACGTCATGGTCGATGCCGCGCCCCAACTCACCGCTATCCTGCAGGAGATCGCCGCCTGATGACGCGCACCACCCGCGAGCCCCTCGTCATTGCCGAACAAGGCTATTTCTTCGCAGGCGGCAGCTGGAGCCAGGACGGCACGGCCTATAGCGGCCAGATGTATGTCGAGTACCAGATCCCGCACGATGTGACCGCACCTTGCCCTCTGGTGCTGATCCACGGCGGCTTCCAGACCGGCACCAATTGGACCGGCACGCCGGATGGCCGCGAAGGCTGGGCGCAGTTCTTCCTGCGCCGAGGCTGGCCGGTGTACGTCGTGGACACCGTCGGACGCGGCAGGGCGGCCGGATCATATTCCACCTATGGCGCGATGAACGCCCCGAGCCTGCCGTTTGCCCAAGCCCGTTTCACCGCCCCGAAGCAGGCGATGCAATGGCCGCAGGCTGCTCTGCACACGCGGTTTCCCTGCGATGCCGGCTCCGGCGATGCCCACCCTGGCGATGCCACATTCGAGCAATTCTTCGCCTCGCAGGTCTCCTCGATCGCCGATTACCCAGCCCAACAGGCACTCAATGCTGAAGCCGGCGCCGCCCTGCTCGACCGCATCGGCCCGGCGGTGCTTGTCACCCACTCCCAGGCAGGTCCGTTCGGCTGGTTGATCGCCGACCGGCGGCCCGCGCTCGTCAAGGGCATCGTTGCGGTCGAGCCGAACGGACCGCCCGCTCACGACGTCGATTTCAAGGGCGCTCCCAATTGGTTCGCCGATAACCCCGTGCTGAAAGCGGGCGGCCTGTGTCACGCGGCACTCACCTACGACCCGCCGTTGAAGCCAGGCGAGCACCTGGCCTTCGTGTGTGAAAAGGAGCCGCAGGGTGACGGCCTCGTCCGGTGCTGGCGACAAGCAGAACCGGCGCGCAAGCTGGTCAACCTCGCCGGCATTCCCATCCTGATCCTGACCGCCGAAGCCTCCTATCACGCGCCATACGATCACTGCACGTCGCAGTATCTGGCACAGGCCGGCGTCGAGCACGTATTCGTCAGGCTCGTCGAGCACGGCATCCGCGGCAACGGCCACATGATGATGATCGAGGAGAACAACACCGCGATCGCCGGCGTCATAGCCGAGTGGCTGGCACAGTCCGTCTCATAACAGCCGCCGCAGCCATCGCGTATGCCGTGACGCTCGAACCACGGCACAGCCGAAACGATATAGAAGCGGCTTTCGGAATGAATGGCAGCGACGACTGTCCCAAGAATGCCTGGCACCTTGTCGATAACCCAGTGCACTGCAGCAAACACATTTTGCGGGCTCGTTCACATAGATGGCAGCTTGTCGCCGCAGGCCGTTTCCGCTCTCAATTTCGAGACGAGTCAAAACCTGCCCCCCGATGACGTGGACGATCAGACGTCGCATTCGTTCCGTTCACGTCCAATCGTGGATTGTTGCGGTGCAAATCGCAGCGGCGCAGCATCCCGTGGTGAATATCTGCGCCTGGCTATCGATTTGCAACCAGCCGCACCGGTCGGCACTCGATAAACAGATTGGTTGTTGACCTGCAATTAGATGGACTGCCTGGAACTAATCGCGTCGCCGCTCCGGTTTGTGCTCCTAGCCGTGGCTATCCGTTGTTGACCCGCCATACCTCCATCGTTGACGAAGAAGCATTATGGTCCTCGCCTGATCCCAGCTTGATCTCGCAGTACATCATCCAGAAACCGTGTTTCCGGAAAGTGCCTTTGTCGGCGCTGGTGAGACACTGCGATAGATTCGATAGCCTGTGAGAACACCCAGCGGCAGGAAATGTACCAGAGCGGGCCCAACTCCGCCCCAGTCATGCAGGGCGGCCCAATGTAGGAGCGTCAAGACGGCGGCAGCATAGGTCGCGCGCTGTAGCGTTTTCCAATTCCGGCCCATCTTGCGTACGAAGTAATCCGACGAGGTGACAGCCAACGGCACGAAGATCAGAAAGGCGACCCAACCCGTCCAGATGTAGAGCTTCGGCAGATCCGACATGACCTTCTGAAGCGTGCCTAGATCGATCAGGTAGAGCACCGTATGCGCCAGCGCATAGAAAAAGGCCGCGACCCCGAAATAGCGGCGGTTCCTTCTAAGCCACGCAGGTCCGCGCCAGCCCTTGAAGATCAAGGCCAGCGGCGAGGCCAGCATCGCGATGATCATGAAGCGCGCAGCGAATTCGCCGGTGGGGTGCAGCGCCTTATGGACGGCTTCGGGGTCGTTCGCATTGAGGACGCTGGTGAAGATTCCAAGGCCAGGTAGCGCCAGAAGCGCCCAGAGCCAGTAGGGAGAGAGACGGGTCAGCATATCGGGCATCTTTCTCGGGTTCGTTAGTCAATTGATCAATCCGCAATTGTAGAACGCCGCAGAGGGCGCATTTCCGTCCCATCACCGGTTCGAAAAATGTGTGACAGGATCGACTTTGCGAGTTCCTAGAATTTTCCAGAATTGTTCCATTGATCGCGCGGTGCGATTTTTTCAGGGTTGCTCCACTGTTCGACAATGTGGCCGCCGGAAATGCGGTAAAGATCAAATACGGCCGTATCCTCCCCGCGCGTATGGCGCTTGCCATAAGTCAGGACGAAGTTGCCTTGGCCTATAAGATTAAACAGCATGTCATAGCTGCCGGCCTGCTCGGAGCCGAGCCATTCGGCCAGCCCCTTACGGCCAGCGCCAATGCCCGGCGCATGTTGGATCAGGTCTTCCGCAACGAAGTCTAGCAGTTTGCTGCGGTCACCTTCTTGCAAGACCTGCTTGGTGTACTCCAGCACAAGCGCCTTGTTGGCTGCGGTATCGGCAGTCGGATCAACATCCGTCGCCCCACCAACCATGTCCTCCCCCGAAGGGATGCTGGCAATGTAGGGCGCGATCGTGTCCCAATGTTCCAGGATCAGCCCATCGGCATTGGTATAAAACATGTCCATGGTGACCCATTCCGCCCCGCCGTCGTTGAGAGACTGATAGGCACTGCAAAACACCCAGGGTCCGTCTTCGAAAATGCGGACCAGGCGGATCTCGCGTTTGGGGTTTCGCTCAAGGAAAGGTTCGAAAAAAGCCAGGAACCCTTCGACCCCGTCGGCAACTCCGGTGGAGTGCTGGGTGTAGCGGTGACCAGTGTATTTAGTGACGGCCTCGCGAGGGTTTCCTCCGGCAATTCCTTCGAGGTAAATGTTTCGAACGTTTTCGAGTGCTTGCGACATTCTGGATGCTCCTTGACGATCGAGGGCCAGCAGGCGTTTGCCTTGAGGCCAGCCCCTGCTGTTCAGCGATAAATCCGATATTATCGACCGTGATAGGCTTGGCTCAGCGCGAAGCTGTCTTCGAACCAGTGCCAAAGGACGACCTTGCCGTCGCGAACTTTGGCCCGCAGTGCAAAGCTGAATTCGCCAATCTCCTTGCCGCTTGCGGTCGTAATGCCATTCATCACGCCGAAGACGGCAACAGTGTCACCCGAGGCAAAGGCATCAGTGTTTTCCCATTTCGTGGTTTTGAGATTTGATCCGAAAACACCCAGGAATTCGAATATCGCCTGCTTTCCCGTAATGTCACCATGGATCCAAGGAAGCTTGGTGTCGCCTTCGTTGCGCCAGACGATGTCATCGGCCATCAGAGGTGACATGGCATCCGGGCCCTTTGCCATGGCGGCCATGAAGGCCATCACGGTGTCGAATGAGGCTTTGCTGTTGGCGTCCATTGTCCGTGCGCTTGCGTGCTGTCCAAAGATGGCGGCGAAAGAGCTTGCCAGGGCTACTTTCAAGACGGTTTTGCGGAGCATCTTAATACAGAAGTGGCTCCACAGTTTCGGACGGTGGGATGAGTGGATTGTCTGCCTGACTGCGCGCACGGTTGTGCGTGGGAATCAGGAGAGATGATGACAAAGCGAACACGCCGAAACTGTGGAGCCACTTCTGCTTGGTGTTTTGGGCGGCAAGTTCATGTGCAACGATCTCGGCTCCGGCGTCCCTGAAGATCTTGGCGCCGGCAATATGGTCCCAATGGTTATGGCTGTAAATGACGTACTTCACCGGCTTATCGGTCAGCTTTTTGATTTCCGCCATCATCGCCTTGGCAGCGTTGGGGTTAAGCGGATCGGAGACAACTACGCCTTCATCCGTAATCACGATCATGTTGCGATGAATGAAGTAGCGAAAACTATAAACGCAGTCTGCGACTTTAGATAATTCCGCTGGTTTCATACCTGGTGGCAGTTGCGCCAGTGCGGGTTTAGCGGCGATCGCGGCTACTATGGCGAGGCCAATTGCGGTGACGAACTCGAAAGCGCTGGTTCTTGCGTGAGGTGTTTGCATGAGGATAACTCCCTGCATATTGGTTTGGTTCTCGCTGCCTGCCACTACATCTGACAGTCGTGCCGTGTCGCCCATGACGTCGAGCCCAAGCAGGCAATTCGAACGTCACGGCTGCACCCCTCGCGAACACTTTGGCGAATGCTCCCAATCAAGACTGCCTGATCCCGACTTTGTGAGCCGGGATCAGGCCATCAAATTAGTTGCCCTTGAGTTGGCGCAGTGCGGTGGACCAGTCTTCCACGTGGAAGGTTTGGGACACCTTCCCGTCCTTCATGGTGTGGATGTCGATTGTCATCATCTCGAAGCTCTTGCCTTTGCCGTCGACCCCGAACAGCGGGCCTTTAGGTGTTCCCGTTGCGCGGCCACGAACGATCACCTTGTTGCCGGCCTGGATCATCTCTTCGATTTTCCAGGTCAGGTTCGGGATCAGCTTGGCAAAGCCGCCCAGCTGGCCGACGAAGGCGTCGGTGGTCTTGAACTTGCCCGAGTAGTCGCCGATGCTTTGCCAGTCGCTCGCCAGATTTTTCCGGAGCGCTTGGGCATGGGTCTGCGAGGCCGGGTTGCTCAGGAAGTCGTAGAACGACTTGACCGCCGCCTTGTCGTCGGCGGCCGCCCCCGATGCGAGCGCAGCTGTTGCCAGCATCGTGGACGCAATGATTGTCATCAGCCTTGCCATGTCTAATCCTCTGATCACTCGTCGTTGCACGCCGGTTGGTCGCGTGAGAGAAGGATCTAGACATGATCACTTCATAAGATAATATCGTATCTATCAATGACTTCGTTCGAAAAAATCGATCTATGATAAAAGCCCTGCATGCGCTCGCCGTATTTGCCAAGACCATCGAGCACGGCTCCTTCAGAGGTGCTGCGCAAGAACTTCGGATCACGCCTTCCGTCGTCAGCCACCACATTGCCCAGCTCGAACAGCAGCTGGGTGTAAAGCTGATCTATCGTTCAACGCGGACGATCTCGCTGACGCGGGATGGCGAGCGGCTGATCGGTGCGGCCAACGCAATGGTCGCTGCTGCGGAGAACGGTATCAACGCAGTGCAGCAGTCCGCATCGACGCTAAGCGGCGAACTGCAAGTCTCCGTGCCGGCAGTCCTTGCAAGATCTTCCCTCGCCGCCAAGTTGGCAGCATTCGTCAAGGCGCATCCCGACGTGCGCATTTCGGTCGACTATTCAGATGAGCGGCGCGACATGATGGCCGACGGGATCGATGTCGCGGTCCGAATGGGGTGGTTGCGGGATAGTGCGCTGAAGGCCCGCAAACTCTTTGAAGTGGAACGGATGTTGACAGCGTCGCCGGGCTATCTGAGGGGGCGGCCGACCCCGAAGAACCCCGCGGACATCGCCGATTGGGACTGGCTGGAACTAACTCCGGTTCCACTGAAACCGGTCTTCCGTCACCAGGGGAAGAAGGCAGTTTCGCTGCGTCCATCGCCACGGCTGCTCGTCAACAGCGCGTCCGCGATTTTTGAACTCACTGTGCAAGGCGCTGGGCTGTCGATTTTCCCGCAGTTCCTCGCAGAACCGGCCGTGCGCGAGGGCACCATCGAACTCTTGCTGCCTGACTGGAAATTGCCGTCTGTCGGGGTGTATGCGGTGCGCCCGAACAACGCTGCGCCAACGGGGCTTGCTGCTGAATTCGTGGCGGCAATTTCCAGATAAACTCGAGGACGGTAATTCAGCCGCAGCAGTAGATACGAGCATGACAGTCGTTCTTGCAGTGCCAGAAGGTTGAAGCCGTCATACCTTTTTTTGCGTCCATCCAATATGTTCGTGTCTGCAAAGTTCGCCACGCCCGACCTGCTGAATTCGGATATATGCTGATCAGGGTCAGAAGGCAGGTAGCAGTTGAGCTTGCGGGCAACGTCCATCCCGCAGGCATTGCGCAGGCGTAAGGCTTGCCCCGCAGCCAATCACGTCAGAGCCTCTCGACACGGAGTTTCGTCTTGAGGTCTGTTCGGCAAAAGGCATGAAGGAAGCAGGTCTGCTCCGAGATATCCAGCATGTCCCGCGCGGTCTCGTCGGATTTCGGATGTCTCCAGGTAGACGTGGGTTTCGACCGGGTCGGCCCCACCGGCCTTTCCGGTACCGCCGGAGGCGCCGCCGAGCGAGAAGTGCGTATCCTGAACGATGCGATAGTCGGGAAGGTCAAGCTTCAGCATCGAGACGAAGCGACCGAACTGGGTCATGAAGCAGAATGCGATCCCCGCCGAGATCAGCGTATTCGCATCCGGTGCCCGGCCGTCCTCGGACGACAGCAGCATGAACGAGGTGCCATAGGGAGAATACTGCATCTGCTGGATTCGCTTGATGCCGTCAGCGCCCATCTCAGCCACGGCGCCAATATTGAGCCGCCGATTCTGCTCGTCCGACAGGCTGCCGCCCGCGGTCGAGGTGCCGAGCGCCACCTCTTTCTTCGGCGTTGGTCCGACTGCGGATAACAATACCAGGTCGTTAGCGTCCGGCACCGCTTTGGCAAAGTGGTTGCCGGGATCGGGATACAGAGGCGCGTCAAGCTCCGTTGCGCGCTTCGTTCGCAATTCGGTGCCGTTCTTTGCCAGCTTGAACAGGCTCTCGAGCCGCCCGCGCATCAGCCCGTTGAGCGGCGAGGCATAGGTCGCATTGATCAGGAACTCGTTCAGCTTCGCGTCGTCGTCGATGTCGCAATCGATCTCGACCAGCAGCTCAATGTTCTCGGCGCCGCCGACCATGGTCCGCTTCGGCATCGAGCCCTTCATCGTGTAGTAGTTGTCCTGGGTCAGCTTTAGCCTGCGGATATTGACGCCCTGGATCTTTGCAAGCGCCAGGATCTCGTTCATGAAACTGGCAGCCATGCCGCAGGACAAGAACGCCAGCGGGCAGCAGGCGGCGTCATGGCCGTTGAGATAGGGACCTTCGTCAGAGACTAGGCGCCAGGTGGCGCCAGTTGCCGACGACCGTACCAGCGCCTCCTTCTGAAATCCCGACAGCGAGCGCACCCAGGTGCGCAACGCATCTCCCTTGCGGTTCTGCGGCGCCTGAATGCCAACCTCGCCGGCATTCTCCACTTTGAAGAACAGCGGCAAGCCGCTCGTGCCGATGATGTCCTCGCCAAGCTTGGCCATACTTCACCTCGATATTTGTCCGCGCAGTTCCATTTTTACGGGCTGCCGTCGCTCGTGCTGCCGGTATCGTTTGGTATCGGCTGCATCCCTACGCTATGCCCGAATGAGGTCCGATGCCTTTTCTGCAATCATCATGACGCAGGCGTTGGTGTTGCCGCCAATGACATGGGGCATCACCGAGGCGTCGGCGACGACGAGCCCTTCGATACCGCGCACGCGCAGCTTCTCGTCCACCACTGAGGTGGGGTCTACGCCCATTCGGCACGTCCCGACCGGGTGGAAGATCGTAACCACGCTGGAGCGAACATAGTCGTCGAGGGCGCTGTCAGATTGCACATCCGGACCCGGCATTACCTCTGCGCCAATTGTGCCGGCAAATGCCGGCTGCCGCGCGATGTCTCGTATCATCCGGATCGAGGTTCGCAGCGCCGCCAGGTCGGCCTCGTGCTCCAGGAACCGGTTGTGAATCAGTGGTGACTCGGTCGGGTCAGCCGACTTGAGTTGTAGCTCCCCGCGTGCCTCCGGCCTCAGATGGCAACCAACGAAGCCCAATCGGTCATCGAAAGGCGCGATCATGCCTGGAAACCAGGGATGTGCTTCTCTGGCGAATGGGCGAAAGATAAGCTGCACATCGGGCAAGTCCTTCCGCGCATCGCTTTTCAGGTAGGCCATGCCGAGACTCATCGGCCTGGTCGCCGGTCCCGCGCCCAGCAGCGCGGCGCGAGCCATATTGAGCGTCAGCCTGTCGTAGCGCAGATCGCGCGTGAATTGGGTCGGCTGCCCGGCCTTGAATTCCACCAGAAGGCACAGCTGGTCCTGCAGATTGGCGCCCACGCCTGGCAGATCCTGGACCACCGTCAGGCCGTGTTGCTGTAGTTGCGCGGCCGGCCCGATTCCCGACAGCATCATAAGCTGCGGTGTATTGTACGCACCGGCACACAGCACTATCTCCCGCGCCGCCCGTGCCGTCCGCGTCTCATCTCCCGCACGATATTCAATGCCGATCGCGCGTTTGCCCTGGAACAGGATGCGAGTTGCGTGCGCGCCGGTCTCCACTTTGAGATTTGCGCGCTTCGTGGCGGGCCGCAGGTAGCGGGCCGATGTCGACTGCCGGCGCCCGCCGTGCATGTTGGCCTGGGTTAGCGCCACTCCCTCTTGTTCGACACCATTATAGTCGTCGTTGATCTTGTGGCCTGCCTGCCGGCCGGCTTCCAGCCACGCTTTGGCCAACGGGTCGGTGGGATCGGAGCGGCTCACGCGGATCGGACCGTCGCGACCTCGCGCCTCGCTGGAGCCTTCGATGTAGGTCTCGAGTCGTTTGAAGTAGGGCAGCACCTTCTCGTACGACCAATTGCTGAGCCCCTGTTGGGCCCACAGGTCGTAGTCACCGGGAGCCCCCCGCACGAACGCCATCATGTTGATGGAAGCCGACCCACCCATCACCTTGCCGCGCGGGTGGTACAGGCTGCGCCCCCCGAGGCCAGCCTCTGGGGCGCCCGTGTAGGACCAGTTGTAGCGCGGGTTGTTCCAGATCTTGCCTACGCCGAACGGGATGTGGATCAACCAGTTCGTATCCCAGCCGCCGGCCTCCAACAGCAGGACGCGGCGGCCCGCCTCTTCCGACAACCGGCTCGCCACGATGCAGCCAGCCGAGCCTCCACCGACAACGATGGAGTCGAACGTCTGATCCGCTGCATCTGCCATAGCGCCTCCCGTCAATTTCGCATCATCGAGGGAAGTAGTGTTGCGATCTCCGGGAACGCGAAGATTAAAGCCAGCGCCACCAGATCGGCGATCACGAACACCGTGACGCCCTTGAAGATTGTCGTAAGGGCGACGTCCGGCACAACGGTCTTGACCGTGAAGACATTGATGCCGATCGGCGGCGTGATCAGCCCGAGTTCCACGACCAGGATCACGATCACGCCGAACCAGATGAAATCGACGCCGGCCGCCTTCAGCGCCGGCAGGAAGACCGGAATTACCAGCAACAGAATGCCGATCGACTCGAACACCATGCCGAGCAGCACGCAGATCGCGGCGATCATGACCACGAGGCCCATCGGCCCCAGGTTCATATTCTGCGTGAACTGCAGCAGCGCCGTCGACATGCCGGACTGGTTGAGAAACTGACCGAAAATCAGGGCCGCAAATCCGATCGTAAAAATCAGGGCCGTCGTCATCATCGCGTCGGCGAATGCATCGACGTTCTCGGCCAGCGACAGCATGCGCCCGCGCGACAACGCGAACAGATAGGCACCGGCGGCCCCCACCGCGCCGGCCTCCGTCGGCGTGAACACGCCGAGATAGATGCCACCCAGCACCAGGCCGAACAGCACGATGATCGGCCAGGAGCGGTACAGCGTGCGCATCTTTTCCGAGAACGGAACGATATCGCCCTTGGGTCCGATCTTGGGGTCGACCAGCACCCAGAAATAGATCGCCAGGAGATATGTGGTCACCAGCAGCAGGCCGGGCAGCACGCCGGCGATGAACAGAGCGCCGATATCGGTCTCCGACACGATGCCGTAGATGATCATAGGCACGCTGGGCGGTATCATGATGCCGAGCGTGCCGCCGGCCGCCAGCGTGCCGGTCGAGAGCGCATCTGAGTACTTGTAGCGTCGCATCGGCGGCATGGCGACCTTCGACATGGTCGCCGCGGTCGCCAGTGACGATCCGCATACGGCAGAAAAGCCGGCGCACGACAGCACCGTCGCCATCGCCAGGCCGCCGCGCCGCCGGCCGATCCAGGCATAGCCGGCATCGTAGAGCTCATTGGCAATGTTGGCGCGCTGGATGAGCGTGCCCATCAGGATGAACAGCGGGATCACCGACAGTCCGAAATTGGTGGAGAACTCGAAGATCTCCTGCCCCGACAGCGCAACCGCGGCGTCGAAGCCGCGCAGCCAGGCAAAGCCGAAGAATCCCACCGCCAGCGTGGCATAGGCGAGCGGTATGCCCAGGAACGACAGTCCGAGCACGACAGCAAATGCAATCAGCGCGATTTCCATTGAGGTCCGCCGCTTGTCCGTCCGTCAATCCGCGTTGCCTTGGCTGCCCTCATCGCTGCCGACGGGCCGCCACAGCGCATACAGTCCCAGCACCACTGCGATGGCCGCGAGCACGGTCATCATCAGGGCGGTATCACCATATTTCCATTCCAGAATCTCGCTGACGTTCTGCATGCGGTACTGGAATCGCATGTAGCTGTAGATCAGCAATGCCACGGCGAGGATGCCGAGGAAATTGCAGACGATGGCAAGCCACCTGTAGATGCCCGGCATGATGCGCAATAATGCCGGCTCGAACAGCGTCACCACGATGTGTGATCGCTTACCCGTCACCAGGGCAAGGCCCGAGAACACGACACCTGCCAGCAGGAACTCGGTCATCTCATTGGAGCCGAGAATGGGCGTGTGCAGCACGTAGCGCATGAACACGTCTGCGCACGTGAGCACCATCATGATGGCGAGCAGCGTGGCCCCGAACACCCGGGTGATGCCATAGAGGAGGTTGACCAGTTTTGTCATGATCGTGTCCCGAGACGAAGCTGCGATTGGGATGCCGTAGGCCTGATTGCCCCCCGGCACCCCCGTGTCGCCTGGCTCTTGGGTCCGGAAACGCTACTTTCCGGCCATCGCCTTCTTGACCTCCGCAGCATAGAAGTCGAGCACGGCCTTGCCGTCCACGCCCTTGGCCTTGGCCGCCTTGATCCAGTCTTCAATCAGCGGTTCGCCGGCCTTCAAAAGCTCGGTCTTGAAGTTGGCGGGCCCCTTGTGGAACTTGATGCCGGACTTGAGCATCGCCTGGCGCGATTCCTCTTCGGCGACATCGGAGCGTTTGCCAACCGCGCGCGCTATTTTTTCGCCGGATGCGGCCATGATCGCCTTCTGATCGCCAGCCGAAATCTCCTTCCACTTCTTCTCCGACATGAACATCGCAAACGACGCCGCCTGGATCTTTCCGTCCAGCAGTGTCGTAGTCTTCGTGAAGTTCAGAGCGCCGAATGCGCGCACGCCATCCATGGAGATGCCGGCGAGACCGTCAACCACATTGGTCTGAGTGAACTCATTGACGCGGGCAGCCGGACCCGAGACATGATTGACACCGGCGCCCTTCAGGGTGCGCGAGGGCGTGCCGGCCAGTACCCACATCTTGCGCACCTTCATGTCAGCGACTGACATGATCGGCTTGTCGTCGTTGGAATAGAAGTTCCCTCCGGGGAATTGGAACATCGACAGGATTTTGAGCCCGACCTTGCCGAACTCGTTCTTGGCACCGAAGAACTTGTCATAGGCGCGCTGGTAGGCAACCGAGCCTGCCTCGGCGTTGCCGTCCAATACGAACGGCAGGATGCCGAACTGAGGGCCCACAGCACGCTTTCCCGTGAAGCCGTGGAAGATGAATGCGGCATCGAACTGACCGGAGACAACGCCATCAATCTGCTTGGGGGGCGGAGCCGCGCTGGTCGGCAGGAACTTCACGGTGACCCGGCCCTTGGTGGCCTCCTGGATCTCCTTGGCCCAAGCTTTGAAGGGATCGTTGATGAAGTGGCGAGGGCCGGTGAAGACGTTGAATACGATCTCTGTTGCAGCGGCTGGTACGGCAGGCAGCGCCGTCGCACCCAACAACGTCAATGTCGCCAATTTGCGACCGGTCAACTTTACTGAGTTCGTTCTCATGATTTCCTCCCTTTTGGAAATTTCAGCGATCGTGGTTCTTATCGATCTGTTTGTCATGGCGGGACAACAAGAGGTCGCCGCCTAAAGCTACTCCAGCTCCTTGGCAGAAAGCAGGTAGTAGTTTCTCGCAGGCGCGTTCATCTGCCGATCGGCAAGCGCCCGCATCGCCGCGCGCTTGGCCTCCTTCGCCTCTTCAACGTGAAAGCCGAGGGCCAACAGCGTATCCGCCAGCTCCATCGCCCATTGATGATCGTGCCCAATAGCAGCTCGCTGCATCGCGTCCTTCAGCCGATCAGTCCCGCCGGCCAGCTGCGACATGCGCCGCGCCCGCTCCAGTGGTGAGTGGGGGAAAAGATTGCTGGGATTGCCGTCGAACCAGCCCAGCAAACCGCCGTAAAGAGCACGCACGGCCCATTGCACGGTGCCATAGTATTCCTGCAGATGCGGCTGCGATGCAAGGTGATCCGGCAGCTGTACGTAGCCGACAAGCTCGTCGGGTCCGAGCCCGAGGTTCATACCTTCGATCGTCTTTTCGATGACAAATCGAATAGCATTGCGATAATCGGTCAGCACCTGCCGGACGAGATCCTTTCCAAACAATGGACGCGTGTGCCCCGGCGCCAGGATATTTGCCTCAAGCGCAATCATCTTGTCGACGCTTTCAGCCCACGTTTCGAAATCGCGAAAGCGGGTGCCGCGTATCGCATAGAGGTTTGGGAACGATTTGTAGTAGTTGTCGCCACAGAACAGGATGCCCTGGCGCGGCAGCCACACGATCATATGGTCGGGCGTCTCCCCGGGTGCTGCCATCAAGGTGAGGGCGATACCCGCGATTTCGATGTCCTGGCACTCGGCCTCGATGAAGCGGGTTGGCGCCACAAAGCCCTGTCCCAGTCCCTCGACCGGTCTGTCCGCCGGACCGACACCGATGTTGATGCGCTCGCTACCCCCTTCGAGCCCGATTCCGAATTGGCGCTTGGTGCGCTGAAGCAGGGCCTGCAGCGGCAGAGATTTGCCGTCACCCTGGCGCAGATCGTTGACAAAGCGGTGGTGCGCGATGATTTCGGGCTGGCCGCCCTCGGCAAACACCGTCGCGCCGGAGATGTGATCCCGATGACCGTGCGTATAGATGATCGCCTTCACCGGCAGATCGCTGATCTTGCGAAACTCAACTAGAATGTTTTGAGCGGCCTTCGTGCTTTCCGTCGTATCGATGATGATAAGGCCGCCATCGGCGATAATCATGCCGACGTTCGATGCCGAATAGCCAACCGCCAGATAACAGCGGTCGTTGAGCTTCACGACGTCCTTGCGGAATTCGGCGTTTTGGGCTCGCAAAGCCTCAAGCCCTGGGCTGCCTTGCATATGATCACTCCGAACGCGGTCGATTGAGGTAGCCCATGCTGTAACCACTACCGTCGGGGCGCTCAGGCGACAATCTCAAGGATCTTCGCAACTTCCGGCCAGCTCTTCGCGCCGTTGTCACGCAGATCGTTGGTCAGGCCTTCCGGCATCCACTCGACGAAGCTGGGCTTGAACGTTGGCCGCGCTTTGATAGCGGTGAACCAGCGGTCCACGTTGGGCAGCCGGCCACCTTCCCACATGCGCTGCATGCTCATTGCTGCCAGGCGGTTGACATAAGGCGTAACTGCAATGTCGGCGATGGAGAAGACCTCGCCCAGCAGCCATGCATTGCCTTTGAGAGCTTTTTCCATCTTCTGCAGATAAGCGTCATAGAGGCGGACCTTCAGCGCCGCGCCAGGAGCCTCGAAACCCTTCTCGACCAGGAGCCGCTTCTGCTCGTGCCAGTCAGACGTCACTGATTGCGTCGGCGTGGCCCCCAAGAACTTTTCAAGTCCCTCCTTGCCGAGCTTGGCCACCGTGTGCCGGTGCGAAGACATAAACGTCAGCGCGCCGCAGGCCGGATGCAGATCCTCATCGACTGCCTTCGTCCAATACCGCGCCTCAGCGAACTGCAGCGGGTCCTTGGGATGCAGTGCCCTCGCTGGCTCGATGAGGTCGAGATATTCGCAGATCACCGTCGATTCGCGGATCACCTTGCCGTCGTGCACCAGGGTCGGAACCACGCCCTTCGGGTTCAACGCCAGGTATTCCGGCGTGAATTGCTCACCCTTCAGGATGTCGATATAGACACCGTCCCAGTCCAGGCCCTTCTCGGCCAGGGCAAAACGGACCTTGGCAGCACAAACGGAAGAGCCGTGGTGATAGAGCTTGAACATCATGCCTGACCTTGATTGCCCGATACCGGATGACATCAACCCGCCGAGGCGCGAGTTAGGATCGGATAGCCTGGGCCAGCGCCTGCTCAAACTCGTCGACGTCGAAGTATAGGGGGCCCAGTCCGCCCTGATATGCGATCCTGCGGTCCCGCCCGATTACATACAGGCGATCAGGCCAAGAGACATATTTTTCCTCGGCGTCGTTATCCATCCCATCCAAGAGCATTGGAAAGGAGAAGTTGTAGCGAAGCATGCAGGCAGACGCGACCTCTGCCCGTTCGTCTACGGATTGAGGCTGCTGGAAGATGACGCCTTCGTTCAAGTTTCTGATGACCTGATCTTCACCGTCCGCGTGAGCTTCGCGAATATAGACACCGAACAGCTTTGCGGTGTCGCCGATCCCCTTTGCCAGCTGGTCGAGGCGCACGGCCCCGTCTCTGAAAGGCGGTCAGGTGTAGGAGCCGAAGACAAGTCCGATAGGCGCGCCGAAATAAGACGAGAGGCGCATCATCTCGCCTGTGCGATGGCCGCGTGCATCAAGTCTCTCCAACTCGAAATCAGGTGCAACGTCACCCACTTTCGGGGATTTTTCCCGGTCCCTGGTAACTCGCGCCTCGATGAATGTTCTGAGTTGATCGCGCGTCATGCCGCGTGTGTCCAGCCACTGCTGGGTGGCATTCACGACGATGGCCTCGAATTTCTCGGGTAGCTGAACAGGCATGGTGCTCCTCCCTGGCGGCTTTGAGCCTTGCAACTCTTGTGTATAGGCAATCCCGTCGCGTTCGGATAGTTGGGATAAATCGAAGTCACTATTCGATAGGGTCGATCAATGCTGAATCATCTCCGCCCCCTGGCCGTATTCGCAAAAGCCGTCGAGTATGGGTCGTTCCGGGCAGCCGCAAGGGCCCTCCATCTGTCACCGTCTGTCGTGAGTCACCACATCGCCCAACTGGAGGCGCAACTCGGCGTGACGCTGCTCTACAGGTCCACCAGGAAGCTTTCTCTGACGCGCGACGGCGAGCGGTTGCTGGTAGCAGCTCAGACCATCGTGAACGCGGCCCAGGACGGCATTGCCACCGCGATGCATCAGGCGACGATGTTGACCGGAGAATTGCGCATTACAGCGCCGGCCGTTCTGGCCGCATCGATGCTTTCCGAGCAGATCGCCTCATTCGCGAGCACGCATCCGAATGTCAAATTGACGGTCGACTATTCCGAGCACCCCAGAGATGTGATTGCAGACAGTATAGATGTGGCTGTCCGGATGGGGCGGCTGCGCGACAGTCAGCTCAAGGTGAAGAAGCTCTATGAGGTGGAGCGCTGCCTGATGGCGTCCCCGTCCTATCTCAAGGGACGCCCGCAGCCCAAGACGCCCAAGGATGTAGAGGATTGGGACTGGCTGGAATTGTCGCCGGTTCCATTACGGCCAGTTTTTCGCCACGGGTCGAATAGGCGCATTACGCTACGGCCGTCGGCAAGGCTATCAGCCAATAACGCTGTTGCACTCTACCAGCTGGCAAGGTGCGGTGCAGGGATCGCGGCGCTTCCCCGCTTCCTCGCCGAACCCGACATCCGTTCCGGGGCAATGGAAGTCATCCTGCCCGATTGGCAACTGCCGGTTCTGGGCGTTTTCGCGCTTCGACCCAACAACTCACCACGGAGCGGGATCGCGGCGGAGTTCGTGCGTGCTCTTGCGGAGGATGCCAAACTGCAGAGTGCGGTGGGGCGCCTACTGTAATATCGAGAACGTCACAGGCCCGGAGAGCAAACAGAATGATCCTTCTTCCCGCTGCAAACTCCGGGAATGGTGCGGCGCAATAGGCTACCTTGCGCCCCTAATTTGCGCGCAACACAATGTTGCACACGTGCACGGAGTCCGCTTGGGGCCAGAACGATCCGGCGACTCGCCGGCAACCGACGCGGTAGGTTCGAAAGCAGTCGCAAGTGGCAGGAATCCGCCACCATCGTTTTGCGTCGCCGCAATTCTCGCTGCCATGACCACCGACTTGAGGTGCACGGAAAACACACGAGGTCAGATGTTCCGGGTCTGGCTTATGGCGCTTCTAGCCCATCTCGCCGCGCGCCCCATGGCCGCTGACCGGGGCACCTCTGCCATGCCCCGGAACGCAAGATTGGGCCCGGCTCGCGAGCCCGGCCAACATCCGGCACCTCTCCCCCCGTCGCCCAATCCCCGGGCCCGGTTGCGCGTACGGGGTGGAACTCACATGACCTTGGCCAGCAGTTCCGGCAGATCGGTCAACGCGTGGATCTCGTGCTGCGGCGCACCGCCGTCGGCTGTCACGGCGCGGTGATGGATGCGCATGTCGCGGTGGATCTGCACGCTGATCCAGCCGCGAACGTTGGGCGTCACGAAATCCTTGGCCGGGTTGTCACCGACGTAGACGAAGCGGTCGCCAGGCTCACCCAACGCCGCCTCCATGCGCTCGAACGATCCCGGATGGGGCTTGGAGAACTGCCGGCCGCCGAGCGCGTGGGTGTAGATGATATGAGCAAACCGCGGCTCCAACCCGAGCGCGCGCACCTTGCTCGATTGCACCTCCTGCTGTCCGTCCGTGATGAGGCCGATGGGACCAAGCGACTCGAAGTGGTCGAGCGCATGGTGCGCATCGTCGTAAAGCGCGATCTCCGGCGGATGCAGGCGGTAGACGTCGATAAACGCCTTGATCTGGGCCTCGTCATATGGGCCGATCGATTTCTCCAGCGTGATCTCGAACAGCGAGCGCATGTGGCCCGCGTCGAGCAGGCGCGTCATGTCGTCGACGACGCCGCTAACGCCGTGGTTCTCCTCCAGCCATTGTTCGCAGGCGCGGAAGCCGGAGATGGCGAACTGGCGCTCCGGATAGAGCGTGTCGTCGAGGTCGAAGACGAGGTGCAATCGTGGCATAGGATGTTCACATGCTCTTTGGTTGCCAAAACTGGCAACTGTCCCCATTTTCCGGGCGGAGCCGGCAATCGGGCACAAGTAACCCATTAAATCGGTGACTGTCCCCCATTTTGTACGCGGTATGCAGCGGAGCAGATCATGGCCGGACCAGTGCTGAAGCAGCCGCCGCGGCAGGCAAAGCGCGTCGTTCCAGGTGCGGAACGCCTGACCGCATCAGGATTTTCCGCGCTGGCCGGACGCCGGGTGGGGCTTGTCACCAACCACACGGGCCTTGCCGCAGGCCGGCATCTTGCGGATCTGATGCACGAGGCCGGCGGCGTCAAGCTGGCGGCCATCCTGGCGCCCGAGCACGGCTTTCGCGGCAGCGCGGAGGCCGGCGAGAAGGTCGGGGATGCGGTCGATGCCCGCACGGGCGTGCCGGTGTTCAGTCTCTATGGCCGGACACGCAAGCCCACGCCGAGAATGTTGAAGGGGCTCGACGCCCTTGTATTCGACATCCAGGACATCGGCGCCCGATTTTATACCTACATCTCGACCATGGGACTGGCCATGCAGGCCGCGGCCGAGGCCGGCATCCCGTTCGTCGCGCTGGACCGGCCCAATCCCCTCGGCGGCGCGTATGTCTCAGGGTTTGTGATCGAGCCGGGTTTGATGTCATTCGTCGGCCAGTATCCGATCCCGATCGTGCATGGCATGACGGTGGGTGAGTTGGCCCGCATGATCAAGGGCGAGGGCTGGCTCGAAGGCGTGAGCCGGCTCGATCTCGAGGTCGTGGAGGTGCGCAGACTTCAACGCGCCATGCGCTGGCCCGAGACCGGGCACAACTGGGTGGCGACGAGCCCCAACATTCCCACGTTCGACGCCGCGCTCGTCTATCCAGGCATCGGCCTTGTCGGCGACACGCTGATGAACGAGGGGCGGGGCACGCCAACGCCCTTCACCCTGTTCGGCGCACCGTGGCTCGATGCGGGCCGGCTCGCGGGGCAGCTGCGCGACGCAGGCCTGCCGGGCCTAGCATTCAGGGCGACGCAATATACGCCGCGCTCCATCCCGCGCGTGGCGACAAATCCACGCCACGAAGACGAGCGCGTGAACGGCGTGCGGATATCAATCACCGATCATACGCGGGTGGAGCCGATGGAGCTGGGCGTCACGGTTCTCAGCCTGGTGGCCGAACAGGCCCGGGCAAAGGGAGCACGGCTGTTCGGTAAGCTCGGCATGTTCAATGCGCTCGCAGGCACGCGGCGACTGCATGGCATGCTGACGAAGGGCGCTCGCGCAGAGACGATCATCGCAGCCTGGGCCGACGAGGTGGCACGCTTCAAGACCCGGCGGCAACAGTATCTCTTGTATTGATCCCACACGCTGCCGCGTTGTTAAGATGGTGCCATCCGCAATTGGCGCATGGGACCCATCATGATGTCGTGCAGGTCGGTTGGTCTTGGCTTCCTCGTCGCCCTGCTTGCGCAGGCGTGGGTGCTGGCGCACGCAGCCCAGGCGCGGCAAGTGGCGCTGGTTGTGGGCGTTGCACGTTACGACAAGCTGCCCCCGCTCAGAGAATCCGGAGCGCGACGCGGCTGCCATGGCCGATCGCCTGCGCGATCAGGGGTTCGAAGTCATCGAGGCCTTCAATGCCGACCGCTTCGCGTTGGGCCGCGCACGGCAACGGTTTCTCGACGCCGCCCGAGGCGCCGATCTGGCGCTGTTCTATTTCGCCGGACACGGCATCCAGTTGTTCGACAGGAACGTGCTGATCGCAAGAGATGCAGAGCCCTCGCAAGCCAAGGCGATCAGCGAGCTAGGCCTCGACATGACACAGCTGATGACGGACCTGCGCGCGGCCGGTCCGGTGCGCGCGGCGTTGCTGATCGATGCCTGTCGCGACAATCCGCTCGGTTTCGAGGAGACAGTGGCGTTGATCCGCAGGCTGGGCACGGCTGATGGCTCACCGCAGGGCAAGGAGCCCGGACTTGCGGTCGCTTCGCGCGGCCTCGGCAATGTCGCGCTGCCAGCCGATCGCGGCGCGGCTGGTGCAGGCGAAACCCTCGTCTTCTTCGCTGCCCAGCCGGGGCACGTTTCATACGATGGCGCAGGCCAGAACTCCTACTTCGTGGAGGGGCTGCGCGAGGCTTTGGCAAGAACGGACCGTCCGTTCTCCGCCGTGCTTCGCGAAGCCGGTGCGTACGTGCGCACGGTCACGCAGGGCAAACAGGTGCCGCAACTCGTCAGCGACTGGACGGCAGATCCCGTGCTCGGGCGCGCATCGACCGCCGCCGTGCGCTATCTCAACACCTACCGCGCCAACGATGCTGGCGACCTCGATCGCACACAGGCCCGAGCCGTGGGCGAAGCCAGCCGGGCCTGGCCGGTGTTCCAGGGTACCTTCATCGTGCGCGAGAGCCAGGCTTTCACTGACAGTCATCGCGAAGCAGGCGAGGCCCAGCGCGCGCGGGCGCGGGCCATCGGTTCGGTCAACGGCTTTGCGCTCGACTACGATATCGACCGCGACGGACGTACCGAGACGATCGCCGCCTACGTCCTGCAGACCAACGTCGTGCTGGAAGTGATCGACGAAGGCGTCACCTTGCGCGAGTTGCCGTGCTGGGACTTCGGCGGCAAGGAGGTGGAAGCGGTGGAGATCGCGTTGCGCGATATCAATGGCGACCGCCGTCCGGAAATTTTCATCCATTATCGTACGGAGCTCGGCAGCTGGGGCAACCTGTGTGTCCTTCAATACGTCGGAGCAAAGGATATGGCCAGCCGGCGCCGGGCGCGGCATCAGACCGACTGGGCGCAGAGCAGCGTGTTCCGCCTGCTGCTGCGCCACGAGGGCGCCTGGACGGTCACGGTAGGAGAGGACAACTCGATCGAGACCTGCGCGGGCTCGAATTGTCACACACGCTCGTCCTATCGCTTCGACGGCACCTGGTTCAGGATGTCACTCGACGAGAGCGAACAGCCCACTGCAGCAAAGGCTAAGCCGTTCCGCGACGAAGCCGAACGTCAACGGACGATTGCCGCCGCAAATTCATCCGCGCAGAGCGTCGTGCGCTCATCACCAGCGCCGGCATCGATCGGAACCGGCAGCCGGCCACACGCGGCCATCGAGCAATTCGTGGCCGCGGACTACCTCGCGAGCGCAGACAAGGCAGCGAACCTTCTCTATGAAGACACTGTCGCCTACTACGGGACGACGAAAAGCCGTGCAGCCGTGCAGCGGGACAAGAAGCAGTACAATCAACGGTGGCCACAGCGGCGGTATGCATTGGCGCCGGGATCACTGGTCGTCCGGCAGCACAAGGGCAAGCCCGCCGTGTACGATGTCTCTTTCGACTACACGTTCGATGTCTCGGACGGCAAACGCCGCAGCGCCGGCCGGGGCCGCACACGCCTCACCCTACGCCAGACCGGCCAGCGGTTTTGGATCGCCAGCGAGGCTGGCGAGGTGATCTCGCGCCGATGAGGCGGTTTCCCGCCGTCAGCCCGCAGTGTCCTTCGCCCTCCTCCTGGCAAGCTTCGGCTCGGACAGCGTCGGCTCCAGGTTGAACAGCCGGCAGGCGTTGCCGCCAAGGATATTGAGCTTGGCCTCACGATCGAGAAACGGCAGGTCGTAGATCGTCGACGGCAAGTCCATATCCCAGTGCGGATAGTCCGAGGCATAAAGCAGCTGGGTCGGCGCGTTCATCATCTCGAACGTCAGCTCCAGCGCCTTGCGGTTATTCACCATCTCCATCGGCTGTGACGAGAAATACATCTCGCGCATGTAGTCGGATGGCAACCTCTTGAGCAGCGGCGCGTCCGACGTGCGCATCATGAACTCGTTGTCGAGGCGCTGCATCATGAAGGGGACCCAGGCAAGCCCGGCCTCGATCCACAGCGTCTTCAGCTTCGGGAACCGCTCCGGCATGCCGTTCACGATCCAGTTCGCCAAGTGGACCATGTTGAACCAGGAGAAGCCGAGCGCGTGCAGCGCCATGAACCGGTTCGACAGATGCAGCGAGGTGTCCGTCCAGGTGAAGGCGGAGTGGAAGGCGAGCGGCAGGCCGCGTTCCTCCAGCGCGCGATAGGTCTTGGCGTACGCATTGTTGTAGACACCGCGATAGTGCGTAGACGTCACCATGAAGCCGATCACGCCGGGCTTGTCGGCGAATTCCTGCACCGTCTTGTAGCAGGCGTCGGGCTCATGGAACGGCAGATAGAGCATCGACTTGATGCGCTTGTCCTCTGACAGGATCTTCTCGATCAGCCATCTGTTGTAGGCCTCTGCCAGTGCCACCTCCACCTCGACGCGCGGACAGTTCGCCAGGTTGAGCATCGGGGTCGGGAACATGCAGGCGACGTCGACGCCCATGGCGTCCATCCAGCGCCGCATCAGCGTGATGTCGCGATGCGGGTGCGGGCGGCACCTTCTCGGTCTTGCGCAGGGGATAGCGGGTGATCCGGCCGGCAAGCTCCTGATAGGACCCCTGCTCCGATGTGATCCCTCCCCGCGAGGCACCCTGGAACTTGGCCTCGTGCCGCATCACAGGATCGACGATGTACTCGCAGATCTCCTTGAAGGCTTCCGTCTCGTAGTGGTGGGCATCGCAGTCGACGATGAGGAAGTCGTCGTAGCCACGCTCCTCCGCCTGCTTGGCTGCGTTCTTCAGGAGGGTGCTGGTGTCGAGCTCGGCGAGAGAAAGATCGCGGAAGCCCTGCATGGATTGGTCGTTCATGATTGAACCTCGCTGAAAGTGCCAGGGCGTGGCGTGGAGGCGCCGGACGCCGGTAACAACTGCCTCATCTGCGATCGGGGAAGTCCAGCCGGCCGAGACCGGACAACTGCTGCCAGGCGCCCAGCTCGAATACCTCCAGATTGACGCCCTGCAGCATCGCCGTGCAGCTGATGGCGACGTCGGTCGGCGTGACGCCGGCATTGCGCGCGAAGGGGTGCGGCGTCGTGCCCTCCTGCACCTTGGCGGCATAGAGTCGGACCACGCTTGCCATCAGCTGGCCAAGGGCATCGTCGGGTACGTCATCGAGCCGGTCCTGCTCGATGGCCAGCGCGCAGGCAGCCGCGATGTCGGAAGCCGTGGCGGAGAACTGGCGCGCCCGCTCGGCAGCCGCCTCAGACGTTGACATAGACCTCGCCTCCGCGCTCGATCACCTCGTACTTTTTCAGCCGCACCTTGTCGTCGATCACGTGGCAGCCGTTCTCGAGATGGAACTCGTAGCCGTGCCACGGACAGATGATGTGCATGTCGTTCTCGTCGAACGTCTGGCCAAGAAACACGCCTTTGTCGTCGATCACGTCCTTCACACACGGCATCATCACGCCCTCGCAGGCGGGACCGCCCTGATGCGGACAATAGTTCTGGTAGGCGTAGTATTTGCCGTTCTTGCGGATCACGCCGATCTCGACACGGCCGGCCTCGATAAGCCGCACCGCACCGTCTGCCAACTCGCCAGCAGCACACACCCTTATCTCTGCCATGCTCTCGACCCTCTTCCCATCCAATTCCAGCTACAGCACCGTCCACCCCGCCGGCGGATCCTTGCCAGGATGGACGGTGCCGCAAGTCTTGCACTTGCGGGCGGTCTCGTCGGCATAGAACGCGTCGTAGAGTGGCGGCAGGTCCTTGACGATGTCCTTCACCGCCACCTCGATGCGATGGACCAAGCCACCGCACTCGAAACAGAACCATTCGAAGCCGTCCATATGATGAGGCTGGCGCGGGCTTTCGACGACAAGGCCGAACGACCCGGGAATTGGTCGCTGCGGCGAATGGCGGGCATGCGGCGGCAACAGGAACACCTCGCCCTCGCGGATCGGCACGTCGTAGATCTTGCCGCCCTCGGCGATCTTCAGCAGCATGTCGCCCTTGAGCTGGTAGAAGAATTCCTCGACCGGATCGTCATGGAAGTCCACCCGCTGGTTGGGCCCGCCCACGATCATCACAACCATGCCGGAATTCTTGTCGAACAGCTGTTTGTTGCCGACCGGGGGCTTCAGGTACTGCTGGTTCTCGGCGATCCAGCGTTGGAAATTGAACGGTTTGAACGTGGCGTGCGCGGGCATGGCTGGTCTCCGTTGGCCGTGTGCCTGGATCCGTGACAGCGTCTGATCGAAGGGTGCACCTTTGCAGGTCTCCGTGCAAGTGCCGGCAGGCCCGCAACAACGGTCCCGCTGGGACATGGCAGACCCAGGGAGACTGTCACCACTCCGTCCCGGTCCGGGACGGTCATTAAGTCCTTTTTCATTTATCGGGGATAAACACCGAAATAGCAGGTCAAAGGCCTCAACACGCGAATCAGTGTATAACCGTGCCCGGAACGATCTGGCGCCCGGTTGCTCTGTCGGATGCAGCCAGCAAAGCGGGGGTAGAAAATGAACGCGATGAGCCGCTCGGTGATTGCGGCAGTGATGCTCGTAGCTGGTGCTTCAGCGACGGCCGCAACTGATGTAAATATTTCGCTCTCCGCAACCGTCAATGCGTTCTGCAGGATCAACGGTGGGACCGCGGCGGTCTCCGATACAGTAACGGCATTGACGATCAATGCCGATGGCACGCATACAAGCCAGACGTTGTCTCCAGCCGGCAGCCCCTACACGGTCGTCTGCAACAAGGCGAGTGATATCTCGATAACATCGCTGAACGGCGCGGTTCTTGGCACCGGTCTGAGCGCCGTGACCGGCTTCGACCACTTCATAAACTACTCCGTGGCTGTCGGAGGCGCGTTCATGCCCGCCACGCTCAATGGTAACACCGCGACGACAACCGGGGCCAGCGCGGCCTCCAACGAGGCTTTGGGCTCGACCACAAAGAGCGGACCAGGCGCAGGAGCTGTCACGGTCTCAATCACCACTGCGACAACTGCAAATCCGCTTCAGCAGGGATCGTATGCTGACACGCTGACGCTTGCCATTACGCCCCAATAGAGCAGATGCCCATTACCGTATTCCGAATTTCAGTGGGTGCCGAGTTATGGCTCGGCACCTTTTTCGTTGTTTGGCGTGCCGCGTGATGTGTCGCAGGGATCATCGTTCCATCAGCAGAAGGCGAGGGCACCAATGATCAATCATCGCCAACAGATTGGGATTATTGCCGCTGGCATGCTGGCCGCCGCACTATGCGTATCGGCGCCAATATCGCCAGCCCGCGCGTTCGGGGTCAGCCCGACCCACATCGAAATGACAACCATCGGCAGAAGCGGCCGCGGACAGATCCAGGTCATGAACGAATTGGCCTCACCGTTACCGGTGGAAGCGATCATGAAGCGATTTGAGTTGAATGAGGACGGAAAAGGCCGAACCACGCGAGGCGATGTGGATGACATACTGGTGTTTCCCCCGCAGGCCTTCATTCCGCCGAACAGCACCCAGGTGTTCCGCTTGCAATGGGTCGGCGAGCCGATGCTGGCGAAGAGCCGAAGCTATCTGCTCTCAGTGTCGCAAATCCCCGTAAAAATGCCGAAGGGTCGTAGCGGCGTGCAGATCGCGCTGAGCCTCGGGGTCGTCATAAATGTGGCTCCACCGCGGGGAACGCCACAGTTGAAGATCGTCAACGCAGCAGTGGCAAGGGACCAGTCCGGAAGCCGCGTGCCCGTCATTACGGTTTTCAATCCCTCGAATGTCCATGCTCTGCTGCCAGAAAGCACAATCAGACTGGCAAGCGGAAAATGGGGAATCAATCTGTCGCCCCGCGAATTGTCGCATCGGATCGGAATCGGACTGGTTCAACCTGGACAAAAACGCCGGTTCCTGCTGCCGGTAAAACTTCCGCCCTCTGTAAATTCGTACAGAGCTGACCTTGCTTTCACCCCCCAGAAAAGGAGATAGCAGCGGATCGTAGCGTGCGCGTAGACACGTGGCGCGAAGGACTGTGAATTGCTGAATTGCGCACACAGCTGCGCACATAACCCGGCCAGCGCTGGGTTGAAATGCGTTTTCAGGGCGACGGTCATTGCCGCCGTCGTCTGTATTTTTGCGTCCTGCGTCTGGCTCGTGGCCGCCCATGCTCAAACGGAGAAGGCGCCGCCACAACAGCTAGAAACCGAATACGCCAAGCCGATTAAAGCGAGGTTAAATCCCACCGGCCGGACCATCACGATGAGCGTGCCATTGCTGGATGCCGGCCGCGCACTCGGCGAAGTCGCTGTCCGGATCGACCCCGACGATGCTGTCTCGGTGTCGTCCGCCCAACTGCGCCAGAGGCTGTCGGGGCCGATCGATGTTTCAGCTCTGGCACGTGTGCTGGGCGATAATCCGAACGGGTATCTGTCGTTGGCAACTGTCCGGAAGAACGGCCTCGATCTGCAATTCGACCCCGGTCAGTTGGCACTCGTCCTCAAGCAGGGAGCGGATATGCGCAAGGGTGGAGAAATCAGCCTGGCGCGACGCGACTACAATGCCAAGCTGGCCAATGCGGCCAAGCCGGCATCGGTTTCCGGCTACGTCAACGTCATCACCAGCCTCGATCACACGTGGGCGCACGGAAATGCCGACGGCCAGACCGGGGTACACGTCGACATTCAGTCCGCTTTGCGCCTGAGGGGCACAGTGCTCGAGAACGATGTGTCCTTCGATGGTGACGTCGATACCAGTCAGTGCCCGATCGAGGCGCACTGCGTCTACGCCCACAAGAGCGGACTGAAACGCCGCCGGACGCGTATCGTGCATGATCTGGAGGACGGCAAGACCCGTCTGCAGATTGGTGACGTTGCCCACAATGGAATTGCACAGCAGCGCACACCCGACGTTCTCGGCGCCTCGGTAGAGCATTCACAGCGTCTACGTCGCGGGGCAGTTCCTGCGCCATCCACGAATTCGGCCCTGCGGATCGAGCGGGTCTCCGACGTCGAGGTGATCGTGAACGGTGTCAGCATGCGCCGCCTGAGACTGGGCCCCGGAGTTTACAATCTTCGCGACCTGCCTCTGGCGAGCGGCGCCAACAACGTGGAAATCGTCGTAACCGACGATACTGGAGCCCAGCACCGCCAGTCGTTCAAGACCTATATAGGCCATGACCTGCTCAGGCCGGGTAAATCGGAATGGTCGGTGTCAGGCGGCGTTCCATCGGTGTTCGTCGACGGCGGGCGTGAATACCGTTTCAACGAAACCTTCGCGACCGCCTATCTCCGGCATGGCCTGCACGACAGCCTGACCGGAGAGATCCATGCGCAAGCCGACGATCACGTCAGGATGGCAGGGGTCGGGGCCATCACGTCGGGGCCATGGGGCACTGTCAAGGCGGAGGCCTCAGCGAGCGACAGCCGGCTGGGACCAGGCTACGGCCTGGGGCTGCAATGGACGCTTTCTGGCTTTCGCGGCACGCTGTTCGACAACGAGCGCGGACAGGAGGCTATCTGGGTCGGCGCAGAGTACCGCAGCACCGATTTCCGAACTCCTGGCGATACGCTGGTGGCCGCCAACGGCGTCATCTACCCTCAGTATCCATATAAACTCAGGCTTCATGCCGGCTATACCCGCCCGATCGGAAACGACATGGTCGCCACGCTTTCGGCCCGCTACCAGTTTGCCGATCCCGAACAGTTCGTTGCCTCCCCACTCGTATTCCGCGGAGATCGGTTCGGCATCGATCTCACGGTTTCAAGACCGTTGACACAGATGCTGAACGCGGCCCTGACGGTAGGCTACGGCAACGAAGCTCAGTTGCGCGATCTGGCATCGAGCGGCAGGAACGATGCCGAATTCAGGGCGATGTTTCGTCTGTATTGGCGCACCGGGGATAGCTCTCACGTCACGGCTAGCTATGATTCTCTCAACCGCTATTCGCAGGTCTCGGCCTGGCAGAGCGGAGGACGGGGCGTAGGACGCTGGGAGGCGAACGTCGACGCTCACCACACAGACTATGGTGATCGTTCCAGCGCAACGGCTGGCCTCACCTACCAGGCCAACCGCGCCGAGCTCCGCGCGAGCCATAGCTCCAGTTATCTCGGTTTACCGTGGCAAGGCATTTCTGCCGTGCCGGGCGCGCAACGTTCGCGGCTGAGCGTCGGCACCGCTGTCGCGTTCGCGGACGGCATTGTCGCCGTGGGCCCGCCAGTCCGCGGCGATGCGTTCGCGATCATTTATCCGCACGAAAGTCTCCAAGGCCGGGACGTATCAGTCGGGACCGCCGAGGAACTGAAGGCAACCTCAGGATCACTCGGCCCAGCGCTCGTTTCCAACATCCCTGCCTATTCCAATTACTCTTTGCCGATCGACGTCACTGACCTGCCGATTGGTTACAGTCTTGGATCGGGCGTGTTCGGCTTTTGGGCGCCCTACAAGGCTGGCTACGCCCTGCAAGTGGGCTCGGGACACTCCGTCTCGGTGTTCGGTACACTGCAGACTGCAGACGGCAAGCCTGCGGGCTTGCTGAGCGGGGAAGCCTTGCCAGTTGGTCGGACTGAACCGCGCATCGAGTTCTTCACCAACTCGGTGGGCCGCTTCGGCATCGAGGGGCTCGGGCCGGGCAGATGGGAGGTGAGGATGTCCGGGACGGATGGCCTGCTCATTTACTCGCTTGAGATTCCAGATGGAACAAAGGGACTGTTCCGCGCTGGTGTGCTGAAACCGTTGCCCAAACAGGGGGCACAATGATGAAACGCTCGATAGTCGCCGTTGTTCTTATCGCAATCATGGTGGCCTGGAGCCCCCAGGCCGCAGCGCAAATCTGCCAGGTATCCGGCGGCAATGCCGTGACGATCACGGCCGGTACGAGCGCGGCAGTAACCCCTGCCTACGATCCGAACGCCGCCGGCGACACGATATTCACGTTCAGCGTCACGATCACCAATCCGCATCCGTCCAGAACCTGCGATTTCTCGCTGTCGTTCACGCGCGCGACGCTGCCGGCAACGATGTCGAACGGCACCTCGACGCTGCAGTACTCCATCGAATTCGACAGGAGGGGCCACGCTGCTGCAGACGACTGGCTTCGTCTTTCTTGCCTCCCCGCCCCCCGCCAATCGTATCGATGACACAGTGGCCACGCAGTCGTCCAAAACGATTCAGGTCCGGATCCGGATCCCAGCCGGCCAGACCTCGGCGTCCGCCGGCAGCTATTCGGACGCCAGCGTGACGATCGGAATCTACGATCGCATCGGAAACCTCGTGTTCCGCGTGATCCAGGAGACGACGTTCACGGTGACCGCGACCGTCGTCTCCAGCTGCATCCTGCCGGCGCCGGATTTCGCCTCGCACGATTTCACAACGGCTATAACCCTAGGCTTGCCCAACGCTGCGGTGATGCGGCGGTCGACGTTCACAGGCGTTTCATGCACCCAGCCGTCGAGGATCAGGCTTTCAGGTAGCGCGTTGCAGCCAACAGTGGCGGTCGGTGCCGCGACAGGGTTCGACAACACGATTAACTGGGTGGCAACGGGCGTATTCGGAGCAGCATCCGTCACGCATCAGACCACGTCAGGAACCGCGACGACGTCCACAGGCTTCAACGCTCCAAGCGGTGCCGTCAGCGGCGCCACCATCACGGTCGACATCAATCTCGTTGCCGGCAATCCCATCATTGCGGGCAGCTACACGGGCATTCTGACGGTTTCGGTCGATCCCAATTTGTAGCCGCTGCCGATGCAACGGGCACACCGCAATGGATGCCTATTCGGCAGCAGCGCGCACGCCGCCGGGAAGCTTCAGGCCGCAGCTCTCGAAAGCCTCGCGAGTCGCGCGCTTCTCGGCATCCGTCAGTTCCAGCAGCGGTCGCCGCACCGGCCCGCCGACCTGCCCCAGCAGCTCCTGCCAGTATTTCTGGTGCGCATAGGGCTTCTCCGCCGGACGCGTGCGCCTGATCGCCTCGCGCACCGGGTTCAGGCTGTCACGCACAGCGCGCGCTTCTTCGATACGTCCGGCGAACGCCAAGTCGGTGTACTCGCGCATGCGCCTGTCTACGGCAGTCTGCAGCGTGTAGGGCGGCGAGGAGCATAGATAGAGCTGCCAGCCGAGCTCGACGATGTTATCGAACCACTCGTCCTCGCTCGCCGTCGACACCAGGATCCGATCACCGGCCAGCCGCGTAAGCTCGGCATACATCGGACGCGGAACAGAATACTTGATGGCCACCACAGTTTCGATATCTGCCAACCCGCTGCAAAGCTCAGGCGACATCAGATAGCCGTTGTCCGGGTGGCTCCACAGCGCCATGCCGATATCGACCTTGGAGGCGATATAGCGGTAATACTCCATCGCGCATTCGTCGTGGGCGTGGTGGAAGTGCAGCACGGGCGCATGCACGACGATGTAGTCGCCGCCGATATCCTGGGCGTAACGCGCCAATTCGATGACAACGTCGAGATTCTGGTCGGAGGCCGACAGGATCGTCTGGGCTTTGCCGCCGGACGCGGCCTGTGCCTCCTCAACCGCGATTTTCATCACCCGCTTGCGTTCGTCGAGCGACATCGAGAAGAACTCGCCCTGCTTGCCGGCAATGAACAGACCATCGATGCCCAGATCGTCGATCCAGTGGCGCAGGTTGCGGCGCAGGCCCTCCTCGTCGATGGCCAGCGAGCCCGGCACGAAGGGTGTGCTTGCTGCTGCCCAGATGCCGCGCATGTGCTGACGGGCGTGGGCCTTTGCGTCCTTGCGGTGATACTTCATCGGGGCCTCCCGTTGGGCGCGAGTCGGCGGTTGTTCGATGCCGACACAATGCATCCGCAGCCCCAAGCGCGCAACTGGTCAGGGCGCCGCGACCTGCGCGCAACAACCGTTGCAGCGATACTGCTCAGCTCCACCCCTCGATCGCAACGATTAGAAGCTGCCGCCCTGTACCAGCAGGGAGCGCACATCACATTGATATGACGGGAAATAAGTTGGCTCCGCGGGTAGGATTCGAACCTACGACCAACCGGTTAACAGCCGGTTGCTCTACCGCTGAGCTACCGCGGATCAGGGGTATCAGCGCAATCAGACCGGCTTGATAGCAGAACTGATCCTGGCAATCCAGTCCCTTGCGGAACACGCGCCCCACAAATCCCACCCAGGCGGCCTGCTTCGGACCTCGCGTTCTGGCCGGTCGGCAATTGACTTTGCTGCCGGCTGGTAGAAGCTTGGCCTCACAGCACCGGCCGCCGGCATCAGGCGGATCAGGACGCCAATGTCATAATCAATCCCATCCCGCCACAGAGGAGACGCCCGCCATGGCCGACAAGTCGTATGAAAATATCGAGATTGTACGCGAAGGGCAGATCACCTTTGTGATGCTCAACCGCCCGGACAAGCGCAACGCCATGAGCCCTGGAGTGCATCGCGACATGTGCGATGCGCTCGAGACGCTGGCGACGGACGCCGGAACGCGGGTGCTGGTGCTGGGCGGAAACGGTCCGGCATGGTGCGCGGGTCAGGATCTCAAACTCTACTTCCGGGGCAATGCAAACGATCCCGTCGCGCGACGCAGAGCCGGCAACGACAGCCATCACTGGCGCTGGGAGCTTCTGTCGGCCTATCCGAAGCCGACCATCGCGATGGTGCATGGCTATGCGTTCGGCGGTGCCTTCACGCAGTTGTGTGCCTGCGACTACGCGATCGTGGCAGAGGACGCGACGCTGGGCCTCTCGGAGGTGAACTGGGGTATCATTCCCGGTGGGATCGTATCGTGGAACCTGTCGTACATGCTGCTGCCACGCCACGCGATGTATTATGCGACGACTGGCGAGACATTCGATGGCAAGCGGGCCGTCGAGATCGGACTTGCCAACTTCGCGGTGCCGGCCAGCGAGCTGCGTGCACGGACAGTCGAATTCGCCCAGAAGCTGTGCAGGCTGAACCCAAGCGTCATCCGCTACACGAAGGAGGCCGTGCGTGCGGTGCGCGACATGAACCCGGTGCAGGCGCGCGATTACCTGGCCGTGAAGAACGACAGCATGATGCTGCGCGACAAAGAGATCGGCGAGAGCAAAGGCATGACGGAGTTCCTGGACAAGAAGACATACCGTCCCGGACTCGGGCCCTACCAGCGGTGAAGAGGTCAGCGATGAGCGCAATCACGGGCATTGCCCATTTCAGTATTCCTGTCAGCAATGTGGAACGCTCACGGGCGTTCTACACTGATATTGTGGGCTGCCGGCACTTGGCCTCGCCCCCCGGAGGCCACATGGCTTTCCTGGATGCCGGCGGCGTCTGCATCATCCTTGTCAAGCATCCCTCGCCGATCAATCCGGTGGAGCAGGACAACGACGGCGTGCATCACTCCTTCGCCATCGCAGCTGACAAGTATGAGGCGGAGTTGAACAGGCTGCGAGCCAGCGGCGTGCAGGTGTTCTTCGAGGAGGACCGCCAAGGTGGCGTGGTCAATGGTCCGCGCGCCTACTTCCGCGACCCGGACGGCACTGTGCTGGAATTCATCAAGCTGACAAGCTACGGCGGCGGCTGAAGAGTGGTGGAGGGCGGCGCCGGATCAGCCCGCCTCTCCACCAGGCAATTTCCGTATGTGAAGGGCTCGGGTCCGTATAAAACCGGTTCCTACCGCAGCGCGACAAAAGCCGCTATAGTGCGTTGGCGTTGCACCGCGCGGCGATCGTTGCGCGCGCCCGCTGTGAACCGCGGTCGCGCCAATTTGGTATGGCTGTCAACAATTTGTTGTTGCCTCGGTCCTAGCGTGGTGCCTCCAGCGGCTGTCCCGGCCGCCTGCCACGGAGGCATGAGCTCATGGCGGAAGCCGTCTTTCTGATCGTATGTGTTGCGGCTGCATTTGCGCTTGCGATGAACCGCGCGCCGTTGTGGCTGTGGGCGGTGGTCGTTGCGCTGGCAACATTTCTGGCGCTCAGCGGCCTCTATCGCGGACACTATCAGTCGCCCTCGTTTGCCGGAGCCCAGATCCTGTACTGGTTGCCGGCGCTGGCACTGGCACTGCTGTCGTTGCCGCCGTTGCGGCGGGCCGTGCTGATCGCGCCCGTCTTCGGCATGGTGCGGAGCATCCTGCCGCGCGTGTCCGACACCGAGACCCAGGCACTGGAGGCCGGCACCGTCGGTTTCGATGCCGAGTTGTTCTCCGGCACACCCGACTGGTCCAAATTGACGAACGTCCCGCCGATCACTCTGACGGCGGAGGAGCAGACGTTCCTCGATGGACCGACCCAGGAGCTGTGCGGAATGATCGACGACTGGCAGATCCGCCATGGCCAACGCGAGATACCGCAAGACATCTGGGACTTCGTGAAGCGCCACGGCTTCCTCGGCATGCTGATTTCGAAGGCCCACGGCGGCCTTGGATTTTCAGCTCAGGCCCAATCCCTGATCCTCGGCAAGATCGCCTCGCGCTCGCCCGATGTCGTGACCATCGTGATGGTGCCGAACTCTCTGGGTCCGGGCGAGTTGATCGAGAAATACGGCACGGACGAGCAAAAGGACCATTACCTGCCGCGGCTGGCCAAAGGCGAGGATGTCCCTTGCTTCTCCCTGACCGGTCCGACCTCCGGCTCTGATGCCGCCACGATGCGCGATATCGGCATTGTCGAGCGCGGCACGCATGAGGGCAAGGAGGTGCTGGGCATCCGTTTGTCCTGGGACAAGCGCTACATCACGCTAGGACCTGTGGCGACACTGGTCGGCCTGGCGTTTCACCTGTTCGATCCCGACAGATTGCTCGGCAAGAGCGAGGAAATCGGTATTACCGTCGCGATCATTCCCGCCAGCCATCCCGGCGTCAATATCGGCCGCCGCCATCTGCCGTCGGGCGCCGCGTTCCCGAACGGTCCCAACTGGGGAAAGGACGTATTCATCCCGATCGACTGGGTGATCGGCGGCGACAAGATGGTCGGCCAGGGCTGGCGCATGCTGATGGAATGTCTGTCGGCTGGCCGCTCGATCTCGCTGCCGTCCTCTTCAGCCGCTGGCGCCAAGGCGATGCTGCGTTTCACCACAGCCTACGGCCGCATTCGCCGCCAGTTCGGCTTGCCGGTCGCGCGAATGGAGGGGCTCGAGGAGCCGCTGGCGCGCATGGTCGAGGCCGCATATTTCAACGAGGCGGCACGCGCCGTGACCTCCTCGATGGTCGCCCGTGGAGAAAGGCCGGCGGTGATCTCTGCGCTGATGAAATACCAGTCGACCGAGCGCATGCGTCAGGCCGTCAATGATGCAATGGATCTGCATGGCGGCCGCGGCATTTGCGACGGTCCATCGAACTATCTGCAGGCCGCCTACCAGATGGTGCCTGTCGGCATCACTGTGGAGGGAGCCAACATCCTCACGCGTACGCTGATCACCTTCTCGCAGGGCGCGCTGAGAGCCCACCCCTACCTCTTCAAGGAGATTGCGGCAGCGCAGGAGCCGGACGCACGGAAAGGACTGACAGCCTTCGAGGCGGCATTCCTCGGGCATGTCGGCTTTGCCACCTCCAACATTTTCGGCGCCGCATTCCATAACCTGACGGGCGGCATACTCGGTAAAGCCCCGCCGCACGCCGACAACGTGACGGCGCGCTGGTATCGCCAGCTTTGGCGAGCCTCGCGCAGCTTTGCGCTGGTTGCCGATTTCACGGTGGCGACGCTGGGAGGTGGACTCAAGGTCAGGCAAAAGATCAGCGGCCGGCTCGCGGATGCGTTGTCCGAGTTGTATTTCATTGCCTGCGCCCTGAAGCGTTTCGAGGACGATGGTCGCATCGCCGCCGACGCCAAAATACTGGAGCTGGTCGTCCGCAACGGCCTCTACCGGTTCGAGCGGGCGCTGGCGGGGACAATCGACAACTTCCCCGTGACAGTTGTGCGCTGGAAGCTCAGGTGGCTGGTGTTCCCGCTGGGGGCCACCTGCAAGCCCGCTTCCGACCGGCTTGGTCACGAGGTTGTGAGGCTGGCAATCGAACCCGGTGCCGTGCGGGACCGGCTGACCAGATATATCTATGTCTCACGCGATCCCGACGATCCAACCGGGCTGCTGGAGATGGCCTTGGAAAAGGTGGTGGCGGCGGAGGCAGCGGAGCGCAAGCTGGAGCGGGCAATCCGTGAAGGAAAAGTGCGCCGCTACCATGGTATCGATTGGATTGGAGAGGCGCAGACCCAGGGCGTGCTCACAGCAGCGGAGGCTGAGCAGTTGCGCGAGGTGGAACGGCTGACGGCCAAGGTCATCGCTGTCGACCACTTCGATCCCACCGAGGTCAAGCCCAACTATGTTAACGTCGGTCACAACTCGCGAACGAAGGGCGGACTGGCGGCAGGATAAGTGTCGACGTCGCCGGATCCGAAGGAGGCCCGAATGGGTATCGAACCGAACGAGCTCAAGGACTGGCGCTTCACCGTCGACGTGGACGCCATTGCCTGGGCTGTGTTCGACCGGCGAAGGCGAAAGCGTGAATGCGCTCGGGCGCCGTCCGCTGGAGGAGCTGGGCGCCATCGTCGAGGCCGTGGAGACGGCTGCCAAAGCCGGTTCCGTCAAGGGACTGGTGTTCATCTCCGGCAAGGAGAAGGGCTTCATCGTCGGCGCCGATATTCGCGAGTTCGACCAGCTCGATACGGAAGCCAAGGTGATCGAAGCGATCCGGCCGGTGAACGCCATGCTGGATCGGATCGAGAAACTGCCGGTGCCTGTCGTGGCCGCGGTACACGGACTTTGTCTCGGGGGCGGTCTGGAACTGATCCTCGCCTGTCATTATCGGATCGCCACCCGCGATGCAGCAACCCGCGTCGGTTTTCCGGAAGTGAAGCTCGGCCTGTTCCCTGGGTTCAACGGCACCGCCCGGTCGATCCGGCAGGCCGGCCCGATAACGGCCATGCAGAACATGCTGACGGGGTCCATGCTGCGTGCATCCGTAGCGCGGGCACTGGGCTATATCGACCAGTTGGTGGACGGACCGCAGGAGTTGAGGTGGGCGGCGCGCAAGGCCGTGCTGCAGAAGCGGTCATCGAAGCCGGCCGGGCAACTGAAGGCGTTTTCGGCGCAGTGGCCTGCTCGCGGCATGCTCGTCAAGCGCATGCGCCAGGAGACGGCCAAGAAGGTGCGCGAGGACCATTATCCAGCTCCCTTCCGGCTGATTGATCTGTTCGAAAAGCACGGCGGCAACCTGACCGCGCTGAAAGAAGCCGAAACGCGCGCTTTCGCACCTCTGATGGTGAGCGAGACATCGCGTAATCTGCGGCGCGTTTTCCGATTGTCCGAGTTGCTCAAAGGTCAGGCACCGAAGGACCTCGCATGGCGGCCGCTGCGGGTGCACGTCATCGGAGCAGGCACCATGGGCGCGGATATCGCCGGCTGGTGCGTCGCCTCCGGCATGGAAGTCTCTTTGCAGGACATCTCGGACGAGCAGATCAAGAAGGGCATGGATGCCCAGGCCAAGCTGTTTGCCCGCAAGTTCCGGAGCAAGAGCGAGCGGGATGCGGCCAAAACCCGGCTATTGCCCGACCCCAAGGGAGAGTTGATCGGTCGTGCCGATGTGGTGATCGAGGCCATCGTCGAAAGGCTCGAGGTCAAGCAGGCGCTGTTCAAGGAGATCGAGAGCAAACTCAAGCCGGGCGCGGTGATGGCAACCAACACCTCCTCGATCATGATCGAGGACATCGCAACCGCCCTGTCCGACCCGGGCCGGCTCGTCGGTATCCACTTCTTCAACCCGGTTGCCCAGATGCCGCTGGTCGAGATCGTCCGTGGCGCAGGCACCCGCGAGGATGAGGTCAAGAAGGGCGCCGTATTCGTAACGGCAATCGACAAGTTCCCGTTGGTCGTCAAGAGCGTACCCGGTTTCCTCGTCAATCGTGTGCTCGCCCCCTACCTGATGGAAGCATTCCACCGGCTGGAGAAGGGCGAGGACAAGGAACGCATCGATCAGGCCGCGCGCGCCTTCGGGATGCCGATGGGGCCGATCGAGCTGGCGGATGCAGTCGGCCTCGACGTCTGCCTGCATGTCGGCAGGATCCTGAAGCAAGCGCCGGAGGGATCCAGGCTCGAGGAGATGGTGAAGGCCGGCAAGCTCGGGAAAAAGTCGGGAGAAGGTTTCTACAAGTGGGCAGACGGCAAGGCGCAAAAGTCGGACAAGAGCTACGAGCCGGCCGAGCTGAACCGGTTGGGTAGAGAGCTTGTCGCGCCACTGGTAGCTGAATGTGAGCGCTGCCGTGACGAGAAGGTCGTGGAGAGCGCTGACCTGGTCGATGCCGGCGTCATCTTCGGTACGGGCTTCGCGCCCTTCCGTGGCGGCCCCCTGCATTATCTTGCGACCGAGAGCGGCACGGCATCCTTGTCTCAGCAGCGCGCGGCGGCCGAGTAGCATCGCGGTAACCCGGGCAGGGACTGCATGGAGAGGGCAATCATGAATACCAACCTTCGCCGCGTGGCCATTATCGGCGGCGTGCGCATTCCATTCTGCCGGTCGAATACGCTGTATTCAGACTACAATAATCAGCAGCTGCTTACTGGCGCGCTGCAAGGTCTCGTCGATCGCTACGGCCTCAAGGGCACGCATGTCGACGAGGTCGTTGGCGGTGCTGTGGTCACCCATTCGCGCGACTGGAACATCGCGCGCGAAACCGTGATCGGGACCACGCTCGCCCCTTCGACGCCGGGCATCACGATGATGCAGGCCTGCGGCACCTCGCTGCAAGCAGCTGCGGGCAGTGCCGCCAAGATCGCAACGGGCCAGATCGAATGCGCCATCGCGCTCGGCTCCGATACGACCTCCGATCCGCCAATCGTGGTGTCGAAGCGCCTCGCCCGCCATCTGCGCGATGCCTCGCTGCAGAAGACGACATGGCAGAAAGTCAAAGTATTCAAGGATGTCCGCCCCGGCGATCTGGCGCCGCAGCCGCCGTCCGTTGCCGAGCCGCGCACCGGCCTGTCGATGGGTCAGCACTGTGAGCTGATGGCCAAGGAATGGCAGATCACGCGCCAGGCGCAGGACCAACTGGCGGTCGCCAGCCATCACAAGGCTGCGGCGGCATGGCGCGAAGGCTGGATGGATGATCTCGTCGTGCCGTTTGGCGGCGTATATCGCGACAATAACGTGCGCGAGGACACCAGCGAGGAGAAGATGGGCCAGCTCCGGCCCGCCTTCGATCGCGAAGCAGGCACTCTGACGGCTGGCAATTCCACGCCGCTGACCGATGGAGCCGCCGCCGCGCTCGTGGCCTCCGAAGCCTGGGCGGCCGAGCGCGGTCTGAAGCCGTTGGCGTGGCTGACCCACGTGGAGACGGCGGCCAACAACTTCGTTGCCGGTGACGGTCTGCTGATGGCGCCGACCATTGCCGTCTCGAACATGCTGAAGAAGACCGGATTGAAGCTGCAGGATTTCGATTTCTACGAGATCCACGAGGCATTTGCCGCGCAGGTCCTGTGCACGCTGAAGGCGTGGGAGGACCCCGCATATTGCCGCGACAAGCTCGGACGCGACGAGCCGATGGGCGCTATCGACCGCGCCAGATTGAATGTGAAAGGCTCTTCCGTCGCTGTCGGGCATCCGTTCGCTGCGACGGGCGCACGTATTCTTGCAAATGCCGCCAAGTTGGTTGCAAATAACGGAGGCGGCCGCGCCCTGATCTCCATCTGTACCGCGGGAGGCATGGGCATAGCTGCGATTGTGGAGGGTGCCTGAGCATGCATCCTGTGGTGGGAAGCCAACCCTGCTTCTAACGCAGCGATTGCCAGGCGCACCACGACGAAAAGACTGAAATTCCCAGGTATGAGTGCCTAATGTGGAAGCCACCCGAGAAGATCAAGTGGAAGCCGGAACGCGGCCACCTGCCGAGCGTGGAGGAAGTCCGTTCCTCTCTCCTGTTCTCCCCGCTCAGCGCCGGGCGTCTCCAGCTGCGCAATCGCACCTGGGTCCCGGCCATGGTTCCGTGGCGCGCGACTGAGGACGGGTTCGTTACGCCGGAGGTGCTGGACTGGTACGGTCGCTTCGCGCGCGGCAGGCCGGCCGCGATCGTGGTGGAAGCGACAGGCATTCGTGACGTCCCATCCGGCCCATTGCTGCGCATCGGGCATGATCGCTTCCTCGACGGACTGAAGGCCCTCGTTCAGCGCGTGCGCGAGGACAGCGGCGGCGCGACCAGGGTCTTCATCCAGATCATCGATTTTCTCGCAATCAAGCGGCGTCCCCCGCGCGACAGGTTTCTCGACAGGTTTCTTCAGATCACCCCGGAATTGCGCCACGGCCTCGGCTTGGCGGATGCCGATGACGCCGCTGTCCGGGATCGGCTCTCTCGCATGAACGATGACGAGCTCAAGGCGGTGCTATGTGCACGGGACTGGGAAAGCCTCACCATGGGATATCGCGAGCGGGTCAGCGACACGCACCTGCCGCACATCGCGGAGCTGCCGAGCGTTCTACCCGACCTGTTCGCGACCGCGTCTAAGCGCGCGCAGCAGGCAGGTTTCGATGGGGTGGAGCTGCACTACGCCCATGCCTATACGATGGCCTCCTTCCTGTCCGCCACCAACACGCGTGACGACGGCTACGGCGGCGGTTGCGATGCCCGCGTGCGCCTGCCGCTCGAGGTGCTGGCTGCGGTGCGGGCGGCTGTATCGGATGAATTCGTGGTCGGAGCCAGGTTCCTCGCTGATGAATCGATCGAAGCCGGCAGCACGGTCGATGATGCATGCTCCTTTGCTCAGGCGTTCGCCACAGCCGGCATGGATTTCCTGTCACTTTCGCGCGGAGGCAAGTTCGACGACGCCAAGCAGCCGAAAGTGGGCGCCGCCGCCTATCCGTACACCGGGCGCAGCGGCTACGAATGCATGCCCCAATATTTCTCCGATAAGACGGGTCCGTTCGGACGCAATTTTCCCGCGACAAAGCGTATCCGCGAGGCCGTCCGTGAGCGCGGCTTCGAAACGCCCGTAGTCGCGGCCGGCGGCGTGCACAATTTCGCGATGGCCGAGGCGGCGCTGAAGGAAGGCGTTGCCGACATCATCGGTGCCGCGCGCCAAAGCCTGGCCGATCCGGACTGGCTGGTGAAGCTGGAGACCGGTCACGGCGATCAAATCCGCCTTTGCGAGTACACGAACTACTGCGAAGGCCTCGATCAGAACCACAAGCAGGTCACGTGCAACCTCTGGGACCGGCTCCAACTCGACGAGCCGGGATTGCGCCTCTCCATCGACGGCAAGCGTCGTCTCGTTGCACCGGATTGGTCCCCGGAATGAGCAATCAGCGCATCACGCAAATCGACCGTTTCGTGCATCAGCGACTGCCGCCGCCGGATCGCCTGCCGCGAATGCTGCCGTTGCCGGGCGTGGATCTCGATGGCGCCGGAAACTGCGTGTCATATCTGCTCGACCGCCACTCCGGCGGAGCCCAAGGCCGGCGGATTGCCGTTATGGGCGGCGATCGCGCCTGGAGCTATGACGAGCTGTACGCGCGCGTGTGTCGTATTGCCGATCTTCTTCTCACCGACTTCGGTGTCGTAGCGGGTAACCGGGTGCTGATCCGCGGGGCCAATTCCCCCGAAGCCGTGGCGGTCTGGCTCGCAATCCAGAAGATTGGCGCGGTTGCCGTGACCACGATGTCTTTGCTTCGCGCAGGCGAGCTGAAAGTCATCCTCGAGATGTCCCGGCCGACGGTCGCGGTGTGCGAGGAGGCGCTGGCCGGCGAGCTCGATAGTGCGATCTCCGCGGCAGGACCTCGCGGTGCCCGTGATCCGGTATGGTGCGGACCGTGGCGAGCTCCAGGAACGCATGACGGGCAAGCGCGCGCGGCTCGCCACAACTCATCTGACCGCAGACGATATATCCATCATCGCGTTTACCTCCGGTACGACCGGACGTCCCAAGGCGACCATTCACGCACAACGCGATATCCTTGCCATTTGCGAGACCGTGAGCCGTCACATCATCCAGCCGCGCCAGGACGATATTTTTATCGGTACGGCGCCGCTGGCGTTTACGTTCGGACTTGGCGGCCTGCTCGTATTCCCCCTGCATGCCGGGGCGTGCGCCGTGCTCAATCCGCGCTACTCGCCCGAGTCGCTGCTCGAAGCCATCGCCCGCTACGAGGCGACAGTGTGTTTCACCGTTCCCACGTTCTACCAGCAGATGCTGAAGCACGATCAGGCTCGAAGTCCTGGCCGACTGCGTCTTGCGGTATCATCGGGCGAGGCCTTGCCGTTGCCTGTGCGCGAGGCCTGGCTTGCTGCGACGGGGCTGCCGCTTACCGAGGTGCTTGGCTCCACGGAGATGCTGCACGCATTCGTCGGCGCCACCGGCGCGGATATCCGGCCTGGCTTTATCGGTCCGCCGCTTCCGGGCTACGAGGTCACGGTGCTTGACGAGGCCGGCAATCCGCTACCTGCAGGTGAAATCGGCCGGCTCGGTGTTCGTGGCCCCACCGGTTGCCGTTATCTCGATGATCCCCGGCAGGCAAGCTATGTGCAGAATGGCTGGAATATCACGGGGGATGCCTGCTCGTTGTCGGAGGACGGCTACGTCGCTTATCATACGCGCTACGACGACATGATCATCTCCGCCGGCTACAATATTTCCGGCGTCGAGGTCGAGAATGCGCTGCTCGAGCACCCCGACGTCAGCGAATGCGCCGTGGTCGGCGAGCCGGATGAGGCGCGGGGCCAGATCGTTATCGCCTACGTCGTGGCGCGTCCGCACTGCAATGATCTGGACGATCTCACACGAAGGTTGCAGGAGCACGTGAAAGCGTCGATCGCGCCCTATAAGTATCCACGGGCGATCCGCTATCTCGAGCGCTTACCGCGCAATGAATCCGGCAAAATCCAACGATTCCGGCTCCGGTCTTAGGCGGCCAGGCGCCAAACCTGGATGGACGGCCCTCAATACCGGAACACACCGTCGCGCTTGGCTCCTGCAGTAGGGTTGAGAAACAACTCATCCAACGTCAGCTTGCGCGGGATCAGGCCCTGGCCGAGCGCGTAGCCGATCATCGTCTCGAGATTATGGATATTCTCCGGCCCAAGACCATACACCCAGGGGTCTTTGCCGAAGATCGCCTGCTGTTCTTCCCAGTATTCGCGAAACAGAGCGAGCGGCACGATGCGCGGATTCTCCATCCGGCGCATTGCGAGCGCTTTGGCCTTGTTGAATGCGACCATCAGATTTAGCGGCACCCACGGGTGGCGCTCGACCAGCTCCGGCTTCAGACCGAGCACATGCATGATGGGAAAGATACCGGTCTTTTTATAGTACGCGATCTGCTCTGCCCGGTAGTCTGGGAAAAGCCGGGCGACGCGCGTATCACCCTTGACCATGGGCTCGATGATATCGGGATGCAGAAGCGCGTCTATCTCGCCCCCCGCCAGCATGTCCTCGATCGACTGGTCCTCGCCTATTCGCGAGACCTTGAAGTCCGCCGGTGGCGTGAACCCCTCCACATGCTCGTCAAGGTCGGTGAGCCAGGTGATGGAGCGAAGGTTCACGCCGTATTCGCTTTCCAGGATGCCTCGCATCCACAGGATGGCACTGGCCGTCCACGATTTTGCGCCGACGGTGCGGCCGTCCAGGTCCTTCGGTGTTCGGATGCCCTTCGTCGTGTTGATGTACATGGCGCCGTGCCGGAAGCGGCGGTGCAGGAACACGGGGAGCGCGGTGAACGGCTGGTCGAGACCGCGGGCGATGACATATGAGCATGCCGACAGCTCGGCAGCGTCGAACTCGCGTCCCTGCAGAAAGCGGTGATGGCGCGTGTTGGAATCCATTTCGGTCAGCACCGTGAGCTCGATGCCGTCCGGCTTGACGGTACCGTCCTTCAACGCCCGCACGATCTCGTAGTCGCCACAGGCAAGCGTGAGGGGTAGGCGCGCTGACATCTAGGGCTCCGCAGCTGATTTTCCGGGTAATCGAGCTGCGACTATGTACCCGTAGGCGGAGGCGGGCAATGTCCCGCGACGAGAGATCCCGGCACAACGCTCGAACGCAGGACCCAAGCCCGGAGCGCTTGACAGGTGCGCGCATGTCTCTATGGAATTTTACCCATGTCAAACAGGGAAATGAGAGCTCATGAGAAACCCAGTCAGGCTTGCCGTCGTCCTCGCCGGATGGATGGTGGCGGTATCGGTTCCGGCAGTTGCTCAAGACGAGGCGTCGTTCTGGCGTGGCAAATCGATCACCATGGTGATCGGATATAGCGCCGGAGGAGGCTATGATATCTATGCGCGGACCCTGGCGCGGCACCTCACACGGCACGTTCCCGGCAACCCCGCGATCGTCGCCCAGAACATGCCGGGCGCGGGAAGCCTCAAGTCCGTGAAATACCTGATCGAGGTTGCCGCGAAGGATGGTTCCGTCTTTGGTACCTTTGGTCGCAGCATGCCAATCGCGCCGCTGGTGGAGGGAACCAAATTCGATCCCTCCAAGCTGGAGTGGATCGGCAGCATCACATCGGATACCTCGACCTGCCTGTCCTGGCACACGTCCAAGGTCAAGAGCTGGGACGATCTGAAGACGCACGAAGTTGACGGTCGGCGGGCTCGGCAAGGGCTCGGACCCGGAGATGTTCGCCAAGATCGCCAAGAACATGTTCGGCGCGAAAGTGCGCCTCGTCAGCGGCTATCGCGGAACCAATGACGTCGCGCTGGCGATCGAGCGGGGCGAGGTGGAGGGCATTTGCGGCTTCTCCTACTCGTCGCTGCGGGCGAGTAGGAAGGCTTGGCTGGAAGGCAACAAGGTCAACATCCTGGCACAGATGGCACTGGAGAAGGATCCGGCCATACCTGCCTCGGTGCCGCTGATGCTGGACCTGCTCAAGGACGAGAAGAAGAAACAGGCGCTGACGATGATCCTCGCGCCCCAGGCCATGGCACGGCCGTTCGCGATGCCGCCAGGCACGCCGCCCGCCCGCGTGGCGGCCATGCGCAAAGCGTTCATGGCCACGCTCAAGGATCCGGAATTCCTCGCCGAGGCCAAAAAGGCGCGGCTCGACGTCAATCCGATGACGGGCGAGGCTATGGCGGCTATTGTCAAGAAGGCCTATGCCATGCCAGCCGATATCGTGCAGGAGGCACGGCAGGCCGTCGGAAACTAAGGCTGGGAGACAAGCGATAATGACCTCCATTGGAACGCGCACGCTGCGCCCGCGGGATGGCATCTTTCTCTCGGGACGTGCGCGGTTCCTGGACGATGTGGAGGTGCCGGGCCTCTTTCACGTTGCGTTCGTGCGCTCGACTGAGGCGCACGCGCGGATCGCGGGGATCGATGTGTCAGCGGCTGCCAGCGTAGCCGGTGTAAGGGCGGTTCTTACACTGGACGATATTGCGCGCGCAGCAACGACCCGCCGGATGCCCCTCATCGCATCCCCGACTGCGGCTAAAAAGCCGAATACGTCTTACATTCTGGCCCAATCGGAAGTCTGTTTCGCCGGCGAGCTGGTGGCGATGGTTGTAGCCGACACCCGCTATGCGGCAGAGGACGGAGCCGCTCTCGTCGCGGTCGACTACGAGCAGCTGCCGGTGGTCGTCGATCCCAGGACGGCGGCAGCAGCAGACGCGGCACTGGTGCGGACCGAGCTGTCGTCCAACGTGCTCAGCACGCAGCGGGTTGAATACGGCGACGTCGAAGCTGCGTTCGGCGGCGATGCGCTCGTGTTTACTGAAGAGATCTCGTTGCATCGTGGTGCCGGCCATCCGATGGAGGGCCGTGGCATCGTTGTCGAGAACAGGGTCGGAGAAGATGCACTCGTCGTCTATTCATCCACCCAGATGCCCAATGACCTGCATCAGACAGTTATTCTTGCCACCGGCATGGACGACGACCGCGTGCGGGTGATCACACCCGATGTTGGCGGCGGATTCGGACCGAAATACTGCGTCTATCCGGAAGAGGTCGCGGTTGCCTGCGCGGCCCGTGTGCTTGGCAGCTCACTGAAATGGGTGGAGGACAGGCGCGAGCATTTTCTCGGCGCGATCCAGGAGCGTGACCAGATCTGGAACGTCGAGATCGCAGTATCGCCCGACGGCCGGCTGCGCGGCGTGAGAGGAGCGCTGCTGCACGACCAGGGCGCCTATACGTTCAAGGCCGCCAACCTGCCCTACAATTCGGCCACTGCGGTGCCTGGCCCCTACGTCCTTCCCGCCTATAGCATGGACGTGACAGTCGTGCACACCAATCGCGTGCCGGTATCATCCGTGCGCGGTGCCGGCTATCCGCAGGCTGCCTTCGTCATGGAGCGGCTGATGGACCGCGCCGCCCGCGAGCTCGGCATCGATCGAGCCGCATTCCGCGCGCTCAATCTGATCCCGGCTTCGAAGATGCCCTACGAGAAGCCACTGAAGGCCCGCTCCGGCGCCGGCATCGTGTACGACAGCGGCGACTATCCCGCAGCCCAGGCCCAGGTACTTGAGGCAGCCGGTTGGCAGACCTTCCGTGAACGGCAGAACGCAGCACGTGCGGAAGGCCGCTACATCGGTATTGGTCTCGCCAACGCCGTCAAGGGGACCGGGCGCGGGCCGTACGAATCGGGGACTGTTCGCATTGCGGCGTCCGGCCGCATCTCGGTCTACACCGGTGCGGCAGAGATGGGCCAAGGCCTGTCGACGGCGCTGGCCCAGATTGCCGGCGATGAGTTGGGGGTCGAACCGTCTCGGATCAGCGTGATTGCCGGCGACACGAGCGTGGCTCCACTGGGTCTCGGTGGATTTGCGAGCCGCCAATTGGTGACGGCGGGATCGTCTGTGAAGCTGGCGGCCCGGCGGGTCGCAGACAAGGCAAAGAAACTCGCTTCCCACATGCTGGAGACGGCGGAAGCAGATCTGGTGCTGCGGGATGGCAGTGTCGAGGTCAAGGGCGTGCCGGGGCGCGGCGTAAAGCTGGCCGAGATCGCGCGGGTATTGCGCGGCGCCCCGGGCTACGGATTTCCCGAGGGCCTCGATCCCGGGCTGGAAGCGGCAGAGCACTGGCAGACGGGGCCACTCGCCTACGCCAACGTCAGTCACGTCGCAGAGGTGGAGGTCGACGTCGAGACCGGCCTCGTCAACATCTTGCGCTATGTGGCGCTGCAGGATTCGGGTGTGCTGATCAATCCGATGCTCGTCGAGGGGCAGGTACGGGGCGGGATCACCCACGGAATCGGAAACGCCGTCTATGAACGGATGCTTTGGGACGAGCGCGGCCAGCCGTTATCGACCAACTTCGCCGAGTACCTGATTGCCACCGCACCGGAGTTGCCGCGGTTCGAGACGATCTTCGAGCAGTCGCCGTCACCGAACAATCCGTTGGGAGCAAAAGGCGTTGGCGAGGTGGGGACGATCCCGGCAGCAGCAGCGGTGATCTCGGCGATCGAGGATGCGTTATCGCCCTTCGGTGCCAGGATTGCACACGCGCCGGTGTCGCCGGCGGAGCTGGTGGCGGTGGTGCTCGGCCGGGGATGAAGCTCGACAGTGGCCTGTGGCCCGCCGCGCTACCTACGCCTTGGCACCGCCGATCAGCGTTGTCAGAGCCTGCAGCCGCTCGGTGCGGTCCTCGTCCGCATTCCCAGGCGCCTCCATCCGCGCACCGAGCTCCCCGGCCCAGCGTTGCCGCTTGACGATAGCCTCCGACATCATCGGCTCGAGCCCGGCGTCTGCGACTGTCCGGGCCACCTCCTCCATTTCTTCCGCACGTCGGCCGCCATGATGCAGCGTGCGCGAGAGCATGTAGCGGCTTGTTCTATCCCAGTCCTGCCCCGGAAACAGATCCTTGAGCGAGGCCAGCACGTCATCGGTAACGCCGTAGTGATGGCTGGCGAGCAGACACTCCGCGACCAGCGACTCGATGCCCTTGATCATCACCGAACGGCACATCTTGACCGAGGACGCCGCACCAATCCGCTCCGAATATGGTTTCACATTGAACCCGAGCGGCGTCGCAACCTCGACAAAGGCCATCGCATGCGGCCCCCCGAGCAGGATCGGCGTACTGATGCCCTTGGGATGGATCGGCGACATCACCGCCGCCTCCACATACCGGCCACCAGCATCTTCCACGATGCGCGCCGCCTCCTGCTTGGTCGCCGGCGCCACCGAATTCACGTCGAGGAACATCGATCCGCCGGCCAGGCCCGGCGCCGTAGCCCGCGCCGCCGCCAACGCCGCCCCGGCAGTGACGGCACTGATTGCCAGCGTCGACCGGCGGGCTGCTTCCGGCGCACTTTCGACGACCGACAGCCCCAACGCATGCGCCGCCGCCAACTGCCGGCTGCAGCGGTCGGCGAATGCGATGTCGAAGGCGCTGATCGAGTGCACACCGGCCGACCTGAGGTCTCGGGCCAGCGCCTGGCCGACCTCGCCCAACCCGATCATGGCCACGGAAAGATTGGCGCCGGCCGTCATGCTCGTTCTCCGAATTTCCTGAAGCAGGGGCTCCCCGCCTGCAGATCGATCTCAGCACGACGGCGTGGCAATGGCTTACCACGCTGTCAAGATCCAGCCCACACACCCCTCGAGGCAACGCCGATCTAGACATGTTGATCGAGACACGTTTGACCACGAAAGCCCCCGGCAATACGATGGCCAACCACCGCAGAAAGCCCCACGGGGCAGGAAGGCATAAATGCGTCTCACGGTATTTCTCGCGACACTCGCCATGACCGGCGGCGTTGCGACGGCGCAAGTCATCACGCACGAGGCCGGCGTACTCGACAACAAGGGTCAGACGATAGGATCCGCAAAACTGAGCGGCGGCCCGGGCGCAACCGTCATCCGCCTTTCCCTGCGTGCCGGCGCACTCACCCCCGGATGGCATGGCATACATCTGCATGCGACCGGCAATTGCTCCGACCACGCAAAATTCCAGGCCTCGAAAGGGCACGTCAATCCGGACAACAAGAAGCACGGCCTGCTGAACCCTGACGGCCCTGATCACGGCGACCTGCCCAACATCTTCGCCAATGCGGATGGCTCCGTGAATGCCGAGCTGGCGACCCCGACGCTCCTCAAGGCACTGCGCGACGCAGACGGCGCGGCGCTCGTCATTCACGCCAACCCGGACGATCACATGGCCCAACCGATCGGCGGCGCTGGCGCTCGTGTCGCCTGCGCCCTGATCAAATAGCCCGGGCAATGCCGATCGACCATCCGTCGGCCAGCGCACAAGGCATCCCGTGCGAGCGGCGGCAGGCGCCTGACCATTCCCTGCCGCCAGCCAGCTCCGGCCCCGGCGGCGCACATCAAACGGGCGCTTGCAGAAATATGGACATGCTGTCGAACACAATCACTCTGTGCTAAACCCCGGCACTCTGTGCTAAACCCCGGCCCATCGCAAACCACCAAGATGCCAGCCGAGCACCGATGAGCAAATCCGCCGACCGCCCTGTCGTTACCCGCTTCGCCCCATCGCCGACGGGCACACTGCATATCGGCGGCGCCCGCACAGCGTTGTTCAACTGGCTTTACGCCAGACACACCGGCGGCCGTTTCGTTCTCCGGATCGAGGACACCGATCGCGAGCGCTCCAAGCAGGAATACGTAGAAGCCATCCTCGGCAGCCTGCGCTGGTTAGAGCTCGATTGGGACGGCGAACCCGTTTTCCAGGCCACCCGCCTAGAACGCCATCGCGAAGTCGCCCACCAATTGCTGGACGCGGGCCTCGCCTACCGCTGCTATTGTACACCGGCCGAGCTGGAGGCCATGCGCGAGGCCGCGCGTGCCGAAGGCCGCTCGGTTGCATACACCGGCGTATGGCGCGACCGCGACCCCGCAGAGGCCCCCGCCGGAATAGCCCCCGTTGTCCGCCTAAAGACTGTTCGCGACGGCGAGACAGTCGTGGACGACCAGGTGCAGGGGCGAGTCGTGATCAAGAACGCCGATCTCGACGACCTCATCATCCTGCGTAGCGATCAGTCCCCGACCTACAATTTCGCCGTCGTTGTCGACGACCATGACATGGCCATCACGCACGTCATTCGCGGCGTCGATCACCTCAACAACGCAGCCCGCCAGTCACAGATCTACCACGCCCTGGACTGGGAAATCCCAGTCTTCGCTCACGTTCCACTGATCCACGGCCCCGATGGCGCCAAGCTCTCAAAGCGCCACGGCGCTCAGGGCACCGAAGAGTACCGCGCCATGGGCTATCTGCCGGTTGCCCTCCGCAACTACCTGGTACGGCTGGGCTGGAGCCACGGCAACGACGAGATCATGTCGACCGATCAATTGATCGAATGGTTCGACCTACCTGGAATTGGCAAAAGCGCGGCCCGGTTCGACTTCAACAAGCTCGCGGACCTCAATGGCCATTACATTCGCAAATCAGCGCCGGACAGTATCCTGGCCCAGCTCCGCCTGGCGCTACCGGAGATGGAGGGCGGCCCCGCATTCGCCGCCGCGCTAGACCGTGTGGGATGGCAAGGCTTCGATGCCCTGCTTCCTGCATTGATGGAACGAGCCAAGACGCTCAAAGACATTGTCGAGGCAGCACAGTTCCTGATTGCTGAGCGACCGATCATCGCCGACGGCAAGGCCGCCAAGTCCCTCGACGAAAACGCCCGCGACACCCTCGGACTTTTACAGACCGACCTCGCGAAACTTGTCGACTGGCACCCAGCATCATTGGAAGCCGCGATCCGCACCTTCGCCGAGGCCCACGGCCGCAAGCTCGGCCAGGTCGCCCAGCCCCTCCGCGCCGCCCTCACCGGCTCAACCGTCTCTCCACCGCTGTTCGACGTCATGGCCGCCCTCGGCCGTGACGAGGCGATGGCGCGCATCCGCGATTATGCGAACTGACGTCGAGATCCCCCAACCTGCCGCGAACCAGCTTCTGCCTGAGTCCAACCCAGCAAACATACGAGCGAAAAAAGCATCCCAGCGCAAAGCAATCCAGCCCTGGCAGCTGAATTGCCCCATGACGACCCAATACGATCAGTTATCCGGGACGATCGGAACCGCGACACGACCTTAGCGATTGCCGCCTCAGCGCTTCCCGCGCCCGGCTTTCGCCAAGGGCTCGTCGCCGCCTAAATCATCATCATCCGGGCCAACCTCGGCTTCCGTCGCCTCGTCTCCCACTGGCTCAGCCAGCATCTTATCGACGATCAAGCCGGCATTCTGGCGCACCGCCCGCTCGATCTTGCCGGCCATCTCGGTATTTTCTTTCAGGAACAGCTTTGCATTTTCGCGGCCCTGACCGATCCGATCGCCATCGAAAGAAAACCAAGCGCCGGACTTCTCGATGATGCCCGCCTTTACACCGAGATCAACCAACTCGCCGGTCTTCGAAACGCCCTCGCCATACATGATATCGAATTCTACCTGCTTGAACGGCGGCGCCACCTTGTTTTTCACGACCTTGACGCGGGTCTGGTTCCCGACAACCTCGTCCCGATCCTTGATCTGACCGATACGACGGATGTCGAGCCGCACCGACGAATAGAACTTCAATGCGTTGCCACCCGTCGTGGTCTCCGGATTGCCGAACATGACGCCGATCTTCATACGGATCTGATTGATGAAGATCACCATGCACTTCGATTTCGAGATTGAGCCCGTCAACTTGCGCAAGGCCTGGCTCATCAGACGGGCTTGCAGGCCAGGCAAGCTGTCGCCCATCTCCCCTTCGAGCTCTGCCTTGGGTGTCAGTGCAGCAACAGAATCGACCACCAGCACGTCGATCGCACCCGACCGCACCAGCGTGTCTGCAATTTCCAGCGCCTGCTCGCCCGTATCCGGCTGAGAAATGAGCAGATCGTCGACCTTTACGCCGAGCTTGCGCGCATAGACCGGATCCAGCGCATGCTCCGCATCTATGAAGCCGCTGATGCCCCCGCGTTTCTGCGCCTCGGCCACCACGTGCAGCGCCAGTGTCGTCTTGCCTGACGATTCCGGCCCGTAGATCTCGACAATACGGCCGCGCGGCAGCCCGCCGATCCCCAGCGCGATATCGAGCCCCAGCGAACCGGTCGAAATCGCTTCCACGTCGATGGTCTTGTCCTGCGCCCCCAGGCGCATGACCGACCCTTTCCCGAAGTGCTTCTCAATGTGGGCGAGCGCGGCGTCGAGCGCCTTCTGCTTGTCCATCTGGTCCCCTTCGATCACCCGGAGCTCTGGCTTCGTCATCGTGGTTTACCCTATGTCATGCGTTGGTCGGCAGCAATCGACTCTATTTGTACTTATTTTGTTCCAGATTGTCGAGTCGCATTTTGTTCTACACAAAACCGTTCAATAGGAATGAGTTGCGTCATCGCAGTTCGCTGGCGTTCCATATCGACAACCAACCGCTGCGCCGTTGCCGCGCCGGGCTGATGGGCCTGCCAATTCGTGCCGCCCCCCGTTTCTTGCCATATCGCGCCGCCTGATCGAGCGCATCCGCCCTGTCACGGCATGGCGACATCTGCCGCGCCCCGGTGTAAGGAAGAAATTGATCGGCGGGGAAGCATCGCCTCCCCGCCGCCCGCACTCTACAATTCCACTCCATATTGACGTGAGGAGGCACGCCCCATGATCGGTTTCCGCATTCTGAAGCGCAAACGTAAGATCGCCGCCACGCTCGCCGACAGGTTCCGCGAGCTTCCAGTCGCCAACGTCTCCGACAGCATGTCGCGCATGACCGCCGGCGGCAGCCGCATCCGCCCGATGCACAAGGGCGGCACCATGTCGGGCCCGGCCTTCACCGTGAAGACCCGCCCCGGCGACAACCTCATGCTGCACAAGGCGCTCGATCTCGCCGAGCCCGGCGACATCGTCGTGGTCGATGCCGGCGGCGACCTCACCAATTCGCTGATTGGCGAGTTGATGCTCTCGCATGCCATCTTCCGCAAGCTGGGCGGCGTCGTGATTGACGGCGCCATCCGCGATTCCGAATGGATCGCACAGCGCGATTTTCCCGTCTTTGCCGCCGGCGTCTCTCACCGCGGCCCGTACAAGGATGGTCCCGGCGAGATCAACGTCCCCATCGCCATCGACGGCATGGTGATTGAACCCGGCGACCTCGTCATCGGTGATGCCGATGGCATCCTCTGCGTGCCTTTCGACCATGCCGAGACGGTCTATACCGCCACCAAGGCAAAACATGACGCTGAGACCAAGCAGATGGCCGCAATCCAGGCTGGCAAGTCCGATCGCGCCTGGATCGACGAGACGCTGAAGCGCCTGAAGTGCGAGATCGAGGACTGAGCTGGGACTGGCGCCGCGCCCACCAGGGCCGGCGCCTTCCCTGCCTCGGAAATGTCCGGTCCCAATTCGCCAGGAGGGAATGGCCGCCACCTCGACGTCCACCGCCTTCTGCGTTAGGAAGCACCTACCACCCCGTTTGACCTTCTCCCCAATCTTCAGGATACGCGCGCGGACATGAAACCCGCCCCATTCGAGTATGTCAGGCCTGCCTCCCTGGACGAGGCCTGCGCGATGCTGATCGCCGACCCGGACGCTCGCCCCATCGCCGGCGGCCAGACCCTGGTGCCGATGATGGCAATGCGTCTCGCCCGCCCATCACGCCTCGTCGACATCGCCCGCCTGCAGCAGCTTCGCGGCATCCGCGACGAAGGCGACGCGATCGTGTTCGGCGCCGCCACCCGCCAACTCGAGGCCGAACGCTCCGCCCTCGTGACCAGCAAATTGCCTCTATTGGCGGCCGCGCTACCCTGGGTCGGGCACCCGCCGACGCGCAGCCGCGGCACCGTTGGAGGCTCCATCGCCAACGCCGACCCGGCCGCCGAAATCGCGCTCGTTCTCGTGACCCTGGACGGCACCGTCGCCGTCCGCGATGGTAGCGCGACCAGATCGATCAGCGCGGACGACCTCTTCCTCGGTCCCATGACCACCGCCCTCCCCGGCCACGGCCTGCTCGTCGACGCCCGCTTTCCGGTATGGAACTTGCCGAGCATAGGCGTTGGCTTCCACGAGGTCAGCGCCCGCAAGAGCGACTTTGCCTATGTCTCGGCAGCAGCCCAGGTCGCACTGGCCCCGGACGGGACCTGCACCCGATTGCGCCATCGGCATCGGCGGCGCCACACCAGTCCCGACCCGCCTCGCAAGCGTTGCCGAGGCGTTGCAGGGCAGCCGCCTCGACACCAAAGCAATCGAGGCCGCCGTCCGCGCTGCCACCGCCGATATTGAGATCATGCACGACGCCCACGCGACGGAAACCTACCGACGTCGCGTTGCCAGCGGCCTCGCCGTCCGGGCACTGATCGACGCCCGCGACCAGGCAGCGACAAATCGGGGAGCACGGACATGAAGGTCGAGCTGACCGTCAACGGAACCACGCGCGAGGCTGACATCGAGCCGCGCACAACGCTGCTCGACTGCCTGCGCGACACCCTCTCGCTGACCGGCGCGCACACCGGCTGCGAGCATGGCGTATGCGGGGCCTGCACCGTCCTGATCGACGGCGAGCCGGCGCGCTCCTGCCTGATGTTCGCCTGCCAGGCCGACGGCTTCGAAATCACCACCATCGAGGCACTGGCGCCGGCGCCGGGCGAGCTCAGCACACTGCAGGACGCATTCTGCGAGACCCACGGCATGCAGTGCGGCTATTGCACGCCCGCCATGATCCTGACCGCCCACGCCCTCCTGCAACGCAACGGCTCGCCGACCCGCGAGGACATCGTCGAGGCCATCTCCGGCAACCTGTGCCGCTGCACCGGCTATGGCCAGATCATCGAGGCCATCGAGCTGGCGGCGGAGCGGATGAAAGGGGCCAACGTCCCCGGAAGAGGAGCAGCGGAATGAGCGCTCCCTCGTCGTTCAAGTACATCGGCAAGCCGCGCCGCGTGCGCGAGGACAGACGCTTTGTCGCCGGCAAGGGCAAGTACGTCGCCGACATGAAGCTGCCCGACACCCTGCATGTGGCGCTCGTGCCCTCGCAGCATCCCGCCGCGAAAATCCTGGCCATCCGCGCCGAAGCGGCGCTGGCACTGCCTGGCGTGCACTACGTGCTTACCGGCGATGAGCTCGCCAAGGCCGTTGATCCGATGATGAACGGGCTCGAGACACCCAACGTCAAGCGCTATCCGCTGGCGGTCGGCCGCACCCGGTATATGGGCGAATGGGTCGCCGCCGTCGTCGCCGACAACCGTGCGCTGGCCGAGGATGCGGCTGAGCTGGTGGAGGTCGACTACGAGCCGCAGCCGTTCGTCATTGATGCCGAGCAGGCGATTCTCCCCGACGCACCGCCCGTGCATCCCGAGCACGGCAGCAACATTCTGCTCGACAAGACCTTCGTCTGGGGCGAGGTCGACAAGCACTTCGCGGAGAGCCAGCACCAACTGTCGTTCCGCGTGCAGTGGGGCCGCTCCTCCACCGTGCCCATCGAGACCTTCGGCGTGTTGACAGCGTGGGATCCATGGCGCGAGCAGCTCGAGGTCTGGGCCTCGATCCAGATGCCCAAGTACGCCGACCAGATCGCACGCGCCTTGCGCATCCCCGCGAGCCAGGTGCGCGTTTATCAGGATGTCGATGTCGGCGGCAGCTACGGCGTCAAGCGCGGCATCAAGCACACTGTGATGTGCGCCCATCTCTCCCGCATATTGGGACGCCCCATCCGCCTCATTGAGGACCGCCTCGAGAACATGCGCGCCGGCGATGCGCACGGCCCCGACCGGATCTTCGACGTGTCGGTGGCTTTCGACGACAACGGCATCGTCAAATCGATGAAGATGCGCGCGCTCGACACTGTCGGCGCCTACGCCGGACGCTCGCCCTTCCAGCTCGGCAAGCCCATCGGCGCCATCGTCGGCCCCTACCGCATCCAAAGCGTGCAATATCACGCCATGTCGGTGACGACCAACAAGGCCGTTCAGGAAGCTGTACGCGGCTTCGGCCAGGCCCCCACGAATTATGCGATCGAGACAGCCATCGACAAGGTCGCCGCAAAGCTCGGCCTCGATCGGATCGAGGTCCGCATGCGCAACTTCGTTCGCAAGGAGGAGTTTCCTTATCTGATCCCCTCGGGCACCCGCTACGACAGCGGCGACTGGCACGCCATCGTCGAAAAAGTGATGGCGCACGTCGAGTGGAACAAGCTCGTCGCCGAGCGGGATCGGCTGCGCGCTGACGGCTGGCTCGCCGGCATCGGCATCTCCGCCTGCCTGGAGCCGTCCGGCGGCAACTCGTCGTTCGAGCCACTCCTCAACCCCGTCAATACGACGACGACCTGGATGGACTCCACCCGCATCAATGTCGACGGCGTCGGCGCCATAACCGCCACCCTCCACACCACATCATCCGGCCAGGGCCATGAGCAGCTCGCCGCAACCGCGATCGCCGAGGTGCTGGAAATCGATCCGGACAAAATCAGAATTGTCCGCACCGACTCTCAAACGTCCCTTCCCTCCAACTCGCCCGTCGGCAGCCGCATGGCGGTGATGCTAGGCGGCGCCTGCTTCAATGCAGCCGGCAAGCTGAAGGCGAAGTTGACGGCAATCGGCGCCAAACGTCTCGGCCGCCCGGTCGACGCCGTCGAGTACAGGGACGGCCGCATCATCGACAAGGAAACCGGCAGCGCCGTCGAATGGATGGAGCTGGTCAATATCGGTCATCGCCATTTCCACGAGCTCCCCGATGGCATGGAGCCCGGCCTCGAGGTCACAGCCGTCTACCAGGTGCCAACAGGCGGCGAGCTGCCGAAAAATGACCGGGTACAGATGTATCCGTGCCATTCATTCGAGTTTCACTGCATACTGATGGCCATCGACCCCGTCACCGCCAAGCCCGAGATCCGCCGCTACGTGATCGGCCACGACTGCGGCGTCCAGATCAACCCGCACATCGTCAAAGGCATGACGCTGGGCGGCATCGCTCACGGGTTGGGCGCCGCGCTGCTAGAGGAGTTCGTCTACGATGCGGAAGGCCAGATGATGAGCCAGTCGCTGATGGACTACCTGCTGCCGTCGGCGCACGAGGTCCCCAAGGTGGAGATCGTCCACCACTGCACGCCGTCCCCATTCACGGTATTCGGCCAGAAAGGCTCCGGCGAGTCGGGTTATCTCGGCGCCCCGGCGGCGATCTCCGGCGCCATCAATGACGCCGTGGCCCATCTCGGCCTGTCGTTCTCCAAGCTGCCCATCCGCATCTCCGCTATCGGCGACGCAGTGGCGGCGGCGCAGAAATAGCTCTCTCTCCTCGGCGCACGAAAATGGGGACAGCCACCATTTTCGGAAGTCAACGCGAAGTCGGTCGCTCGGACAGAAGAAAATGGTGGCTGTCCCCATTTTCATAAGGAGCCAAAATGATTATCGACTGCCATGCCCACCTCATTCCGCAAAGCCTGATGGACGAGGTCAAGAAGGACGCTGCCAGGTTCCCGTCGGTGAAGCTCAATCCGGCTGGCGAGAGCATGGGCTTCCAGTTCGCTTCATCCAAGCCGACCAGGCCCGCGATGAAGGGTCTCTACGACCTGCCCGGCCGCATTTCCTGGCTCGACAACAACGGCATCGAACGGCAGGTCTGCGGCGGCTGGCTCGACATGATGGGCAATGAGTTGCCGGTCGAGGAGGGCGAACGCTGGAACCGCATGGCCAACGAGCACATGCTGAGCGTGGCCAAGTCGCAACCCCGCATCATTCCGCTTGCCGCACTGCCGATGCAGAATGGCGCACGTGCTGCGGCCGTGCTCAAGGACGCCCACGCCGCCGGCTTCAAGGGCGCGATGATCGGCACCCAGCCGAAGGGCGTCGGCGGCGTGCTCGACGATCCTGAGCTCGACGTGTTCTGGAAGACCGCCGACGACCTGGGCTCGGCGATCTTCTTCCATCCAGTATTCGAGTCGGGCGATGACCGGGTGCACGCCTATGGCATGGCCAACGCCGTCGGCCGCGTGACGGATTCGATGATTGCCATTGCCCGCCTCGTCTATGCCGGACACGTGCTCAAGTACAACAACGTCAAGTTCATCGCAGGCATCGGCGGCGCGGCATTGCCCTATATCTCCGGCCGTCTCAGGCGCAACTATGGCGTGGAAGCCGGCAAGGTCGCCGATCCCGACGCCTCGCTTGCCGCACTCTGGTACGACGCCCTGGTGCAGGATGTCGGCGTGCTGAAATTCCTCGCCTCCAAGGTCGGCACCGACCGGCTGATGATGGGCTCCGACGCGCCATTCCCGATCGGCGACCTCGACCACCCGCAGAAGCTCACCACGGAATGCGGTTTCTCCGCAGCCGAGGTCGCCTCGATCAACGGCGGGCTCGCGGCTAAGATCTTCTGCTAGTGCCACTGCCCTTTCGGGAAAAATGGGGACAGCCACCATTTTCCCGAGAGTATGCGAAGCTAGTCACTGAGTGACCGGAAAGTGGTGGCTGTCCCCATTTTCGGCTCGAGCATAAAGGCCGACCCAATGCCCCCGACATCCCGCCCCTATCGCGATCTTCACGCCCACATCGAGGCCCTCAAGGACAAAGGCCTGCTGGTCGTGGTCGACAAGCAGATCGACAAGGACAGCGAGTTGCACGCGCTGGTGCGCTGGCAGTTCGTCGGCGGCCTCAAGGAGGAGGACCGCAAGGCATTCCTGTTCACCAATATCGTCGACGGCAAGGGCCGCAAGTTCGATATTCCGGTGGTGGTCGGCGCGCTCGCGGCCAATCGCGCGGTCTACTCGGTCGGCATGGATGCACCGGTCGAGAGAGATCCAGGCCAAGTGGGATCGCGCCATCGAGAACCCGATTCCGCCCGTCACGGTGCAAGAGGCGCCGTGCCAGGAGGTCGTGATCACCGGCCAGGACCTGATCGGAGCCGGCAAGGGTCTCGACATGCTGCCAATCCCCATCTCCACGCCCGGCTTCGACAGCGCGCCAACGCTGACCGCCGCCAACGTGACCACCAGGAACCCCGACACCGGCGTGCAGAACTCCGGCACCTACCGCTGCGCGCTCAAGGCATCCAACCGCCTCGTTGTGCGCATGGCCACCCGCGTCGGCGGCGCCGAGGGCTACCAGCACTACAAGATGCATCAGAAGCGCGGCGACAAGGAGATGCCTTGCGCCATCGTGCTCGGTGCACCGCCCTACGTGATGTTCATGGGGCCGCAGAAGCTTCCGCTGGGCGTGGACGAGATCCCGGTCGCCGGCGGCCTGGCCGGCCAGCCGATCCGCATGGTCAAGGCCAAGACCGTCGACCTGATGGTGCCGGCGGAGTCCGAGATCGTCATCGAGGGCATGATCGACACCGAATATGTCGAGCCGGAGGCCCCGTTCGGCGAGAGCCACGGCCACGTCGCGCTGGAAGAGTTCAACATGCCGATGCGGATCACGGCAATCACACATCGTAAAAAGCCGATCGTGCCGTCCTACATCTCCCAGGTGGCACCGTCGGAATCGAGCGTCATCAAGCGTGTCGCCTACGAGCCATTGTTCCTCACCCACCTGCGCGACGGCATGAACATCAAGGGTGTCAAGCGGGTCTCCCTGCACGAGCCGCTGACCGGCCTGTTGCGCCTGACCATCATCACCTGTGAGCGCGGCATGGTCGACACGGAAGTGTGGCGCGCGCTCTACGGTGCGGCTTTTTTCAAGGGCGACTGCGGCAAGATCTGCGTTGCGGTCAACGACGACATCGATCCCGACAACATGGACGCAGTATGGTGGGCGATCGCCTACCGCTCGAACCCCGTCAATGACGTCAAGACCGCTGAAAAACGCGGCCAGGGCCACGGGCCGAAGCGCGAGCACGGCACCGAGCGCGATTCCACGCTTTTGATCGATGCCACCATGAAGTCGCCGATGCCGCCGCTCGCCCTTCCCAAGCAGCCCTACATGGAGAAAGCCCGCGCCATCTGGGAGGATCTCGGCCTGCCCGCGCTGCGCCCGCAGCCGCCGTGGTACGGCTATTCGCTTGGCGACTGGTGCGACGAGTGGGACCGCGCCGCCGAGCGCGCTGTGGCCGGCGACTATCTGGAAAACGGCCGCATATCCGAGCAGAGAAAGCGCAAGGGCCTGGTGCCGGAAACCAAATTCCGCCCCGACGACCAGGATTGACGAGCAGGATTGACACCCATCAGACATCGCAGCCGATTGGCAAGACCTTCGCCTGCATACCTCACCACCACAGCGCGGGCTGGCGTACATTCTCGCGGGCTGGTAACAGGTCTTTGTTTCGCCAAATCGGTCTTGTCTTGATACCAAGTCCGAGAGACTGGCGTTGCGTGCGGCCGGCAGTCATTGCCGGACCGTAAGGTGCGGCACGGCACGAGAATCTGGGGCGATGCAGATCAAGAAGCGAAGCGAAGGCAGCGCGGCATCATCGTCTGGCGCTGGAAAATCGAATGTTGACCGCCGCGCGATTCTGGGCGGCGCTGCGTCTGCCGCGATGATGCTCGGCAGCGGCAGGGCTTTCGCGCAATCATGGATGGACAGTCTCCAGGGCTTCGGACCCGCCTTCCAGCGCGAACGGCCACCGCCCGCGCGATCAGAGCGACCCGAGCTCGACGATCTGCGCAGCGGTGCGATTCCATGGCGAAGCGATGAAATGCTGGCCATGATCGATACGGCAATCGGCAGGTACGAGCGCATCGTCTCGAGCGGCGGCTGGCCGCGCATTGCCAAGGGGCGCATGCTGCGCCTCGACGACGACAACGAGCGCGTCATAGCGATCAAGCGCCGCCTTGGCATGAGCGGCGACTTGCGCGGCACCGTAGGTTATTTCTCCAGTCCACGTTTTGACGAGCGGTTGGAGGAAGCCGTCAGGCGCTTCCAGCAGCAGTTCGGCCTGCGCGTTACCGGTCGCATCGATCGACCGACATTGGCCCAGCTCGCCGCCCCGGCGGAAGCTCGCCTCAATCAACTCAGGATCAACCAGCAGCGCATCCGCAACCTGCTGATCGGCAGGCAGGAAGACCGCTATGTTCTGGTCAACGCCGCAGCCTATCAACTCGAGGCCGTCGAGAAATTCGAGGTCAAGCTGCGCCATCGTGTGATTGTGGGTAAGCCCGACCGGCAGACGCCCGAGGTCAAGGCCACGATCAAGGGCCTCAACTTTTTCCCCTTCTGGAATGTACCGGAAAGCGTTGCCCGGCTCGATCTGATTCCCCGCCTGCTGAAAGAGCCGGACTACCTCGAGAAGGAGCATATTCGCGTCTATACCATCGCCGGTAATACAGAGATCGACACCCGAACCATCGACTGGACTCAGGTCGATCCGACGAAAATCCGCTTCAAGCAGGATCCGGGGCCTTGGAACGCGCTGGGACTGGTGCGTATCGATATGCCCAATCCCGAAATCGTCTACATGCACGATACCCCGATGAAGCCGCTGTTCGGCCAGCGCGTCCGCCCGTTCAGCGCCGGTTGCGTGCGCGTACAGGGCGTCTTCGAGCTGGTCGAATGGATCGCCAGACAGGAGATCGGGTGGGAGCAGCCGGGTCGGGCCCAGCAAGTGATCGACGCCGGCCAGCCGCTCGATGTGACGCTGACACGGCCAATTCCGGTCTATTTCGCGTATATCACAGCCTGGGCCGAGGGTGACGGCCGCGCCGTATTCCGTCCCGACATCTACAGCCGGGACGGCTCCCGCGATCTGCTCGCAGAGCACGACGCCGAAGCCCCTCCCCCGCCCAAGACATTGACGCCCTAACCCCGCTCATGCGACTGGCGGGCGCAATAGCCGCAGGGCCATGACGCTCCACCCTGACCAACTCTGCCAGGACAACACCCTGGCATGTCAGCTATTCTGCGGAGCGAACGATCACACGCTCGATGGCGTCGTGATTGGCGTCGACGCATTTCATGTGCCATCGGGCCGCGCGCCGCACCGATGTCAGGCAGGGCAAGGGAGCGAACAGCAATATGGACTCGAATCGGAAGGAGCTGGCCGGCAAGGTCGCGATCATCACCGGCAGTGCGAGAAATATCGGCAGGACCACTGCTGAAGAGCTGGCCAAAGCCGGCGCCGCAGTCGTGATCAATGCTTTGAAAGCCGATGATCTGTGCCGCGAGGTCGCCGAGGGCATCCAGGCGAAAGGCGGCAAGGCAATACCCTTCCGAGCCGACGTGCGTAATCAGGCCGAAGTCCAGGCGATGACCGATGCCGCAATCGCGGCGTTCGGCGGCGTCGACATCATCATTCACAACGCGGCTGCCCGCGGCCGCGTGTCCATCGAGGACATGGACCTGGAAACGTTTCGCCGTCCAATGGAGACATCGATCTCCGGCCTCTACTACCTCGTCAAAGCCGCATTGCCGTCGATGAAGCAGCGCGGCGGCGGCTCGATTATCGGCGTCGGCGGGCTCGCCTCGACGCTGGGCGCCACGGGACGGGCACATGTCAGCGCCGGCAAGATGGGTCAGGCTGCCTTCGTGCGCGGTCTTGCCCATGATCTGGGGCAATACGGAATTCGCGCCAATGTCGTTGTCGTCGGCGTCTTCGACACCGATCGGGCAAGTGGCACGACCTCGCTGGTCTCCGCCGTCGAGGATATGCATGTGCCGCTCGCCCGCAAAGGCACGCCAACGGAGTTGGCCAACCTCATCCGCTTCCTCGTCGGGCCGGATGGCAGCTATATCTCCGGCCAGAGCATCCACTGCAATGGCGGCGCCTACATGCCTGCATGACCGCTTTGGATGTCCGCACGACCAACTGCAGCACGGGACCGCCCATGTCCACGATCGACCACATCGAAGCGAGTTCCAAAGACCTCGTGGCGTGGCGCCGCGACTTCCATGCAAACCCCGAAATCGGCTTCCAGGAGGCGCGGACCTCCGCGCTCGTCGCCGAGCGGCTGGCGGCATTCGGATGTGAAGTCCACCGCGCCATCGGCGGAACCGGCGTCGTCGGCGTCCTTCGCTCCGGCAACGGCGCCGCTGCCATCGGCTTGCGCGCCGATATGGATGCACTTCCGATCGAGGAGATCGCTGGACGCGCGCACGGCTCGCGCACCGCCGGAGTCATGCACGCCTGCGGTCACGACGGCCATACCACGATGCTGCTCGGAGCCGCCCGCTACCTCGCCGAGACGCGAAATTTCGACGGCACCGTCAACTTCATCTTCCAACCTGCCGAAGAAGGCCTCGGCGGCGCCAAAGCAATGCTCGATGACGGCCTGTTCCAGCGCTTCCCCTGCGACAGCGTATTCGGCATGCACAATGCTCCCGGCCTGCCTGCCGGCCGCTTCGCCATCCGGCCCGGCGTCATGATGGCAGCCGGTGCGATGTTCGACATCCACATCGAGGGCCGCGGCGCTCATGGTGCGAGGCCGGAGGATAGCATCGACCCCGTGCTGGTCGCCTGTCACATCGCCACGGCATTGCAGGCGATTGTCTCCCGCAACATCACACCGCACGAGCCCGCCGCTCTCAGCATCACCTCACTCAAGGCCGGCGAAGCCTACAATGTCATACCCCAGACAGCACATTTGCGCGGCACCGCCAGAGCCTTCTCCGACGACGTGATGGCCATGATCGAAAGCCGCCTCCGCGCCACGGTCAAAGGCGTCGCCGAAGCCTTCGGCGCAAGCGCGAATGTCGAATGGCGGCTGCCCTTCGTTGCTCTCCATAACGACCCGGCCGAGACCGACTTCATCGCCGACACGGCAGCCGATCTCGTCGGTGAAACCAACGTCCAGCGCACCAAACGTCTCGTCATGGCCTCTGAAGACTTCTCGTACATGTTGGCCGAGCGCCCGGGCGCCTATATCAACATCGGCAATGCGGGTCCTGACGGCAGCGGCAGCGTGCAGGTCCACAACCCCGCCTACGATTTCAATGATGCGATCCTGACACTCGGAGCAAGCCTCTATGCCCGAATTGTTGAGCGCAAGCTGCCGCGCATGGCGACGGCAGGGCCCGCGTCCTGATCGCCGCCCGCCCCCGCGCGACCGGCTCCCACCGACATCCGCCGGCGCATCACCGATCGTCCGCCCGCAGCCACTCCAGCACCCCGCGTCCCGCCGCCGCGCCCGTCGCCAGCGATGCTTGGAGCAGATAGCCGCCCGTCGGCGCCTCCCAGTCGAGCATCTCCCCGGCAACGAACACGCCCGGTCTCTGCTTCAGCATGAAGTGCTCGTCCACCTCGTCGAAAAGCACGCCCCCCGCCGTTGAGATCGCACGTTCGATCGGCTGCGGTGCGATAAGCCTGAGCGGCACCGCCTTGATCAGTCCGGCCAGCGCCTCAGCATCGAGATCGCCAAGCCGTCGCCCCTGGCCACGCACCGCATCCTGTAACAGCCCGATGCCGACCGGCGCCAATCGCATCGTCTTGCGCAGGAACGACGACATCGACTGCTTGCCGCGCGGCCGGGCGGCAAGCGCCGCCAACGCCTCGCCGCCCAGGTCAGGCCTCAGATCGACGCTCAGCACCACCGCACCATCCGCCACGATCCCGGCCCTGAGCGGCCCCGACAACGCATAGACCGCACCGCCTTCGATGCCCGATGCCGTCACCATGATCTCGCCGCGCACGCACCGGCCGCCGAAGCTCAGCTCGATCCGCTTCAGCGGCTGGCCTTCGAACCGCTGCCGGAAGACATCGCTCCATCCGACGACAAAACCGCAGTTCGCCGGCAGTAGCGCAGCCACACCGATGCCAGTCTGCCCCAGCGCCTCGACCCATGCCGGGTCCGCGCCCAGACCGCGCCAGCTCGCCCCGCCGAGCGCGAGGACAACCGCATCGGCCCGAATATCAACCTGCCCGCCAGGTGTCTCGAACCGCAACGCGCCGTCGCTGCCGAACCCGCACCAGCGGTGGCGCGTCGTCACCGTGACCCCGGCATCGGCGAGCCGCCGCAGCCAGGCGCGCAGCAGCGGCGAAGCCTTCATGGCCCGCGGAAACACCCGCCCGCTGCTGCCGATGAACGTCTCCTGCCCCAGCCCCTCGCACCACGCGCGCACGGCGGCCGGAGGCAATGCCTCGATAGCTGCCCGCAACCGCCCCTGCCGATCGCCGTAACGGCCTAGCAACAGCTCCAGATCCTCCGCATGCGTGAGATTGAGACCGCCCCGGCCAGCCATCAGCAGCCGCCGCCCCACTGACGGCATGCGATCATAAACACTGACCACTACAGCCGCGTCCGCCGCCATCACCTCCGCCGCCATCAGACCGGCAGGCCCACCCCCGATTACAGCAACACGCTTCTGCAGTTGGCTCATGTGTTTGGCTCACGTGTGCATGCCGACAAGACAGCGCTGCCAGCGCCAGCGACGCACGAACCGAAGCTCCGCTGCGTGCCGTGGACGTTTCTCACGCTCCGCGCCACGCTTCAGCCCGCCAGCTGTGGATTGATCACGATTTTACCTGCCACCTTGCGCGTGTGGATCATGTCGAAGGCCTCCAGCAGCCGCTCGAGCGGTAGCTCCTTCTCCACCACCGCCTTCAGCACCCCGCGCCCGGCCGCCTCCATCGCATTGATGACGTCGCGCGTATCGTTGCCTGCTGCCCCCAGAATGCGCTGCCGGCGCTGATACAGCTTCTTCATATCGACCGGCACAGTGCCCCCCCCATGCGCACCGGATGTCACCAGCCGGCCCATCAGCGCCAAGGCGTCGAACGCCGCGGGGAAAGTCGAGGGATCGGAAATGTTCTCGCAGATCACGTTGGCGCCCTTGCCGCCTGTGATCTCGCGCACGCGCGCACTCAGATCCTCGGTGCGATAATCAATGCCGACGTCGGCGCCCAGCGCCATCGCCGCCTCCACGCGCTCCCGCGCGCCTGCCCCCGCGATCACGCGCGCACCACGAAGCTTCGCGACCTGCACGCAGGCACTGCCTAGACCGCCGGAAGCCCCCATCACCAATACCCACTCGCCAGCCTTGACCTCCGCCTTGCGGTCGATCTGATGGAAGGCCATCGGGAAATGCCGCATCGAAACGGCGGCTTCGGCATAGGAAAGGCTGTCGGCGATGACAAAGGCATTGGCCTGCGGCGCCGCCACCAGCTCGGCATATCCACCGGGCCGTTGAATGCCGATATGCCGGTAGTTCAGACAGATCGGAGTCGCACCCCGCGCGGCAATGGACGCACGCACCGCATACCGTTCGCGAGCAAACGATCACGCGCTGCCCGATCCGCGCGCTGTCCACCCCCTGCCCAACTGCCACGATCTCGCCAGCCGGATCCTGGCCTGGGATCAGCGGCAGATGTTCCGGTCCACCAGCTTCCCCGCGAATGACATTCAGGTCCCGCGTCCGGTTAACGGTGACCGCATGCACGCGCACCAGAACTTCGCCGGCGAGCGGCACGGGATCCCCGACCTGTTCGATCCGCAGCTTCTCCGGCCCGCCATAGCGTCGCGCAATCATCGCTCGCATTCGCTTTTCGCCTTTCTGGATGCCCACTGGCCAGACCCTGTGCAATACGCCCGACCAATAAGCAAGCTGTGGAAAAGTCGCTGCAAATGCGCAGTTGTCCCCTGCCATATTGTCCGTCGCCCACCGATCGCGCTGATGACCGTGGCAACCGCCATGTGAATCGGTCTTAGAGGAGTCCCTGCATTGGTGGCCCGAGAGCGTGAAGTTGGGCCCACCTCCGTACGATGACGTCTCTGGAGACTGGTATGCCGAACACATTGCGCTACGCAAGAACGCCATTCGCGATTGTGCTCGCCCTTATGGCTGCCGGCTGCTCGTGTGAGAGCCTCAGAAGCGCCGCCGTGCCCGAGGCACGTCTAAGCATCAAGGATAGTCCACCCCGGGTCCGCGCCGCCTCGCGCGCCCCCAAGGCAAAACAGTCGCGCCCGGATGCAGACCTTCGACGCTTTCGCGGCGAGCGACATCTGAAGTTCCAGGCGCGCACGCTACGCGAGACGCCGGAGCAGATGACGACCAATAATGCTTCGTGCCGCAGAACTTTATGCACCCGCCAGGGGCGCTTGACCTACGCGCCCTGAGCCGAAGATGCTTCTCAAATGAGCACAGGGCGCCATCGACGCACTAATTCTTGATAGGCGTCAGACTGCCCTTGCCCTTTGGGGTCCTGATCGTCTCGCACGTTCCCTTCCTGACGTATTTGAACGCCTGGCCGTCGTAATCCACCTTGGAAGTCCCCGGCACCTCGGCATTCGGGCCATCAGCCCTGCCATCGTCTTGTCCAGCCGCCGTGATGCCATAGCATTTCTCGACATCTTGTTGCTGGGCCTGGGCTTGGCTCGTCGCCACGCACGTCGCCGCGACCATGCCAGCAAGCAGCAAGGCAACCCGTCCACCGAGAAAAAATTCGCACTTCATTGTGAAGCATCCCTTGTTATCGCCGCTTGGCTCAGGCTACCCGCTCACCATGCCGGTCAACAGACACCATGCTTGTCGCTTTTTCGGGGCAACCAGCACAGGTGGCGAGCGCAAACCGAGCATCAGGTCGGCCGCTGATTACATCACCCCGAGATGTAGAGACAGATGACCGTGCCGGTCGTCGTGCCATGCAAAGACGGATGATTGTAGTGACGGCCGCCGACCGCCGTGCAATCCGCCTGCCCGCCCGTTCCGTTACCGTTCTGTGCCTGACCGATAGCGAGTGCACCAGCGGGCGGAAGGCCGTTGCTGCAATCCCCCCGGCGCCAGCGACGCTCGCGCCAGCCATCGCCATTGCGCCTGAAGGTGAAAGTGCATTGCGTGACGCGCACCGCGGGAGAATAATCCCCGGGGCGCTGAGAAGAGCGCTGCACCACGCCGGAATCACAACAGGAACTCGCCGCGCTTCGCAAGACCGACGCCTTGAGCCGGCATTGACCGGTCTGCTTAACAAAAGTCCATGCCTTGCACTGCCCGTCCTGCTCGCATTCGCGGCTGCATTGGTAGGCGTCCCGCACGTCTACAAAATCGATATCATCGCCGAACAGAACCGTGTTGCGCCCGACATCCTGCGCCAACACTCCAGTTACAGCAAATACGCTCATGACGAGCACGCACAAAAACTTCATCACGGACATGACTTTGCCCCTCCCCGACGCCGGGACCCAACCGACATTTTGACCGTATACTGCCCGAAAAGCGACCGTCCGCCAAGAGATAATGCAGCCGTGATTCTGCATCGGCTTCGGCGGCTGGATGGCTATCACCCTGCCCAGCTAACAATCGTCTTTGGCTGTAGCCCCGCGATGGCGTCCCCCACCCCGCTCGCCATCCAGGATGGACCTAGACCTCGCCCCGCAGGTACTTGCGCACCAATTCGTCGTCGAGCTTGACCTTGGGATCGTACTCAGGCGCGTCCTCGATCTGCTCCAGATCGTTGAGACCGAAGTTCTTGTAGATGCGGTTGATCGAGGAAATCAGCCGCACCGGCCGGTCCGGATCGGCGTTGAAGTGCTGGTGCACGGTGTTGGGCGGGATGTAGATCATGTCGCCCGCCTCCCACTCGAACTTCTTGACCTCGTCCTGCACGATCCACTCGTAGCGGTCCTTGACCTCCACGTCGCAGTCCTGGTGCAGGTCGTAGCCGCGGCCTTCCAGCACGTACAGGCACTCCTCGGCCAGGTGGCGGTGCTTGCCGGAGCGGAGCCGGGCGGGATGATCTGCATGTAGGCGTCGATCGACTCGTAGCGCACGTTCATCGCCGCGTTGAGCAGATGCTTGAGGATACCCTGTCGCGACATCTCCCACGGCATCTCCTCGGGCGTGACGACCTTCTTGCGCCGGGCGTTGCGCGACGGCGCGCTTTCCGCGTCGGTCAGCAGCGCCTGATAGAGGCCCTCGTTCTGCTTGCCCTTGAGCCACTGCTTTGATTCGCCCCAGGCCATCATGTATCGCCTTCTCCCTGCAGGCGTGAGTTGAAGTCGTGTGCTTCCTGCCTCGTCGCGACCTTCGGATAGCCCTGCGACACGCCGGCGCCGGCGGCAGCTCCTCCGACCGCTTCTCGACGGTCTTTTGGAACAGCATGTTCATGAACAGGTACATCGGCTTGGTCTTGAGCACGAGCGCCCGCGCCGGCTTGGTATCGGACGCATTGAAGTGCTGGTGCACGCAGTTGTTGTGCACGATGGCGATGTCGCCGGCCTTCCAGTCGTAGCGCACGCCGTCATGGATCTCGTAGCCCGCGCCGTCGAGGATGTAGAAGGCCGCCTCGTTGACGTGACCGTGCTTCTGCGACTTGCCACCCGGCGCGTATTCCTCGAGATGGAAGTGGAACAGCTGCGTGATGCCGTCCTTGGGCTCGACGTAGTGGCGGGAATAGGCCTGCGGCCCGTCGACGAACTTGCAGCTCCTTGGCCTTGCGCACGCGGGGCACCGCAGCGTAGCCGCTTCAGCTCCTCCGTCAGGTTGTAGTGGCCCTGAATACCGCGAACGAAAACCCTGTCGCGCTTGTCATGATAAAGCTCGTTCGGCTTGGGCCCCTTGACCGGAGCCTTGGCCACCGCGCTCTCGGGACGTGCCTTGGCGGTGCTCGTGGTTTCATCCGAGGCCGCTTCATTGGCCTTTATGGATGGGTCGCGATCCATCTCGGTCCTCCGGTTTGAATTCGTTGCGATCTCAATACCACACGTTCAACCGGCCTGCCCAGACCGTCGCGACCATTCATCCCGCCGACATCAGCCGGCCGGGACAGGCCCTGCTCCCATCGATTCCCAGCGCCTGCATCTGATCCCAGATCACAGCCTGGTTCGATGTGATGACAGGCCGGTCCAGTCGCCGCTCCAGCTCATCGATGGCGCCAAGCGCGCGGATCGCCGCGCAGGAGACGAAATAGACATCGGCCTGGTTGTTGCGCTCCGCCAGCGTCTGCTCGATCCAGAACGATGTTGGGGCGGCCAGATAGTCGTCCGCCGTCCCCAGGTCGTAGCCCTTGGCGCAAAGCACCTCGGAGCCGATTTCCTCCAGATATTCCGCTTCGTGATCGGTCACCGCCTGGCTGTACGGCGTAACGAGCACCAGCTTCTTGGCCCTGAGCATATCCAGCGCGCGGCGAATAGCCGTTGCAGTCGAGGATGCGTTCCTGGGCCCCGCCACGCGTCATGGCATCGAGGATCATCCGCTCGCCTTCCGTCCCGGCGTCGGTAGAGTTGGCCGTACAGTGAAACGTGACCGCATCGCACTTCGAAGTCCGCCAGTGCGCCGGCCGCTTCACTGATCCGATCGATGGTCTCCGCCAACGGCCTTTTGTGCTCCCCTGTCATCCGCATCCGGGTGATATGCACCGATACGTCTTCGGGGTAGTAGCGCGCCATCTCGTCCTCCACCGTGCGGTTGGACGAAGGAATGATCAGGCCGACGCGGATGGACATTATGGGCTCCCTGGAACGTGCTGTGCTTACATTCAAATGGGCAATCCGGTGGACAGGTCGTTGCCGGCATCCCGGCGCTGCCCACACTCTGCATCAGCTGCTGCTTCCAGACCAGAGCCTTGCGACCTCCAGCGCCGCGATTCAACGGTCGAGGAACCGCCTGAGAACCCTCAGCGTATCGTCCAGCCGCTCCACGTGGGGAAGGTGTCCGGCGTTCTCGATCAACACCACTTCAGATCCGGAAATGGCGCTGTGCAACGCTGCGGCATGTGCTGGCGGAAAAATCCGATCGCTGTCCCCCCAAATGATGAGCGTTGGAATATCGATGCGCGACAACCAGCGTTCCAGCCGCGGATTGTGAAACCGCGGGCTCCAGCCGAAGCGCGCCGAGGCAACACGATTGGCTACGGCTGCCTCCTGATATTTGGCCGCTCGTGCCCTCTCCGCGGCCGCCTCCCCCAACGCCGAATCCGCGTAGGCAAGGCTCGCCTGCTCATCCGGATCGATCATGAAGATGTCAAGCTTCTGCACGCCCTTCACGTGGATGCCCGCGCCCGCGATCAGCGCCAGCGATCGCAGCCGCTCCGTCGAGCGCACAGCAACCTCCATGCCGATCCACCCGCCCAGCGAATGGCCGACCACGTCGACATCGACAAGATCCAACGCTTTGAGCAGATCGAGATAAAGGTAGGCGAGGTCCGAAACGTCATCCATCCAGCCCGGTGCCGGCGAATGTCCGAAGCCGGGATGCTCCGGAACGATCACCTCATGACGCTCCGCCAATCGATCCAAGATCGCTGGCCATTCCGCCAGCCCATCCGTGCCGTGCAGCCACAGCAGCGGCCGTCCTTGCCCGTGCCGCTGAAAAGACAACTGGCAGTCGTTGATAGCAATCGTTTCGATCAAACCCGCCATTCACGCCTCGGACCATCTCGCAGCTCTGTTCGCCAATCGCCCCGCAATCATTCACTACCCGACGCGGTCGAAGCAAGCGCCGCATTCACCCGGAGCAAGCCAGGGTAGCCAAACGCGGAACTGCCACCGCCGATTGTGACCAGCGCGCAATCATGGTAAGCGGTCATACAGTGAAACATTTCGAACGGTCTCCATGAACCGTACCAGCGCAAGTGGATCGGCGGAAGGCGGCGCGGCTGCGCATACGAACAATTCGGCAGCCGAGCTGGTCGAGTTGATGGCAGTGCGGCTGGAACGTCTGCTTGCGCAAGACAGCCAGGACAATGCCGCCATCGAAAGAGCGCAGCTGGAGCGCAGCCTCGAAGGGGGCATCACGATCCGGTCGATGTCACCGGATGGCTTCGATATCACCCTTTATTCGCTGGAAGATCGCGTCATCGCCTGGTTCGGGGGGCTCGATTGCGAGTTCTCGAGCCTGGCGGAAGCGGCGGAGTGGGTGTGCAGAGCCCGGTCTCCGGACTACCGATTGCGCATCGATTATATCGGCAATGATCCCATCAGATGGACGCTCGAGCACGTGCCGCGGGACGGCGCGCCGCGCGACGCACTTGCCTCCGGCTACCCCGTCCTGTTCCCCGCCTTTCGTCGCAAACGCTCCGAATACAGGCACAACAGCCACCCCCGAATGGCCGCTGAATAGAGCGCTGCGCGCCGCCTGCCCTCGCACCTTGCGCCCGTATGCGAGCTGCTAGAGCGCTTCCGACTTAGACAGAAGCGCTCCAGGTCACGACTGCGGCTCGGCGCCACTGCGCCGCCCGCGGAGTGCCCGGCCTTTAGGCCGGAGGGGCACGTGAGCGAGAAGGACAGATCAATGCCGCCTGAGGCGGTAAAGATCTAATGTGGCTTGTGGCCGCCTGCCGTGTCGGCGCCTTCGACAGCCACGAACTTCGCCCGCTTCAACACCGAGCCATCCACGGCAGGCAGACCCTCGACCGCTCCGCCCTTGATCGTGACCCGCTCCATGTAGCGGCGCTGCGGATAATAGTCGTGTACGGCATAATGCTGCGTCGAGCGGTTATCCCAGACGACCAGCGTATGGGGCTCCCAGCGGTGCCTGTATTGATACTCCGGCGTGTAGGCCTGTTGAAACAACGTATCGAGCAGCGACCGGCTCTCCCGCTCCTCCATGCCCCTGATCGCCAGCGTGAACTGCGGATTGACGAACAGCACGCGCCGCCCCGTGACCGGGTGGATGCGAACCACCGGGTGCAACTGCGACGGATAGCGCAACTCGAAATCCTGCAGCGTGCGCCTGTCCGCCTCGCTCGAGCCGAACAGCGCCTTGAAGGGCTTGAAGTCGTGCACCGCTTGCAGCCCGTCGATCAACTGCTGCATGCGATCGGAAAGACCGTCGTAAGCCGCCGTCATGCTCGCAAATACCGTATCGCCGCCCAGCGCCGGCACCTCTTTCGCGATCAGCATGGTTGCCCGCGGCGGCTCGGCGCGGAATGTCTCGTCGGAGTGCCACACATCTGTGGAGAACGGCGGCGTGGTCTCGTCATTGCGGAACTTGATGAGGGCCGGCGCCTCGTCCGCATGCGGCGCGAAAGGATGCACGGTCAACTCGCCGAAGCGCCGACCGAACGCCATCAGCTGCTCCGACGAAATCTCCTGCCGCCGGAACACCAGGACCTCGTTCTCCGCCAGCGCCGCCTCTATCGCCGCCATCTGCTCCTCGGACACCGGCTTCCTCAGGTCGATGCCGGAAACCTCGGCGCCCAGGTGGACACCCACGCGGCGGATGGTGAGGCACGCCCGTTCCGTCACCACGGGCCGGCTGACACATGCGTTGACGCGCTGTTGCATCGCAAAATCCTCCTGATCCGCATGCTGCAGCCCAAAAGCTATCATACCAGCTTGATCCGAAAGGTGGAATGCACCAGTGGCCCCCTCACCACACTGGAATCCGGCGGTACAACGCGTTAGTTTAGCAATCGCCACGCGTCTGGACCCGCAGCCCCCGGGGAGATCCACCCATGCTCAGCGCCGAAAAGAACAAGCTCCTGACCGACATCGAGCCGGGCTCCGCAATGGGCGACCTGTTGCGCCGCTATTGGCAACCGATTGCCGGCGTCTCCGAGTTCGATACCATGTCGATCAAGCCGGTCCGGTTCTTCGGCGAGGACCTCGTCCTGTACAAGGACCGCTCCGGCAACTTCGGGCTGGTCGACAAGCACTGCGCGCACCGTCGCGCCGACCTGTCATACGGCTGGGTGGAGGACTGCGGCATCCGCTGCTGCTATCACGGCTGGGCTTTCGACGAGACCGGCCGATGCATTCGACAGCCCTTCGACGACATCGCCAATCCTGGCACCCGGCTCAAGGAGCGCTGCGCGATCAAGGCCTATCCGGTTCGGCCCACTGGCAGGCATGCTGTGGGCCTACATGGGCCCCGATCCCGCGCCCGAGCTACCCGTCTGGGAGCCATTCACCTGGGAGCATGGCTTTGCCGAGGTCGTGGGCTGCGACATCCCCTGCAACTGGTTGCAATGCCAGGAGAACTCCATCGACCCGGTCCATTTCGAGTGGATGCACGACACCTGGCCCTCGCGCATGCGGGACGATTACCAGGTCACCGCACCCAAGCACCTGAAGCTCAACTTCACGGAGTTCGAGTTCGGCTTCCAGTACAAGCGCGTGCGCGAGGGCATGGGCGAGGACGACGTGATGTGGACCATCGGCCGCGTCGCGCTTTGGCCGAACGGCTTCTACCTCGGCGGCCACTTCGAGTGGCGCGTGCCGGTCGACAACGAGAACTCGCTGTGCATGTGCTGGTTCTTCTCGCGCGTGCCAATCGAGCAAGGAGCCCTACGAGCAGCAGCGTATCCCGACGTGGTACGGTCCGATCAAGGATGAGAACGGCCGCTGGATCACCAGCCACGTCATCAACCAGGACGTCGTCGGTTGGGTCGGCCAAGGCAACATCGCCGATCGTACCAAGGAGAAGCTAGGCATGTCCGACGTCGGCATCACGTTGATGCGCCAGCGCATGTTCGACGACCTCGATGCCATCGCCCACGGCCGCGACCCCTCCGGCATCATCCGCGATGCAGACCGCGCCCGTTGCGTGCCGCTGCCCGTCGCCTCGCCCGAGATCCACCGCGACGGCATGACAATCGAGCAGATGAAGGCTCATCCGTTCCTGAGCAAGCGCCTGAAGGGCAACCGCTGGGTCGCCGGGCAGCCCGACGACGTCTACAACGAGTTCATGGACGCCATGGGCTGGCCGGAGCTGAAACGTCCCGCGAAGTTGAAGGCGGCGGAATAAGGGGACGGCAGCAGAGCCGCTGGGCCCCTCTCCACTGCACGCGCAGGCATGTCAGACACCGCATTTGCGCCGGAAGACGCCGACGGCATTTCCGTTGGCGATGCTGGCCACGAGATTATCGTGCGCCGCCCGCCAGCCGCCGCCCGCTTGAACGCTGGATGAACGCGGCTATCACATCTCGTTCAAACCCGCCGGTGTAGTCCTCAAGTCGTATCACTCGTATAATGAACGGGAGGACGGGGCGATATGGTCGGCTCAGCAATAGTCATCAGGAGTCAGTTTCAAGCAGAGGGCATTGACATGGCGCAGCAAACGGAAGAACGGACCGAAGCCGGTTCAGGCATGGGCCACGCGTTCGGCAGGGCGATTTCCGCACTGAAGATCGCAGTGCTGGTCGTCTCGGTCGCGGCAGCGATCCCGACGGCACGAAATCTTTATGTCTCCTGGACACAGGACATTCCGTTTTCCGAGGTCTCGCACCGGCTCACGCAGTACGAGCTGGTGATGAAGAACATCAGCTGCAAGATCAGTTACAAGCCGTTGGTGACCGCAAAGGGGATCAGGCTCGACGTCGGCGCCTGTCCAACCTCCGGCGACATCGCCGTGATGGTCACCGGACCGCAGGGCGGCCAGACGTATCAGTGGATCGACTTCGCGCAGCTGCGCAAGCCGGGGCAGGTGAGCGCCGGCCTGCTCGACCTGGTGATCGGCTCCGCACATGCCGCTGACCTGAGCCGGCCCGGCGACGGGGCACGGCCGTTGGCCTCGTTCAAGGTCGCGCAAGCCAGCTTGGAGGTGATGTGCCAGGCCCGCAAGGGCAACCAGGTGGTCCGCATCATCAAGCAGGGCGGCAAGTGCTATCGGGAGCTGCTCTCGCCGTTGCGCGGCACCGTCGATAAGCGCGAGGAGGTTGCCTGCACCACGACGTGCGGGTAGCGCGTGGGCAACTCCAGGAGTTGGAGCAGCACGTGAACGAGAGCGACAGAACGTTTCCGCCTGATGCGGGAACGTTCCAGTCTCTCATGCGTCAAGCGCTCCCCCACACCTCCTGCGCCGTCTCCACCACGAGCGCGAGCTTGCGCTTCTCCACCTCCACCGTCATCGTCTCGCCGCCGATCCCGGACGAGAATCCGCACTGCGGCGACAGCGCGAGTTGCTCCAGCGGCAGGAACTTGGCCGCCGCATCGATGCGCCGTTTGAGCTCGTCCTTCGTCTCCATCTGTGGCGCCTTCGTCGTCACCAGCCCAAGCACCGCCATCTTGTTCTTCGGCACGAAACGCAACGGCTCGAAACCGCCGGCCCGCTCGCTGTCGTACTCCAAGAAATAGCCGTCGATGTTCATCTCGTTGAACAGTACGTCGGCCACCGGCTCATAGCTGCCCTCCGCCACCCAGTTGCCGGCAAAGTTGCCGCGGCACAGGTGCATGCAGGCCACCATGTCGGCAGGCTTCCTGGCAATCGCGTCGTTGATCAGCTTGGCGTAGGTACGCGGCAGCTCCTCGGGGTCCTCGCCGATTGCCGAGGCATGCTTGCGCAGCTCCGGATCGCACAGATAGGCCATGTTGACCTCGTCGATCTGGATATAGCGGCAACCGGCGTTGGCCAGATCGGTGATCTCCTCCTGGTAGACGCGCGCCAGATCGGCGTAGAACTGCCCCATCTCCGGATAGGCCGCCTTGTCGATGACATCCCGCCCGCCACGGAAATGCACGACGCTGGGCGAGGGAAACGTGACCTTCGGCGTCGCCTTGGCAAGGCTGGCGAGAAACTTGAAGTCATCCACGAACATGCCGCCGGCCGGCCGCGCCAGCTTACCGGCCACCCCCATTGTCGGCGGCGAATGCTCCTCCCGCGTACCGCTTGCGGAATGGAACCTCACCGGCACCTTCGACGGTGCATAGACCACGTTCTCGATCTTGAGCAGGAAATCCCGCTGCCAGCTGGTGCGGTTGTACTCACCGTCGGTCACCACCTTGAGGCCGAGCCCCTCCTGCATCGCCACCACCTCGCGGATCGCAGCCTCCTGAATGCCGGCGAGTTCCGCTTTCGCCTCTGGCGTCGCGTTGTCCTCCGCCGCTCTGCGCGCGCGGATCAAAGCTTCCGGACGGATCAGACTGCCGACGTGATCGGCGCGGAATGGCGGTTGCTTACGCTCAGTCATCAATTCCTCGTCATCGCAGACATGGGCGGGATGGTGTAATCGCACGACCGCGCGCCAAACGCATCCCATTTGTCGCATCGCCTGCGGCCAGATGAGGTCCCGCCAGATTGCCGCGTGTCACAACGAAAGGAAACGTGAACGGGAGGCGGCTGAGGCTGCCCGCCGCCGTGCAACCGCCGCGGCCGCACACGGCCCGCAGCGCCTTGTCGCCCTGGATCTCGATCCGGCGACAGCCGACTATCGGCAGCGCAGGCCGGCCGGCCCTTCCCCTTGAGCCGTCCTCACCGAATGTATGATAGCACCAGATAAGCGCCGAGCATCACTGTGGTCCAGAACGCCATCGTGCCGGTCGGCCACGTCCTGCCAAGCGCGCCATCCGGACCATGGTGGCGACGGATGAGCTGGCCGAAGAACGCCGACAGCCCCTGCGTGCCAGCCTTGATGGCCTGCCACGCTCCCTCCGCCCCCGCATCCAGGACCCCGAGCACCTTCCAGCCTGCCTTCCGATAGAACCAGTCGGTATCGAAGTTCGTCGACCTCAGCTCCGGCGGATACACCCCCGTACGCATCAGCACAGTGAACGCAAGTGCCGAGAACATCAGCAACTGCAACTGCGTGACGACGTGCTCGATCGTGTAAGGCGCGTATTTCACGCCATAGGGGAGGATGGAATAGAGCAACGACGGGAAAACACCGATGCCGATGCACAGCGACGCGGTTATTCCCATCGCTATCAGCATGTTGAGGGGGGCCTCCTTGCACCGTTTGCCGAAGTCGTGCGCAAAGAAGGCGAAGAACGGGATCTTGATGCCGGAATGGTGGAACACGCCGGCGCTGGCGAACAGCAACACGAGCCAGGTCCAGAAATACCCCTCCTTCATCGCCGCCGAGATAATCAGCGACTTCGACACGAAGCCGGAGAACAGCGGAAACGCCGAAATGGAGGCTGCCCCCACGATGCAGAACGCGGTGGTCCACGGCATCGACTTGAACAGTCCGCCCAGCTCCGAGCCCTTCACCGTACCCACCCGATGCAGGACAGCGCCCATGCTCATGAACAGAAGAGCCTTGTACAGAATATGGCAGAACGCATGCGCCGCCGTCCCATTGAGAGCCAACTCCGTGCCGATACCGACGCCAACCACCATGAAACCGAGCTGATTGTTCAGACTGTAGGCCAGAACCCGCCGCAGATCGTTCTCGATCACGGCATAGAAGATCGGGAACGCCGTCATCACAGCCCCGATCGTAACCAGCAGCTCCGTGCCCGGAAAACCGCGCGCGAGCGCATAGACGGCAAGCTTCGTCGTGAATGCCGATAGCGTAACCGTCCCCGTGACGGTAGCTTCCGGGTAGGCGTCCTGCAGCCAGTTATGAAGCAGCGGGAATGCGCACTTGATCCCGAACGCAATGAAGATGAGCCAGGTGCCGGCACTACCATCGAGCCCGAGCTTGTCGAAGGCGATGGAACCGGTGGCACGATAATGCAGCATCAGGCCGGCCAGCAGCAGCACCCCCGATCCGACCTGGATGATCAGATATCGCATGCCCGCATTGAAAGCGGCATCGGTGCGTCTAGCCCAGATCAGGAACACCGAGGCGATCGCGGTGCCCTCCCAGAACATGAACAAGGTCACCAGATCGCCGGCGAACACGGCACCGACCGCGCTGCCGGCATAGATCAGTCCCGCCGTCTGCTGCACCCAGTCGTTCTCGTGCAGCGCGTAGATGATGGCCAGCAGCGCGGCCAGCAGGAATATATAACCGAATATCAGGCTCAGCTTGTCAATTCTCAGTGTGGTGAGCGTCGTCCCCAGAACCTGCACCTGACCGTGCGCACCCGGCGCCAATGAGATGAGATGAAAAAACGCTATGATCGGCAGCGCCAGCATATACGCCGCCCGCACCGGACGCGGCAGCACCGGCACCAGAAATGCACCGATGATGAGTATGAACGCCGGCGACAGGTTGGAGATCGTCTCAGCGGTCATAATAATCCTCCGACCGCATCAGCACCACGCGCATCAACTTCGCCGCCAGCACCAGGAACACACATCCGACGAAACCGTATATGCCGTAGAACCCGAGCCAGTGCTCGATCGCAAACGGCCCGTGCTTGGGCACTGCAATGTCCACCACAAGAAGCACCGCGCAGACCGCGTAGAGTGCATATACGATCTTCTGCACGGTGGCCGGCTGCTCCAGCCAATGCTTGCCGGTATCCGTATGAGTGGAGTCGTGCGGTTCGCTCATATCGTCAGCCTCCCGGCTTTGCGGCGGTCATCGCAGGGGTCAACAGCGCCTCGATGCTGCCGGCATAGAAGAACAGCACGACACACAGCACTGCGGTGAAGCTGAGCGCGATGAGACACGGCAGCGGTGCTTCCTCGTAGTGCGGATCGGCGAGCGGCGATTTCTTGAAGAAGGCGCGGGCGACAATCGGCATCAGGTACGCAACGTTGAGCAGCGAGCTCAACATCAGCACCGCGATCACGAACGCATGCCCCGCATCGATGGCGCCGACACCCAGCAACCACTTGCTCCACACGCCGCCGAACGGTGGCAACCCGATAAGACTGAGCGAGCCGATCAGGAACGCGGTCATTGTGACGGGCATCTGTCGGCCGATACCGTCCAGCTGGCTGATCTCGGTCTTGTGCAGCGCCGTATAGATTGCCCCCGCACAGAAGAACAACGTGATCTTCCCCGCTGCATGCATGGCGATGTGCATGCCGGCGCCAACGGCGCTCACCGAGCTTGCCACCAAAGCACCCAGCACGATGTACGAGAGCTGACTGACCGTCGAGTACGCAAGACGGGCTTTCAGGTTGTCCTGGCGCAGAGCCACGAGCGAGGCTGTAACCAGCGTGAAGGCCGCCACATAGATCAGCCACTCGTTCGCCCCCGTCTTGGCCAGCGTGTCGATCCCGAACACATAGACCACGACCTTCAGCACACAGAACACACCGGCCTTCACCACCGCGACCGCGTGCAGCAGCGCACTGACCGGCGTCGGCGCCACCATTGCCGTCGGCAGCCAGAAGTGGAACGGCATCAGCGCCGCCTTGCCGATGCCGAACACATAGAGCCCGAGCAGCAGCGACATCACCAGCGGTGAAACCTTGCCCGCCAGGATGCCACCCTGCGAGAATTCGATCGTCCCCGCCACCACGCCCGTCAGGATGATTGCAGGCAACAGCAGCACCATCGAGGTGCCGATCAGCAGCAGCAGATAGACCCGCCCCGCCTTCATCGCCTCCGGCGTACCCTTGTGCGTGACAAGAGGATAGGTCGACAGGGTCAGGACCTCGTAGAAAACAAACAGTGTGAACAGGTTGCCGGCGAACGCGATCCCCATCGTGGCCGACAGCGCCACCGCAAAGCACACGTAGAACGACGTCTGGCGCGGCTCCTCGTTGCCCCGCATGTAGCCGATCGAATAGATCGAGTTGACGAGCCACAGCGAGCCCGCCACCAGGGCGAACAGCATGCCCAGCGGTTCGACCTTGAAATCGATCGACAACACCGACGCAATCGAGAAGACGTGCACCTCCGGCCGCCCGCCGGCAGCGATGTGCGGCAACAGCGACCACACGATAACGGCCAGTGTCGCCGCTGCAATCAGCGTCACACCCTCGCGCACATTCGGCACACGGTGGAACACCGGGATCAGCACGGCCGCCACCAGCGGCACCAGCAACGCTGCCGCGATCAGGCTCTGCGGATTGACGAAATCGATCATCGCGCGAGCCCCCCGAGCAGCAGCTTGGCTGCGGCCGCCGCGATATCGGCACTGGCGCGCGTATCGATGCCGAAGTAGATGGTGGCCGCTGACATGATCAGGATCGGGATCAACATGGAGATTGGCGGCTCCTTGGCCTTCGCGGTCTCTGCCGTAGGCTCCCGGAAGTAGGCGGCCTCAACCACCCTGCCGATGTAGATCACTGCGATCAGGGACGAGGCCACGATCACGAACACCAGCGGCCAATACCCCTTTTCCAGCGCACCCACCGCCAGATACCACTTCGAAATGAAGCCGGCCGTCCCCGGTACGCCGATGATACTGAGCCCGGCGAGCACGAATGCCCCTGTCGTCAACGGCATCTTCTTGCCCAGACCGGCCAGACCCGACACGTTGAGGATGCCGAGCCGATAGGCATAGGCGCCCAGGCACATGAACAAGGCAGCCTTCATCACCGCGTGGTTGAACAGATGCACGATGGAGCCGGTCAACCCGCTCTGGTTGGCGAGCGCCAAGCCAAGCGTGATGTAGCCGACCTGCGCAACCGACGAGTAGGCCAGCATCCGTTTCGCATTCTCCTCGAACACCGCCGCCAGTGAGGCGATGAACATAGCCGCGATCGACAGCACCAAGAGAACATCCGAGACCGGCAACGCCTTGAAGTTCAGCGACACACCGAACACGGAAAAAAGGAGCCTGATCAGCAGATAGACGGCAACCTTCGTCGCCGTTCCCGCGAGAAATATGGTCGCCACGGAAGGCGCATACGCATATGCATTCGGCAGCCAGACGTGCAGCGGGAACAGCGCCAGCTTCAGGGACACCCCGACCACCAGGAACGCAAGCGCTGCCATTACCGGACGCGGATACTGCACAGCCGCTTCCGCCAGCCGCCCGGATATGTCGTGCATATTCAGGCTACCGACTGTCAGATACAGCACACCGATGCCGATGACGTATAGCGTGGCCCCGATCGTCCCGATGATCAGATACTGATAGGAGGCAAGCAGAGCCCGGCGATTGCGGCCCAGCGCAATCAGCGCGTAGGTCGCCAGCGACGACACCTCCAGGAACACGAAGACGTTGAAAGCGTCGCCTGTCACCGCAATGCCGAGCAGACCAGCCAGGCACAGCAGGTACATCGTGTAGAACCACGCCTGCTGGTGGCTGTCGATTTCGTAGGCGACGCTCTTGCGCGCATATGGCATCACCACCGACCCGACGCCCGTCACCACCATGACGACGAAAGCGTTCAGGACATCGACGCGGTACTCGATGCCCCACGGAATGCCCCAGCCACCCATCACGTAGGAGATCGTCTGCCCCGTGCTCAGCACCTTGACCAGCATCAGCACCGAGATTGCCGCAGCAGCCCACGTCGCCACCGTGGCCATCAGCCAAGCCAGTGTGCCGCGCCGCATAAAGCCCGTCAGCACCGCGGCCAACAGCACCACGAGGACGACGAGAATCGGCAGATGAGCGTCTATGACCGTCATGCTGCCTCATCCTGGTCGAAGATCTCATCCTCCTCGATCGTACCGTAGGCTTCGTAGATGCGCACGACCAGCGCAAGGCCCACCGCCAGCGTTGCGACACCGACCACGATCGCCGTCAGGATCAGCACATGCGGGAGAGGATTGGAGTATAGTTGGTATTTGCCATCGATGATCGGCGCCGTTCCGCCGACGATCTTCGCCGGCGTGATGTACAGCAGATAGACCGAGGTCTGGAACAGACCCAGCCCTACCAGCTTCTTGATCATGTTGCCGCGGGCGATCACGATGTAGAGTCCCGCCACCATCAGAAAGATTGTGACGTAGTAGTTGTAGTGGTGCAGGTAGGACAGGGCTTCAGTCATCAGCGGCCACGCTCCGCGAACGCATAGAAGATGGCGAGCATTGTGGAGAACACCGTGATGATCACGCCCGTCTCCACCAGCAGGATGCCGTAGTGGTGGCCATGCGCGGGGTCATGATGATCGAGCACGCCGTAATCGAGATAGTTGTGTCCCTCCACGAACAACGCCGGCAATCCGACCGAGGCAAAGATCAGCACACCCAGCGGTATCATCACCTCCACCATCCGTTGCGGTGCGATACGCTTCGTTGCCTTGAGGCCGAACACCAACGCATGCAGGATCAGCATGCCAGCCGAGATCACGCCGGCCTGGAACCCACCGCCCGGTCCGAAATCGCCGTGAAAGTGCACGTAGAGCGCAAACAGCAGAATGAATGGCAGGACCAGTTTTGTCCCGATCCTGAGAATGACGTCGAGCTTCATGACGAGTGGGTCTCCTCGCCTGTCGCCGGGTCGTAGCGACGCCGCCGTCCGCGCAGCAACAGCAGCACGCCGATGCCCGCGGTGAAGATCACCGTCGTCTCTCCCAGTGTGTCGTAGCCGCGATAGTCGGCCAGCACCGACGTCACCACGTTCGGCACCGTCGTCTCCGCGATTGACTTCTCCAGGTAGCGCGGCGCGGTATGCTTGTGGATCGGTGCGTCCTTGGTGCCGAATGGCGGCAGGCTGAACGTACCCGCAATCAGCGCCGCCCCCACCACGACCGACACGAACAGCGGCATCCACGAGCTCCGCGGATGCGGATACTCGCGCGACTGCGTATGATGCAGCGTTGCAAGCAGCACGACAGTCGAGACCCCGGCGCCGACGGACGCTTCCGTCATCGCGACATCGACGGCATCCAGAACGATCAGCACACTGGCCATAAGAAAGCTGTACACGCCGGCCAGAATGACAACGCCAAACAGGCTGCGCTGCCGGATGATCGCGAGTGTTATTGCCGCCAGCAACGTCAGCAGCGCTGCCATTACCAGCCTTTCCATGACAGCGCTGTCGGTCACGAGCCCTCGCCCTCCGGTTTGTCGCCCGCGTCTTTCGCCCCGGTTTGCGCGCGGCGCCTTCGCCGATCCTCGCTGAGCAAAGGCTGCACACCTTCGTGCAGCGCCGCCTGAGCCAGCGCATGCGTCACGACCGGACCGGTGAAGAACAGCAGGGCCAGCAGGAACACCAGCTTCAGAAGGTTCAGCGTCAGCCCGGCCTGAAGCATCATGCCGATAATCAGCAGTCCCGCCCCCAGCGTCTCCGTAACGCTGGCTGCATGCATGCGGGTGTAGAGATCCGGCATCCGGACCATGCCAATGGCCCCGATCACAACGAACGCGCTGCCCAGTCCGATGAACAGCCAGCTGGCGAAAAACACGACCTGATCCACGGCTAGTCCTCCTCCTCGACGTCGTAGGCGAGGTCGCCGTGTCGGAAGAACTTCAAGACGGCGAATGTCGAAATGAGATTCAGCAGCCCATAGGTCAGCCCGATATCGAGCCACTCCGGCCGCCCGGTCAGAAATCCGAACGCCGCCAGCAGCAAGATCGCCAGCGTACCGACCGAATTGCCGGCCAGCACGCGATCGAACACAGTGGGGCCGCGGATCGCGCGGATCACCACCAGGGCCAGCGCGATGAGGATCGCGACGGTTGCGACAACGAACATGCTCATGTCCGCTCTCCTTCGAACTGGGTAACCCTGGCGTCCATTCCGCCGGCTTCCAGATCGTCCGCCCCCTCCCGCACCAGTGCGTGCACGGTCAGCTCGTTGCCCTTGACGTCCATCGTTATCGTCCCGGGCGTCAGTGTGATCGAGTTGCCAAAGGTCGCTATGCCGAGCGATGTCTTCTGGCTTCCCGTCACCACCGTCATGGTGGGCGAGATAGGTAGCCGCGGATGCAGGATGATCTTGGTGACGGCCCAGGCGGATTTGACGATCTCCCAGCCGAGCCAGGGCCAGTAGGTGACGGCACGGCCGAACAGGTGGAGGGGCAGCGTTTCCCTATCCACCCCGTTCATCCTGTAGGCGAGAAACACACACAGCAGCGATGCGGCAATCCCGATGCCCACGAGCATGGGCGTGTAATGGCCCGATAACGCCAACCAGAACACAAACAGCAAGATGCCCAGGCCCAAGCCTCGCATTTCCCCTCCCCTTGCTAGCCCACAGCAAGCATCTCCGGCACACCCGCCAGGCTGCGCTGGACGCTCAGTTCTCGCTTGGAAGCCGTTGGATGGCCGCGGGCCCATTTTGTAGAGCATTTGGCGGCCCTGGGCAACGAAACATTGTGGAGAACGCGGAGGGGTATTTACCGAAGCATAAATACGAGAGCAACCGGACGATGCCTGCGTTCATTTGCGCGCGAGTTTCCTCGCCGGCCTGCATTCCTGGCCACCGCAGGCACAGACCGCGCTCACGTCGCGCCGAACCACGCAGCAACCGCCCCCCGGTCGCGCCTGCCTTGCGCTGCCCCTGACGCTGCCCCTAACGCTCGCCGTGACGCTGCGCTTGCCTGCGAAACGCATTCGTCCCAAACTTCCTGCACGCAGACCAATGCTCAGGAGCTCCCGAAACCCGCCATGCCTGACCTCAAGCTACAGCTCGCCTGTTTCAACTATGACCGCGTCCAGCCCCTCATGGATGGCCGCGTCAAGCCCGCCGGCATCGAGCTCGACATCATCACGTCGCGGCCGCACGAGACCTTTACTCGCATGCTCGACGAGCAGGCCTTCCAGGCGTCCGAGCTGTCGCTGGCCTCCTACACGACGCTGATCGCGCGGGATGCCTGCCCGTTCGTGGCAATCCCGGTTGCCCTGTCGAAGATCTTCCGCCACTCCTGCATGTTCATCCGAACCGGCGCGGGCATATCCTCGCCTGCCGACCTCAAGGGCAAACGGATCGGCGTGACTCAGTATGGCGCCACTGCCACCGTGTTCATGCGAGGGATGCTGTCGGACGATTATGGCGTCAGAGCCCAGGACGTTCACTGGCTGGTGGGCGGCCTGGAGGCTCCAACCCAACCGCCACTCGTTCCGCTGAAGCTGCCTGCAGACATTCGCGTTGATTTCCTGCCCGGCGACACCTCGCTGGAGGCGATGCTCGAGCGCGGCGAGCTCGACGCTCTGCTTTCGATCTATCTCCCGCCGAGCTTCCTGGCCGGCAAGCCGCACATCGCTCGCCTGTTTCCCGATTACAAGGCCGCCGAGCAGGACTACTACGCCAGAACCGGGATCTTTCCGGTAATGCACGCGGTGGTCGTGCGCAAGGATATCGTCGCCGCCCATCCCTGGGTCCCCGCCAATCTGTACGCCGCCTTCACCGCAGCCAAGAACATGGCGACCCAGGGCCTTTACGATACTGACGCGCTGCACCTGTCGCTGCCCTTCCTGCTCGATCACGTTGAGGAAAGCTGGCGCGTTTTCGGCCGCGACTTCTGGTCTTACGGTCTGCAGCCCAATCGGCCTGCCCTGGCTGCGCTTGGCCGCTGGGTCCACGAGCAGGGGCTTGCGCCGCGCGTCGTTTCCGCCGAAGAGATCTTCGACCCGGCCTTCGATCTGGCCGAGCGGGCGGGCCAGCCGCCGATCGTGCGACATGGCCCAGTAACCAAGGTATGAGACCAAGGTTTGAGATCAGGCAGGCACATAGAACAAGGATACAGCGATGGCAGACAACGGCGAATGGGTGACTGTGGCGAAGGCGGCCGAGCTTGCTCCTGGCGCCATGAAAGGTGTGGACGCCGCCGACAAGCAGTTGGCAATCTACAATCTCGACGGCACATTCTACGCCACCGACAATGAGTGCACGCACGCCTACGCGATGTTGACCGACGGCACCATCGACGGCGCCGTGATCGAATGCCCGCTGCACGGCGGCGCCTTCGAGATCAAGACCGGTAAGGGCCTCGGCGCTCCGATCTTCTGCGACATCAAAACCTACCAGACCCGCGTCATGGGCGGGGACGTCCAGGTGCTTGTCGAAGACTGAGGCTCGATACCACCTCGTTCCGCGATGTTGCCGTCCTCAGTCGCGTTCCGTCGCGAAATCCCGCCCCGCCACCGCCCCGCCGCCCTCTGCTGCAAGCATGAAGCGCCCAATCGTTGAGATGGTGGTGGCATCTTTCAGCAGCGGCGCATGGCCCTGCCCTGGAACCACCGTGACGGCACAGTACGGATGGCGGTTCTGCATTTCACCTAATGTTTCCGCGCTCAGGATATCCGACAGCTCGCCCCGGATCACCAGCAACGGCGTTCGCCGCAGGGCATCGAACTGCGGCCACAGCTGCGGCACCGGCCCATCGTTGAACGATATCGTCTTGCCCAGCTTCGGATCGTAGCCGCGGGTAGGGCGGCCGTCTTTCTCGTTGAACCAGGCGCGCGCCACCTGCTCCCACACCTCCGGCGTCTGCGACGGAAACGAGCGCCGCCCCAGATCGGCAACGAGCTCGCAAGCCTCCTGCCATGTTCCCGGCAGCGGCAGGCGACCGACATAGCCGGCTATCCGCGACAGCCCCTCGTACTCGATGACCGGCCCGATATCGTTCAGGACCAGCGTGCCCAGGATCGACGGCTGCACGGCCGCCAGCACCATGGCGATCAGCCCCCCGCGCGACGTCCCAACCACATGCACACCATGCAGACCGAGCGCGGCCGCCACGTCGATCACATCCTGCATCTCGACCGGGACGCTGTAATTCTTCCAGTTGCTGTCGAATTCGGAAAGACCACGCCCCCGCGCATCAAGTGCGTACACAGATCTCCGCCATGGGCCTGTCGATAGACCCCTTGCCAGATCGTGGAAATCCCGCCCGTTGCGCGTCAAACCGGCCAGGCACAGCACTGGGGCGAGATCGCTGCCTGGCGCATCATAGCAACGCACATGCAGCCTCAACCCATCACGCACCGTAATGAATACGGAGCGTTCTGCCCCTGCTGCATCGTATGGCATCGTCCCCACCCCCGGAGAAATATCCCATGCCCCATGAAACGCCGCCGAAACGCCGCCGAAACGCCACCGAACGCCGCCACTTGCGCCGCGCTCCAGCAGCACCATTACCGGAAATTCGAGCCGGAACCGGCGACGGCTGTCACTGCCGGCAAGCCGACCGATTGCAACCCACTGCTCCGGCGCCGACCGGCACCGGAGCTGCGGCTGAAGCGTCAGACCAGTTTACCCATCGCCACTGCGGTATCGATCATCCGGTTGGAGAAGCCCCACTCGTTATCGTACCAGGACAGCACCCGCACGAACTTGCCATTCATCACCTTGGTCTGATCCAGGTGGAAGATCGAGGAATGACTGTCGTGGTTGAAGTCTGCCGACACGTTGGGCTGGTCGGTCGTGCCGAGAATGCCCTTGAGCTGCTGGCTGGCAGCCTTCTGGATCGCCGCATTGACCTCGTCCGTCGATGTCTCGCGCTTGGAGACGAACTTGAAATCGACCACAGACACATTAGGCGTCGGAACGCGGATCGCGGTCCCGTCCAGGCGACCATTGAGCTCCGGCAGCACCAGCCCCACCGCCTTGGCCGCCCCTGTCGAGGTCGGGATCATGGACAGCGACGCCGCCCGCGCCCGGTACAGGTCCTTGTGCATGGTATCCAGCGTAGGCTGATCACCGGTGAAGGAGTGGATCGTTGTCATGAAGCCGGTATCGATGCCGATCGCATCGTTCAGCACCTTGGCGACCGGCGCCAGGCAGTTCGTCGTGCACGATGCGTTCGAGACGACCAGATGATCCTTGGTCAGCTTGTCGTGGTTGACGCCATACACCACTGTCAGGTCGACGTTGTCCGCGGGCGCAGATACCAGAACGCGTTTGGCGCCCGCCTTGAGATGCCCTGCAGCCTTTTCCTTCGAGGTGAAAATTCCAGTGCACTCCAGCGCAATGTCGACGCCGAGCTCCTTGTGCGGCAACTCGGCCGGATCGCGAACCGCCGTGACCTTGATCGGACCGGCGCCGACATCGATCGAATCGCCTTTCACGGTCACTTGACCGGGAAACCGCCCATGAACCGAATCGAAACGCAACAGATGGGCATTCGTCTCAACCGGACCGAGATCGTTGATCGACACGACGATCACATCTGTACGCCCAGATTCCGCGATAGCTCGCAACACGTTGCGGCCAATGCGGCCGAAATCCATTGATAGCGACACGCACAGTCATCCGTCCATCTCCCGTCGTTGAGGCTCCGCAAGCTACGCGCCGTTGGCTGACTTGTGACGCGCGTGCAACATCCGCCGTTAACTCGTAATTGTCAGGTTATCTCTTGCACGGTGATCCGCGCGCTCTACCTGCAATTCAGCTCGCAGATGCACAGCATGTAATTGTGCGTCGGCCACCGATCTGTCAATTGGCGCCGCACGCTGGAGAAAATAAAACTCGATCTAGGTTTAAGCCGCCCCGTGCCCTCCGCCCCGACCACGGGCTTGCCGCCCGCACGTCACACCCGGTTGCAGCGCAAACTGCGCATCGGCCGATCGCACCGCTTGCCACCCGATAACACCAACCGACCGTCGAGATCACGCTGATTCTATTGATGATTTCTGATCGGCTCCCAACCCTCAGCCGCACGGCCCGCGAAGCCGTCCGAAACGGACCATTCGCACAGGTTGGAGTGCGTGCAACACGCAACCATTTATCCGCAACCAATTCACAAGACGTGAGTTGACGTAGCAATCCAACTTTACTTAAGGTCTGCCGGATAAACGACCCGGTGCGGCGAGGGGGCTCGAGGGCACTGGGTCTGAAGGCGGCGGTACATGACAGAGCGGAAAGGGCAGCAGCCGAGGCAGGCCCCCGTGCGTGTGCAAGCGCGTGCAGGCAAACGTGTGGCTGTGCGCAAGCGCCCGGAGTCTGACAACCTCGATGAATTGCGCCAGCAGCGCGACCAGCTTGCACGCGAGCTTCAAGCCGCGCGTGCAGAGATAGCACGCCTGCGCGCCGCGCAAGACGACGTCATCAATCGCATTGATTGGATTATCGATTCACTCAATAGTCTTCCCGAATCCGATTCGTGATTCCCAGCGGATGCACCGCTTGGGCTGCCAGCAGGGGATCCTATGGGGCAGATCGCAATCACGCTGAACGGGCGCACCTATCGGCTCCAATGTGGAGCGGGCGAGGAGCAGCGCCTCACCGAGCTTGCAGACATTGTGCGCGACAAGCTGGAAGCACTCGTGCAGCAGTATGGCCAGGCCGGCGACGACCGCCTGTTGTTGATGACCTCGCTGCTACTCGCGGACGAGCTAGTGGAGATGCGCTCCCGCATCTCTGCTCTGGAGCGCAAGCGCGCCTGAAATTCCACGTCGCCGCGAACATGATCGCAACGCAGGTCTAAGCCGCACGCCGGCCTCGCCCGAGCTGTCGTCCGCCACTTGGCAATGCGCTGTTTCATGATTTGTAAGACCGTCCCCCTTGGCCTTGCAGCGCACCGCGCGCACAATACGCGCTTCCCCCGTGCGCGGGCCAGCCTGGAGAGCGTCAGCATGCCGCAAGCCGTTGTACAACAAAGCGATCGCAACCGTATGCGGGGCGACAACAAGCTCATTATCGGTCTGTTCGGCTCCAACTGCTCGTCCGGGCGCGCCGTCACACTGGTTGCCGAGCGCTGGAGCGGGGAGTGGGACGACATTCTCCGCCTGGCCAAGACTCGCCGACGACGGCGGTATCGACTTCATGCTCCCGATCGGCCGCTGGAAGGGCTACGGCGGCGACACCGACTACCAGGGCGCCACTTACGAAACGATCACCTGGGCCACCGGGCTGCTCGCCCAACCAAACGCATCACCGTCTTCGGCACCGTCCACGCGCCGTTCTTCAATCCCATCATCGCCGCCAAGATGATGGTCACCGCCGACCATGTCGGTCACGGCCGCTTCGGCCTCAACATCGTCTGCGGCTGGAACGAGGACGAGTTCGACATGTTCGGCGTCACCCAGCGCGACCACGAACGCCGCTACGAGTTCGCCCAGGAATGGTGGGACGCGATACAGCTCATCTGGAGCGACAAGGAGAACTTCGACTTCAACGGTGAGCACCTCAAGCTGAAAGGCATCCGCGCCAAGCCGAAGCCCTATGGCGGATCCCGCCCGGTGGTCATGAATGCCGGTGCATCGCCCAACGGCCGCGCCTTCGCCATCCGCAATTGCGATGCCTTCTTCACCCAGGCCGACCGCACTTCGCTGGGTGAGATCACGCCGACGAAGTCGCCGGCTTCAAGTCCGAGGCGCAAAGAGCTCGGCCGCGACATGGACGTCTACACCGTCGGCGTCGTCACCTGCCGCCCGACCATCAAGGAGGCGAAGGACTATCACCATTCGCCATCGTCGAGACGCGCCGACTGGTGCGCCGTCGACGGCATCCTGAAGAAGAAGAACATCTCGCCCGAGACTGTCGGCCGGGAGAAATATCGAGGACCAGCGCCGCCACTACGCCAACGGCATGGGCGGCTACCCACTGTCGGCGATCCCGACAGCATCGCCAGCGAGCTCGCCGACTTGTCGAAGGCCGGCCTGCGCGGCATCGCGATCTCGCTCGTCAACTACCTCGACGAGCTGCCCTACTTCCTCGACGAGGTGATCCCCCGCTTGCGGCGCCTGGAGCTGCGCGCCTGACGCGACCGACCAGCACCAGACGCTGCCCCGCTGGCACGCCCCAATCGAGCTCGCCACTCTGCTGTAACGCGGATCGATCAGGCGAAACGATCCAGCGTCATGTTCCCAAGCTCACGCACTTTCTCCGCATACTGCTTGGCGGCAACTTCGAACCGCTTGATCGAAGCTGCGTCCTCCGCTTCTGCGGCCGGCGGCTCCTCATGGTCGAAATAGCCGAACCGATCCTCGCCGCGCACCAGCAGCGCACTGGTCCTCACCTGCCCCACCTGGCGTTGGCCCGGTGAGTGATAGACGAGCGTCATTCCCATCCGCCGGTCCTTGGACACGTTCGGCGCCGAGCCGTGGATCAGGAACGCATGGTGAATAGAGGCCTCCCCCGCTTGCAGCACCACCGGCACCGGCTCTATCGACGACGTATCGAACTTCACGGTCTGCCCTGATGACAGCAGATTATTCTTGTTGATGTCATTGCGGGCGAGCGGCAGCTGACCTTCCTTCTGCGTACCCGGCAGAAACATCATGCAGCCGGAGTCCAGCGTCGCCGGCGTGATCGCGACCCACACCGACAGCACATCGCATGGCTCATGTCCGAAGTACGTGTTGTCCTGGTGCCAGCTGACGTAAGCGCCGTCGCCGCCTTCCTTGTTCCACACCGTGCTGTGATAAAGCATGATGTCGGGCCCGATCAGATCTTCGACAACATCGAGCAGATGCGGGCTTGTCGCCAGCCGGTGCACCCAGGGAAACCGCAGATAGAATTTCGTTCTGGCCCCGCCACGCAATCTGTTCGACGCTTGAGCGGCATCCATATTTGCTCCGAACAGAGCCGTCTCCTCCCCCGACATGACCCGCATCGGAAACAAGAAGCCGTCACGATGATACTGCTCGACCTGCGCGGCGCTCAGCGCTTTTGGCATTTTGTCGTCTCCTTTCACACGTGCGACTGCCTGTCCCATCAGCGCGAGCGCAACCGCATCACCCTGCTCAACCAATCTGCCATAACAGACCCGCTCTGTGAAATGGGGTTTCAAGCGGAAGTCCAGCCAATGCCCAGCCCATCCAGATAGATCAGGCCAGTCGCCTCGAGCAGGTCTTCCGCGGCCATTGGAAGCGGCCGGCTCGTTCACGGTGGCAGAGGCCGCGCCCTTGCGCGCGATCAGCTCCAGCGCCGCCTTGACCAGCGCCTCGCGCAGATTGCCATGATGATATCCGCGGCACCCGCGACCAGCGTCGTTTCCGTTACAGTCCATGCCACGCTTGTAGCACCACACCTGCCCTATCGGCAGTAGGTGTCGTGCCCGCCGCGCCCGTGCCTGGCCAGATCGAAATGGAAATGGTCCTGGTGATGGCGATCCGACTCCGGCCCCAGCACCGTCTTGAAGGGACCGCAGGCCCCGCCATGCACTGCCCTTAGAAACGCCCGGTCTCGACTATCGCCCCGCCAGCCATTCCTGACCGTTACCGAATGCCCGTTGGCCATCGTGAAAGAGGAGATGTCGATGGCATTGGCATGCCCGTGCTCGGACAGCTTGGCACCCGACCTATTGTTCCGGGGCCGGCAGCCGTAGGACGCAGCCACCTTCATCTCGACGAGAGGAGCACCATAATAGCGCTGTGCGGCCGGCATCGCGACCCGCTGCACCCACGTCTCGACCGCAGGAATCATATTGCAGCGCAATAGAGCCGCTGGCTTCAAAGCCACACGCCCGCCTGCTGCCGCAGACATCTGGAACGGCCGGATCGCGCCGCAAGAGCTTGTTGGAGCCCCCAATGAGGCCCGAGCCACCAGCCATGGCTGTTCACGGACGTAGCCGGAAACGAGGCATGCTCGTTCCTCGTCGGCTCTCCATGGCTCATGCTGCGCCACAAATCTGGGCGAGCCGCTGCTGCATCCCCACAGGACGAAGCCGCAACCGACAAGACCGACAATTGAACCAACGCGACGCAGATACATGCCTCAGGATTTGCCTCGACTTGGTTGATATTCCGTTAACATGCCCTCGGGATGTTCCGGGCACACACTTGCAGCTTTTTGCGGCGCCAGTTGGATGAGCATGCGGCGGAACCGAGCCCCAACGCGCCACATCCGGGACATTCCGATCAGGTACGTCGGCCAATTGTCTTGATGCCGCCGCATTCGCCGCGCTTTGAAAAACCGCGCGGACGTCACTGCAAACGGGGAGAGGCCATGTCGGACCAGTCACGCAGCGGCAACGAAGGCGCAGGCCGACCCGATCGACGTAACGGCAATCCGCGACGCAACATCACCAGCATCGTCTCGGCCTGTGCGCTTTTGTTTTCCGCCGTCAGCCTGTATGAGACGGTCCTGCGCCAGCCCGAGATCGACATCCACGTTGCGCCCGTCATCCATTTCACCCATGACGAAGGCCGCGAGGCGCTGCTCGTTCCGGTCACGATCTCCAACCGCGGCGCCCGCGACGGCACCATCAACGCGATCACGATCGCCGCCACCACCAAGGGCCGGTCCGAGCCCAAGCAATTCTATAGCGCCTATGTCGTCTCCAGCGGCTATTTCCTGCGCAGCCGGCTTGAGAAGTCCCCCACCGGCGGCCTGCAGATCGTCAAGGATCGTCCCAAGGTGCCGTTTGCCCCCGTTACGATTTCCGGCCGCAACAGCTACACCGGCACGATCCTCTTCTTTCCCAAGGGCAAGGAGTTTCCGCGGCTTGTCACCGAGTCCGGCGACTACCAGTTCACGATGATGCCGTCCACGCCGCACGCATCGCTCGGTCACGCCTGGCTCGACCGGTTGTGGTTGCCGCACACGAGCACGGTCAGCTTCACCGTCAAGCTCGGTCAGTTCAGTATACGCACCGTCGAGCGCGGCGATACTGTCGAACTGAAGGATGCCAGCTGGTAGTCCGGCGCGATCCGGCGCGACCCTGCGGCCATGCCCGATGCTGGCGGACCAGGCGCCTGCCGCCGCCCCTCAGCCGACCCCCCTCACCGGCACGAGCCTCACCCCTCGCCGGTCAGATATTGCCCAAATATCAGGTATTGCCCGGATAATTCGGGCTCTCGCGCGTGATGGCGATGCCGTGCGGATGACTCTCGCGCATGCCCGCCGGCGACACCCGGATGAACTTCGCGCGCCGCTTCAATTCTGGGATGTCCTTCGCCCCCAGATAGCCCATGCCGGCCCTGAGACCGCCGACCAGTTGGTGCAGCACAGCCGCAAGCGGGCCCTTGTAGGGCACTTGCCCCTCGATGCCCTCGGGCACCAGTTTCAGCTCGTCCTTGACCTCCTGCTGGAAGTAGCGATCGGCTGAGCCCCGCGCCATGGCACCAACCGAGCCCATCCCACGATAGGCCTTGTATGTGCGTCCCTGATAGAGATACGTCTCGCCCGGGCTCTCGTCGGTCCCCGCCAGCAGCGAGCCGACCATCACACAGTCGGCACCGGCCGCGATTGCCTTCGAGACGTCGCCGGAGAACCGCACCCCACCGTCGGCAATGATCGGAATGCCCTGCTTTCTGCGGCCGATGCGCAATCCATGATCGCGGTCAACTGCGGCACGCCCACCCCGGCGACGATCCGCGTCGTGCAGATCGAGCCCGGTCCAATGCCGATCTTGATCGGGGATCGACCACTGATCATGGTGTGCTCGTGTGAGCCGGTAGTCTCGGCGCCCATGGCGTTCACGGTCGGCGCACTCCACCGGTCCGATGGCTCGCGCGCGGCCTGGTCGATCACCGGCTCGCTCGCCGGATGCTGATCAGCCAGGTGAAGAAAGGGCGGGTTCCGCTCGATCAGGTGTGCGACGCCCATCCCGAGTTGATCCGTGCCGCCCGCAACGTCGGCACTCAGACGTCGACCCGTTGCCCGATCTGCGAAGAGGCGGACCTGAAGCTCGTCACCTACGTGTTCGGACCACGGTTGTCGGCGCAGGGACGATGCGTCTCCACCGCGAAGGAGATGCGTCAGCTGAACGACCGCTCCGAGGAGCTCAGCGCCTACGTGGTCGAGGCGTGCGTCGAGTGTCGCTGGAACCATCTGCTCCGGGTGATCCCGGTTGGTGGTCGACGCTCGGCCACGCGCGTCTCTCGATGACGAGTCGTTCGCCGGGTTTGGGGCGCACCGTGCGGTCGGTGATCATCGCTGCCGCGGTCCCTGATCGGTGCGTCGTGCGCTGATGAGGTCGGCGGCGGCGACGTCGGCCTGGT
>CAWGUF010000015.1:0-93081 GCA_963825625.1 uncultured Alphaproteobacteria bacterium | reverse complement strand
TGTTGTGTGTATTCAATGCTTCAGTTCCGTATTGCTCCACTAGTTCCGCTGGTTCCATTACAGGCTCAATCGTAAGAGGAAAGGTTCCCCAATGAATTGGAACGGCCTTCGTTGCCCGGACAGCCTCCATCATGAGAACAGCCTCTTGGGGATTAATGTGATTGTTCTCCATAAATTCGCGCGGTTCATAGGCTCCAATCGGAATGGCAGCCAGATCAAATGGACCGTGTCGGTCTCCAACTTGTGTTTTGAGTCCGTCAAACCAGGCTGTATCCCCCGTAAAGAGAAACTTGTGATCCTTGCTCGCACAGCTAAAGCCACACCACAGTGTCTTGTCTCGATCTCCCGTGCGATTGGTCCAATGTCGCATGGGGACTGCAGTCACCTTAAGTGTATCTAATAGAGGAACAGTTTCGTGCCAATCTAGCTCGACAATCTCATTGTTGTTGCTGCAAGTGGCAGGGATATTTGCGGACAGCCACGCTTTCAACCCCAGCGGTACCACGAAGGAAATGTCGCCCATTTTGGTGCTCAAGTCCTTGACCGAAGCATAATCCAAGTGATCATAGTGATTGTGAGAAATTAGCACCATATGGATAGCAACCTTGTTTTCTACCAAGTCTTGGACTTGACAGGCTGGTTGACGATACCGTTTCGGTCCAAACCACTGCGATGGCGAGCATCTCTGGGAAAAAATGGGGTCTGTGAGAATATTGCGGCCTCCCATTTGCACCAAAAGAGTCGAGTGTCCCAACCATGTACATTGGATTTCATCTGCAGGTGGATTATGTATCTTGTCATAGTCCATAGGCGTGATTGGAAAGATGTGATCGAGCTCCTTTTGAGACGGTATCGGAGGGAACATAATGTCCCCGAAATGATTCCAAGCCAGCTTTAGAACCTCCATGGAAGTGGGTGGTCCTGCGCCCCATGAGTTTCGCTCGTCAACGCGTTGCTGGACACGGGTGGCGATCATGTCGGGCGAAAGGACCCGGCTTGCCGATGGCGGCGGAAAGATGCTGCCTGCTGCTTGGGCAGTCGTGGAGGAGAGGGTTGACATTGTTCGACCAATCGATAGCCGCTGCAAACAGCGATGAAGCATTCGAAGCGCAACTCTGCAGGCTCTCACTGTTGAATGAAACAGAAGCTATGCTCCACCGGTATCTTGTGGTGGCTCTCTCGCCCTCTTGGTGATAGAGAAGAAGAAGTATCATCAGCGTCATCAGCATCGTCAGAATAGGAAACGCAACGTGGCATTGTGGGACGACGGACGCACCTCATTTTTCTCTCTGCCGCCGCCGTGAAACAAGAGATGGACGGATCAAACGCCATATTGTGGTAGACTACTCCTGCAATCAAATTCAGTCTCTGCGACAGAGAGATTCAACCATATTGGCGTAAGAGTGTCATTATATATGCATGTGCTTTTATTCCCAACCTTTCTATCGTTACGACACAAGCAGGTAAAAACAGAAAACTTGATGATCTGATCTGTAGCAAGCGAATCTGTTCTATAGTGATATCGACATTCCGCAAAGAGGGACCCTTCGGTTTCAAGCTCTACTGGGCTCAATTTCACAATACATCGATGTACAAAGATCGACAAGACGCAAGCAATTGGTGTCGATGGGAATTCGACATTTTCCCTTGTGGGCACATATAACTTGCGGACACTCGCGCAGCACCGAGTAAATTGTGGTCAAGTCACATGAGATTGCAGCCAGAGCGACTGGAATCATTGCGTGCTCGGGATCAGGCTCAGTAATAGCATCTGGATATGCCAGGAAAATGTGTTTCACTCCACCCTTGTCCCATTTTCTACCATTCTTGAGGGCTTCGTGCAAGGGCAATCGTCCCTTATCATCCGGGATGGAAGCAGCTCTCGGAAAATAACGCAATAGACTTGTCAAAACTCGACGGTTCGCTCGCTTGTTCCTGACGGCATAGTGAAGAGGCAAGTTATCATCAATGTCGCGAATGCAACTCATTTCCCGCCCGTGAAGCTTCATGGCAGCTTCGATGATACGTGCAGGACACGGAAGCGCCAGCGCTGCATGCAGTGCAGAGAAGGACTGTCCGTTCTTGCGCGTCATTGACGTTGTGCTTCCCTCCTCCGGTATGGATACTCGTAGTCCATGATGGGGCCGTTCCATCTCCCATCGTCGCATGGTCAGTGCGTGAATGAAAAGTGAGATCAACCTTGTTTATGGGAATCTTTCATCTTTGTCTTCTCATTCACGAGTGACATAATTCACTTCACATTTTACCTGTCGTATAACGTCCATTCGAGACTGAAAATCTTCGCGCCATTTTCGAGTTTTAGCATCATCACCCTTTGATTCATTCATTCGAGCTCGCTGCCGCCGCTGCTGCCGCGCTGCTGTCGTCTTCCTGTTGCTGTGTGACATCTCCGTTTATCGGTGTCTTATAGAGAATACGGCCATGAGTTCACCTGAACGTCATGTGGAAGATGCATTGGAACGGCTCGTGCGTTCCATCAACGGTCAAGCCGACGATTCGACCCTCTTGCTCGCGCGACAAATTGTGTCAAGTTCCTACGGCGAACGATCTGCAGAACGCGGCCTTTCTTCCACTTGGCGACGCATTGAGCGGTCGACATCTCCGTCCACGAGAAAAGAGGTGGAAGCGCTCTATGAGAAACTGTGTCAGGTGTCGGATCCGCAACTTGCTGAGCGCGTACTGTTGGTCTTGTCCAAGGTCGCCTCCAAGTCTGTCGGGAAAGGTCGACATGGCTCTACTGCGTTATCTCAATCCTCATTGTCGATATCAAATGGTGGAATCGAGATGCCGATATATGACAGGAAGATCCTTGCAGAGCAGGTTGAGCGAGAGGAAACCATGTTACTCAGGGAGTGCTTGTATGCGCTGCAAGGAATGGATGGCGAAAGGATCCGTTACTACTGGACGAAAGACACTGAAGACTCGATAACCGATGGCATTCGCATACGATCGAATCCTCTTTTAGAATCTGCTGCTCTGGATCCTGACATTCCGACCAGACTCGGCAGTGGTGCCGATGACGCCTTACGAATGTGTGGCGAAGCGGGGTGGTTGCATCATCGCATCCAAGCATACATTAAGGAGCACACGGCGAATGAATCACATGGCATTGTATCGCGAGCATTCGCTGGAGCCTTGTCTAGCAATCTACAAGACTACTACTGGTTATTGGCCTCAATCGAGTCCGAGCTACCGTCGTCAGGTCTCACTCTGCGCCAATTACTAGTGGACCTGCGAGGTACTACCACTCGCCTGCGCACAATGGCCATGGTAACAGATGGAATCGCTCATCTTTCCGGAGGCCAGCTATTGAGTGCGCTCTATCGTCACAGCTTGCATGGCGATACGCGACATGCATCTTTGGTGCAGCAGCTCTTGTCGAGCGCGTCGCAACCTTGGTTTCACTTGTTGTACCTCTGGACGACACAGGGCGTGCTCGTGGACCCCCACGACGAGTTCTTTATCCAAGAACATGACGAAGTTGACGAAATGCACATGTGGCGAGATCGCTACACGATCCGTAATGATCAAATCATACCGAATGGCATTCTCGACCAAGAACTGGTTCGTCCAGCTTGGATTCTTGGCAAAGGCATCAACTTTATTCGAAAGTGCTTGTTGGATACTGAATGGCGCATGGATCTGGGAGACCCGACTACATCGACAACTGACGATGACGAGCGCCGCGTACGCTTGGGATATCAGTATGTTCCCCAAGCAGGTTTCGCCCATCCATCCGCTTCGATTCTTCAGAGGACACTACTTCGAGCGGGTGAGCAAGTCCATTCTCACATTTTGAAATCGCTTCGAGACGACCATCACCTGATGGATCACTTATGGGGACTCAAACAATTCCTATTTCTCGGCCAGGGAGACTTCTTTTCTGCTTTCATGGATGGAATGCATGCCGAGATGGAAGGGAGGCAAGGACTTGCTGGAATCTACAAGCACAGCATCATGGGGATTATGGATACTGCAATCATGGACACGAATGCGCGTGAGTTGCCGTCGCATGTCCTGGAACGTGTCCGAGTCGAAGTCACAGTGGACAAGGATGACGACGCTTACTACCAGTTCGCGCCACCAAGGGATGTGGAAGTAGATGACAAGAGATCAGGTTGGGATGTCGTCCTGATGGACTACGTCGTTCCCGAAACACTTGCCGCTATTGTTGACGAGAGTGCCTTGAAGCGGTACAAGCTGGTGTTTGTGCTCCTCTTTCGCCTGAAGCGAGTCGAGTTCATGTTGAACTCAACGTGGAGGCAGAGTACGGCGTTGCATCACGCCCTGCAGACTTTCACACAACACAATGCCATTCAAGTTACGACTAGCGCTGGCTACTCTCTAGTTATGGTACTTTTGCGGAAAATTTCAATGGCGCGTCAGTCCATGATGCACTTTGTTGGAAATCTCAAGAGCTATTTCATGTTCGAAGTCCTCGAGGGTGGATGGAAACAGCTTGTACGCGAGATTGATTCAGCCAAAACGCTGGACGAGGTGATTGAAGCTCATGACCGATATCTATCAGGTATTGTCCGGAAGAGTCTCTTGGGCGGTGTCGCAAAATTAGCAACCACCGAATCTGAGATGGCACTGGCCACTAGGCTTCAAGAATTGCTGACGATAGCAACGGCGTTCTGTGCGCTTCAAGAGAATTTGTTCAGCGACGCCTTGGCTGCCGTGGAGAGGGCTGGGGAGAAGAGGCGGGAGGCAGAGCGTCGCATGACTGAAGGCAAATGGGGATTCAATAGAGAGGAAGACTTTCGAGAGGAGGATACGTTCTTTGGGCTAACGGATGTCGCTACTTCAAAGGATGTCGACAGAATTTTGGAAGAATTCAACGAAAAAACTGTGCTTCTTCTGGATGGCCTCTATGCTGCTGTGAATGGCACTCTGGCCGCATCCACCACAATTGAAATCACATCACCGGCAACACCTTCATCTCGTGCGAAAGGCTCGAAGGCGCAGTCGACATGGACCCGTAGTGAAGCCGAGGCAATCTCAGATCCTTTTGATCACGATTCTCTGCGCTTTCTGACGTTTCAGCTAGATTACAGCGAATTCTACTCGAATATACAGGCAAGTGGCAGCAAGAAAAAGCAGTCACAATAAGACCATGAGCTAACTTCAAAATAGAGCGGCTTGATATTATTAGACAAACCATTCGTCCCCGCAAAAATGGAAACTACCGTAGCTCGAACATTGATCGACTCGTAATCATGAACACAGCGGGATATCCACCTACTGTGAGTAACGGGCTCGCTTTGACGCGCGATTACTATCCACTTCATCTTCGGATGAGGCATTCCCCGCCTCACCACCTGAACTCTCTTTGTCGAAATTGGCTGCAGAGTCTTCGTCGCGGTCTTCAGTCTGCCCCTCGGATACATCAAGGTCAACACTGTTCATCCGACTGCGTCTGGTCACTTTCGCAGTCACTGGTGGCAATTCCTTGACTACACGGCGAGGTCTCTGAGGAAAAACGAACGATGGCATCAGTACACGTCAGTTTGTGCACAAAAAAACAACACAAATCATCAATACATAGAAATCTTACTTTCGGAGGTGCAGCATCAGATCCGTTTAAGTCTGTCTTGTCTTTCTCCTTGTAATGAGAAGAAAGCAGCCCTTCCGCTCTGTCCCCGTCAATACCTATGGCAACAGATATGTACGAAATGGTGTAAGATTTAATATCCACTTTCGCCAGCAAGTGAAAAAGACACGATCTTGGTTCTTACCTAGTTCACCGACTTCATCCTCCAGTCTGACCTTTAAACTCTTCAAATCGGCCCTCATTTCAGCAACAAGTGACTCTGCCCGAAGCGACCGATCTCTGAAGGTGGCGTACGTGCGCTCATTGAGAGCTCGTATCCGCCTCTGCCTGCATAATTCATTACGAAGTTGCAGCACTCTCGCTTGGAGAGTTATGGACTCCTGACGAGTGCCTTCCCAGCTCTCAACAATTTCAGGCACACCTGGATTCTCAGGCTGTCGGAGGAAACATGACACGAAGTACAAGGTTAGAAGCCACATCATTTATATTACATGAAGATAAGAATGCACACTGACCATTCCCAAAACACCACCAGAGTTTAGCACGTCGGCATTTATCTGAGTTTCCAGGGATGTGATCGGTGCTTCAGCGAGGAGATCACCTCGTCCAGCGGCAGTTGGAAGCAAGCTTGCTCCGAAGGGAATGAACCTCCTAGAAGAGAGACCGTCCTCGCCATCCTCGATTGAGTCTCGCGCTGGCAAATCAGCATTGCCTTCTGCTTTCTCCATCGTGGTGATAATCGCGTCCTCTTTCTCAGCTTCTGCACCCATTTCATCAATATCCATGGATGATTCATTTGTATCGTACTGGTCAACCACGGAAACTCGTTCCATTCCTGCAACATCAGCGCTGCTACCGACTAGAACAGCAGTCTCAACCATTTTCTTCCAACGCGCTGCAAGCATAGCATCTGAATAATACGATGGGCTTTCCTTCGACGTCACGAGATCAACTGGGAAATAACCCAGACCAAAAGAAAGCTTCACACACACACGTGGGGACAATATCTCACTCATTTGATAATCTTTCCCGGCTTTCTCGTTGCCAGTCGACTTCTCCAGGGTTGATCCGCTGACGCCTGCGGGTCCCGGGTCGTTCTCTTCATTTGCCTCTGGCTCAGATGCGCTCGGTACTTCACTCGACTTCACCACGCCTGGGTCCGGAGCTACATCGTCAGGTGCGTCCGCGTCCGCGTCAGCGTCATTTGATGTAGTCTCTTTTCCCATGACAACATCAGAACTCTCCCCGGTAGTGCCGAATCCATGACTGACGTCAGGCACTTTTTCCGTGCTCGAAGAGACATCGGGAGATACTTCTTTGTCACTGTTAGCGGGAGTAGACGACTGCTTCGGACGTAGTCCTGCAGGCGAAGGTTCGTCGACATTCAACACGCTAGGGCCAAAGACGTGCAGAATAATTCCATCGCCGTAAGGCGTCGTGACTTTGTCGCCTGGGAGACTCCAGCCATTCGCTAGTATCTCGGTTGGCACCGCAGTTTCCTTGTCCCAGTCAATGAATCCAAAAGCGCTTATGCCACCAAAGCCAGGAACGTAGTTTCCGGTTTCTCCGGAGAACGTCGCTGGAACCCCTTTCTCCGCTAGCTCCGTGCCGCGAGCCTTCATTATCGAGATAACATCCTTCATCAGATAACTGCCCTTCCCTGCTCCCCTGCTGCGAGTCCGAGAGGTCAGCAAGTCGGCTGCTGAGACACATTCTGTTTGGATGGATCCAAGCTCATCGTTCAGCCGGATGCTCTCCTCGTTCAACAGCTGAAGCTGCTCCATATAGTGCAACCGCAGGATGGAACCCACCATCTGAATGCGCTGACGTTCGCTTTCAGCGCTACGGAGCTCCCCACGCGTGTGTTGCACCGTTTTCTTGTAATTCGCGAGATCAACCTCGACATCCTGCGGGCGTCGCTCCCACCTAAGCATCCTGTGCTTTTTCTTCGCGCCAATCGACTCCGGCAGTCTCGGGGGGTTGAATGCAGCTAGTCCTTCAACTGCACGAGGCGAGCGGGGCTGTTGCTTAAGGCGTTTCAATGACGAAACAGGTGCGGGACCGTCGCTGCCATCGACGTCCCCGTTCCAAGAAGTGCCGGCATCAGTCGGAGCGACAAAGACGCTTGACGGAACAAGGAACTCTTTGTTATCCAAATCAATGATGGGGCCTCCCAGTCGCACAATGTCCGAGGCTCTTTCATCTTCTGATGGTCCAGTGCCTTCCTCGTCATCCACATCCATTCGATCTTCTTCTCTGCTTTGAGCTCCCGATGATTTCTTTCCTTTGGGTCGTCTGGACGATGATAATGTGCTCGTAACCCCTGTGTTCGACACAACGGAACGAGCTAAGGCCAGGTCGTTCTTCACCTCCGCTTTGTGAAGTTCATGAAACCCAGGCACATCTGGCAGGTGCCTAGTGCGAGTGCGCCTGTCTTCTTCGCTCAACGATTCGAGGAAAGATGTAGAAGCGGTAGCAATGGCGACTGGCTCTAGGTCGTCCTCGCCCTGGCCAAGAACGCCAGTAAGGTTATCGCGAGGCTTTCGTTCGAGGGCCTCCAGTGGTTCTTCTTCTTTGTGGCGGCCTCGTGTACTGTACGGTTGCTCGACCTTGTTGGATCTGGCAACGCTTTCAGTCTCATCCTTGGGGGATGAGTCGCCATTCTCTTCGTCGATATCATTCCTAGCGCTATCATCTAGCCCGTCTTCGTTTTCGTCTTCCTCTTCATTCGCGATGTCGTCACCGTCTTCTTCCTCTTCGTTCTCGGGCACAGAAGTTTCCTTTTTACGCTTCAGTGAGTCAGGAAGTGGCTGGTCTCCTTCTGAAGATGTTTCGCTGCCTGCTTTCTCTGTCTTAGATTCAGGTTCTGCGGTTTTCAATGGCGCTGCCTTCGCTGGAAGCTCGTCCTGCATTGTTTCCGTTTCCGTCTCTGCCACGGGTGTTGCTACATCTGACGGCTCTGGGTTCTCGTTTTCGTCCATGTCCAACGCAGATGCTTCATCGGTTTCATCTGCTTTCGCATCCTCCTCCTGGGGCATAGGATCGGAAGGTTGGGGGCTCGCTTCTGTCGGATCAGGATCGGAAGTTTCCATTGGCTCTGATTCGTCTGCGATCTGTCCTGGGGTCGTCGATGGCGTTTGCTCAGTGTCGTCCTCGCCAATTTCTCGAGGACTCGACATAACGAAGTAAGACAAAGGTCTGCGGCAACGCTGGTATGACAGTTGATGATAACAGCAACAGAATGTGGGTGAGAAACATGCTGCAAGTGAGAGCGGCACCCCATCGGATGTGACAAGACAAAATCATTCCATTATACGTGCACGTAGATACGGGTATTGAAGCGTAGATCCGTCCGGTACCAGGTCTACAGGAGATTGAGGGAAGATCACGCAGTATAGCTTCTACTGATTCCCACGTAGGCAGTTCAATCTCCGAAGTGTCGAGGGCGCGGTCAATGATGATGCCGACGACGGCGGAAAGTCGACTCGATACCGCCCTTCAATTTACCCACAACGCTCCTCAATTGATGTAAACATGGCAAGCAATGAACAGTGAAAAAGGCGACCCTGTGAAAGCCCGAGGTCCCATCGAATCGCGTTGCGCTCACCTTCGTCTTTTCTCCCGACGTCGCAGTTTTATTGTGTTTTGTGCTCCCACGTTGATTGGGCTGTTGCCTGTTTCGCGCGCAAATCGCGCGATTGAATGCTGTGCGCACCTAACATCGCGCATAGCACTGGTCTATCGCTGAGTTTCCGTTGAGAATGTTTATAAACTATTCAAGGATGAATTCGATTTATGTTATCAACGCCTACCCTAACGAAAAGATACCTTTGATTTGAGGATGCACATACAAATCACCTATGAAATTTCCATGGTCTTGTGACGAAAATCTTGAAAAATCAAAGCAAGGACATACAGTACCGGTACATGCATCCATCTATCGCAAAAAGTATCCATTGCATTCGTGTAGTCGCTTGGTCGATTGGAGCTCAGTATTCTGCCGAACCATGGACGAAGCCGACATGACAAGCGGCAGCTCCGCTGATGAGACTCGTGATGAGTCGTTTGGGAGGAAACGAAAGATTTCAGGAAACGAAAATGGCGTCGTCGATGGACGAACTCCAAGCACCGAACAAATAGTGGTGAAGAACAAATTGCAGGGGAAACGAGCTGGGCGTTGGTCGCCCGAGGAGAAGCTCCTTTTCTTGCATGGCTTGAAAATATTTGGAAGAGGCAGGTGGAAGAAGATTCGGACGTTTTTGCCTACAAGGTATGCTCAACGTGTAATATTGTGCCACACGACAAGAGCGTGACAGGTATCTTCTAACGAATATTGCAATTTTGCTCTTCCTCCCTCCGGAAAGGTCTCTAATCCAAATCAAAAGTCACGCGCAGAAAGTTCTGAAGAGAGTGGATGCAGGTGAAGATGTATTCACTCCATTGAAAGAGAAAGCCAGTCTTCTCAAGATACTCCTGGCGAGACGAACCCCGGAGGATAATGCGAATAGCATCCCATCTACGACATCTCCAAGGTATCGAGCAGCACCTAAACCGAAACTGTGCCCCAGACCAGTTCCAATGGAGAGTCAAGAGCAGGACGGCGCTGTGCACTTCTCCATCACAGATGCTCGAAGAGAGAATGGCAGTGGTTCCACCGTCTTTCGAACAAAGTTAGGAGCTGGCAGCGTATCTTTCTCCTTCCCTGATGCACCCCCACAGTCATCGCCGCAAGTTGAAGACGAGGATTCCACAGGCCCGGGCTTTGCCTCGGAGGTTGTGAGTCTCGACGCATCTGACTGCCGGACACCTGATCGTCCACGAGTGGAGCTGGTGAAATCCACGGCAGTCATGGCTGCCGCGGCACTCTGTCAGCTCTCTACTGTGGGGTGGGACGAAAAGAGCTCTGGCGAGCGCCACTACAACATTGTGTCTCCGTAGGTATTCGCTTAGAGGCACATGGGTTCATATGTATTGCATTCAAACGCATCTTGGCCAGTTCCGAGGTGACATTCATAAATTTAAACTAGGCAATTTAAGCCGTACTGATAGTAAGTCTTTGCAATTCACCGGCGGTGTCTATCATAAAAAGGCCTCCTCATCAACAATGGTACCAGAGAGATAATATGTGTAGCACTCCTCGATCTTCACGTTGACAAGCTTCCCTCGAAGCTCATCAATGTCTCCATCACAGTACACAATGAAACCTTGTGTTGAGCGCCCCATTACCTGCGTTGGCACCTTGACATTCCGCTCTTCTACCAGAATCTCTAGCGTTTTCCCCATCATCCTTGCTCGTCGCTCTTCGGCATGCATAAGGTTTAATCGATTGATTTGGGCCAAACGGTCCGTCTTGACTTTTTCGGAAAGCTGATTCTCCCAGTTGGCAGCGGGCGTGTTCGGGCGTGGAGAGTAGGCAGCGGTGTTCACAGAGTCAAAAACTACTTCCTTCATAAGACTTAGAGTGTCTTGAAAATCTTCATCGGTCTCGCCAGGAAAGCCTACAATCACATCTGCAGTAATCGACGCATCGGGTAATCGCTGCAAAAAGTACAGGTGCTTGAGCAAGCGGACCAGAAGAAGACAATGCAATCCCATCAAAGGTCAACCTACCGATCGGATGCGCTCAATAATTGTAAGATACTTTTCTCGTGTGTGACCGCGGCCCATCGCAGCAAGGATGGCGTTTGAGCCACTCTGGAAGGGTACATGAAACGATTGACAAGCTGTTGGCGTCTCCGCTACAGCATCAACCACCCCGAGGCTCATATAACGGGGATGAGAAGTGACAAATCTTAGTCGTTTCAGACCGGGCACTGATCCAACAGTTCGCAGCAAATCAGAAAACTTTCTCTTCGGAAGCATGTCGCGTCCATACGCACTGTAGAAACGAACGCAACGGACAACCTGTAAGTAACGCATTCACCAATTCGTTCATTTACATCATACTCCGCCAAAAAGGGTGCCACTTACTCAATGTTCTGTCCAAGTAAGGTGACTTCTTTGTAGCCTTGATTCACCAGCTCTTCTACCTCCTGTACAATGCTTTCCACTGGGCGACTCTGCTCCACACCGCGCGTAGTCGGTACGATGCAGTAGGTACAACGCTCGTTACAACCATAAATAACATTCACCCACGCAGCTACGGTCGATCCACGACGTGGTTTCGTTGAATCTTCCATTATATGACTTGCTTCTGTAGCAACGACCTGATTCCCGTTTGATACATCCTCCAAAAGATCGCCTATGCGATTCGCATACTGAGGTCCCATGACGAGATCGACCTCGGGAACCCGACGGAGCAGCGCTTCGCCCTCTTGCTGGGCAACACAGCCTGCAATTACAATAGCCACATCATCTCCTTCACGTTTGCGCTTGGCATGGGGGCCAACATATCTGTAAAATGAAGCACCAGGTATCAAAGAGAATCATCAGTGACGACAGAACAACAGCCGAGGACAAGAAGAGTGCTCAACTTACGAGTACACCTTTTGCTCGGCATGATCACGAATTGAGCACGTGTTGAGAACCACCAAGTCCGGCTTAATCCTGCCTTCCTCTTCTGGCATCAACGGACGAATTCCGAGTGCTTTCAATTGTCCCTCCATCCGTTCCGAATCTGCGATGTTCATCTGACACCCCATGGTTTCCAATTTATAGGTCAAATCCTTGGTTTCATCTCCCAACGCACCTCCCAAGATTCCATTAAGCTTGGGCATATCAGCACGGATCCGCCGATTCTTGCGATGAGCCATTTGACGCACGTCCAACATGACATCCAGAAATTGCACCAGGTGATATCCCCTCGACGATGATACTTTGACAACATCCCCAGGCTACGTCCGAGATTGCAAAAGTGCGTGTGTTAGCGAACAAAAAGAAGAGCAGATCCTGAAGAGACATACAACATGCATTCACTTTTATCGAGTGCAGTACCTTGGTTGTCATCTGAATAGCTTCCATTCGCGCTTCCGGGGGAAGAATGAGGTCCAAGTGATCATTGACGTTGCTTCCCTCTTCATGAACAGCTACCCACCCCACGGACCCCCCTTGTTCTCTGGTTTCAACGCAATTGCTAATCTGTTGTGCGAGAGTGTCAAAGGCCATGCTCGCCGAACGGAGCTGTTCCAAGCTGTTGTCCGCCATCTCCTCCGATGCAAAGAGAATGTGCGACAGTCTAACCGCAGTCAGATGCTGTCGACCAGCCGCATCTCCTGCAATAATCTTGCGACTGTCCACTTCAGATCCGCGTGCAGTCGGATACTTGCTCTTAAGTGACATGGGCTCGGTAGAGACCATTCTTAAAGCGTCATCGCTGCCTCGCTGATGTATGATCCGCGTTGTGCGCGGCGAACGAAGCCACTTGAAAGATCCACAAGAAAACGCATCGATACTCGTCATCAAAAGACCGGAGCTCACAAGAAGAGCAAACAGATTAACCCAGGACATCATCTGCACGACTATTTCAGCGATCAAGCGGAAAAGGGCAGTCGGCAATGTACGAGTAGTACTCTACGACCTTCGTCGTTCCAGATTCTTCCGCAGATTGTCTTGATGGCCCCGCTATCCTACTGTATCCATATCGGTATCTGTTTGAGTTTTGTGGTGAAGCTTCGATGTTGGATGGAGGGGGGCCCGTCAATCAGCCAATACGTCACTGCGCCCCAGATTTGGATTATTGAGAGTTGTATTCAGCTGCGCGCTCAGTGGCGCGGTTAGTGTTCTACCAGTTAGATTAGGACAAATCCCCAACACTGCGAGCCATCAGACGAAGATAACGACTTGGCGGAATATTCTGATGACGATGAGGACCCGAGAGTCATTCCGGAAACTGAAGATGCAGTTGACTCGAGAGGTAGATTGTTAGATCAGCAGCCGGCGTATGATCGATTGATACACGCCGAGGTCCAGCTCCAAAACTTGAGGATGAGATGGTTCTTGGGAAGGTGAAGCAGAGAGCTTTGGGACCGGATGGACATGTCGTTGGGATGTACGATGACAACCCCTATCAAAACTCGATAGTCTATGAGGTTGAGTTCCCCGATGGACAAGTCAAGGAGTATGCTGTGAACTTGATCGCAGAAAACATGCTGTCGCAGGTTGATCATGAAGGATACAGCACAACGTTGATGGCTGGTATAGTGGATTACCAGAAAGATGAATCAACCGCTGTATCAAGAGATGACAAGTGGGTGATCACAAAGAGAGGACAGTGATGATTGAGGAGGTTGACGGCTGGATGGAAGTTACTCGTCCAATGGAAGGATGGCTCTGAGTCATGGGTACCGTTGAAGGACGCACCTTAAGGAGTCACACCCAGTGGAGACTGCCGAATTTGCAAAGGTGAGAGGGATCAATGACGAGGCAGCTTTTGCCTACTCAGTTCCGTACACATTACGGAAACGGGATATTATCATATCGGTCGTCAAGTCTCGTGCAAGGAAGACTTCGCACAAGTATGGAGTGGAGCTACGACGTGTTCCAGACCTAGGTGACGCACGCGAGTACTGGGCTGTGACATTTTGGACGACAGACAGACTGCTAAATTTTTCGACCACGAAAAATCTCTTGCTTCCCGTTGACATCGATGTTTGTCCGGACTATCGAGTTTAAGGTACATTTTTCTCTTCATCAACTAACCATTCATTAAAAACTAACATTCGCAGTACTTCAACGGCTTATGTCTTGAAGTACTGCAGCCATCCGCGAGGTTTGCAATTTATTTTTTGAAGAGAAAAGTGTACCTTAAGAATGTGCTATAAAGAAATCGATAGAAGAATTGGTTTGTAATGAAATTGAGATTGAAAATGTGAGACTAAATCTTATCCTACTTGTTCCTAATGATCATCTTGCTGACTCAGCGATAGAGAAACCGCTGTGAGGTCATCAGACTTCCTAACGAGCTCTCGATTCGAGCTATATTCTCACACTCCCTCGTGACCGAACAGGTGGTTTGAGTGAAATCACCAGCCACAGAGGCGTTTCCTAAGTCGAACAAATGCATGTTCACGTAGAGGTTTGGTCAAGATATCCGCAAGCTGGTTCTCGCTCTTGACATACTTGATCTTAATTGTTCCAAGTGCTTCACCCTGATTGTACCGATGTTTCAAGGAACGGATTTCAAAGCGGAATTCTTCGGAAGGTGCGGACTCGTAGGCATTGAAGAGGTTCAGAGGTAAGTCGGCATGGGTTTCGCGCGCGGCCTTGAGCAACTTAATGTTCTTGCGCACGTCAGCGTGCATCTCCTCGACTTTATAACCGTATGACTTGAGACTAAGCTTGCCAAGTTGCGCTTTGATCTGGAAGGCAGACATGCGCGTTCCTGTAGCAGTTTCGGCGAGAAAGCTCTGTGTTGACAACGACTTTGTTGAGTTACAGTGGTTGGCCCTTGCTATTTTAAGAGAATTGTGTGGAGATGGTGGCGGGCGCAGGGACAGACGCACGTAGGTTTTAAAACCTTTTCAGAGTTCGAAAACTGGCGATCTCCGTACAAAAATAAAATAATGTACACACGTAAATACAGTACGTATTCGTACTGTAGAATAGAAATGTTGGCGATTTCGAGCTCTACCACATCGGTAGGTAAAACGACAATGCATAAGCAAAAATATATAATGGGATTTTTACTATAGCTCTAATAACAGATCGGAGTATCAAATGAATCATATCGCCAATACGAGTACGGATACGAATTAGCGGCAAACAAGACATCATTGGCGAGCTCTGGGAAAACCAGCTCTCACATCTTGTTCACCAAAAGGCATCATTACCACCACGTTGGCTATCGTGTCGCTTCTCGAAAGAGAAATGAGGATTATCGTTTCCTCCGTTTTCTGCGCCTCAGCTGCAAGCGTGCTGTGGGCGAGTTGCGAAGCTCATGTGATTGCAGCTGGTGAACAGCTGAAGATTGAGAGTGAAAGGCGGCTTGGCTTGACGGGGTTCCAACGCAAGAAGGAGTATAAACAGGAGAGACTTGCAGAGGAAGACAAGGAGTACTGGACTCGTTTTATTCATGAAGGGAGCATGAGTGTGAGTCCTCCTACGCCGCCCCCAACGCCACCGCCAGGGAAACCTTGCGCCGTCGACGTAAGTACTCCCAAACATGTACTTCTCTAGGAATTTTGACAGGCTAGTGTCTAATGGAAAGACATGTTGCTTTTCTTTTATCACAGGTTGAGATAACGTGCGCAGACGCTGAAGGCAAAGAGTGTAACCAAGTTCAACAGCCCACCCTCCAATGCCCTACTGACGTCAGCACGTTGAGGTTACGGTACACGGCTGAAACCTGTGCTGATAGCAATAACTCGCAAGAAAATATGCAATGCGAAGATAGGGGCGGTGGTCCTCCCGCTGAGCTGGAAGTGATGGTTTCCTGCGGAGCAAACGACACTGTGCTGCAAAGTGCATTCGTCAGACCTGGAGACGACATTACTGTGTCAGGCGCGAACAATGGTCCACTCCCCACGGAGTTGATATGTCTCGTGACTAGTGCAGATGGTATGGTAACCTACCAGGAAGTCAAGATTGAAACTGATGAAAGCTTCGACCTCAAGGATCAGTTTGGGAGCTTTCTAGTCGAAGGATGTGATGACAATGATTGTATGAAGACTGTCGCTTATTCGTACACTTTGACCAATATTGGAACAGCACCAACCAATATTACATCCGTCATTCGCGAGCGAGCCGGTGAGAGCGTTGACTTGATCGACACTGTACCCGTAAAGGACCTTGATGTTAACGAATCAACAGTCATCTCAGAAATGGACGAGGTTGACTATTGTATTAACAGCGTAATCGCCACGACTGTCACAGTTACTTCTGATGGACAAGAATGTGGAACATCGCAGTCAATGGAAAGGGGGGAGAGGGTGCGCCGAAAGTTGGTGACTGACGAACGCCGTGAAGATATTCTGCAGGCAGAAAAGAGAGCGGGTTTTTTCGTCTTTGAATACGAATTGGACACTTCCTCGTAGTGTAAATTGGGCAGTCTACATGTTTTGATGCCGCGAAAGCCTGATCTTGCTACAAAACAGCTTTTCAAATTCATAATCCATTACTAATACGAAATTTCAGGGCGTTTTCGAGCACTCCGTTGAAACAGCAGTCCCTACATGCAGATGATTGGAGATACCGAGTACAGGATGGCAAACCGTGGTGGTGCCATGGTATCTAGGATTGAAGATAGGTGGGGGATGGGAGATGCCGGGAATTTCGCGATCACGTCGCTGATGCCAGGTGCCAGGTGCCAGGTGCCAGGTGGAAGATTTGGTTGAAGAAAGAAAGGAATAGGGAATCCATCTCTTTCTTTGCTTTTCGCAAGAACTGCGGGTGTAGGATTCCTACTGATTGTACGCACGATCGCAACAACTTCAACATGGAATCCATACCCTCGCGACGCCGCAGGATGCAGGATGCGTTTTTCGCTTCATCCTCACATACACATTCTCGCTCTCCACCTTTGGCGACCCTCTTGTTGGTGTTGTCGTCGTTGGCATACTTATATCTCACACAGACAGGGAGGCATAATGAAGCTCGGATCATCTCTTTTGCTGGGACTGGCCTTCGCCTCGCATGTGGGTGCCTTTGCCCCGGCTCGCACGGCTCGTTCTGTGGCGTTTGGGTTGAACATGGCATCGGATATCGACGACAAGACCGAAGTGCGAGAATACTTCAACACGGAAGGATTCAACCGCTGGAACAAGATCTACTCCGAAAGTGACGATGTCAACTCAGTACAGATGGACATTCGTACGGGACACGATATGACCATTCAAAAGATTCTCACATGGATCGAGGCGAGACGGTGATATTGCGGGAAAGACGGTCTGCGATTGCGGCTGCGGCGTTGGCAGTCTCGCGATTCCTCTGGCTCAAATGGGTACGTTCACAAAAAGTGGTTGACAAATACACTGGTGGTTAGACATGAGCCGCAGAATCCTCACTGAAATTACTGCTATTCTCTGTTCCCAGGTGCCAAGGTATCGGCAAGCGATATCTCAGATGCCATGGCCACTGAGGCAGCTCGTCGTGCCAAGGAAATGGGCATTCAGGCAAAGTTTTACACTTCCGACTTGGAATCTGTGACTGGAAAGTACGATTTGGTTACATGCGTCGATGTGGCCATTCACTACCCCAGCGACAAGATGGCAGAAATGGTGGGACACTTGTGTTCCTTGTCTACTGATCGCGTCATGATCTCCTTTGCCCCGGAGACATGGTACTACACTCTTTTGAAAAAGTTTGGGGAGCTCTTCCCGGGTCCTTCCAAAACCACGCGTGCGTACCTTCACGAAGAGAGTGTCGTACGGGAGGCTCTAGACAAGGCCGGATTTGAGGTTGCACGTGAAGAAATGACTGGCACCAACTTTTACTTCTCTCGACTCTTGGAGGCCAAGCGCAAATGAATGAAATGTGGTTTACTATAAGGAAATGGCTTTAAGCACTCTGATTCTCCCCATCAAGATTTCTACTTTGCTAACAACTTTTCGGGCTCTGCTCGTGAATCACGGTAACGTCACATGGAAAAGTAGAGAGAGCCGAGCCAAATACCTGTACCTCTAACGTGCAAAGTCACAATACACGCAAGATACGGCGATATGCAGTCGATCCCAGTGAGGCAATAGACCTCTAGATTCCGCCATCCGCAAATGAGCTTATATTTTCCTTGAGCTCTGTACCCACTCCAATGAGGAAAGGGTATGCTTGCATCGACCGCCACAGTCAAGAACTATACCTTTCACATTCTAGCCGATGAGGGCATTTCACACATTAGTCGCACAGTAGACTATGACATTGAGACGCCATGATACATAGAGTAGCGCGCGGTGCTAGCGGCACCCAAGAACTAGTAGTGAGACACTGTAAGTATCGTCAAACACCCGGGAATGGGATTCACCTTCAGTCACGAATGACCAATAGGATATCGAAGCGAATCGCGTCTGAGTTGTTTACATAAATCATAAAACAGGTCGACGATGACGAGGATGTCAGGATTGAAGCAGAGAACGGCCTGCACCAGCTGGGCGCTACTCGGATTGCTTGTTGCTCTTGCATCTGGTATACAACAGTGCAGTGTGGAGCAGGGTGGAGGCTTCTGCCCGGAGAGAAACACGTGCTGCCCGTTGGAGGGAGGTGGATCCTCGGGATGTCTTCCGAACGATATGGGATCCTACAATGGAACGTGCTGCTCCGATGGACTCACGGGGTGTGCAGTGAACTACACATGTGGTGCGGATCTAGCGTTGTTATGCCATGGAAGGAATCGACGACCCTCTCGTCAAAGTCATGCCTCGTTACAGACTCTGTCATCCCTCCTTCGGAATCTCTGACGAGGGTGCACGGGTTCCCCATTATGAATGACACCAAGCTGGCATACTACTCGTCCCACGGAAATATACTGCTCGATAGTGCACACAAATCTCAGATTCAAATGGCTCTGGTCATTATTCATGGAGCGGGTCGCAACGCCGATGACTACTACTGTTCAGCTACTGCGGCAGTCGAATTGCAGAAGAAGTATCCAACACAATCTGTACTTGTAGTCGTGCCTCGCTTCCCTTCTACTGCCGATCCGACCATCACACTACATGAGGGTGGGATAGCACTGCGGTGGGCCGATGACGGGGACGGACCCTGGCGCTACGGCGCCAATTCGGTCTACCCTCCAGGAAGCAACGTCAGTTCGTTTGACACTGTCGATCAGCATTATGAACGTGCTCGGTGACCGAACGCACTTTCCGAACTTGAAGCACGTGACAATTGCTGGACATTCGAGTGGAGGCCAGTTTGTGCAACGGTGGTCCTTGCTTACGTCGTCTTGGATTGCTCATCGAATGTCTTCCGCAGTCGCCAATCCTAGTAATTATGCCTATCTAACTCATTGGCGATTGTTGAATGGGACGTGGCAGATACCAACGAAGCACGAAGTGTCCTCAATATAATGACTGGGAATGGGGTTTGGAGAGCGGTGGTGACATGCCTGTACCTTACAAAGAGAATGCCTTGCATGGGCTGGGCAACAACATCACTGCATTGATTGAAAGATTTGCGAAAAGACATGTGACATACCTGGCAGGCAGCGCCGACCGATGCAACGTATCAGAGTCGGAATCAAATGGCTGGTGTTACTCGCACGGACTGGAAACAACTTGCATGGATATGATGCAGGGGGCAACTACGATGGGAACGAAATGTACGTTACTTTCGATTCGCTGCGGAAGATTGGGCATTGACCTCTCATTCCCGCCGCGTTGTCGAGGGCGTCGGGCACGACCATAGCCTCATCTTTACGAGCCCCACCGGTCTCTCGGTACTCTTTCCGGGCACGCAGTGGCTACGATTATTAACTGTCCCGGTTTAGTGGTATGAAGGTAGTAACGGAGAAACCAACCTCAAGCGTACCAGTATTGCACTCACGTGGACTGGTGCGAGGCTGATTCCGCTCATTTTTAACCGCCAAGAAAACGGATGCGCCAGACCTGAAAGCAAAATACTCTCAACGTAGCTTGAAAAACGTGTCATCTTCGCCAATATCGACATGTTTGCATGAAGACGGTCTTGATTTGCGAATACGAGTCCATCGCCTCGATGCCAAGCTCGTTTCCATATCCACTCATTTTGTACGGCCCGAATGGCAACTATACAGACACAAAGCAACATCGTGTCAACCATACAGCTCCAATTGCCACCTAGCGAACTCAATCACAGAATACGCACCTCCACTGGAGCAATATTGAAGTGTTCACCCACACATTGCCGGCCTCCAAGTTGCTTTGTCACGCGATGCGCACGCATGACATCCTTGGTCATGAGGCCTGCCGCTAGTCCGTACTGCGTGTTGTTTGCCCTCATAATTGCCTCCTCTTCCGTGTCGAACGCAAGAATGGTCATGACGGGCCCAAACACTTCTTCCCGTACAATCCGCACATCGTCGGACTCGCTCAAGAAGATGGTTGGCACCACAAAGTAGCCACCGCCGTCCGTATAGCCCGTTCCGCCGTAGAGTAACTCCACACGCGAATCGCTCTTGGCTTCGTCCACATACTGCATGACATGGTCGTAATGACGCGACGCATGTCTCGGTGGCATTATGAGTGGACCCATATTAACATCGTCTTGCATATTATCTCCCATCACAACCGACTCCTTGACACGTGATACCACCCGCGAAATGAATTCGTCCAAGATTGCTCGCTCCACATAGACTCGCGTGCAGTTGGAACACACTTGTCCATTATTGATAAAGTTTCCTTCTGTGGCAACTCGCACAGCGCTGTCCATATCGGCATCTGCAAATACCAAGAGCGGCGACTTGCCTCCCAGTTCCAGCGTCGTTCGCTTCAAAGTGGCAGCACCTGCTTGTGCCACCGAAATACCCGTTTCGATAGAGCCTGTGACAGATACCTTTTGCACGTCCTCATGTTGCACCAAAAGCTGCGCAGTCTCTTTTTCTCCCAGCAACACTTGCAAAATGCCAGGAGGCAAAAGATTTCTCCACAGTCCAGCCGCGTACAGCGCCGTAAGCGGAGCATAGCCTGGTTTGTAGAGAATGGCATTGCCACAGGCCAATGCCGGAGCCAGCTTCCACACCATGGAGACAAGTGGATAGTTCCAAGTGCCAATGGCCGCACAAACCCCAAGCGGCTCTCTCCTTGTGTATGAGAAACTGTCCGGAGTAGTGTCAAGGGCCCGTCCAGCCATACTTCCAGACAAGGCGAGGGAAGCATAGTATTCAAGTGATTGAATAGCATAGGGAATGTGATTGACTCGTACTTGAGAAATGGGGATCCCAGTATCAAGGGCTTCAAGGGTGACAAGGTCGTCATGGTGCTGCTGTAATCGTGCGGCCATATCATTGAGTATGTGGCCCCGTTCGGCAGAAGAAAGGACGGCCCAGCTGGGGTCTTTGAAGGCGTTATTCGACGATACCACTGCAGAGTCTACTTCTTCCTGGGAGGGGATCTGCAGGTGACAGAGAGGTTTCCCAGACCTTGGCGATCGATTCACAAAACCAAGCTCGTTGTCTTCGCCCGGCGATACACGGACTGGAACGAATTCGTTGTCAATGAAAGAAGTGCAAACCGGAGGAATCTCGGAGGCAGGCCACGGCCCAGCAGCTGCACTGAAGACTTTCCGAGCACGATAGTGTGCATCAAATACACGCGGAAGACGCCATTGTCGTGCCCACAGCATCTTCGAATGTGGCACCCCAGCAGGCGGGGACGTCGTGCGTCATAATGTTGTGTCATGAGTCATGATGTTCACCTTGAACCTTCTATTGAACGACGGCGCGGTCACCCCCGCCTGCGTGCCTCGCTGCGCACAGCGCGTGCCTCGGCGGTGTGCTCGTGCGCCAGGCTGGCCGCGGCCTGCGAGGCCGCCTCCCGGTAGTTGCCGACCGCCATCAGCCGCTTGGCCTTCGCCAGATGATACTGAGCAAAATGACCGCGCTCTAGCATCTCGTGCTCCGATTCCGGGGTCGCTTCTGCCTCTTGTGGGGCTTCCCCGCCATTCGAGGCCAGCGCCGGCGAATGCGAGGCGGCCGGGCTCGATTGCGATGCCCTGGGTGCGGGCGCCGAAGACGGCATCGCGTGTCCCTGAGCCCGGGCCACTGGTGAGGCGACCTGTCCCGGCTGCCCAACCTGACGTGCCGTATTCGGACCTTGGCCGCCAACAGCGATGCACATCAGCTCGTCGGCCATGCGCTCGGTATTTCGATTGATCGAGCTGAGCAACCCGATGGTACCGCACAGCGGAATAGCCAGCGCAAGGCCGATCACGGCACCCACGGCGACAGCGGCGAACCCTGGCGAAAAGTGATTGGCAACGGTCGCCCCGGCCAATATCAGCAGCAGCGCGATGATTGGATTGAGCGCAATGGCGATACGCGAGATAAGGTCGTTCATTGGTTTCCACCCCTCCCGAAGCGTTCCCGCCGGTTGCGCCCCAGTCAGCCCGTCGCACTTTTGGCTTCGGTCTGCCTTTGCAGCCGGCGCGCCGTAGCTGATTGAGCAGCATACGGCAGGCGATATCGTCGCCCGCAACACTCCTTGGTGCAATTGTTCTAGAGAGCGTTCTGGCTCAAGTCCATCTATCGTGATGCGGCCAAACGAAAGCCGTGGCAGCATTGCCACGCGTCCGGGCACGGCACGAGCGATTTTCGCTCTGCGGTAATGCAGCTGGTGATGTTTCGGCGCCTGATCCGCCTTGCCCGGCGGTGCCTGAGCACGATAGCGTTGCGGCATGAGTGGCCGACGGTCGAAGTCTCGAATGCCAAGGAGTGCAGCGAATGCGGATCGTGGATCTCAGCCTGCCGATCAATTCACGCATGGCCGGCATCCCTGGGATTGCAGCCTATGACGATAACCCCACGCGCTGCGTCCCGCTCTCCGTGCTCAGCGAACGCCAGGCAGCGGCCCTCGCGGCCAAGGGTATCGAGGTCGGCCAGCCGCCGGTCGCCACCCATATGATGTGCAGAGTGGAGATCACGACCCATATCGGCACGCATATAGACGCGCCCTCGCATATGCTCGAGGACACATGGTCCATCGACGAGTTCCCGCTCGAGCGATTGGTGCGAAAAGGAAAGGTCGTCCCGCTTACGCATCTGCCCGATGGGGCATGCGTGACGGCCGAGGCGATCCTCGCCACCGGGGTCGATATCGATGAAAGCGTCATACCGGTTCTCTATACAGGCTGGACGGACCGTACCTGGGGGTCGCCGGCCTTTTGGGGCAATTCCATGTGGCTGCATAAGGATGCGGGCGATCTTCTGGCCGCGCGCAATGTCAGTGCGGTAGCGCTCGATTTCTTTCCGGAGTTTCCGTACTGGCGCACGGAGTTGACCCGTCCCGAAGGACAACCGTCGGGACACAACCACCGCACGCTGTTTCGCCAGCAGGCGACGTTGATTCAGATGGTGACCAACGTCGGAGCGATCGGATCGGACGATTTCACGCTGTGCGCCGTGCCGTTGAAGTTGGAAGGCATCGATGGCTCCCCCGCGCGCGTCTTCGCGATGATCGGATGAGCCGCTCGACGCTGCTCCAGACGCCCGGACAAAGTAGACCGCTGGATCAATCCTCGATCACTTTGGCATGCGCGACGACGTCTGCGCGCGCAAACAACCCGAGCGAACTGTAGAAGGCCCGGGCATCTGCATTGGACTCGCGCGCCAGCCACCACACGAATGTTCCGCCCCGCGCTTTCGCCTCCGATACGACGGTCTCCACCAGCAGCCGCCCGACCCCGCGCCGCCGCCACTCGGCCACCACGAACAGATCGGCGAGATAGAGGCCGCGCGCGGCATAGGCCGGCTCGTAGGCGGCATGGAACAAGGCGTATCCGACAGCGGTGCCGTCGGCCTCGGCCAGCACGACGTCGAATGCGCGCGTCGGCCCGAAACCATCGGCGCGGATCTTGTCTGCGCTCAGATAATGGGTCGGGTCGCCGTGATGCGCCCGCTGTGCCGCGGCCATGCGTGCGACCGCCTCCGCATCCTCTGGCACGGCGGCGCGAACCGATAACGCGCTGGGATTACGTGCCATGGTCCGCTACTCCGCTGCTTCTTTCGCAAGAAACCCGCCGGACTGGCGATGCCAAAGCTCCGCATAAAGGCCACCTTGCTTCAACAGCTCGGCATGGCTGCCTTCCTCCACGATATCGCCCTTCTCCATGATCACGAGCCGGTCCATCGCCGCGATCGTTGACAGACGGTGTGCGATGGCAATCACTGTCTTGCCTTCCATAAGATTGTACAGCTGCTCCTGGATCGCCGCTTCGACCTCCGAGTGTCAAGCGCGCTGGTGGCTTCGTCCAGCACCAGGATCGGGGCGTCCTTGAGCAGCACGCGCGCGATCGCGATGCGCTGACGCTGGCCACCCGAAAGCTTGACGCCGCGCTCCCCGACATGGGCCTTGTAGCCTTGGCGTCCGCGCAGATCCTCCAATTCAGGAATGAAAGTCTCCGCCTGCGCACGCTGCGCAGCGGCCCGCATCGCCTCCTCGCCGGCATCCGGGCGACCATAGAGGATGTTCTCGGCGATTGAGCGGTGCAGCAGCGAGGTGTCTTGCGTGACAAGCCCGATCTGCGCCCGCAGGCTCTCCTGCGTCACCGCCGCGATGTCCTGCCCGTCGATCAGGATACGGCCTTTCTCCAGATCGTAGAACCGCAATAGCAGGCTGACCAGCGTCGACTTGCCGGCACCTGAGCGGCCGACCAGCCCAACCTTCTCTCCCGGCTTGATCGCCAGCGAGAAATCGTTGATGACCCCGCCCGCCTTGCCATAGTGGAAGCCGATGCCGTCGAACCGGATCTCCCCCCGCTCCACGACCAGGGCTCTCGCATCCGGCTTGTCGATCACGGCATTGGCTCTGGAGATCGTGTCCATGCCCTCCTGCACGGTGCCGATATTCTCGAAGATGCCGGCCACGGTCCACAGGATCCAGCCGGACATGCCGACAATGCGAATGACGACCGTCGTCGTCAGCGCCACGTCGCCAACGGTGACGTGACCGCGCGACCACAACAGCAGGGCAAGTCCGGTCGAGGACACCAGCAGCATGCCGTTGATGGTGTACAGCACGAACTCCATCAGGGTCAGGTTGCGTTGGCCGGCCCTGAATTTCTCCAGATGGTCTTCCATCACGGACAGCGCCGACTTGTCCTCCCGATCCGCGTGCGCGAACAGCTTCACCGTAAGGATGTTGGTGTAGCTGTCGACAATGCGGCCGGTCAGCACCGAGCGGGCCTCCGACGAATGGTACGACAGCTCCTTTATGCGCGGCACGAACGTGCGTAGCGTGAATCCGATACAGGATCAGCCAACCGATGAGCGGCAGTGTCAGCCGCCAGTCCGCCCCCGCGAACAAGACCAGCGCGCCGATCCATTGCACCGTGGCAAACCAGATCGCCTCCGTCACCTGGACGACGGATTCGCGCAGCGAGGTCGCCGTTTGCAGCACTTTCGAGCCGATCCGCCCGGCAAAGTCGTTCTGGAAGAAGCCGAGGCTCTGGCGCAGCACGTAGCGATGCGTCTGCCAGCGGATGCGACTGGTGAACGAGCCCGCGATCGCTTGCTGCTTGAGAAGGTCGTGCACGAACGATATCGCCGGACGCAGCACCATCGCGACGAAAGCCCAGAACAGCAGCGTGCCGCTGTTGTCCGCCAGGAAGGTCGCAGGGTCTTTCGCCGTCCGCATCATGTCGACGACGCGGCCTACGAAGGCGTAGAGGGCAAGCTCGATCAGCGCTCCGATGACACCGGCGACAAGCAAAGCCAGGATCACCGGCCAGATTGGCTTCACGAAGTGCCAGTAGAACGCCCACAGCGTATCCGGAGGGCGTGCAGGCTCTTCCGGCGTAAAAGCGGTGATGCGGTTCTCGAACCAGCGGCACACACGCCAGAACAGCCCCGACGCCCTTTGCCGGGCGCCGGATACCCTGGCCGTCAACCTGTCCTGAACGCCTCGCATCGTGGCTCACGCCCGTTGGTCGCCGCGATGCACACTCGACTGACGGGCTCGCGGCACCGGAGAGGACGCAACACGGACGGGGCCGCACGCGCCTGGCGAGTGGGCACCTGATGATCGGATATCGTTTTGACACCTAATGCGGCGGCGCCGCCAGGGCAAGGGCCGCCACGATCTGGTGGCAATCTGCTTCAAGGCAAGTGGCAGCGATGAAGCATGATGGCTGCCGATGCGGCGTCAGGGCCAAACCTACGGTGTCAGGGCCAGCCCGTCGGACTGACCCTGCCATCGTTCAGTCACGCTCCACGCACATCGCGATGCCCATTCCGCCGCCGATGCACAGCGTCGCAAGACCCTTCTTCGCATCGCGCTTTTGCATCTCGTAGAGCAGTGTTGTCAGCACGCGTGCACCCGAGGCCCCGACCGGATGGCCGATGGCGATGGCGCCGCCGTTCACGTTGACTTTGTCCGTGTCCCAGCCCAGGCCCTTGTTGACCGCGCAGGCCTGTGCCGCGAACGCCTCGTTGGCCTCGATCAGGTCGAGGTCGGAAACCTTCCACCCCGCTTTGTCCAGGGCCAGCTTGGAGGCCGGAATCGGACCCGTTCCCATGATTGCCGGGTCGACGCCGGCATGTGCCCACGACACGATCCGGGCCAATGGCGTGATGCCGCGCTTCTGGGCCTCGGCCGCCGTCATCAGGACCACCGCGGCGGCCCCGTCGTTGATGCCCGATGCGTTGGCGGCGGTTACCGTTCCTTCCTTGGGATCGAATGCCGGCCGCAGCTTCGCGATTCCCTCGGCAGTGACGCCCTCCTTGATGTATTCGTCCTCCGCCACGATGACCTCGCCCTTGCGGGACTTGATCGTGACTGGCGCGATCTCATCCTTGAATCTGCCGGCCTTTCTGGCGCTCTCCGCCTTGTTCTGCGATGCAGCCGCGAACTTGTCCTGCTCTTCGCGCGTGATCTGGAATTGCCGCGCGACGTTCTCGGCGGTGTTGCCCATGTGATAGCCGTTGAAGGCGTCCCACAACCCATCCTTGATCATGGTATCGATCATCTTGAAGTCACCCATCTTGGTGCCTTCGCGCATATGGGCGCAGTGTGGTGCCTGGCTCATGCTTTCCTGACCGCCAGCGACCACGATCGCCGCCGAGCCGGACTGGATCTGCTGCGCCCCCAGCGCAACCGCGCGCAGGCCGGACCCGCACAACTGATTCATGCCCCAGGCAGGGCTCTCCACCGGAATACCGGCATTGACCGCGGCTTGCCGTGCTGGGTTCTGTCCTGCTCCGGCGGTCAGGATCTGCCCCATGATCACTTCGTTGACGTCTTGCGGCTTGATCCCCGCCCGCCCTATCGCGGCCTCGATGGCCACCTTGCCGAGCTCGTGCGCCGGCAGCGATGACAATGAACCGTTGAACGAGCCGACCGGCGTGCGGGCCGCGCTGGCGATGACGATGGTGTTGGCGTCTGTGCTCATGACTGATGCCTCATAGCGTGCTCGAAAAAGTGCTGCCGCGGCGTGGGATCTTCGGACGCGAGCGCTTGGCTTCTGGCCGCAAGCTACGTCAGATGTTGCCGTGCGGCATTCATGTTGCCGTGCGATAAGACGCACCTTAGCAGCCGAGTTCCCGCCTTGCCACTGCTACTGAAGTGGAAAACGCGTTGGCCAGCTGACACTCGAATTCCGCAAAACGGTGCTGTAGATAGGGGTTGGCCTTGGTCGTTTGCCCCCGTATCCGCCTGCTTTTCTTTTCCGAATTAGCGCTGGTCGGGGGCTGCGACACTGTGTTACGCTCTTGCAACGCAACATGAACGCACGAGGCCATGCCTGCCATGCTCACCAAGGCCGATCCCCAGAGCGACAAGCGTGAGGCCGTCGTCATCAAGAAGTACGCGAACCGCCGCCTCTACAATACGGAGACGAGCACGTACGTGACGCTCGAAGACTTGGCGGCAATGGTTCGCTCCGATCGCGATTTCGTTGTTTTCGATGCCAAGACAGGCGACGACCTGACCCACACGGTGCTCACCCAGATCATCGTCGAGCAGGAGTCCCGCGCGGGCGGTCAGACGCTTCTGCCTGTGCCGTTCCTTCGCCAGCTCATTCGCTTCTATGGCGACACCATGGGCAAGATGGTGCCCAGCTACCTGCAGTTCAGCCTAGAGGCGCTGACCAAGGAGCAGGAGCGGTACCGCGAGCAATTTGCGCCGCTGTTCCAGCAGAATCCGTTCAGCGCGGCAGCATTCGATGCCATGCAGCAGCAGTCGCGCAAGAACATCGCGATGTTCGAGCAGGCGATGCAGATGTGGCCGCCGTTCGTCGCTGGCCGCCAGCAGCAGGAAGGCACGCCCGCTAGCGAAGGTGAAGCCGGACAGCAAGCCGGCGGCGGGGCATCGCCACCGCCATCGCCAGCCGCCGCCGACGCAACGACCGAGCTTGCCGAGCTCAAGGCCGAGTTCGCCAGAATGCAAGCCAAGATTGAGATATTGTCGAAGTCCCGGGAGTAGCCGGTCCCCCCGCGGCGGCTTAGCGCGCCGGTGCTGAGCGCACACTGCCACTTTCGCCTCGTCCGGTCTTGGAGCCGGGGCCCGAGCTGGAGGCTAAGGCCGAGCCTGAGCCTGAGACTAATCCGGAGTTTTGGGCCAGCACGGTTTGCACCCGACGATTTCTCGCCTGGCAGCGCACATCGATACAGCGCACGGCCGGACGCTCGCGACCGAAAGACACCACCCTCAGGATCCGACGTTCCCGAATGCCGCGCTGCAGCAGGAAGTCGCGCACGGTAGTCGCACGGCGCGAGCCAAGCGCGATGTTGTCGTCGCGTGTGCCGGGCTCGTCCGCGTGTCCTTCGATACTGATCGCCGATCTCGGATGAGCTTTCAGCCAGTGCAATTGCCCGAGCAGCATGTCGCGCGTTTCTGGCGTAAGATCCGATCGTCCTGAGGCGAAGTAGACGTGATCCAAGCCATGCGCGGCGAGGCCGCCTGAGGTGTCGTGTGTCAGCGATTTGCCGCGCCTGGCGCTAGTCCGGCGCTGGTCTTCCTCGCCAACCGCTGCGCCGACGCCACGTCTTTCGCTGGCAATTCCGGTCGCCGGCCTTGGCGCCAGGCCGGCCTCTACGCGAGACGGTCCGAACGCTGCACCACCGGCGCAACCCCCACCTAGCACCGCACTGATCAAACAGGCTGTCAGCACGCCGTGGCGTGCCCGCGTTCGAACACTCATTACTCACCCTGTAGTCACCAAGCTCCCACCGGCATTAGGCGCATCACACGGTTAATGAGGCGCTAACGGATCACCCATCCTATTGCCTGTCTTCGCCTGGCTACGCTGGGTGTATCGGCCCGGCCGTCATGCACAGACGGCGGGCGCTGGCAGCAGGAGAAAGCTGGTTCCCGGTAGAGATACAGACGCCCACGGCCCTTCGCGGGGCACCGCGGCTCGCACCGCTCGCCTCATGCGCGCCCTGATGCGTGCCCCGATGAGTACAAGGAAAACTGCAGGTCTGGCCTTCAGGCGAGGCGCACGGCGCTCGTCTCTGCGATCTCTTCGATTTCACGCACTTCCATCGGCTTTCCGAAATGGAAGCCCTGCATGTACGTGATGCCCAGATCTTTGACGATGTCGGCGGTAGCCTCATCGGTCACCCACTCGGCCACCGTCTCCATGCCGAATGCCGCCGAAAGCTCGGCCATCATCTTGATGAAGATCCGGTCTGATGGATCAGTGACGAGGTTCTTGACGAAGCCGCCATCGATTTTTACGAGATCGGCGTTGAAATGCTTCAGGTTTCTGAAGGACGTGTATCCGGCACCGAAATCGTCGATCGCTACCCGGCAACCGTACTCTTTGAGCGTATCGACAAATGCGATCGTCTGGTCGAGATCGTGGATGGCGGTCGTTTCCGTGATTTCGACGATCAACCGGCGCGTGAGCCAGGGCTGGCCTCCGGTCAGCTTGTGCAATGCCACGAGCCAGTCCGGGTCCGAGCATGTCATGCTGGATACGTTGAGCGACAGCGTCAGATCGCCATGCTTCTTCAGCAGGCCGATGGCAAGCTCCAGCGTGCGATGGTCGATCAGACGGCTCATTCCGAGCTGTTCGGCAATCTCGATGAATTCCGCTGCGCCGACCAGCGTGCCGTCCGGCCGCACCATTCTGAGCAGGCACTCGTAGAAGGCTGGCTTCGCCGTGTTGGACGCCACGATCGGCTGCAGCACCAACTTCATTCTGTTCTCTTCGAGCGCCGCGTTGACTTCGTCGGCGATGGAAATGTTGCGCAACCGAGCCAACTCCGCCGCCGGACTGGGCTGGTAGGAGACAAATATGTCGTTGCGGCGGTTGCGTGCGCTGTCGAGCGCCTGCAGGGCGCGGCTGATTGCCAGCGACACACTGTGGGCCTGCTCCGGAATAATGACGCCGCCGATCGATATGGTGGCCGCGATCGAGCACGCGGATGTCTTGAATGTCTTCTCGCGAACCGCCTTGATGAACCGCTCCGCGGCGACCTGCATGGAGCCCGGTCCGCACTCGTTCAGTATGATGCCGAACTTGTTGGCCGAGTAGCGCCCGATGGTGTCGCCCCCGCGCAAACGGCCTTGGATGGCGCGGCCCACAGCGGCGATGACGTCGTCGCCGACGTCGAAGCCGAACGTCTCGTTGATCACGGAAAGATTGTTGACCGAGGCGACCAGGAAGGCGGATGTCTGGCCGGTGCGTTCAACGCGCTGCAGCACCGCCGCGAGCGCCTCTGTCAGACGTGTGCGATTGAGTTGCCCGGTGAGCTCGTCGTAGTCGCTGCGATAAAGCAGCCGCTGCTCTTCCTGATAACGCTCGTTGATGACCCGGATCACGCCGCGTGCCTTCGCTGGCATGCCGTTTTCATCGGGCCACCAGCGCCCATGGTCTTCGATCCAGAGCGACTTCGATGCGCGTCGGCCACCGGGCAGAAAACGATACTGGACACGATAGGGGATGCCGCTGCCTGGGTTGCCCGGTGGCAATGCCAGGGCTTCGGAGGTCGCGTTCTCTCCGTTGAATACCGCTTGCCGCCGCGAAACGTGCTCCGCTGCAATCAGAAACTGGAAACTCGCTCCGGTTGCGATGTCGCGGGCATTGCGCACACCGAGCACGGCCGGGGCATTGCTTTCCCACGCCATGCGGTCGGCTGTCATATCCCACGTATAGGCGGTTTCCTCGACGCCGGACAGGATTCCGATCAGGTCTATAGCGCTTTGCGGCTGGGCCTGTTGCGTCTCGATAGCCGTCTCGGCAGGAGAAGCGCCAACCGGCCTCAGCACGGCCTCGATTGGAATATCATCAGCCGTCGGCACGTTGCCGGAAGGCGCGTCAACCCCATGGCCGACGCCAGGCTTCGACACATTCCCGGCATCTGCTGCCTGGCAATTCTGGGGCTCGTCCGGCGCGCTCACGGTTTTTGATCCCATCCCGAATTCGCAGATCGGGATGCAGTTCACACGATATCCCGCCCGCTCCGTGATCTCATAGAACCCTAACCGCCAACTCCTAATAAGCGATAAAATGACCCGTAAAGTTCAGCCGCAACCTGGCATTTTGAACGCCGGTCTGCCCGCACGCTGGGCAAGCCGGAGCAACGGAAGCGGCGTACCACTGGCGCGTGGTGTATCCGCTCAAGCACGAGTGGAGGCTGGTCGATCCGAAGTTGGCGGCCTGGCAATCACGGCTCGGCCTCAGTGCTCGCCGATCGAGAAGTCCCTGCGCGCCACCCGGATACCAATGGTATAGCCCGCTATAACGTCGATCACCGTCGCCACCGTGATGATGAAGAACACGGCGGTCCCCGCTTCCTTCACCAGCAGGAACTCGATGAGGCAGGCCACGAATATCAGCATCGACAACCCATGATCGAGCAGTGATGCAGTCGAGGTGTATGTGGACTTCATCAGCTCGACGAACAGCAGCCCCATGGTGATCAGGATCAGGATGTCGCCCCACGTCAGCCACAGCGTCGTCTTCATCAGCGGGATGGGAAGAATTTCCTTCTTCAGCACATCGACTCCCCCAAGCGTGAAAACGATCAGGTTGTAGAGGATGAAGGCGATCACGATGAGCGGCAGTGCTCTGAGCGACATGGTTCTGGCTCCGGACGGTACCTTGCGATCGACAGCCGACGATCGGGCTTTGGCTAGGCGGGCCGGCCTGCTGAGACGGCCTCAAGACCTATTTCTACACGGCCGCGACCAGACGATCCCCCCGTGTGGTGGGCCTAAGGATACGCGGCACTATGCGATGTACTCGACATATTGGGAAATATGGTGGCACAACCGCCACATTCGGCGGTCATGCGGACCCGATGCCATCGGGGAGCAATCCGCCGGCCCTTTCCGGGGCTGGCGGCCGGATTTATGCCTCTTGCTTGGGCTCGAGGATTTGCCGCCCCCGGTAGGTCCCGGTCTTGAGGTCGATGTGATGCGGCCTGCGGCGCTCGCCGGTTGCCTTGTCCTCGATATGTGTCGGGGTCTTCAGCGCATCCGCCGAGCGGCGGAAACCCCGCTTCATCCGCGACACCTTTTTCCTCGGTACTGCCATTTCATAAGTCTCCGCTAGTGTTCCAGGCCCACACCGCCAGCCGTTATACCGACCAGCTAGCCGGCCGCCGTCAGATGAATGATGCCAGGACGATACCACGACATACCACAGGAACGGCCCTCGCCCTTCAGCATCTCGAGGTGCCCGGTTGATTAAGCCGCATAGCCGCGCTGGGCCCCAGGGTCGGGAATGCAAGTTGGCAACTCACGTCGGCAAGTCGACCTGTCCTGCCACCCAAGCTGGGATCGGGCGGGTTTATACCGGTATCCGGCAGGAAACGCCAGCGCTTTGCGTTCATGACGTGATATTGGCGTGGCACTTCCGGCAAGCTGGCATCGGCAGGCGGGGCGAATTGCTTTTGACAATGCCGCGACGGCGTGGCATGCCGCGCCACACCCTCCATTCCACACGCTTTAAGCGAGGTTCGCGATGGCGACCAAACAAGCGCGCGGCACGAAGCGCACGTGCCAGAGTTCCGATTGCGGATCCAGGTTCTACGACCTCAACCGGGATCCGATCGTCTGCCCGATCTGCCAGTCGGCGTATGTAATTGCTTCCTCGCCGCTTGTCGCCGAGGTTATCGAGGAAGCGCCGAAGCCGAACAAGGAGTTCGCCGATACCGAAGCCCTCACACCCGGTGAGGCGCCGGAGGTGGAGACGGAGGCGCTGGAAGATCTTGAAACCGGCGACGAGGATGTGGCTGCGGAAGCGGACGAGACGTTCCTCGAGGAAGAGGAGGAGGACGGCGGCGACGTTACCGGCATCATCGGCTCCGGTGTGGCGGAGGACGACGAAGAGGGGTGAGGCCTTGCTCAGGGCCCATCAGCACCTGCAAACGGTCGTCTGAATCGTCAAGCTGGCCATGCTCAAGATCCGTATCATCCCCTGTCTCGACGTAAAGGACGGCCGGGTCGTCAAGGGCGTCAACTTTGTCGACCTGCGCGATGCCGGCGATCCGGTGGAGGCGGCCGCTGCCTATGATGCGGCCGGCGCCGACGAGCTTTGCTTTCTCGACATTACCGCCAGCCACGAGCGGCGCGGCATTATTCTGGACATCGTCCAGCGAACCGCCGAGCGTTGCTTCATGCCGCTGACCGTCGGCGGCGGCATTGCAAGCGTCGATGACATCAGGCGCTTGCTGGAAGCAGGTGCGGACAAGGCTTCCATCAACACCGCCGCCGTCAAGCGCCGGGAATTCGTCCGCGAGGCCTCCGAAAAGTTCGGCGCCCAGTGCATTGTCGTCGCGATCGACGCCAAGAAGGTCTCCGGCCCAGGTGAGGCGGATCGCTGGGAGATCTTCACCCACGGCGGCCGCAATCCCACCGGTATCGATGCCGTCGACTACGCGCGCGAGGTCGTTGACCTGGGCGCCGGCGAGCTACTCCTGACTTCGATGGACCGGGATGGCACCAAGGCTGGCTTCGATCTCGCATTGACCCGCGCGATAGCCGATGCGGTGCACGTGCCGGTCATCGCGTCCGGTGGTGTTGGCACGCTGGATCATCTGGTTGATGGCGTCACGAAGGGCCACGCCAGCGCTGTTCTGGCAGCCTCGATCTTCCACTTCGGCACCTACAGCATCGGCGAGGCAAAGCGGCACATGGCGTCGGCCGGTGTTCCGATCCGCCTCGACGGTGTCTGACGACCTGTACCTTCCGATTACCCGCTACTTCTCCAGAACGACGCGGAAGCCGACGCCGATGCCTCGCTCGTCAGACGCTACTGGTCTGCGTGCCGAGACCCGGGCTTGCAGCGTAGTTTCGAACCAGGCCGCATCACGCAGGGCGCGCCGCTTGCAGTCTCCACTCCGCTTTTGCGTTCCGTCGCCCAGATAGCCGGCCGGACCGTCCTGCCAGCAGCCGGACGTGAGCTCTGCGACGTTGCCATGAATGCCATACAACCCGAAGTCGTTCGCCGGCCTTGCGTTGATCGGCTCGGGCGCACCGTCGCGCATTGCGATATTGGCTGTCTTCGCGGCGAGGTATGCGCCACTCGCGTAGCGTTGCGACGAGTTCGCACGAGCGGCGAATTCCCACTCGGGCTCGGTCGGGAGCCGCCAAACCCTGTCCGTCTCGGTTGAAAGCCAGCCAGCATACGCATGCGCCTCACGCCAGGATACGCAGGTGACAGGCAGACGGGCATCGCGCAGCGCGATCGGAGTATCCCCGCAAGCGGGTGGGCGCTGTCCCGTGGCGCGGACAAAAGCCATGTACTGGCCGATCGTCACCTCGCCGCGGCTGATGGCGTAAGGTCGTGCGATGCGCACCAGACGCGACGGCATTTCGTTGGCCGCGGCGTCGGCATCGTCTGGCGCAGCGCCCATGCTGAAATAGCCCGGTCGGATCACGGTCACATCCGGGCAGATATCGCAGGCGACGGGTGCGCCGCCGTCCGTGCCCTGCGCCGCAGCCGAGCCTTCGCCGGCCGTGCTGTTGCTCGAGCTGTCGGTGTCGGCCCAGATTGCACCCCGCTTGCCCCGCGACGACGTTGCAGAGCCGGAGTCCTCGACGTCCCGGAACTGGAAGCCGCCCCGGTCCCGGACCACCCGCCGCTCGATGACGCCTGCACCCGAGAACTCGAGCTCGGGCTCGCCCAGGTACGATTGAAACATGAAGGATACGGCCAGCGACACGGTGACAAGCGAGCCAAGCGCTGCCCCCTGCTTGAAGGCGCTCGTCGGCCCATGGCTGGCGAAGACCAGCAAGGCCCCGGTTAATCCGTAGAGTATGGCGGCTGAGAGCCCTGCACCTTCGAGACCGAACATCGCTAATCCTTGACCGTTACAAACAGGATGAAGCGGGGCTCGCCGGATGCCGACGGCTCGCGCCGGGCGAACGCAGCAAGTCACGTGCCTGCCTGCAGGACCGATGGACGGTAATCGATTGTTAACGTTTCTGGAGGCGTCGAGTGGCGGTCAGGACGGCCAGCGCCCGCCCTTTAACCCTCCAGCTCCTCGCGCAGCAGCTCCAGCTCCAGCCATTGCTCTTCCGCCGCGGCAAGCTCGCCCTGCGCCGCTGCGAGCCGCTGGCTGGCCGTGTTGAAAGCGGTTGCATCCTTGGCATAAAGCTCACTGTCCGCCAGCCGCGCAGTAAGTGCCGAAATCTCCGCTTCGAGCGTCGCCATGGTGTCCGGCAGCGTCTTCAACGCGTGGCTTTCCTTGAACGAAAGCTTGCGCCGGACCTTCGCCTGCGGCGTGGCTGTCCCCTCCGCTCCCGCGGCCGCGTCCGCCGCCGGCCTGGATCTCGAGGGCTTGTCGGCGGGTGCCTGCGGTTGCTGGCGGCTGCCGCCGCGCTGCGCCAGCATGTCCGAATAGCCGCCCGCATACTCGACCCAGCGCCCCTCGCCCTCCGACGCGATCACCGACGTCACCACCCGGTCGAGGAAGTCGCGGTCGTGGCTGACGAGCAGCAGCGTGCCGGAATAGTCGGCCAGCAACTCCTGCAACAGATCGAGCGTCTCCAGATCGAGATCGTTGGTCGGCTCGTCCAGCACCAGCAGATTTGACGGCCGCGCCAGCGCGCGTGCCAGCAGCAATCGCGCCTTTTCTCCGCCCGACAGAACCTTCACCGGACTTCTTGACTGCTCGGGCAGGAACAGAAAATCGGACAGATAGCTCGCAACATGCTTGCGCTGTCCCGCGACCTCGACCCAGTCGCCGCGACCGCCGGTCAGTACATCTGCCACACGCTCTTCCGGATCGAGTGCTTCGCGGCGCTGATCCAGCGTCACGATCTCCAGGTTGCTGCCGAGCCGGACCTCGCCGGTATCCGGCTGCAATTGGCCGGTGAGCAGATTGAGCAGTGTCGTCTTGCCGGCGCCGTTGGGGCCAATCAGCCCGACCCGGTCGCCACGCGCGATGCGTGTCGAGAAGTCTTCGACCACCGGGCCCTTGCCGTAGCTCTTGGATACCCCGACGGCCTCGATCACGAGCCGGCCGGATTGCCGCCCCTCGGTCGCGGCCATGCGCACATTGCCGGCGACTTTGCGTGCCTCCTTGCGCTCGCGGCGCAAGTCCGCCAGCTCAGCCACCCGGCGCATATTGCGCTTGCGTCGTGCGGTCACGCCGCCGGCATACATCCATTGCTCCTCGCGGGCGATTTTCCGGTCGAGCTTGTGGCGCTCCGCCTCCTCCTCCTCCAGCACCTTGTCGCGCCACGCCTCGAAGTGGGCGAAACCGCGGTTGAGCGTGCGCGTACGGCTCCTGTCGAGCCATACGGTCGAGCGCGATAGCGCTTCCAGCATGCGCCGGTCGTGACTGATGAGCACGATCGCAGCTCTGAGGCCCGCGAGCTTTTCCTCCAGCCATTCGATGGCCGGCAGGTCGAGGTGATTGGTTGGCTCGTCGAGCAGCAGCACGTCGGGTCCCGGCGCCAGTACCCTTACGATGGCGGCGCGCCGCGCCTCCCCGCCCGACAGCCGGGCGGGATCCGCGTCCGGATCGAGGCCGACCTCCTCCAGCATGCGGCGCGCGGTATGCGCATCGTCGACGGCATCGAGCCCGGCCTCGACATAGGCCAGCGTCGTCGCAAAGCCGGTGAAATCGTTATCCTGCGCGAGATAGCGCACGCCTGCGCTGGGATGCACGAAGCGCTCGCCGTTATCTGGTTCGACCAGGCCCGCGGCGATCCGCATCAGTGTTGATTTGCCCGAGCCGTTGCGGCCGACCAGACAGATCCGGTCTCCCTCCGCGACGGAAATCGATGCCCCCTCCAGCAGCGGTGTCCCGCCGAAGGTGAGATGGATGCCCTTCAGGCTGATGAGTTCCGCGGCCATGCAATGTCGCCTCCGTACTGGCGCGAATAGGCGAAATGCCAGGTGAACGCAACGGAGGCTTTGCTGCGACCGCGCTCTTGCCATCGATTCGCCGGCGATATTTGCCTCGCCGGAAGGATCGGCCTATTCAATCACTGGCGGACAACAGGGGGCCCCTCGGGATGGCGCCATGATCGAATGGCTGAACACGATCCTGCAGGGCGTACTGCTTGGCGGGCTCTATGCCATTTTTGCCGCGGGGCTGGCGCTCATTTTCGGCGTCATGCGCCTCGTCAACATCGCGCACGGCGACCTCATCATTTTCGCAGCCTACGCGGCGCTGGTCGTTGTCGGCGGCTCCGGCCTCAACCCGCTGCTTTCCATCATCGTGGTGGTGCCGATCATGGCCGCGATCGGCTATGCGCTGCAGCGCGGCATCTTGAACCGCACGTTGGGACCCGACCTCCTGCCGCCGCTGCTGGTCACCTTTGGCCTTTCGGTGATCATCCAGAACGGGCTGCTGGAGGCATTCACCGCCGACAGCCGCAAGCTCGATGCCGGCGCGATAGAGATCGCCAGCTTCACGGTTGTCGACGGGATCGCCATCGGTATTCTGCCGCTGCTGCAGCTGGTCTTGGCGATCGCAGTCATCGCCGCCTTGCAGCACGTCTTCTATGCCACGGCAACGGGCCGGGCATTCCGTGCAACCTCCGATGACCCTGAGGTAGCGCAGCTCATGGGCATAGATATTGCGCACGTGTTTTCGCTGGCAATGGCACTGTCTTTGGCGGTTGTGGCGATTGCCGGCGTACTGCTGGCGGTACGCGCCAATTTTGATCCCTCGCTTGGTCCAGCGCGCCTGATCTTCGGCTTCGAGGCAGTGATTATCGGCGGGCTCGGCAGCATGTGGGGCACGCTCGTCGGCGGCATCATCCTCGGTGTGGCGCAGACGATCGGTGCCAAGCTCGACCCCGGCTGGCAGCTGCTTGCCGGCCATCTGGCATTTCTGGTCGTTCTTGCCGTGCGGCCTGAAGGCCTGTTTCCGAAGGTCCAGGGATGAGCACAAATGCTGCGAGAGTGGAGCACGGCTCGACGTCCAGCACCTACGGCCTGGCAGGCGCTGGCATTCTCCTGGTCGTACTGGCGATGGCGCCCGTATGGGCGGATCGGTCAGACCTGCGTCTGTTGTCGGAGGTCTTCGCCTATATCGCACTGGCCAGCCTCTGGAACCTGCTGGCGGGCTACGCCGGTCTCGTATCCGTCGGCCAGCAGGCCTATGTCGGGCTAGGCGCCTATGTGATGTTCGCCTTTGCGATGCTGGGCGGCATTCATCCACTCCCCGCCATCCTGCTCGCAGGTGTCGTCTCCGCGGCGATCTCGATACCGGTCGCAGCGTTGATATTCCGCCTGCGCGGCCACTATTTCGCGATCGGAACCTGGGTGGTCGCAGAGGCCTTCCGTCTCGTTGCCGCACAGATCTCCGCCCTCGGCGGCGGCTCTGGCGTCAGTCTGCCGGTCGGCATCGTGCTTTCGCTGGCACCCTCGCGCCAGGAGCGCGAGTTCCTCATCTATTGGCTCTCTCTTGCGCTTGTCGTCACCGTGATGGGGCTCATCTTCTGGCTCCTGCGCTCCGGCTATGGACTGGCGCTCACCGCCATCCGCGACAACGAGGGCGCGGCCCGGTCGTCCGGCGTCAACGTCGGCCGCGTCAAGCTCATCGTATACGTCGTGACGGCATTCGGAACCGGCCTCGCCGGTGCACTGATCTTTTTGCAGAAGATCCGCATCTCGCCGGATACTGCGTTCAGCGTCAACGATTGGACCGCGTTCGTCATCTTCATCGTAGTCATCGGCGGCATCGGTCGCGTCGAGGGACCGATCATCGGGGCAATCGTATTCTTCGTGCTGCGACAGGCTTTCGCCGACCTCGGCACGATTTATCTGATGATGCTCGGCACCATCGCCATCGTCGTCATGCTGTTTGCGCCGCAGGGCCTGTGGGGGCTGGTCGCCGACCGCTTCGGCTGGCAGCTGCTGCCGCTGAAGCGGCGGGTCGTGCGGGACGGATGAGGCTGCACGCGCCTCCTCACGAACACGTGCACGGGCGATTGAAACGCCGTTAGCGGTTCATTAACCTCGTTGCGGTGAGTCTGCTCCCGGGCGGTCGAGGCGAGCGGGCAGGTTGCACGTTGCGCACGACCGATACCAACCCGTTTAGTTCAAGCGTTCCGGTGGCTGCCAGCCAGTCCCGGCCAAGGGGTGAGTATGTCGTACCGAAACTCTGTATCCGCGTTCCTGCTCGCCGTCGTCACGACGGCATTTGCCGCCGCAACTCCAGCCAGCGCACAGTTGTTCAGCGGCCTCTTCTCTTCCGAGCAGCCGGGCACGCCGTCCGGCCGCCAGACCGTATCCTTCCCGGCAAGCTACGCACCTGGACAAATCGTCGTCAGCTTCGGCGATCGGCGTCTCTATCACGTCACCGCCCGCGGCCAGGCCGTCAGCTATCCGATCGCCGTGCCCCGCCCGCAGAGCCGCTGGTCCGGCACGCTTGCCGTCAGCCAGAAGAAGGTCAATCCGACCTGGACGCCGACGCCGGAGATGCGACGCGAGAATCCGAAGCTTCCTGATTTCGTGCCCGGCGGCCACCCGCAAAATCCGCTCGGCAATCGCGCGCTTTATCTCGGCAGCACGCTTTACCGCATCCATGGCACCGATGCGCCGTGGACGATCGGCCAGAACGTGTCGAAGGGCTGCATCCGCATGCACAACGCCCATGTTGCGGAGCTATACAATAACGTTGGTGTCGGCACCAAGGTGACCGCAACCTGGCAGCAGTACCGTCCAGGTGCTTTGGCCAGCGCGCAACCGACCTACGCCTTCCAGGGCAGCGCCCCGCAATCCGGCGGTCTCGTCTGGCCGGGTACGCAGGGCGGCGGCACCGCGGCGCCAGCCGGTGCCTTCAGCGGCATCTTCCAGCCCAATTGAGTATGCAGCGCGGCGGTGCCGGACGCCAATGTCCGGTGCCGCCGTGGTGCTACACGTCCTGCAGTTTCATGATCTTCGACAGCAGGTACTCCCGCGTCCGCGTTGGTTTGTACTTCGGTCCTGTTTCGCCCTCGCAGGTCGGCAGACACTCGATCTCGGCATCATAGTTCGGGTGGAAGAAGTAGATCAGCGACTGCCGGCGCGAGCCAAGCGCCTTGTCGCGCGGTGGATTGACGACCCGGTGCAGGTTCGACACCCAGCGGTCGTTGCTCCAGCGCGCCATCAGGTCGCCGAGGTTGATGATGAAGGTGCCCGGGATCATCGGTACCGGACGCCATGTGCCATCCTTGGCCATGACCTCAAGGCCACCGGGCTTGTCCTCCGTCTTGAGGATGGTCAGGCAGCCATAGTCCGTATGCGCACCGCAGCGCAACTGGTCCTCTGTCGGCTCTGCCATCTGGTCGGGATAGTTGGTGACCGCCATAACCGTCATGTGTTTGTCGATCTTGTCGTCGAACCAGCCCTCCGGCATCTTGAGCGCCAGCGCGAACAAGTGCATCAGCGCGTGCGCCAGCTTGTCCATCGCCTTGTAGTATTCAGTCCACACCGCCTTGAACTCTGGCACCTCTGCCGGCCAGACGTTGGGCTGGAAGACGCGTCGTCCCGCCTCGCTGTCGTAGTAGGGGTCCGACCAGTCGATCTCCTCGCGCGACATCGTGTACATCTCGCGATAGTCCGGTGCGGTCATGCGGTCGTCGTAGGCGAAGCCGGCAGACAGTCCCCCCATGGCATGGAAGCCGCGGTAGACCTCCGGGCTCGTCGAGTATTTCCGCTTGGCGTCTTCCGGCAGGTCGTAGAATGCGCGTGAAACCCGATGCGCCCGCTCGATCAGGTCGTCCGGCACGCCATGACCGGAGATGACCAGGAAGCCGACCGTTCGCCATGCTTCGTCGATCTGCTCGGCGATCCGCTGCTTCTCCGCGGCTGAGCCGCTGAAATACGCCGAGATGTCGACGACCGGGACTGCGGCTTCGCTACTCTCCGAAGATGTGGAATGGTGTTTCATGCTGGGCGACCTCCTTGCTGTATCAGTCGCCGCCAGGCGTGCGCCCGCGACGCTCAATCGTTTGAGGTCAGGATTGCACAGCCCGTACCGATCGACAATCGTACCGCCGCTACCGCGCACCGTTGCAAGGGAGATCCGCAACCTCCTTGCGCCGTCAGGCCGCCGGAATGCGTGGCAACAACAGGTAGGATGCGGTCGCGCCGCCGGTCAGAAATCGTGTTGCGTCCACCGAACTCGGCCGCTGGCCTGTCCGCTGGATGATCGTGCAGCATACGGCCGGAAATGCCTGGAAATTCGAAGTCCCTGCCGGCGATCGTGAGCACCAGCCGGTAGCCTTTCGGAACCACTATGCTGGTTGGCCAGATCTCGACCTCCACCTCGTACGCCTCGCCAGGCACCAGCTTCTCGACATCGGTATGCCTGTGCCAGGGCCGACAGAACGTGGATTTCCCTGCGTCGAGCCTGCGATGGGAGGCGCGTAGCCAGCCGCGCGAGACCGGCACCTTCTCGCTGGCGCCGACGAAGATCACCTCTTCGCCGGCAGCATCGAACAGGCGTAACGTGGCAAAGATGTCCATATCTGTGGTGGAGGAGATGATCCACAGCCGCGCCATCATCGGGCCGGTGTACTCGGTCTCCTCCGCATAGGTTGGTGTCGTGAAGTCGACGCCCGGTCCAAGCGCCTCGTAGCTTGCCTCGGCCGCTGCCTCCGGCTTGTCGGTACGCAGGCTCGATCCTGCCGCGTCCAGGAAATGTTTCGTCCATTGCGTGCGCGCCAGTGGCCATTCGTACTCGAACCGAACACTGGCCCCGTCGGGTCGCCGAACCTCGAGCCGGATCGGCGGTGTTTCATCCCAACCGTTGTCGATGCCTTTCACGAACCTGTCGAGAAACCTGCGCTGCATTTCGACGTATTGCGGTAGGTAGAAGCTTTCGAAGTGCGTACCGATATGCAGCGATAGCCATTTCGACGCGCTGCCAGCCTGTTGCCAGCCCTCGATGTTGCCGCGCAGATGCAGCCCGACGCCGCCCCAGTTGCCGGCAGACAGAAGCGGCGCCGTGATGCGCGAGAAGTCGGCCGTGCGCTGCCGGTACCAGCTGTCGTCGAGCGGATGCCGCAATAGATCGTCGTCATGCGGGGCCCGATTGCCGGCCAGAAGTTCGTCGGAAAGCGGTGGCCCATTCAGCGGCTTGCCCGTGTCACGGTCCACCCGCCCGCCACGTCCATTGCCGTGCTGATTTGGTAGTACCTGTCGCGGCATCCAGGCGGTTGGAAATGTGTTGCCGAAGATGCCGCCATGATGGCTCCATTCACGGTAGACGTCCGAGTTGCCTTCCCACGGCACGATTGCAGCCAGATGCGGCGGCTGCAGCGCTGCCACCTGCCATTGCTTCATCGCCAGGTAGGAGATGCCGATCAGCCCGACACGGCCGGTAGACCAGGGTTGTCGGGCGGCCCACTCGATGGCGTCGCAGTAGTCCAGCGTCTCGCGCGGGCTGAGCGGATCGAGATATCCTGGCGAAGCCCCCGAGCCGCGCCCGTCGACGGCAATCACCACATATCCCTCCGGAACCCACCGCTCCGGGTCGATCTGCTCGTATCTCAGCCAGCGCCCGCTCGAGCCGTTCTGGTCCAGATCGGGATGGATCGCTTTCAGCGCCTTCCACTGCGCCGCATGTCCATCGGCGAAGTGCACGTCCTTGCCGTAGATGCCGAGCGCCATCAGCACCGGCCAGGGACCATCACCGGGTGGACGGAACACATTGGCGCGCAGCACATGTCCGTCGCCCACCGGCAGCGCGACGTCCTTCTCGACGATCATATCGTCGACGGTCATGTTGTCGTTGTCCGCGCCCATCCTCACACCCGTGCCTGTTCGATCAGCTCCAACAGTAGCCGGATGTCCTGTTCGCGCGATAGCCGGTGCTCGCCATCCCGCACCTCCACCAGCCGCGCGCGGCCACCGCGCAGGAAGCCTACCAGATCCTCAGAATGCGAAAACGGAACATCCGGATCGAGACGGCCATGCACGATCGTAACCGGCCGGCCCGGGTCCCAGGGACGCCGCGAAAGCAGATGTCGCCGGCCATCCTCGATCAGGCCGCGCGTGATCGGATAGGGATCACCGTACTGCGACGGCCTGAGCCAGACACCCTTTGCCTCGAGCTGGCGTCTGACGTCCGGCGGAAACCGCTTCCACATCAGCTCCTCGGTCATGTCCCAGGCCGGCGCGATGAGGACCAGGGCCTTGATGCGGGCTGCCGCGGCCGGGTGCTCCGCCATCAGGCGCCTGAGCAGCAGTAACGCGATGTCTCCGCCCATGCTCGACCCGATCAACACCTGCGGCCCTGTCGTCAACCGCTCGAAGACGTCCCGCGCCTCTTCCAGCCAACGCCCCAGCGTCCCGTCCTCGAACTGGCCGCTGGATTGGCCGTGGCCGGAATAATCGAATCTGACGAGCGCGACGCCGCGTGCCTCTGCCCACTCGGCCAGTGCTGCTGCCTTGGTCGACACCATCTCCGACTTGAAACCCTGCAGCCAGACGAGGCCGGGCGCCGCGCCAGGCTGCGCTATGGTGGCGATGCGTCTGCGGGCCGCGCCTGTGGCAACGTCGAGGAATTGCGGCGAGGTGCCGGGCATACTATTGCCTCATCCTTCTCTACAGCCCCATGGGACCGAGCATCGTGTCGGGTCATCGCCTTACCATATTGCAGATCATTCCGCGGCTCGATACCGGTGGCGCCGAGCTTGCCACCATCGAGATTACCGAGGCCGTGGTCGCCTCTGGTGGCCGCGCCATCGTCGTCACCGAGGGCGGCCGCATGGCAGGTCGCATCACGGCGGCCGGCGGCGAATTGGTGACGCTCCCGGCGGGCAGCAAGAACCCGTTCGTGATATGGCGCAATGCGGAGCGGCTGGCGTCTCTCGTGCGACAGGAGAACGTATCTCTCCTGCATGCCCGAAGTCGTGCCCCGGCCTGGAGCGCACTCATTGCCGCGCGCCGCACCCGCCGTCCCTTCGTGACCACATATCACGGCGCTTATGGCGAGAAGGGCCCCTTGAAGCGGGCCTACAATAGCGTGATGGCGCGCGGCGATGTCGTCATCGCCAATTCCGAATATACCGCCCGTCTCATCCGCGCGCGCTACGGAACCCCAGTCGAGCGCATCGCGGTCATACCGCGCGGCGTCGACCTGGAGCGCTTTTCGCCCGATGCGATCTCTCGCACCCGGATGGACGCAATGCGCCGAAGCTGGAACGTCGACGCCGACGACCTGGTGATCTTGCATGCCGCGCGGCTGACGGCCTGGAAGGGGCAGGCCATTCTGATCGAGGCTGTTGCAAGTCTGGCCAGGGCGGGTCTGCTTGGGCGCGGTGTCCTGGTCATGGCCGGCGATGCGCAGGGCCGTGACGACTACCGCCGCTCTCTCCAGGATCTGGCCGAGCGGCGCGGGATCGCCGATCGGATCCGCTTGCCAGGTCACGTCGAGGATATCGCTGCCGCCTACGCCGCCGCGCACGTCACAATCGTCGCCTCCATTGAGCCGGAAGCCTTCGGCCGGGCCGCAGCCGAGGCCCTGGCGGTTGGCTGTCCGGTGATCGCCACCAATCTCGGAGCGCCTCCTGAGACAGTGCTCGCCGAGCCCGCGGTCGCCTCCGATCGTATCACCGGCTGGCTGGCGGCTCCGACAGCAGACGGGCTCGCCGGCCGCCTTGGCCCAGCCCTTGCGCTGTCAGCCGAGGAGCGTGCCGCCATGGCAATGCGTGCCGTCGCAGACATGCGCAACCGCTTCACGCTGCGGTCGATGAAAGAGGCCACGCTCGCGGTGTATGACCAACTCGTGCCATCCAGTGCCTCGGTTGCGGCGGTAACGCGCAGCCAGGGATAACCGCAATCACCGCCGCTTCACTTGGCGAATCCGGCTTGACACGCATCGGCCCAGGCCACAATTCTTCGACAGCCGCGCGGCATCGGCACAATTTCTGGTGCCAGCGGTCCGCAGTCGGCGCAAAGTCTTGGCGTCGACTTGTGTCAGGCAACAACCGCTGCAATCGCATTGAAACAACGATAGGAGGCGCAACATCCGTAGACCAATGGCAAGGGGTATGCCGGAGCGAGAGCCCACCGGCCCGAGGATCAACGACCAGATCCGGGTCCGGGAAGTCCGGCTGATCGACGAAAATGGCGAGAATATCGGCGTTGTCAGCCGCGCGGACGCGCAGGAGCGGGCAACCCAGGCAGGTCTCGACCTTGTCGAGATTTCGCCCCATGTCGAGCCGCCAGTCTGCAAGATTCTTGATTTCGGTAAATACAAGTATCAGGAGCAGAAGAAGGCGGCTGAGGCGCGCAAGAGGCAGAAGGTCGTCGAGGTCAAAGAGATCAAGATGCGCCCGAACATCGACGATCACGACTACGACGTCAAAATGCGCTCGATCCGGCAATTCTTCGAAGAAGGCGACAAGGTGAAGGTGACCCTCCGGTTCCGCGGCCGCGAGATGGCGCACCAGTCTCTCGGCATGGATGTGCTGAGACGTGTCAAGGCCGATACCGACGAAATCGCCAAGGTCGAAAGCGAGCCTCGCTTCGAGGGTCGCCAGATGGTGATGGTGCTGGCCCCCAAATAGGGGTGCCGCCCGCGACGCACGCCGCACTGCCGGCCGGCTAGTGTGGCGTCGCGCCTTAATTGACTGATAGTTGCGGCTCGGCTGGGGTCAATTAAGGCGCGATGAACGCCACACTAAGTGATTGACTTTGCTAGTGGCCTTCATGTCGCGCCTAAATCGTCGACGGTTGCGGCTAACATAGCGATTTAGGCGCGACAGGCCACTAGCTTCGGCCGGCCTTCAGGCGAAGGTCACGCCATCTTCAACGTCATGACCCTTTGGCCCGGTGGACAGCCGGGCACGCCCGCTTGGCGGTGCGCCCGTAAGCCCTTCCTTTACGTATCCCCGCTATCGTTTCCAGTGAGTGAACGACCTTGAACATCGTTGTCGGGTCGTGGCGGGTGTGAAGTCCCAGAAGGGCAGGTCATGCGTACCTCTAGGCGGCTCCTCAGCCAGGTTCGCCGGGCAATGTTCCTTGCGTTCCTGTTTACGGCCGGCAGCAATGTGCTGTTGCTGGCGACGCCCCTGTACACCCTGCAGATCTTCGATACCGTGGTCCCGTCTGGCTCGATCGAGACGCTGGTCGCGCTCACGGTCATAGCCGCCGGCGCCTTGCTTGCGATGGCAATCATCGATACCTGCCGGGACTGGATCCTGCTCCGGGCAGGTCTCTGGCTCGATCACATCCTCGGCCGCTTTGTGCTTGAGAATGGCCTGAGCCTGGAATCGCCTGCGGCTGATATGCGCGCGGACGCTGTGGCGCTCGCCAACTTCCGTAATGTTTTGACAACCGGTGGCCTGGGGCCGCTCCTCGACCTGCCATGGGTCCCGGTCAGTCTGGCCATACTGTGGCTGTTAAATCCCGCCCTTGGCCTGCTGGCGACGGCGGTGGCCGTGATCATGGTGCTCGCGGCCGTTGTGATGACACTCGTATCGGACCGGCCCCAGTCGGAAGCCCACAGCGCACGCGAGCGTGCCGAGCAGTGGTGGTCGCAGGTGGTGCGCGACCCGCAACTGGCCGGTGCGCTCGGTCTGGCGCATGGTGCAGCCGCGCATTGGGAACGCTATAATCGGTCCCATGTTGCCAGCGCCTACACGGCTGGCAAGCGCGCCAGTCTCATCAAGGCTATGGTGCGGGCCGTGCGGGTCGGTGGCCAGCTCGGTTGCTATGGCCTGGGCGCGTGGCTCGTGATCGGCGGTGAGCTTGCCGCCGGCGCGCTGATCGCCGGCGTCATCGTACTCTCGCGGATGATGTCGCCTTTGGAGCAGCTCGTCTCGGGTTTCCGCAACATCAAGATTGCTCTGCAGGCCTATCGCCGTCTGAGCGCCTTGCCCGCCGAAGCCGTACTGCCATTGACCGCCGACGACAGCGTGTCGCCGGTCGGGCTAATTCTCTTGAGTTCGGTCACCTATTATCATCCCGGACGCCGAATACCGGCGCTGCGCAATGTCGAGCTTGCATTGGAGCCCGGCGAGTGCGTCGGCATTGTCGGATCGAATGGTGCGGGCAAGTCGACGCTGGCCGCACTGCTGGCCGGCGCAGCCGTGCCGACCGCCGGCGCCGCTACTCTGGACGGGGTTCCCATTGTCAAATGGCAGCGTGCCAGGTCGCATCCGCTGGTCGGCTATCTGCCAGACGAGCCCGCGCTCGTCGAAGGTAGCGTCCACGACAATATCTCGCGGTTCCGCCCGGCCGCCGCAGCAGCAGTTGTCCGCTCCGCGAACAGAGCAGGCGTACATGAGATTCTGTCTGCCCTGCACAACGGATATGACACTCAGGTCGGCCCTGGTGGGCTCGGCCTGGCCATGCGCGAGCGCCGCGCGATAGCTCTTGCCCGCGCGCTTCATGGCCGGCCGCTTCACGTCGTGCTCGACGAGCCGGAGGTGGGCTTGGACGGGGAAGGCATCAAGCGGCTGATGTCCGTATTGGAAAGCCTGAAGTCCGAGGGCGTCGGTCTGGTGATCGCCACCCAGGATCCACGCCTTCTGGCCGTCACCGATAAGTTGGTCGTGCTGGCCGGCGGGGCGGTACAGGCCTGCGGACCTCGCAATGAGGTGCTCAAGACGCTGCAAGGCACACAGCCGGCCGATAGCAGGGCCGCATCGGCACCTCGAGCGCCAGGAACGCCATCTGCGCCCGGCGGCGTCCAGCTCAAGAAGGCAGGCTGAGGGAGCGAAAGCATGCGTAAAATAAGCTCGACCCGGACGCCTGCCGCTATTCCCGGCAACAGACAATCCGTCATGCCGCGCCTCGATATTCGCGGTCCGGTGGCGATCGGCTTTCTTACGCTCATGCTGTTTTTCGGTGCAGGGCTCGGCGCCGCGGCCTATGCGCCGCTCGACAAGGGTATTGCATTCCAGGGCAGCGTCGTCGTGGAGAGCAAGGTCCAACCCGTCCAACATCATTCCGGTGGAATCGTTGGTGCCGTTCTCATCCGCGAAGGTGATGAGGTCGAGGCGGGCCAGACCATTGCCACGCTCGACACCGCTCAGCTCGACAAGCAGATTGTCGCGTTGAAGACGCAATCCGACGCCGCCAAACGCCAGCTCCAGCTGATCCGTGAGGAAACCGCCACGCTCGGCCAATTGGTCGAGATGAAGCTGGCTGCAAAGTCCCGCCTGCTGGCCCTGGAGCGGAAGGTCGCCGAGATCGAGCAGGAGGCGGCGGGCTTCGTTGCAAGGATTGCACTGGCTGAGCAGGAGCTCGCCCGAATGCACATCCGTGCGCCGGTTGCCGGCAGGGTTCTGTCCCTGGCAATCAAGGGCAAGGGAGCCGTTATTCAGCCCGGTGCCACCATCGCTGAGGTCGTTCCGATTGATGATCGCCTCGTGCTGGAAGGCCGCCTGTCGCCGTCGCAGATAGAGGATGCTGTGCCGGGCATGTCTGCCAAGGTTTGGCTTCGCTCGCTGTCGTGGCGCGATCGCAGCCCCCTCGCCGCCCGCTTGGCCTGGGTCTCGCCGGATAGCCTCGAGGACAAGCGTACCGGCGCTCGTTACTTCCTCGCGCGCGTCGAGCTGACCGAGCCGATGTCCGGGCCCGCGCCTCGGATCAAGCTTCACCCGGGCATGCGAGCCGAGCTTCTACTCCTCAACGGCCAGCGCACGCTGCTCGACCAGCTACTCGACCCCGTCGTCCGCAATCTCAATCGCGCTTTTCGCACCTGATGCCTGAGGAACAATAAGAACATGATCGTCAAACAGCGCTATAATGCGGTCTCGAACCGCACCCTCTACAACATTGCAGGCGGCATAGCCTTGCTGCTGGGCGGCGTTTTTGCCGCCAAGACCCTTCTCCACAAGGCTGATACGCCGTCATGCGACGCGCGCTATCAGCGCGGTGTCGTTTTCTCGCTGGCAAGAGGACAGGGCGAGCCGCTCTCGGTTTCGGAGCTGCAGCAGAAATTCTGGGGTACCGATTGGGGTGTGCTCTCCAACGCGCGGGTGATTGCAACCGGCGACAAGGCGCACCCGCATGCGCTCGAAGTTTCATTGCGAGCACAGGATGGTGTTCCGGCCAGTCTGGACGATCGTGTCAGCGGCATGAGCTTTCTTTGGGAGTCCAACTCCTTGTCCCAGGCGACATCGGCTTGCCTCTCGTACAGCGTCTGGGTTCCGAAGTCTTTCAAGCACGGTTCTGGAGGCCGGCTCCCCGGTATCATCGGTGGCCTGCCGGGAAGCATGGACCTGGAGCCTCCACCGAACGCCAAGCCGTTTGGCGTCCATGTCGTTTGGCGCTCGGAAGGAGACTTCGTCGTGGTGCCCAAGGCGCAGAACGGCGAACGCCGGAACGTTGCTGCGCTCGATCGGTCCAATAGTGGTCTCGAGCCGGGGCGTTGGATCCACATCGAGCAGGAGGCCGTGCTCAACAATCCAGGCAAGCAAGATGGCCTGATGCGCGTGTGGGTCGATGGAAAGCTGCAGGTCGAGAAGCAAAATCTCGCTTGGCGCGGCACTGTCGAGCAGCGTTGGATTGGCGTCGTCGGCGATACCCACTACTCGCGCTCGGGTCGTGACTGGATGCCCTCGCCCGCCAACTCGAGCATTGTGCTGACGCCTCTCGAGCTCCGCGTGCAGTGAGCGCGCAGAACGCGGCGCCCGACATCGACGCCCGACATCGACGCCTGATGCCGCCGGACGTGCCAGGACTCGGCTAAGCGTCGTCGGTCGATGGCGCCGCGACGGGCATGAGCTTGGCCAGCGCTGCATAAAGCAGCCCCAGGCCGATGCCGAATGCCACGCCGTTGAGCAGGAACCCCGTACGTAGCGCCATCGGATTGAAGCCGTTGACGAATGCGCCGGCAAACACCGGTCGCCCCTTGATCAGGGATACGATGAGCCAGCTGCCGAGCAGCATCGGGAATACGATCCCGAAGACAAAGCCTTTGAGCCAAGCCTGCCGGCCTGGCAGATGATCGCAGATTGCGGCGAATAGCATTCCCCACAGTCCGCCCCAGAACATCGCGTTGAGCAGCAATGGAACGCCAAGAGGTGCCATCGGGGTCATGCGCCACGGTGCGCCACGCAACGGCACCCCGAGCTGAGCCATGACGAAATACATCCCCTGATGGAAGATGAGCACAGCCAGCGCACCTGCGATGAACCCTGCCGCAAGGCGTAACAGCGTGTTGGCCATATGCGCACCTCGTTCTGGCGGATGTCCTGGAAACACAACGTTGGAAGCAACGTCGTAATCCTGCTTGCGCCGGTTGGATAGCAGCTTCGCGACGCACAAGTCGCCTTGCACGACGTGATTGGGCTCGCTCCCATCTCAATGTTGCCCCTTGCAGTTCAGGCGCACCACCGTGCCAATTCTGCCGCACCCACTGCCTAACCGCCGCGGCAACAGCAATCGGGCGCCCTGCTCAATCTCGATGGTAGGGATGGCCGGCGATGATGGTCACAGCGCGGTACAGCTGTTCGGCCAGTACCACGCGGGCAAGCCCGTGCGGCAGCGTGATGCGTCCCAGCGATATGCGGTGCCGGCATGCTGCGCGGGCGGCCGCTCCGTGACCATCAGGCCCGCCGATCAGAAATGCCAGGCTGTCAGCACCCGCATCGCGCGCGTCCCGGATCAGCTCCGCAATCTCACGGCTGCTTGAGTCCTTTCCCATCCTCGTCGAGAAGAACGCGGATTTCGGCATTGCTGCAGCGCGCTGCCAGACGCTCGCCCTCATCCGTCATTCGCGCATCCGAACCAGGAGCGCGTCCTTCGGCAATTTCGGCAAGCTCCAGCGGGCCTAGGGCAACGCTTCGCCCCTGCGCGGCGATGCGCTCGGCGTAGCGAGCATAAAGCTGGCGCTCCGGACCATCCTTGAGCCGGCCAACAGCTGCTATGAGGAGGCGCATTACTCACCGCCAAGGGTCGAATCGCACCGGGGCGAAACGCACGCTCCTTGCCGATCAGCAGCGCTGCGCCGAACCCGTCGCTGCGGCTGTTATGCCCGACGGGCCGGCACAGGCCGCTGCGATCAGTGGGTCTGCGTGTCTGCCGGTCGCTCGGCCGACCACATCCGCTCCAGATTGTAGAATTCGCGCACCTCGGGCCTGAAGACGTGGACGATGATGTCGCCCGTGTCGATCAGCACCCAGTCGCACGCTTCCAACCCCTCGATCCGCGCCCGGCCGAGGCCCTGCTCTTTCAACTTGCGCTGGATTTGCTCGCCGATGGCACCGACATGTCGGTCCGAACGGCCGGAGGCGATGACCATGAAGTCGCCGATCGACGACTTGCCATTCAGGTCGATTGCGACCACCCCCTCGGCCTTGGCCTCGTCGAGCCAGTGCAAAATTGTTTCGAGGAGATGTTTGGAGCTCGATCCTTCGGAGACGAGCTCGGGCTTGGGCATGCCTGCACGGCTGCCCTCAAGAGCAGGTCGCATCTTGATGTTTGGGTCCTTCTGACATGCGCGTTGAAACAGGGGCGTCCTGTGTAATTTGCTCAGACACTGTGTGGCATCGAGTCATTAGGACCGTCATGCACCCCGTTGTTCATGCGCAATAGCGCAGCACATCGGCTGTTGATGACACTGGCGGTGACCGGGAGCCCATCCCATGACGGAGATGTCACGGCAACTCGAGAACCATCAGCATCTGGAGCAAAGTTAAGCACATTCCTGCCTGATTGCAATAAGCCCATCTTCAAGCCGTAAAGCCGACATGAAGTGTGATTAAAATCAAATAGTTATTCTGTCACTGGACCTTCAGGCCCATGAGGCCGGCGATCAGGTTGCGCTGAATCTGCGATGAGCCGGCCGCGATCGTGGTGGAGCGGCAGTCGCGATAGTGGCGCTGCATGTCGAACTCCATCGAGTAGCCATAACCACCCATGATCTGCATGCCCATGTTGGCGACCTTGACATAGGTCTCCGACGAAAACAGCTTGGCCATGGTGATTTCGCCAAGGCGTCCTCGCCTAGAGCCACCTTCTCTGCAGCCTGCCAGATCAGGGCCTTGGCCGCCGCCACCTCGGTCTGCATGTCGGCGATCATGTGCGCGATCGCCTGGTTGGTACCGATCGGCCGGCCGAACTGCTTGCGCTCCTTGGCGTAGGCGACCGCCATGTCGACGACGGCCTGCGCTCCGCCGCAATTGCCGGCCGCCGACACGATGCGCTCCACCTGCAGGCCGGCCAGCACGTAGTCCCACCCCTTGTTGACGCCGCCGACGACCCGGTCGTCGTCGACTTGCACGTCGGAGAAGAACACCTCATAGGTGCCGGCGCAGTGCCGTCCGAGCATGTCGAGCTTGTTGAGCTTTACTCCGGGCGTATCGTTGTCGATGAGGAACAGCGACATGCCCTTGCGGTAGTGCGCCTCGGAATCCGTCTTCAGATAGACACACAGCGTATTGTCGCGCGCTCCCGCGGCCGTGTTCCACAGCTTCTGGCCGTTGACCACCCAGCCGCGCCCGCTCGAATCGCGCTCGGCGCGCGTGCGTATGGCGCCGACATCTGAGCCCGCCTCCGGTTCCGACATCGAGATCGACAGCCGGCGCTCGCCGCTGGCCAGCTTCGGCAGCCAGAAAGCCTTCTGTTCCTCGCTGCCCTTTGCAAGCAGGTTCATGGCGCAGAACACTACGCCGCCGTAGCACATCTGGAAGTCTGCGCTGGTGTAGGCGATCTCTTCGGTGCAGATGGCGAGGTCGATGACACTGCCGCCGGAGCCGCCGTAGATCTCCGGGAACGCGACCCCGATCAGTCCCGCCTTAACCCATTCGTCGTAGAGCTCGTAAGGGTAGGCTTTGGCACGGTCCTTCTCGCGCACGTACGCGGGCGGCGCGTGCGTATCCATCAGCTTGCGCACGCTCTCCCGCAGCAGCACCTGTTCAGTGGTGAACCTCATGACCCCGGCTCCTCCTGGCAAGCTGTTTCGGACCAGCAGTAGTCAGTGCTGCACCTCGTAGGTCATGAGCCGTGCCAGCTCCGCGGCATCACTCAGTCCCTCCAGGCCTTCTACCGCGGCCAGCAGTCTATCTTCCGCCGCCTTGCCGACAGTCCCTTCGGCACACATCCGGAACTTCGCTTCCAACTCTGCATCCGGGATCGGATTGAGCGGCCCGCCGCGATAGCGCTCGTCGGCCCATTTCACGAGCGTCCGGCCGTCCTTCGTGTCCACCTCGATGCGCGAACGGATCAGGTCGTAGCCCCTGGCATCGATCTCGGCGTCTTCGTGCACGGTGGTGCGTTTCTGCATGTCCTGCATCGCAGCACCCGCCACGAATTCGTCCATGAACTCGTGATGGCTGGCCCGACGCTTCAACACCAGCATGGAAAGCAGTGCCGGCATCGAGAACTTGGCCTGCAGGTGGTTTCTCGCCACCGGATAGCGGATCGGCTCTGTAATGTTCTTGCCCGCATAGAATCGGATGGCGGCCACCTCCTCCGGCTTCAGGTCGTGCTCGGTGACCAGCGCCAGCATGGCATCCATCGATTGGTGCGTGAGAATGCCCGAGGGGTAAGGCTTGATGCTGACGCCGGGGTCGACAATCGTCCATGTCTTGCCAAAGCCCTGGGAGAGCTTCTCCGGGCTCGCGCCTTCACCCATGACCTGGAGAAATCCCCATTGACCGTCCAGCGCCTGCGGGTCGGCTGTGAAGCCGCGCGCGGCGAGCAGCGCAGCGGTAACGCCGTTTTCCGCCGCGCGTCCGACATGCAAGGGCTTGGTCATGGTGCCGAAGTTGCAGCGAATTCCCGCCGCCAGGCTCGCAGCAATGCCGAGCGTATTCGCCAGTGCCTCCCCCTTGAGGTCAAGCAGCTTTGCTGCAGCGACAGCAGCGCCGAAGGTGCCCACTGTGCCGCTGGAATGATGTCCGCGCCGATAGTGCCGCGGCAACATCCATTCGGAGATTTTGCACTCGACCTCGAAACCGGTCTGAAACGCGAGCATGAAGCGGCGTCCGTCGACGTTTCCGATCCGCTGCGCCATGACCAGCGCCGCCGTAAGTGGTGGGCAGGAAGGATGCGTCAGCAGGCCATATACATGCGCGGGATCGTGGCTCACCTGGGTATCGTCCCAGTCGTGCGCATGCCCGGCGGTACCGAGGACGCGCGCCGCGATCGGCGCCGGCGCCTTGGCATTGCCGCCCGCGATGATCAGGGCGTCGGGTCGTCCACCGGTTTCCACGGCATCCACCGCCAGCATTTGCACCGAGTGCTCTAGACCGCCAGCCAGATAGAGGCCGAGCGTATCTATCATGCAGCGGCGGCCGATCCGGAGCGCCTCCGTGGGAAGGTCCTTGAACGACACGCCTTCGATGAAGTCTAGCGCGGCTGCCGTGATGTTGGTGTCGGGCATTGAAGTTCCGTTGATGTTGCTGGCGACGGGTTCCATTCGACATAGACGACAAAGGCGTGCGCACACAACATGGCATGATGATTGGGGCCTTGCGTCCCTGTTCCGTAACAATTCGTTTCAATGGCCGACACAGGTTGAGGATGTTGCACGCTCTTTCATTTCCGAATCGGGCATCCTATAGTACGCAACGGGCTGCATTCATGCGGACCGGCGCAGCGCACCGCGATGTGCGATGCCTCGTCCGGTCGGTAGCCGGTAGCCACCACTGTTGTCCCGGCTGGGACCAGTATTGTGTCGATTACCAGATGCGCGGATCGCATGACGGCGGGACAGTTGATCAATTACGAAAAGCTGACGCAGGACGCCTTGCGTGGAGTCGTCCGCGCGGTTCTCACGCAGGTGACAGAGACCGGTCTGCCTGGCGATCATCATTTCTATATTGCGTTTGATACGCAGGCGGTGGGCGTCGTCCTGTCCCGCAGGCTCAAGGAAAAGTATCCGGACGAGATGATGATCGTCCTGCAGCATCGCTTCTGGGACCTGGCGGTCACCGACGAGCGGTTCGAGGTCAAGCTGACGTTCGACGGCATCCCGGAGCGGCTCGTGGTGCCGTTCTCGGCCCTGCGCGGTTTCCACGATCCGAGCGTTCGCTTCACATTGCAGTTTGCCGATCCGGCTCAGCTGGACGATCCGGGCGAAGCCGGCGGGCCGGTGCGGCGCCGTGATGCGCATGGCAATGATCTGTCGGGGTCCCGCCAGGGCGGTCGCGGTGGCGAGCGGCGTATCCGGCCACGCAACAAGCCGCAAGTCGAAGGCCGGGAGGACGAAGGCGCAGCAGGCGCCCCGGCCGCCGACAACGCACCCGCATTATTCGTACCGCGCCCATCGGAGCCGGCCCCGAAGTCGCTGCCAGCACCGTCAACTGCTGCCGCCGGAGAGACCTCCGAAGACGGCGGGGCACCGCCTGGCGCCGGCGCCAAGGTATTCAGTCTCGACCAGTTCAGGAACAAGAAGTAGCAACTTGTTCCTGAACCGGCTCAGCAGCCGATCGGCAATTTGACTGGTGCGGGTGCTTGGCGTCTGAGCGTATTGCGTTCTGCAACCGGTTGCACATTCCCAGCCTGTCAGAACCACCAGCCGCGTCCAGCCCTACCGATCCTGCGCCACCTGTCGCGTGTCTGGGCGTCATGCTTCTCCCTGCGAATGGCCTGGCTGGAAGCATCGAGCATGGCGTGAAGACGGGCGCGCTCGAATGGATGCACAATTCCGTCTCGTGCGGCATGTCGCATGGCGTCGCGAATGTCGGCCTGCCGCGCCTGCAGCCTGAAGTATTCCCAGCGGGTCAATTGGCCGGAGCGGCGCCCCTCGGCAATGCGGCGCTGCTGGACACCGACGCGGCGTTGGATGTCCCACATGCCGCGCACATGCCGATGGGACTGCAGCACAGTCTCGAAGTGACGTCCGTAGCCGTCCAGGCCACGCGGGGCTTCCTGTGCGGTAGCCAGCGCAGGTGCAGCCATCAGCAACAGTGTGGAGATCAAGCTTGTCCTGATCATGTTTGTCGTCCTTGGTGCGAGTTGGTCTTGGCCGTCAGGCCGTTTGATGCACCCAGGAATAACTGTTCTGCGCTGAACGCGTTCTGAAGCACGGATAATGACAACGTTCATGTCTTCGACGCATTGCCGTCCCAGCGGCCGCGCGTTTCGGCTAAAGCGATCCGCGCTCACCACTCCTCCCTCTGAGAAGGCCGGTGAAACCGGTAACCGCGAGCGAGGTCAGCACGAGACCCAGGATCGCTTCGAGAACCGTCAGCACATAAAGGATCCCCCCCCACGTTATCGCGATGGTGGAGATCGGCTTGCCGTCCGGGCGGGTAAACGCCAGCTCGCTTGGCAGCGGCAGTTCCGCAATCGGACCCCAGTTCATGTTCGGTCGCCAATGGTCCTCGTAGCCGAAACTGACGAATGGCACGAACACGTCGAATGAGTAGGCCAGCGGATTGAACGCCGGATACGACGTGCTGAATGTCTCCGGCGTATAGCTGTCGCGATGGGTGACGACGAACACACGCTCGTCGAAGCATTCCAGAGTGGTGCACTGGCGCGCTGCCCACGACCAGACACCCGCGAATAGCAGTACGACGATGGTCATCCACAATATCGTTCGCCAAGGATTGTGGCCGTACAGCGCAAACCAGTCGAGCAGGCGGCTCTGCCAGCGCGAGGCTGAAGTGGCCGCGTGACTTCGGCGCTCGCCCCGGGCTCTGGCGATGTCGATGCGCCTTGCATCCTCCAGATACCCTTGCTGCGCCAGCCGGTCGGCCAGAGTCACCCAGGCCTGCGGTTTGAAATGGTCCCTGACATCGCATTCCGGCTGCGATTCGAGCCAGGCGATGCGGCGTTGAGCGACCCGGTCGTCGGACCGCGAATGCCGGCCCGCTCCCGAAGGGGCACGGGCACCCGAGGGATTGCTGAGGTGTTCGTACGACAGTCCATCGAGCACGAGATGATCGATATCGCGTCCATCCTCCGACATCGTACGTTTGGCTGGCGGCGGCGGCCAGGTGTCGGCAAAATCGAGAAAGCTGCCGACATGCGCCCGCGACAGATCGACGATGCCACGCGGCCTTTCATCGGCGCGGTCGGGCATCACCAGACGATCGACCTGTGCATCCACGAGGCTCAATGCAAGCTCGTCGCCATCGGTGCTGCGCCACGCGTCGCGGATCTTCTGCCCTCTGCCGGATCTGGCGATCGCCGCGCTCATCAGATGGCTGGTCTCCAGCGTCAGGGCACCGGAGATCACGGCATGATCGAGGATTACTGCGCCGACCGTCTGAAAACCCTTGTCGAGCTCGACATCTCGCCGGAAGGTAGCACCTGGAGCGAGCAGTGCGGCGCCTTGCTCCACCTTGATGGTTGCGCTGCGCAATCGGAACTGATTTCCGATATCGGCCGCCGGCAGCCGGACCAGGCCGGTGATGACGGATCGCGACATGTAGCAACCGCCACGGATGCGGGCCCCGTCTGCGCGGATCGCGATCTCCTTGCCGAAGATGCTGATCTCGGTCATCCGCAGTTGCCCCTCGATCTCGGTGCCAGGGCACCTGAGCTGTCCAAGCAGCCTTGCACGCGGCAATTCCCAGTTGCCCGCGACCTTGATCACGTCTGCGCTGATGGCGGTCTCGTTGCCGTTGATGTCGAGCGCTTCGGCACGGAACGCTTTGCCGACCTCCGCGCCATCCAGCACCAGCGAGCCCTTGAGGCGCCCATGCTGCATGGAAATGCCGTTCGTGACGTTCAATCCGCTGGCATCGATGGCAACCGGAAAGCGGGATACGACGATCGCGTCAGCCGCGAGCCGGCCCGTCAGTCGGACGTTCTGCAGCGATACTCCGCCCTCGATCTCCGCACGATCCATCAGGACGTCGCCGCGGATTTTGGCGCTCTCCGCATTGAGCGCGATGCCGTCGAAGGCGAGTTTCATGTCTTCCGCGTAAATGCCCGCATTGAGATTGGCGCGCGGTATCGCAACCTCGCCTGAGATCTTCGCGCGGCGGATGATCAGAGGGCCCGAGATGCTCACACCGGCGCCGAGCAGCGCGGCCGTGCCGTTGCCCAATTCGGTCCCGTCGATCGCCAGCGCGCCGCCTATGGTGCCGCCGCGCACGTATAGCGCTCCGGCAACCTTGCCGCCGCCCATGAAGAGGCCGTTCTCGATCTCCACCCGGTCTGCGATCACATTGCCCAGCACCGTGCAGGAATGGATGCCGAGCCGTTTCAGGCGACCGTCGCGTATGACGAGCGCGCCCTTGTCGCCGCCGCCTTCGAAGCGCGAATGCCAGATCAGGAAGGGTTTGGAGAGGGTGCAGCCTTCGAGGTCGAGGCAGCCCTGAATAATGACGCGATTGAGGCGGATCCCCACAGGCGGAAGCTGCCAGCCTGGACGTCGTTCAAGAACGAGATCCCGCACCACGGATGCGCGTACGATCCGGCGCTTTCCGTCGGCCTGCTCACCCGCCAGCACGGCCCGCACGACATCCTGCTCTGCCTCGCTCAGCTCGGCCGATGGATCATCGGCCGGAGCGGGCGCCACGCTGGTACCTTCCGCCATCCTACAAGGCTCTCCCAATTCGATTCGCTGCCCGAGCAATCGGCCCCAAACCTGCAGCTCCTCCCGGGCAAGGTGCATGCCAATCCGGCAATCGCGGGGCACGGCCCTGGTCAGGCCGCCACCCGGCGTCGTATGACGACAGGGTCCACCAGCCCAGCAATTGGGCCGTCGAGCGAAAGCTGGGTAATCGCCGGGCACAGATGGTTGCCCCCAACCTGCCAAAATACTAGGTCAAAAGTAAGCTTGAGGACCGGGAAATCCGGCAACGATGGGGTACGGTGGCTGAAACGCGGGCCGGAAAGTGGCACGTCCGGTGCTACCGTCCGGGCCCATGATTGGCCAGGCCCATGATTGGGTGGACACCGCGTATTGCGGGTATGGGCAACAGCATGTCACGCAGGTAACCATGCTGCTACCGTGCCTTCCGATTGAGCGGACCTGAACGAAAGAGTGTGAGGGGAGGCAGCCCGCGATGCCCAATTCGAGCAGACCCCGGCTGCCAGAGCCGGCCGCGAGTATCGCCGACACGGCGGGAAGGCCTGCGCAGCATCTCAACGGTGTGGATCGGTCCGTTTCGGAACAATCCGCTATCGCTGCCGGGAGCGACCGATCATGGTCCCCGCCCGTGGAAGCGGATCCCGTTTGGGACGAGGTCATCGGCGGCGACGATCGCCGGCCTAATGAGCATTTCATCCCGGTCTCGCGCCGGGCACTGGTCGACAGGCTGGCGCGGCCCCAGGCATGGCAGCCCGGCGAGGCGCAGCAGGTCAAGCGCTTCTTCCGGTATCTGGATTATTGGCGTCAGCAGAGCCACACGAGCCGGTTGGCGCGGCTGCTTCAGGCCTACGAGCCGTTCGCCCCCGACAGCGACCTGTTTGTCACACGGGTCTTTACCGACGATGAGCGCAGTAAGCTGCAGGCCGAGATCGTCGCCGGCACTGAAGACCTGCTGGTGCAGGCCAACTATATCAAGGTCGAGCGTGACGATATCGAGCATCTGATCCTGACCAGGGAAAGCCACTATGGTCTCGATCTGAAGGTCGATTTCCAGGTCTTCGAGGAGTTGCTGATCTACTACCGCGGCGCTTCGGTAAAGAAGGAGCACCGGCGCAAGCTGTCGAACTTCCTGCGCAAGCAGGAATTCGATGTGCCGATCTTCCGGCGCGTAGCCGTGCTGTTCAAAATCAAGCCGGAGGAAGCGCACGTCGAGGATGTCGCTCGGCAGATGCGCATAACGCGCGAGGAAGCGCGCAAGTACGTCAGGAAATTGCGCGCCGGCATCCCGGCGCAGGTTACTCCGGGCAATATCTATCTGAAGCTGTTCCAGAACATCCCGCGTACCGACATCGAGATGATTTTCCCCAATACGCAGGTCAAGTTCCGCCTGCGGGACAAGGTTTGGCTGGGCGTTACAGGCGGTGGCGCGCTGGGCACCGGCGTTGTGGGCGCCGCCGGCAAGCTGGCATTGCTGTTCTCCAACCCGATTACGGCCGTGCCGGCCGTCGGTGCGTTGGGCATGGTCATTGTGCGCCAGGTCATGAATGTCATGAACACCAAGCAGAAATACATGGTGGTCATGGCGCAGAATCTCTATTTCCACTCGATGGCCGACAACCGCGGTGTGCTGACGACGCTTGCGGATCGTGCCGCCGAGGAGGACTTCAAGGAGGAAATCCTGCTGTACAGCGTGCTTGCCAAGGAGCGGGTCCACATCAGTGATTTGGCTGCAGTTGATCGGGCGATCGAATCCTATATCCAGCGCGAGTTCGGCCTCGACGTCGATTTCGATGTCATGGACGCCTATCAGCGGCTCAAGGCGGATGGCATCCTCACCGAGGAGCCCGACGGCACGCTTCGCGTCTTTCCGCCGCACGCGGCCGCGGATCGCATCGACGAGATGTGGGATGTCATCCTCGATCGGCTTCCGCATCACGAGGACCTGCCGGGGCGGGAGATCGACCAGCACGGCAACGATGCGAACGGAGCATCGCGACGGTGAGCACTCTGCACATGGCGCGACCGCCAACATCGCCGGCAGGGGTGCAGCTTGTGCCTGAGCGGGTCGAAATCCATGTCGAGGACAGCATTCTGGCCAGACGTATTGCCGCCGCGCTGGAGGAGTTGATCGAGCCGCCGGCAGCCGCTGTGGCATGCTTCGAGGACGGTACGCGCTGGCGCATCGATGCCTATTACCAGGTCGAGACGGATACTGATCTGCTTGCAGAGCAGCTGACATCGCTTCTGAGCCTGGACGACCTCAGCCTCACGCGTCGACCTGTCCCCGACGAGAATTGGGTCGCGATCTCGCAGGCCGCGCTGCCGCCCGTTGCCGCCGGCCGCTTCACCGTCCATGGCAGCCATGACCGCGCCCGGGTGGGTCGCGGTCCGCTGCGTATCGAGATCGATGCCGGCGAGGCGTTCGGTACTGCCCATCACGCAACCACGTCCGGCTGCCTGATGGCGATCGATCGGACAGTGCGACAGCGGCCGCCGCGATCCGTACTTGATCTGGGCTGCGGTTCCGGCGTCCTTGCAATTGCGGCGCAAAGGCTGGCACCCGCCGCCGTGGTGGTCGCCAGCGATATCGATCCGGTCGCGGTCGAGGTCGCCCACGCCAATGCCCGCGTCAATGGTGCGTGTGCGATCGAATGCCTCGCCTGTGCCGGCGTCCCGGGGGCGCGCAGGAAGAGACGCGGCCGCTACGATCTTGTGGTCGCAAACATTCTGGCCGGACCGCTGGTAAGCCTCGCTTCGCCCATTGCCCGTTCTGTTGCCCCTGGTGGGCGACTGATACTCTCAGGCTTGCTCGTTCGCCAGTCCCGCGAGGTCCTTGGTGCGTATCTGGCGCGCGGCTTCATCCTGGACCAGCGCCTGGAGCTCGCAGGCTGGGCCACGCTGACCCTGATAAAGCGGAGTTAAGCCGGTCTGGCGCCGGCGGCCGGGAGGCCTTATCACTGCAGCCACGTCTGGTCGGTGACGGTATCGGCGCGGGGATAAGCGGATGTTCCAGGACTTCGAGACCACGGCAGGCATGGGCGCGGCGGCAGAGCGCGTCGCCCGCGTGCGCGAGATCATGATTGCGCGGCAGCTCGGTGCGCTGCTCGTGCCGCGCGCCGACCAGCATCAGGGCGAATATGTCCCTCCTTCCGCCGAACGCCTGGCCTGGCTCACCGGCTTCACAGGCTCGGCCGGAGCTGCCGTGATCGGCCAGCGCATTGCCGCATTGTTCGTGGACGGTCGTTATACAGTGCAGGTGCGTCAGCAGGCTGATCTCTCGCTATTCGAGATCCAGCAGGTTCCCGAGCAGAAGATTTCCGATTGGCTCCGGACCAAGCTGCCGGCCGGCAGCACGATCGGCTACGACCCTTGGCTGCACACCGCAGCAGAGATCGCGCGCCTGAGCGAGACATTGAAGCCGGCTGGGCTTCGCCTGCGCGCGCTCCGCCGCAATATCGTCGATCAGGCGTGGGGTGGCGAGCGTCCCCTGCCGCCGATGAAGCCCGTGGTCCCGCACCCGCTGAAGTATGCCGGCACGCCAGCGGAAAAGAAGCTGGAGTTGCTTCAGGCCGAGCTGAGGTCGGCTGGTCAGGATTCGGCTGTGCTGACGTTGCCGGATTCGATCGCATGGCTGCTGAATATTCGTGGCACTGATGTCTCGCACAATCCTGTGGCACTGGCGTTCGCCATCGTGCCGGCGCGTGGCAAGGTCGAGCTCTTCGTGGAACGGGGGCGCGTCGACGCCAGCGTCCGAGACCACCTTGCCGGCGTTGCGCGCATTGTATCTCCGGCAGCGACGAGTTCGGCCGGCCGGGCCTCCTCGGTCTCAGGCGCGCTTGTTGCTAGGTTGAAGGAGTTGAGGCAGCAGAAGAAGCGCGTGCGCGTCGACCTCGAAACCGCGGCCCACGCCATCGTGAAGACGCTCGGCCGGCAATGCGTCGCTTCCGGTCGCGATCCCTGCATCGGCCCCAAGGCCCGCAAGGTCGCGGCGGAAATCAAGGGTGCCCGGGCGGCGCACCAGCGCGACGGCATCGCCGTTGCGCGATTTCTCGCCTGGCTCGATCGCGCGGCGCCAGCCGGCGAGGTCGACGAGATCGAGGCCGTTCGTCGGCTGGAGGACTTCCGCGCCCGTTCTAAGATGTTGCGGGATATCAGCTTCGACACGATTTCCGGATCCGGCCCCAATGGTGCGATCGTCCACTACCGTGTGACCACCGCTACCAACCGCCGGCTGCGTCCGGGCGAGCTGTTCCTGATCGACTCCGGCGCACAGTATACGGATGGAACGACCGACATCACGCGCACCGTCGCGATAGGCGGGCCGACCGAGGAGATGCGTCAACGTTATACGGCGGTGTTGCGCGGCCACATTGCGATTTCCACGGCCCGCTTCCCGGCTGGCACGCGCGGCGTCGATATTGATGCGCTGGCGAGGCGCGCGTTGTGGGAGATCGGGCTCGACTACGACCACGGCACGGGCCACGGCGTCGGCAGCTATCTGTCGGTGCACGAAGGGCCGGCCTCGATCTCCAAGCGCGGCATGGTGGCGCTCGAGCCGGGGATGATCCTGTCGAACGAGCCGGGCTACTACAAGCAGGGCGCCTACGGCATCCGCATAGAGAATCTCGTTCGGGTAACCGAAGGCCATGTGCCGAAGGGGGGAGAGCGCTCGATGCTCGGTTTCGAGACGCTGACACTGGCGCCCTACGACAGGCGGCTGATCGCCGTGAATGAGCTCACCGCGCCTGAGCGGCAGTGGGTCAACGACTATCATGCGCGCGTGCTCGCCGAGATCGGCCCAGGCCTCGACACTGCTGAACGGACATGGCTGAAGTCGGCGACGGCGACGCTGCGCCTTTGACGACGCACAATGCCGGCAAAGCAGGTTGCGGGTTTCCTGTCTGACGATGAGCCAACAGCGCGGTGAGGGGCGCAGCATCATGACCACACGCCGGCTCTTGCTCGTAGTGGCGCTGCTGGTCGTTGCCGCGGCTGCGTCATTGCTTTGGTATATGCTCTACCTGCCGGGCCGCTCGTACGCTGGTCCCCCGCCGCCTCTGTCGGATCTCGATCGCGCCCTTGCCGAGCGTCTTCGGTCCCATGTGACCGCCGTGGCCTCGGTGCCGCATAACGTCAAACATTACGCGGCCCTGCAGCGCAGCGCGTCGTATATCGAGGCCATGTTGACCGCGGCGGGGTACGCAGTCGGCCGCCAGGTCTATGAAGTCGGCGGCCGCGAGGTGCGCAACATCGAGGCCGTTATCGAGCCGATGGACGCCGCCGCACAGGTGCCATCGCTGGTGATCGGCGCCCACTACGATTCTTACGGGGATGCGCCCGGCGCGAACGACAACGGCACCGGTACCGCAGCCGTTCTGGAGTTGGCCCGCCTGCTGAAGGACGTGCGGCCGCGCCGCTTGCGCTTGCGGTTCGTGTTGTTCGTCAACGAGGAGCCGCCGTACTTTCAGACGGCGGACATGGGCAGCTGGCGCTATGCCAGGCGCCTGGCCGAGCGTGGCGAGCCGGTGAAGGGCATGCTGTCGCTCGAGACACTGGGAGCGTTCTCCTCCAAGCCGGGCTCGCAGCGCTATCCGTTCGCATTCAACATCGCGTTCCCCACCACGGCCGACTTCATCGCTTTCGTTGCGATGCCTGGCTCCAGGGGCTTTCTTCACGATGTCGTCGGATCGTTTCGGCGCAACGCCAAGGTTGCCTCGATCGGCGGCGTGGCGCCTGATGTGATCCCCGGTATCGGCTGGTCGGACCACTGGTCGTTTGCCCAGTTCGGCTTTCCCGCCGTGATGGTCACCGATACGGCGCTGTTCCGCTACACGCACTATCACACGACCGAGGATACGCCGGACAAGGTCGACTATGACATGCTGGCACGCATTACAGCCGGACTTGCGCGTGTCGTGCGCGAATTCGCCGATAATGGCAGGTGAGCAGCGGATCAGCGCTGTGGGACTTGGCCGGTCGTCGTCGGTTGCTCCACTTGGACGTTTCGTGCCGACTGCGCCAACTGCGCGATGTACCGCAACACCGGATGTCTGAGATCTCCCGCGGACAGGAACAGCGACACTTGCGATTGGGCGCGGCTTATCGCGACGTTGATCAGGCGTTCTCCCTGTCGGCCCTCCAGGAACGCGCTCGCGCCGTTGACCGGATCGAACAGCACGACGGCCCTTTCGCCGCCTTGTGCGCGGTGCACGGTCCTGACGTCGATGCCATTGACGCGGCGTGCGGCCAGCATCCGCCGCAACAGCATGCGCTGGGCGCGAAACGGCGTCAGCACCAGGATATCTTCACTGCCGACACCCGAGCCCATCAGCGCGTCTACGAGTTCCAGCGCGGCGACGGCCGAGGCATGACGGATCGGACCCTTGTACACGCTCGACCATGTCGATTCGTCATCGATGCGGTGGATGTCGATCTGGCTGTGCTGCCGTCCGCCGATGTAGAAAGGTGAGTGCTCCCGCAGCCATGTTTTGCTGAGCCGCTCGCGGTGGGCGACGATCAGGCGGTTGTCATAGAACACCTTGGAGACGATCCGGCAGATCGGTGGCGCCATCCGCGACTGTTCGTTGAGGAACACGCGCGGCGCCTCGCCGGCAATGTCGAACGCCGTCTGCGACAGAACCTTGCGATGATCCGGCGCCTTGGTGCGCACCACGGGAGCAAGCTGCCTGGGATCGCCAGCGAACAGCGCCCGTCTTGCAGTCGTCGCGATCATCCGCGCCGCCGGTCCCCCCACCTGGCTGGCCTCGTCGATGACGACCAGATCGATGCCAGCCGTCAGCAGGGCGTCGAACCAGAAGAAGGCGGATGTCAGCGTCAGCGCGATGCAGGCGTTGTCCCTGAGCAGTTGCGCGACCGGCGCCCTGAGCTTGCCGCGCTGGATGTCGATATCCTGCTTCCAGCCCGACCAGGCCTGCAGGTCGGACCTGGGCGGCTCTTCCTCCAGCAGCGCCGAAAGCTGAGCAAGCGCTGGCAGGTCGGCAACGGGAAGCAGATGTTCCCGCCCCGCGAACAGCTTCGGGTCGACGCCCGATCCGATGCGCTTGACGCGCCCGCGCAAGTCTCCCAGGCCAGCCCGCTCCAGCACGTCGTCGAGCGCCCTCACTGCCTGGTCGACGGCAATATGCGTGGGTGCGGTAAGTACGATTCTGCCTGATCGGCCGCTAGCGAGCTCGTCGGCGGCCAGCATCGCGATCGTCGTCGTCTTGCCGGTTCCGGGCGGACCCCACAACAGAGACACCGGATATCGTGTCAGACCGAGCGCCGTTCTCTGGGCCTCGCGCAGCGGTTTCAGATCGAGTGCGCCTGCAGGCGGAGTGATGTCGCCGCCAGGATAGGACAGGCTCTCCAGTGCCCGCTCGGAGAGCCTCTCTGTGCTCCACAGCGTCGCCAGCGGTCCGTAATAGTCGTGCTCGTAGAGCTGCATGATCTGGTTCGCCTGCGGCACCGGCCCGAGCACCCGTCGCAGCAGTACCGATGGCCGGTCGGGATCGACGGCGAACACGTCGGCCTTGCCCGGTGGCTCACCCGGCCACCAGCTTCGCGCGCCTTCCAGCGCCTCGTCGAATGGGCGGTTGAAGGCATCGGCTAGCGGGTCGACGTGGGCGGCAAGGCCCTGTGATGTGCGGTCGATGCGCCGCACGCGGGCGCTGATCGGCGCTGCGGCAATCTCGCGCTCCGCCTCGATGGCGGCGCGAATATCGGTGATCGTTGGACGCATGTACCTGCCGCGGCTCACCTTGCGAACGGGAGCAGCCAATGTCGACCGGCACACTGTTACGTTCAAGACGCGGCGCGTGAATTATGGGGAAACTCTCCAGCAGGTCAGCTCAAGGGTTCATGCGCGGCGTGTCTTCCGGCAAGCCGCCCGGACGTGAACGCCCAGCCCAGGTGATGGCCGTGCCCTTCCAGCACCACGCCGCCCTGCCCGGCCGAGCCGGCCGCATAAAGCCCCGGGATCGGCTGGCCGTCGGCATCGAGTGCCCGCAGCCGGGTGTCGACCTTGAGGCCGCCCTCGCTGAACACGATCCAGGACAGCACAGGCCCCAGCGCATAGAACGGTCCCTGTTTCATCGGTTGCCGCTCCTCGCCCGGCGTGAGCGAGGCGTTGAAGTCCGCGACCGAATTGCGCAAAGCCGCGGCTGGCAATCCGATCCTGCCGGCAAGCGCATCGAGATCGTCCGCCTTGTGCACGATGTCGGGCCGTGTGCGCTCGTACTCCTGCAGGTAGGCATAGCCGACGCCCGGCGCGGTGGAGATGAAGTTCGGATACGCACGGAACTGGCCCGCAACCTCCCCGCCCAGGATGATCCACGCCTGCTTGCCGTCCTGTCTGCCGATATGGTCCTGCGGCCGATCGCTTTCGTCGCAGAACCGCTCGCCGCGCATGTTCACGAGCACAGCGCCGGTCTTGAACAACGCCTGCGACGGCGCCAGGAATGTGGTCACGAAACCCAGCAGAAACGGCCGCATCACGGCATCCGGCATCACCTTCATCGCCATGCCGATCAGCCGCGCCAGCCACGGCAGCGGCGGAATCTTCGAGATGATGCTGGGATTGGGCGGCGCCTTGAAGCGGATCTCCGGCCCCCAGGCGAGATCGCCGTTGACCACGACGCCGCCGACCGCCTCGCCCATCCGCTGGCCATCGCCGGTGCTGAGCGGATTGATGCCGTCGATATCGAGCAGCGGCCCGCTCATGAACCGCGACTTGTAGTCGAGCGGCGACGATGAGATGTCGCCCGAAGCCAGGATCACGGCGCGCTTGACGCGCACCTCGCCGCCGGCCTTCAGCTTCACCCCGGCAACGCGGCCGTTCTCCCGCACCAGCTCTGCCACCGGCGAAGCCGTCCGGATCTCGACACCGGCCTTGCGGCACGCCTTCGCGACCTGACGGATGTAGCCCGACGAATGCGGAATGATCGCATGCATCCGCGGCAGCCTGTGCGGCGGCTCCGGCAGCGGCCCGACGAAGACGACGCCCATGTCGGTCAGGATCTCGACCGTCTCGCGCGAGTTGTCGACCAGCAGGCGCCGCAGCTCCGGATTGTCGCGATTGGCCAGCGGCCCGGCGAACTTCGCCATGTCCTCGAAGTGATCGTCGGCGTTGTCGGTGATGCCGGCCGCCTTTTGCAGCCGCGTGGCGGTGGCGGTGATGGTGCCGACCGACATGCCGGTGGTGCCGCCGACCCGCTCGCCCTTTTCGAGCAGCAATACGGTGCGGCCCTCTTTCGCTGCCGCCCAGGCGGCCATCAGTCCTGTGCCGCCGCCGCCGACGACGACGATGTCGTAGCTGTCCATCGCACCCTCACCGCCGTTCACAGCCCGTCCTCGGCGAACACCTTCTGCGCCTCGAGCATCGCCCGATTGCCGGTCGGTGCGCCGCAATAGGCCGCGTTCTGAAGAATGATCTCCTTGATATCGTCCTTAGTCAGACCGTTGTTGAAGCCCGCGCGTACATGCAGCCGGAATTCCTCCCAGCGGTCGAGCGCCATCATGACGGACAGCACCATGCACGAGCGGGTCTTGAGGTCGAGGCCGGGCCTGGTCCATACCGTGCCCCACACCTGGCGCAGGATGTAGTCCTGGATCTCGCCGCTGAAATCGTCGCGGCTGGCCTTCGCTGCATCGACGCGCGCCGCCCCCAGCACCTTGCGCCGCATCTCCAGCCCCGCGGCCTGCCGTTCCTCGTCCGTCATGGGTTGTTCCTCTGGTTGGTTCGGCGACGAGGTTAGCACCGCCGTCCGAGGACAGCCACCACACCCTTTTTCCGTCATCCTCGACGGGGCGGGCGGGACAGCCCGACGGGCCCCATTTCTCTACTTGCCCAGGTGTTGGTCGCTCACACGCCGAACAGCGCGAGGTCGATCGCCCGTTTGATCGCGTCGGCGTGCGGGGGCTGCTGAACCCGCGACTTCCGCGATATCCCGGCGCCTGATTGCCGCCATGCGCTCCACGACGAGCACCATGGGATCGCCGTCCATCTCGATGCGCGGGTGCAAGCGCTCTCGCGTTTCGGCCTCGCAAGCGTTTCAATCGAGGTGATGCTCGGGGTCTTGCGAAGTATGGCGCACGCGCAGGACATGCACCTCCTGGGCGGCTTCATCGACGGTGTAGAACACGGTATAGGGGTAGCGAACGATCGGCAGCTCGCGGATGCCCGCCACCTCGCTGCACCGGGCGCTGTAGGGGTATTCGCTGAGACGATCGATGTTCTGCTTGATGGTCCGCATCACGCGATCGGCAGCGGCCGGATTGCGTTCGGAGACGAAGGCGAATATCGCGTCAATTTGTGCGAGGGCGGTTGGCCTGTAACGGATCTTCACGACCGCCGCTTCACAAACCGTACTTTGCGTACATCGCCGCCACCTCGGCGTCAGTGGCCAGTTCTCCCCGGCGTGCCGCGGCCAACTCGGCCTCCAGCTCGGCGCGCTCCTGCGTGGTCAGTGCGGTCGGAGGCCGGGCAAGCGCGCGCACGCGATCCAGTAACTCCGCAGCAAGGAGATCCTGCTGGTCAGGGTGCATGTCACGCACAGCTTCGAGGGCCTGCTCCAGTCGCTTCGAGATGTGGTTCATTTGGTCACCTGTCATCGCTTTCCATAACACAAACCAAATTCGGGACCGCTCGATTTATCGCGACTGCGGATGTCGAGAACCGCGCGGCAGATGAACAATTCGAGCTGTCCCGAAAGTCACTTACCCTATCATTCATCCGGGCCGATCATCTTCTCCGGCCGCACGATGGCGTCGAAGTCCTCGGCCGGCACGCCGGCGGCAATGGCTTCCTCGCGCAGCGTGGTGTCGTTCTTGTGCGCGGACTTGGCGATTTTGGCGGCCAGATCGTAGCCGTACTTCTCTTTCAGCGGCGTCACCAGCATCAGCGAGTTCTCCAGCCCGCGCTTGATGTTGTCGAGACGCGGCTCGATGCCGACCACGCAGTTGTCCGTGAACGACACGGCAGCGTCGGCGAGCAGCCGCACCGACTGCAGGAAGTTGTAGGCCATGACGGGATTGTAGACGTTGAGCTCGAAATGGCCCTGGCTACCCGCGAAGCTCATCGCCGCGTTGTTGCCGTGGATCTGCACCGCGACCTGGGTCAGCGCCTCCGATTGCGTCGGGTTGACCTTGCCCGGCATGATCGAGGAGCCCGGCTCGTTCTCAGGCAGCGCCAATTCGCCCAGACCCGAGCGCGGGCCGGAGCCTAGCAGGCGAATGTCGTTGGCGATCTTGAAGCAGCTCATCGCGACTGTCGTGATCGCCCCGTGCGTCATCACCATCGCATCGTGCGCGGCCAGCGCCTCGAATTTGTTGGGCGCGGTGATGAACGGCAGCCCGGTGATCGCCGCTATGCGCTCGGCTACCTTCTCCGCAAAGCCCTTCGGCGAGGCGAGCCCGGTGCCGACGGCAGTGCCGCCCTGGGCCAGCTCCATCAACAGCGGCAGCGTCATCTCGATGCGCAGGATGCCGTTGCCGACCTGATGCGCATAGCCGCCGAACACCTGTCCCAGCGTTACCGGCGTGGCATCCTGGGTGTGGGTGCGGCCGGTCTTGATGATGTCCTTCCAGGCGTGGCTCTTCTCCATCAGCGCCGCATGCAGCTTGCGCAGGGCAGGCAGCAGGTCGGACACGATCTGCTCGGCCGCCGCGATGTGCATCGCCGTCGGATAGGTGTCGTTCGACGACTGGCTCATGTTGACGTGATCGTTGGGATGCACGGGCTTTTTGGAGCCCATCTCTCCGCCCAGCATCTCGATCGCCCGGTTCGAGATCACCTCGTTGGCGTTCATGTTGGACTGCGTGCCCGACCCCGTCTGCCAGACGACCAGCGGGAAATGATCGTCGAGCTTGCCGTCGATCACCTCCTGCGCGGCCGCGACGATGACCTCGCCGAGCTTGGCGTCCATCTTGCCGAGCGCCATGTTGGCCTCCGCCGCCGCCCGCTTGACGATGCCCAGCGCTCGGACCACCGGCTTGGGCTGTTTCTCCCAGCCGATCTTGAAATTGTTGCGCGACCGCTCTGCCTGCGCGCCCCAGTAGCGGCTGGCGTCGACCTCGATGGGCCCGAAGGTATCGGTCTCGGTGCGGGTGCTGGTCATGATGCGGCTCTCGTCGGTTTGCTCGTCAAGGAAACTGTCAGCGCCGAACTACCGCGCTTCCCGGAGAGTGTGAAGGGGTTTTGCGGTCGAGGCCACGCCCGCATCAGGGATAGCGCGCCTCTGACCGGCCGGCCACGGCCGCCGCAGGCGCCGGGCTTAGGACTGCAGCGAAGCGGCGAAAATTTGCTTCAAATTGCGCGGATCGCTTCAGCCGTTTGTCAATCCGTCTACGCTATACATAAAGCAACGGTGAATGGCAGACGGCAAATTTGGCCGGTTTCAGAAGCGAACCCGGCTGACGTCTGGTAACGCACCGTAAACCACGAATTCCGCGCTCCCGGCTAGGGAGCTGCAACAAATCCGGCGGGGTGCGGCGCGTCCCAACCAACCCGTCCCGTCGATCGATGGCGTAAGCCGGACCTTTCCCGCACGGGTGGTCCGGCTTTCGTCATTTGCCGCTCCTCTTGCCAGTATCGCTCAGCTCGGAGAGCAGGAGGCGCCGCCCAGCACGCAGAACCGCGCGCAGTGAGGGTGATTGAGTGGCACGGGGCGATCGGCCTCAGCCAGCGTATGACCAAGCTCGAACGCCGGATCGTACGGCAACAGAGTGCACGACACGACGGCCGCGCGCTCCGCTCCCTTTCGCTTGACGATCATGCGCGATCGCGCACACATCATGTCTGTTGGCCGCTTGCCGAGGATATCCCAGCAGGCCGTCGTGACCTCGGGTACGTCGACCGCCTCGTCCATTTCCGGAAACAGCACGAGGACGGCCGGATCGTTGTGGTCGATATCGATGCCGTGGGCTGCGAACAGCTGCGCAAAGCCTGCGCGCGTCAGGTTCTCGCTCTCGCCCCACATGGTTCGCGCGGCAATAGAGACTGCGAACCCGTTGCGGGCAAGCCAGCAGAGGCCCTCGAGCGTCGGCTTGAACGTGCCTGCACCGCGCTCGTCCTCATGCCGCTCCGCTGTGTAATGGTCCATGGAGACCCGAATACTCAGCAACTCGCCGTATCGCGCGCCAAGTTGCGCCAGCCGCGCCTTGTGCCGCTGCATGGGCCGCATCGCATTGGTGAGAACCAGCAGCCTGAAGCCGCGCTCCAGGCACATTTCCATCAGCTCGAAGATATGCGGGTTCATGAACGGCTCGCCGCCCGTAATCCCGATTTCGCGGGTTGGCAGACCGTCTCTCGAAATCTCATCCAGCAATGGACGGACATCGTCGGGAGAAAGATAGACCAGCTGATCGTTGCGCGGGCTGGACTCGATATAGCAATTCCGGCACGTGATGTTGCACAGAGTTCCGGTATTCAGCCACAGCGTATCGAGCGCCACGAGCGGGACATGGGCCCGCGTCTGCCCATCCAGCGTCCATGCCGGATCTTTGAATTTTTCAGGCGCGAGCTTCGGCCTGTTGTCGCGCGCCGTCACCGGCCAGAGCAGTGCGGCACCGCGGGAGTTCTTTCGTTTTTGGTCGTCAAGTGCGCCGCTGCTTGCCTCGGCTTTCCGCGCCCATATCACCGCTCCAGGATCAAGCGGAAGTCCAGCCGCACGGATCTCCGTGAAGGGCAGTACATCGCAGCTGGGCCAAAGACCGGTCGATAGCGATTGGCGATAGTCCGGCGGCAGCCCGGCTGCCAGCATCGCGGCCGCGGCAGCCTCGTGGTCGTAGTCGAGCGCGCGATGCTCGATCTCCAGCCCTCCCGCCACCGGCGTCAGCACGCTGAACCAGACCCGCGGCGTCCCATCGTTTGCCGGCAGTCCGACCACGCCGGCGTTGTGCCACAAGCGCGTGCCCAGTCGTTCGGTGAAAGGCAGCCCGCAATGTCCCGCGACGATGCCGTCGACGCCAAGCAGATCGAGTTGATGCAGCTTGGTCTTTGCCGGCGTCGAGGCGAACAGGAAGCTGTTGGTGCTCTCCGCGCCGCCATGGATTATGGCCAAACGCATGCCTGCAATACGCAACTCCAGTTGCTCGGGCAGAGTTGCCAGCCAGCTGCGCTGCGCAGGCGTGATACGTGCCCCGGAGAACTGGAACCAGGATTGCGCCAACCGGTCGCAGGCACTGCCGGGAGCAAAGCCGCAATTGCAGTCCGCCGCGCCCGCAGCGAGCTGCTGATCGCAGTTGCCCGCCACGACGTGGATGCCGCTCGCGCGCACGATATCGATCGTTTCTGACGGATTCGCGCAGTAGGCGGCAAGATCGCCGGTGCAAATGACACGATCCGCGTCGATGCCGCGCGCCCGCGCTTCGTCGAGCACTGCCGCTGTCGCCTGCAGATTGCCGTACGGGCCGCCGAACACGAGCACTGGGCCATCCGCATGGATGACACGCCTCACCCCTCCCATCGCAATCTCCTGATTGTGCGATAAGGGGTATGCCGGAAACGAAGGCTCCGTTGAACTGAAATGTCCGTGAACTGGGGGACGGGCATGCCCGAAGGCAGGTCGCCGCAGACGATCCGCGGCGGTGCCGTCCTCACCCCTTCAGCGTCGCCATCACGGCATCGACCCCGGCCTGGGCGACATCGATATCCTGCGCGGGCGTGCCGGATGATACGCCGATTCCACCGACGACCTGACCATCCACCACCACCGGCAAGCCGCCACCGATCATGCAGAAATGGCCCTCATTGGTGACATGGATGCCGAACGTCGGCTGCCCCGGCTGGCACAGCTTGTTGTAGTGCTCGGTCGGGTTCTTTGCGGCGGCGGCGGTCAAGGCCTTGTCGATGGCGATCCGGATGCTCGAGACCTTGCCGCCATCCATGCGCGAGAACGCCAGCAGATTGCCGGATTCGTCGGTCACCGCGATGCACTTGCGGCACGCCGATCTCCGTGGCCTTGCTTCTCTGCTGCGCGCAGCATGGTCTTGGCTTCGGCGCTGGGACAGGCGCTTGATCGAGAGCATGGGGCGGCGGCTCCTGTTCGGATGGATAGCTGCAGGATGGATCTGGTCGCACAGGGCCAGACCTGTCGGTCCGCCCCGCGCGTGATATCAGGCGTCCTTGCGGAACAGGCTGGTCGCTTCAGGTCCTCGCCCAGCGCCTTTTTCTCGTCTTCCGTGAAGGCGGGGAACGGCGGATAGGGATCGCCGAGCGGAATGTCGATCAGCTCCATCGCCGCCTTCATCACCGGCGCCAGTCCCTTGGCCTGGAACTTGGACGGGAACTGCGCGAATTCGAGCTGCAGCTTGGCTGCCTTGCTCGTAGTCCTTCGCATTGAACGCATCGATGATCTTTGCCGCGATGTAGCAGCCCGGCGGCGGCATCGTGGCACCGGATCCCCCGAGCATCAGCGTCGCCAGCAGCATCTGCATCGTCGTGAAGTAGCGAGCGTGCCCGGCGTGATCGACCTCGACGATGAGCCGCATGACGCGCGCCAGATTGCGCGAGCTTTCCTTGACGTACTTCACCTTGTCGAGCTTGGTGATCGCGACCGTGGCTTCGATGCCGACGTCCGCGCCGGGGCCCGGATTGAGGTAGAGCAGCAACGGCAGCGGCGACTTGTCGGCAATCATGCCGAAGTAGTCGACAAGCTCCTGGGTCGTCGGCTGCGCCGCCGTAGGGGCGCTGCGGTGCCAGCACCTGGGCGGCCGCCGCCTTCAGCTCGCTGGCAAGGCCCGACCAGCTCCATGGCGATATTGGCGTTGGGATGGGAGACGCCGACGACCAGCTCCGATCTGCCATCGATCATTTCGGCGGTGCGCCTGATCAGCTCTTTGCGCTGGTCGAAGGTCAGGTAATGATATTCGCTGGTTTCGACGCCCGAGACCGAGATCATGGCCGCTTTGCAATCGTCGCAGATATAGTCGATCTCGCGCTTCAGCGCCTTCCAGTCGACAGAGAGGTCTGACGTGTTGAAGGGCGTGAGCGGGGCGACGATGAGGCCGGGAAGCTTCACGGTGGCGTCTCCTCCAGATTGTGTTTCCTGATGTCCGGCAACAATATCCTGGATCGCGCCAACGTCAATGGAGGCCCGAGTTCGGCTCGGTCCGGCGCTGCTTTGCAGTGCTGAATTAAGCCAGGGCCTGCATCACGGCGTCCGTCAGGGCTAGCGATGCAAGCGCCCCGGCGGCCTCCCCCTTCTCGAAGTCGTCGCCGTCCTGCGCCATGCGGTTGGTGATGTGGGCGAAGCAGACCACCGGCCGGCGCCGGGCCGCGGCAAAGGCGTAGAGCGCGGCCGCTTCCATTTCGACAGCCTCCAGGCCGGCTTCCCGCATCGCGTCGATTGCAGCCGCCGTTTCGCGGTAGGGCGCATCCGTGGTCCAGGCCGCGCCAGTCGCCACCTGCACATCGAGCCCGCTGAACGCGCCGTCCAACCGCTCGGTGATGCCGGGATCGAGGCGTGAGAACCGGTCCACTGCCGCATAGTGGTAGCTGGTGCCTTCGTCTCGCAACGCGCGCTCGATCAGCAGGAAGTACGGCGGCGGCCGGCGTTCGATCAGCTGCCCGGCGGACGTGATGGAAATCAACAGCTCGCACCCCGAGGCGAACATCTGCTCCGCCACCAACACGGCAAACGGCGCTCCAACCGCGCAGCCGACCACGCCGAGATCGCCCTTCGGCCTCCGCGTGCGGATCATGCGGGTATGATAGCATGCCCAGGCCGGGTCGACGCTCCCGGCGCCGGTCGCTTCCAGGTGATGCGCAATGTCGCCGTCCGGGTCGAGCAGGCAGACCTTTGGCACGCGTCCCTCGGTCAATCCCCTCTGCCGGCGAGCCTCGCGCAGCAGATTCTCCGGCGTGAATACCGATGGCAACGCCGGGTTCTTGTTGGCCAGGATTGGTGCCCCGGCAGTCTCTTTTTCCTTGGACATCGCTGCCCCGTTCAACGCGCGATCACGATTGTCGTACAGGCGCTGTCGAGCTTGGGCAACTCCCGGGTCGGGGCCATGCGAATGTCGAGCCGCCGCGTATCACCCCGAACCATCGGGCAATACATGTCCGGCTCGGCAAGTGCACTCTGCAGCTGACGCCGCCCCGCACACCCGCCGCGGCATGCCTGCACGTGAGCGCAGCTCTGGCACGCGTCCGGCAGCGAGCGAGCAGATTCGAACGGCTGCGTATCGGTGATCTCGCCACCGACGTCGAGCAGCAGGTCCAATGGCGCGCCTTTACCGGTCCAGTAGACGCAGGGCTGTACCGTACCGCGCGGCGTGACCCGCACCGTGGCGACACCACAGCCACCGGCCCGGGCGGGCAGCCCCGCCATGGCGCGCACAAGTGGTTCTCCTATCGCGATGACGTCGGTTTTTGCGAACAGCTCTTCGAAGCCGTTCCAGTATTGCTCGTAGCTCAACGCAAACGCATCGGTGCGCACGGACTGGTAGACATTGACGCGCAACGGGGCATCGAATGCCTTTGCAATCGCCGCGATCTCGGCCAGCCGGTCGAAGTTGGACTGCATCATGACAGCAATGAAAGTCACCGGAACGCCGAGCCGTCGGCAGCGTGCGGCTTGTTCATGCAATAGATCCCAGTTGCCGGCCCCGCGCTGCCGGTCCTGCTCCTCCTTGCTCGGAAAATCCAGCGAGAATTCGATGTCCTTGAAGGCTTTGAGCTTCTCGTCGCTCGTGACGGCGACCGAGTGCCCGTTCGAGGTCATCGTGAGCTTGATCGGCTGTGTGCTGAGATAAGAGACGATGGCCCCGAATTCAGGATGAAGCCCGTTTTCGCCGGTGCCCAGATTGACGGAGCGAACGGGTAGTCGCTGCATCACCGCCCGCACCTGATCGAGGCTGAGCTCATCGACGCGGCTGGCATCTCTGTAGCAGAATGCGCATGACAGGTTGCAGGCGTTGGTAAGGCCCAGCCCGAGCGCGAACTTGACGTCCTCGCCCGCGTCTGCCCTATCGTCCGACTGCTTCGCTACAGCTGCTTCTACCATTGTGCTTCGAGCCCTCCCGACCGATGATGACGTGCCTGCTTCTTGAATACATTGCGATGGCGAGACCATGACAGCCGAACTCCAGCCCGACCAGTCTCCGGCACAATGGGACGATCACGTTTGCGTGTATGAGGACGTATTTGAGCCGCTGTCTTTGGCCTTGGCGGCACCGCTGCTTCAGCGTCTCGGCAACGGCGGAGCGCGCCGTGTGCTGGACGTGGCGTGCGGTCCGGGCGGTGCAGCGCTGGAGCTCGCGCAGGCCGGATGTTTGGTAACTGCGGTGGATGCATCTCCGGCGATGGTCGCGCGCACGCGCGAGCGGGCAATGCTGGCCGGGCTGCAGGTCGATGCCCGCGTGATGGATGCCGCCGGTCTTTCGTTCGCCGACGCGGTCTTCGATGCGGCGATCACCGTGTTCGGCGTCGTGCTGGTGCCGGATGCCGTATCCGCGCTGGGCGAAATGCGCCGCGTTGTCCGAGCGGGCGGAAGCATCGCGCTGGTGACGTGGACAGAGCCGCAGAATTACGAGCTGGCCACGATGTTGAGCGCAGCCATCGATGCGGTCTGGCCGGATCGCCCGCGTTCCGGCCTCCCCGCCCAGCTGAGATACCGGGAGCAAGCAGACTTCGTCCGGTTGTTCATCGACGCCGGCCTGCCCGCACCGGAAATCGAGCGGGTTGAGGCGGCCTTGACTGCGCCGGATGCTCGCATGCCTTGTCGGCCAACTGGCCTTCGCGCCCGGTATGGCCTCGATGCTTTCCGCGCTTGGCGAAAGACGGCAGGCGGCTCTCTTACGCTTCGAGGCGATGCTTACAGAGCGCTTCGGCGGCGGCGAGGTGCGGCTTTCTGCGGTGGCGCATATCGGCACCTGCAGCCTGCCATGATAATGTCTCGCTTTGCGCTACTGGCTGGATCATAACATGAATGTGAGGCGCGGCCGGACAATCGTGAGGCGACTTCGCCCACGCGAGGCGATAAACGGTCGGGGCCGTAACACGAACAGGATGGAGTTTTACTGGATGTTTCGTCGCACCACTTTGGCGATTGTCGCCGTCTTGACGGGTATCAGCGGCGCTGTGGCGCAGAATAAGCCGACGCTCGTTTTTACAGCCATCCCGCGATCAGGACGAGTCGCGCCTTGTTCAGCGCTTCACGGCCTTTGGCAAGTATCTCGAAGGCAAGCTCGGCGTGAGCGTGAAGTATCTGCCGGTCAAGAGCTATGCGGCCTCCGTCACCGCATTCAAGAACAACCAGGTTCAGATCGCGTGGTTCGGCGGCCTGTCTGGCGCGCAGGCCCGCCTCGCGGTGTCCGGGCTCGCGAGGCCATCGCGCAGGGCGCGGAGGATGTCGCCTTCAAGAGCTATTTCATCGCGAACACCGCGACGGGCGTGAAGCCGATGAAAGCTCTTGGCGATGCGATCAAGGGCAAGACATTTACGTTCGGCTCCCGCGGTTCGACGTCGGGCCGCCTGTTCCCTGAGCATTTCCTGCGCGAGGCTTTCGGCATGGCGCCTGAAAAGGTGTTTTCGCGTGTCGGCTTCTCTGGCGACCATAGCCGGACGATCCAGCTCGTGCAGTCGGGCGCATACCAGATGGGCGCCGTCAACTTCCTGGTCTGGGAAGCTGAAATGAAGGCCGGCAAGATCGATCCGAAAAAAGTCTCCGTCGTCTGGACCACGCCTGCTTATCCCGATTACAACTGGTCGGTGCGCGGCGACATCGACAAGACTTTCGGCGCCGGCTTCCAGGACAAGCTCACATCGGCTATTCTTGGAGTGTCGGACAAGACGCTACTGAATCACTTCGAGCGCACCAAGTTCATTCCGGCAAAGAACAGCGATTATGCGGCCATCGAGAAGGTCGGCAAGCTGACCGGCCTCATCAACTGAGCGCGCGTGCGCGATGAGAAAGGTTCGCTCACGCGATGCCGCAGGATATAGTGTTCGACTTGAAAGGGGCGTCGGCCGGCTATGATGGCCGGCCCGTGCTAGCCGATATCGACCTGACGATCCGCGCCGGAGAGCGCGTGGCAATCATGGGCCGCAGCGGCGCGGGCAAGTCGACGCTTATTTCGCTGCTTTATGGGAGCCGGCCGTCCGAGATCGCGCTGATCCCGCAGTCCGCCGCACTGGTCAAGACACTGTCGGTGTTCCACAACGTCTACATGGGGCGCCTGGACCAGCATTCGACCGTCTACAATTTGCGCAACCTCGTTTGGCCCTATGCAACGGAAGTTGAATCGGTACGGCGAGTATTGGCCGACGTGGGACTTGCCGACAAGCTGCATGCGCCCGCCGGCGAGTTGTCAGGGGGCCAGCAGCAGCGCACATCCGTTGCCCGCGCACTTTTTAATGGCCGTCCCGTCGTGCTGGGTGACGAGCCCGTCTCCGCTCTCGACCGCGTGCAAGGGGGAGAGATACTGGAGCGGCTGAAGGCGCAAACGGCCACTCTCGTGCTCGTGCTGCACGACGTCTATCTGGCCCTCGAGCATACCGAGCGCATTGTGCTTCTGGCCTTCGGCCGAAAGGTTCTCGACGCACCGAGCGCGAGCCTCAAGCCCGCCGACATCCTCGCTCACTTCGGCGGGGAGCCATGAAGCAGCTGACCTACGCCAACTCCAGCCTCGCATTCGTGACCCTTGCCCTTGTCAGCCTGCTGATCGCTGATATCGCGATCTCCGCACTCAGTCCGGGCGCTGAGTTGGCGAGGTTGCTTTCCGGCATCATCAGGCCGGACTTCATGTCGGTTGAAGCCTGGAGCGTCATCTGGACTGTGGCCTTTGCGGTCCTGGGGGTAGGCGTCGGCGCGGTATGCGGCCTCGGGCTGGCGCTGATCTATCCGCACTCTGCTTTTGTCCGCGGCCTGTCCGTGGTGCTGCGCTCCATCCATGAGCTGTTCTGGGCGTTGTTGCTGATCCAGGTCTTCGGGCTGGGCCCCGTGACCGGCGTCCTCGCTGTTGGATTGCCGTATGCGGGATACTTCGCCAAGGTCTATGCCGAGATCATCGAGGAAGCGGACCTGTCGGCGGTGCGCGTGCTGCCGCAGGGCAGCTCGATCTTGTCCGTTTTCGCCTATGCGCGTCTCCCCGATCTCCTGCAGCAATTCAAGACCTATACGCTCTACCGGCTCGAATGCGGGATGCGCTCCACGCTCGTTCTGGGCTTCGTCGGCCTTCCCACCATCGGCTTTCATCTGGAGATCTATTTCAAGCAAGGCCAGTACGCCCAAGCTGCGGCATTGCTGGCGATGTTCTACGTGCTGATTGGCACGCGACGCTTGTGGGCGCGGGCCTCGACTGTGCCGCTCTTGGTAATCGCCAGTCTGCTGCTGCTCCCGGCCAGCATCGGCGGCGGCTCGACGCTGGACAACCTCGCCAGATTCCTTTTCGTCGACATCGTTCCGGCCCCGTTACGTGGGGCCAGTCTGTTCGAGTTGTCGACATGGGCGGCATTCTTCGGCTGGCTGCACCCGTTGCTGCTGAACCAGGCGCTGCCCGGTCTGATCGATACCCTGGTGGTCGGTCAGATCGCGCTCGTTGCGGCCGCATTCTTGGCTTTGCTCGCCTTCCCGCTCGTCAGCGAGAGGTTCGTCGGGCGTCTGGGCCAGCCGGCGGGTCGGGTTCTGCTTGTCGTCGTCCGTTCCACGCCGGAATATATGATGGCATTCGTGTTGCTTCAGGTCCTGGGGCCATCCATGCTGCCCGCGATAATTGCGCTTGCCGTGCACAACGGCGGTATCGTTGGCTACCTCATGGGCCGCCAGGCCGATCAGCTGGAGATGCGCCGGGACGCGCCCAAGGGCCTCAACTTGTACGCTTATGAGGCCGTCCCTCGCATGTATGGGCAGTTCATGGCCTATATGCTCTACCGCTGGGAGATCATGATCCGGGAATCCGCAATCTTCGGCATTCTGGGGGTCACAACGCTTGGCTTCTATGTCGATGCGGCAATCTCGGAGCTGAGGCTCGATGCCGCTGTGATCTTGATTGGCGTAACCGTTTTGCTCACCGCAGCGGTTGATCTGCTCTCGCGCCGTCTGCGCGCCGCCCTGCGGATTGGCGCCCTGCCCACCCGCCTGTCCACGCATCGTGTGCAGGTCAATGCCACCCATCAGTTGACGTGAGTCCAAGACGATGGAAGCAAGTCGCATTCCCGTACTGAAGGACATCGTGCTGGTCGGTGCCGGCCATGCCCATGTCGGCGTTCTGCGCAATTTCGGGATGAAGCCAGTGCCCGGTGTACGTCTGACGCTGATCACGCGCCAGGTCGATACGCCCTACTCCGGCATGTTGCCCGGCCTAGTCGCCGGCCATTACGGTTTCGATGATGTCCATATCGATACGGGCCCGCTCGCGCGCTTCGCAGGAGCCAGACTCTACCATGCCGAGGCCGTGGGCTTCGATCTCGAGGCGAGGCGCGTGATCTGTAATGGCCGCCCGCCCGTGCCATACGACCTTTTGTCGATCGACATCGGCTCGACGCCGGGCGGGGCCGACATCCCCGGCGTTGCCCAGTCCGCGATCCCGGTGAAGCCGATCGACCGGTTTTTCGAGCGCTTCGATGCGGCTCGTTCGCGCATTCTGGCGTCCGGCGGCCGGGTGCGGGTCGGCGTCGTCGGCGGCGGCGCGGCGGGTATCGAGTTGGCGCTGTCGTTGCACGCCCGCTTGCGCCGCGACATCCGGGACGCCGGCGGCGACGAGCGGGCATTGCAGATGGTCGTGCTGTCGGGCTCGCGCACGATCCTGCCGGCGTTGCCTGCCGGTGCACGCCAGCGGCTGCAGCGCATCCTGTCCGAGCGCGGTATCGAGGTGCAGACGGAGGCCCGCGTTGCCGGCATCGAGGGGCGGCGCGTGAGCCTGTCCGGCCAACCCCCACAGGAGCTCGACGAGGTCTTCTGGACGACACAGGCACGGCCCGCCCCCTGGCTCAGGGATACGGACCTGGCGCTCGACAGCGACGGCTTCATTTCCGTCGACGACACCTTGCAGTCGATGTCGCACGCCGGCGTCTTCGCAGCCGGCGACGTGGCTTCGATCGTCGGGCGCAACCTGCCCAAGTCGGGGGTCTATGCCGTCCGCCAGGGACCCTACCTCGCCGCCAACCTGAGGCGTGCACTGGCAGGACGTCGGCTCGCACGCTACCGGCCGCAGAGTGATGCACTCTACCTGGTTTCCACCGGTGACCGCTACGCGGTGGGCGTGCGCAACGGCGTCAGCTTCGAGGGCGAGTGGGTCTGGCGCTGGAAGGACTGGATCGACCGCCGTTTCATGGAAAAGTTCAACAAGCTGCCCGAGATGCCGCAGCCTGAGGCCGATATACCGGCCGGCGTTGCCGACAAGGACGCCATCAAGGAGATTTCGGCGCTTGCCATGCGCTGCGGCGGCTGTGGCGCGAAGGTTGGCGCGAGCGTGCTGTCACGCGCACTGGGCTCGATTGTGCCTGCCGAGCGCACCGATGTGCTGATCGGCCTCGATGCGCCCGACGATGCCGCAGTCGTCGATACCGGCGGCGACAAGCTGTCCGTGCACACCGTCGACTACTTCCGCGCCATCGTAGACGATCCGTACACTTTCGGGCGGATCGCGGCAAACCATGCGCTAGGCGATATCTTTGCCATGGGCGCCGAGCCGCAGACTGCGCTTGCCATCGCGACCATCCCCTATGGCCTGGAAGCCAAGGTCGAAGCGACACTGTCGGACCTGATGGCGGGCGCCAACGAGGTCTTGCGCGATGCCGGCTGCGCTATCGTGGGCGGGCACACCAGCGAAGGTGCGGAGCTCGCGCTCGGCTTCTCGGTGTCCGGCCTCGTCGATCGCGACCTGGCCCTGCGCAAGGGTGGAATGAAGCCCGGCGACGTGCTGATCCTGACCAAGCCGGTTGGTACCGGTACGCTTCTCGCCGCCGACATGCGCGCGAAGGCGAAAGCGCGCTGGGTCATGGCCGCGCTTCACCACATGACGGTATCGAACCGCCTAGGCGGCGAGATTCTTAGTCGTCACGGCGTGCACGCTGCAACAGACGTCACCGGCTTCGGCCTGCTCGGCCACCTGGTCGAGATGGTGCGCGCCAGCGACGTCGACGCGACCGTTCAGCTCGCCGCGATCCCGCTTCTGGAGGGGGCGGCTGAGACAGTGGCTGCTGGAATATTCTCATCGCTGCAGCCTCAGAACGTTCGCCTGCGTCGGGCAGTGAGAAATCTTGAGGCGGCCGCCGCCGATCCGGCATTTCCATTGTTGTTCGACCCGCAGACGGCCGGCGGCTTGTTGGCCTCCGTACCTGCTGACCAGGCCGACCGCTGCATCGCGGAGCTGTCCGCGGCTGGATATCTGAAGGCTGCCGTGATTGGTCGCGTTGAGCCGCGCTCCGAGGCGCTCGAGCCGGTATTGATAGACCTATCGCCGGCCAGCGAGCCGAGCGACAATGCAGCGAAATTGATTGGGGAGGAGAGGAAATATGCGTACGAACCCGCTAAATGAGACATGGGCGTTCCTGACCGGCACAAGCTCGTTCCACCAGGAGGCGGGTGCATTCTGGGCCTGGATCATGCTGATCCTGTTCTGGGCCCTGCTGTTGGCCACGTTCTGGGTCGCGCACAGGAATTGGCAGGACGATCCGACCCAGCGCACCACGGAGAATCTGGTGACGTGGTTCTTCCGCGTCATGATCGGCATCATGTGGTTTGAAGGCTCGGTCTGGAAGCTGCCGCTGCCGGTGTCGGGCGGCTTCGCGTTCTGGGTCGACGAGATGGGCAAACATGCCGCGTTCGGCTGGCACCAGTGGCTCGCGATCAACCTCTATAAGCCCATCCTGCCCGTCCTCAATCCGCTGGTGTTCCTGACTGAAGTGGCGCTCGCCGTTTCATTCATGCTGGGCTTCGGTGTGCGCCTGATGGGCGTTGTCGGCATGCTGTTCGCGTTCCACCTGTATCTCGGTCTCTACCGCCACCCTGCCGAGTGGCCGTGGCTGTTCTTCTTCCTGATCTTCGTGCAGGGCTTTTTCGTGATGTACGCCGCAGGTCGCAGCCTCGGTCTCGACAACATGCTTCGCAAGGCGAAGGAGGGCATCTTTGCCGCCGGCAGTGCGATCGGTGATCTCTATCGGCGGGTGTCTTGAGCCAGATGGCAGTGGCTGGCGTGAAACGAGCGGGCATTCTCCCCTCGGGCAAGACGTAGCATTGTCCCGACTTCGCGCTGGCTCTTCCCGGTTCGCGCGCTATATCTGTCCGGCCCGGTCTGCAGCGGGCCGGATGGTATAGGGGAGCGGGGCCGTGAACGATCGCATACAGGTTTCTGAGATCGCCGCCTTTGCCGAGCGCGCATACCTGAAGGTGGGCGTGCCGGAAGCAGACGCTGCCAAGGCCGCCCGGCTGCTGGTCGAATCCGATCTCGCCGGCCAGGATGGCCACGGCATTTTCCGGCTGCCGCAGTACATCGGCAACTTGCGCGCGGGTCGCATCGAGCCCGCCGCCGACATTCGCGTCCATGACGAGGCGCCCGCCGCGGCGCTGGTCGACGGCGGCAATGGCCTTGGTCACCTGGTAATGGCGCGGGCCACCGATGTCGCGATCGAAAAGGCAGCAACCGAAGGAGCGGCATGGGTCGGCATCCGCGGCTCCAATCATGCCGGCGCCGCGTCAATCTGGGCCTCGCGTATGCTGCCGCACGATATGATCGGCATCTATCTGGCTGTCGGCTCCAACAATTTCATGGCGCCGTGGGGCGGCTACGAGCGGCTGCTCGGAACCAATCCACTCGCCATCGCGGTGCCGGCGCTGGAGGAGCCGCCGGTGGTTGTCGACATGGCGACGTCGATCGCCGCGAATGGCAAGGTGCAGATGGCGCGCCAGCGTGGTGAGCCGATTCCCGAGGGCTGGATGGTCGATCGTGACGGCAGGCCGATCACCGATCCCAAGCGCGCTGACGAGGGCGTGCTGCTGCCGGCCGGGGAGTATAAAGGCTACGCACTGTCGCTGATGATCGGCCTGATCGCCGGTACGCTGAATGGCGCCAAATTCGGACGCGAGGCGGACGCGCCCGGACCCAGCAATACCGGCCAGGCCATATGCGCGATCTCGGTTTCGAGGTTCGGCGACGTCGAGGGTTTCAAGCGCCGGGTCGATGCTGTGGTGCGCGAGATGCGGGGCTCCGGCCGGCTGCCCGGCGTCGATGCAATCCGCCTGCCCGGCGAGCGCAGCTTCCTCGTGCGCCAGGACCGTCTCGCTCACGGAGTTCCCATTCCGCCGAGCTTGCTGGCTGCGCTCGACAAGATCGCCGACGACCTGCAGGTGGCGCGTCTGCGCTGAGTCGTCTACGACCTGGTGAGGCGTCGCGCCCAAATTGACCGATGGTGCGGCAAGCCGGATGTCAATTAAGGCGCGTTAAACGCCTCGACTCAAGCCTATGATTTATCTAGTGGCCTTCATGTCGCGCCTAAATCGTCAACGGTTGCCGCTAGTGTAGCGCACCTGACGTTTGGTACCCGTCTGCGGCGAGGCTCTTGACCAAACGTCAGGTGCAAAAGCTACACTAGTATCATAATGTTGCTAGTGTTCCTTGTGGTTCTGACATTTGCTCGAAACCTGGCCGCAATGGGAAGCAAATGTCAGAACCGGAACGCTAGACTAGCGATTTAGGCGCGACAGGCCACTAGCTGAACAGGCGGAAGAAGGGCGATTCGTACCACGCCACCGGCACCAGCTGGTCGAACAGGACATACATCAGGATCGCGCTCAGGACCGTATAGATGACCACGATCTTCCAGCCCGCTCGTGCCCAAACCAGCAGATAGAGCATGACGAAGCCGACCAGCGCCAGATACTGCCCGATGACAAGTGTTGCAGCTATGATCCCAAGCAGCCAGAGCGTGAACATCGATCCGACCACGAGCTCGCTACTGTCGCCAAAGTCTGTGCCTGCCGGCATGCGGCGGCGTCGGATATGCTCTTTGGTATCGAAGGCGAACGCAACGGCCACGCACACCAATGCTGGCCCGATAATCACGAGCGGGAAGAATCGCGCCGCCGGAGGCATCGTGCTTGCCTCCCACAAGGCATAGCCGAACCCGGCAGCCAGCATGGCCCCCACGAAGAAGGAGACGCTGAGGTTGGTGCCATAGCCTTCGCCGACCGCTTGTACGGCCGCCGCACCGCCCCCCGCTCCTCCGCTTTCAACGGCAGATTCTGTGGCCGCAGCCGACCGGCGACCCTTCATGAGTGCGCTGAGCAATGCCAGCAGTGCAAGCGCGAGGATGATGAGGGTGACCGGGCGGGTCAGGAAGTTCCAGCCATTCGTCTGCACACCGATCTGCAGCGCATTCTCCATGATCTTGCCGAGGATGTATCCCAGCACCAGAGGCGGGCGCGGCCAGCCACCCATCTTCATCAGCCAGCCGAGGATTCCGAACGCCATCAGCGAGATCCAGTCGCCGATGTTCGAGCTGCCGATCCAGGCGCCCATGAACATGAACAGGATGACGACCGGCACGATGTAATGGCCAGAGACGAATGTTATTCTGGCGACGTACTTGCCCCAGGCCAGCAGCATTGCCGCGCCGAGAATGTTGGCGATCGCAAGCGTCCACACCAGGCTGAATGTGACGTCGAGGCGCTCGGTCAGCATCCGCGGTCCCGGCTCGATGCCCTGCATCTGGAAGGCGCCGAGCAGGATGGCCATGGCCGCGCTGCCCGGGATTGCGAACGCGATCGTTGGCAGTAGCGCGCCGCCCTTCATCGCATTGTTCGCTGCCTCCGGCGCGATCACGCCGCGGATGTCGCCTTTTCCGAATTGCGATTTGTCCTTGGCCGATTGCACCGCATGTCCGTATGCCACCCAGTCGACGATCGAGCCGCCAAGGCCGGGCAGCATCCCGATGTAGACGCCGATCACTGTGCACCTCAGGCCCAGCCACCAGTGCCGCGCGGCGTCTCTGACGCCCTGCATCAGGCCGACCCCGGAATCGGCGACCCGCGAGATTGCATCGCCACGGCGCGCCAGATCGATCATTTCGGGCAGCGCAAAAAGCCCGAGCACGACCGGGATCAAAGGCAACCCGTCGTAAAGGTAGTTCTGACCGAACGCATACCGTGGAATGCCGCCGAATTCGGCATAGCCGATCATTGCCATGATGAGGCCGACGCATGCAGTTGCCAGGCCCTTCCAGGTCGAGCGTCCCGACAGCGAACCGACCATCGTCAGCCCGAGGATCGCGAGTGCAAAGAACTCCGGCTCCGCGAACGACAGGATGAGTGGTTTGACGAGCGGTAGCGAGAGTGCCAGGAACACCGCCCCCAGCACACCGCCGACCATCGACACGGTATAGGCAGCGCCCAGGGCACGCGCGGCCTCGCCCTTCATGGCCAGCGGGTAACCATCGAGTATTGTCGCCTGCGATGCAGCCGTGCCCGGCACCCCCAGCAGCACGGACGATAGCGTATCCGCTGTCGTCGTCACCGCGTACATGCCGAGCAGGAATGCGAAGGTGGGCCCCGGCCCGAGCCCGAATGTGAAGGGCAGCAGGATGGCAAGTCCAACCAGTCCCGACAGTCCGGGCACGGCGCCGAAGAACATGCCGAGCATGACACCGGCAAACAGGTAGCCGATGGCCGGCCACGCTACGACCAGAAGCAGGCCGTCGATCACGGCATTGGACATGGGGACTCCTGGCGCACGATGCTTTGGCGGCAAGCTGCCGATTTACGGGTATTCCTGGTGTCCGCCAGCCGGCACGGGTGCCGGTGAGCAGGAGGCGGGCTGCGGCATGCGGCGTCCCCGCCCCCGATCAACGCCGACGCATCTCTAGCGCCGGCGGTATCATCATGCGCTAGTGTTCCCGCACAAACATTTGCTACCCGGCCGCCGTACGCTCGAATGCAGATGCTTGTGCCAAAGGAACACGAGCTGGCCTATGATTCTAGTGCAGCTTTAGCACCTGACGTTTGGTCTTGAGGCGAGCCGCAAGCGGGTACCAGACGTCAGGTGCGCTACACTAGGTCGCCTGCTTTACTTGCTCAGCTTTGCAAAATGCGCCTTCACCTCGGCCGGCATTTTCAGGAGCCGCGTGATAGCCTTCTCCGCATCCGGTCCGGACTTGGCCTCGAGCTCGCTCTTGTTGGCCTTCATGTAGTCCTCCAGATAGCCGGCATCCTTGGTCGTCTTGAGCCATGCGGCGCGCAGCGCCTCCAGGGCCTCCTTTGGCGCCCCCTTCGGCATCACGATTGTGCGTAGAATGGCTCTGGAGCCGACCAGCTTGATATAGACGTCCCAGTCGAGCCCGGATGTCTTCGCGTTTGCACCGTGCTTCTTCTTGTAGAACTCATAGAATGTCGGCAGGCCTTTGGGCGCCGTCTTGGAGCGCGTGATCGATCCGTCGTCCTGCAACTCGCCGTAGTGCCACAGCGGCACCGAGATGCCGGGCTCGATCAGTGTCGAGACGACCCGGCCGTAATAGCCGGCCAATGAATCCTCGGTATACTGGACTTCGTTCTGCAGGATGGCGCGCCGGATCGCCGAGGCAGCCTTGAAGCCGCTCACGTGCTCGTGCTTGATGCCCAGCAGTTTGAGCGTGAGATTGATGGACAGGTCCTTGGAGCTTGCTGGCGCATGTCCCGCCGATTTGAAGGATTTGCCGATTTTCAGGAAGTCGTAGGGGTCGGGGCCCGGCATCAGCTCCTTGCGGATATGCGTGATCTGATCCTGTCCGATCGATCCGATGTAGGCGAGATCGAGCAGGCTCACCGCGATGGACTTGTCGCCGGCTGCCTCCGTTACCCAGGGCGTGGTGAACACACCCATCGTGGTGCCGTCCTTTGGTGCGGCTTGTACCATGTAATTGGCGCCTACGGCACCGCCGGCACCCGCCATATTGCGGATCACGATCCGCGGGTTCCCCTCAATGTGCTTCTCCATGAAGCGCATCACCGCGCGGCCCTGGATGTCCGTATTGCCCCCGGCGCCGTAGTTGATGATGACGTTGAGCGTCTTGCCCTTGTAGAACTGGGCGTTGGCCGTGCCGCTTGTCAGCGCGGCTGAAGTTAATGTCACGGCGGTTGCCGCCATGGCGGCGCGCAGCATTCGCATATCGATAGTCCTCCCTGTTTTCTGCCGAGCCGTTGTTCGGCGCCGGCCAGTCGTTTGCCGCACCGGGGTGCAGCATTCTGCCTGATGGTTGAAGAGCCGTCTTGTGCGGCCGTATCTCAGAGTAGGTGGCCCAACCGGGCTTAGCAAGAGACAGACGCAACTCACAGAGTTGGACGCGGCGGCCGCTGAACGTTCCGCCGCGCTCACCGTCTGCCCGTTCAGCTCTTCTTCTTGCCTGTCTTGCTCTTGGATTTCGGCTGTTGCGCATCGCCCTTGCTCTCATCGGTCAGCAGCGTACCGAGCTTGAACGGCGCGTAGACAGGCCTGTAGCTCTTGTTGTCCAGGAACTGCGAAAGTCCGGTTTCGTACGATTTTTCCGGATCTCCCAGTTTTATCGCGCGGCCTTTCTCGGCGAGGTAGTCGTAGGCCTGACCGAAATCCATGGAGCGGACCCGGCGTATTGCCTGTTTTGTGGCGCGCAGCACGCGGGGGCTTTTTGCCATCAGCTTGTGGGCGAGCTCCTCGGTATATTCAACGAGGTTCTCTTTCGGCACGGCTTTGTTGACGAAGCCGACCCGCTCCGCCTCCACTCCATCGAAGGCCTCGCCGAGGCAGGCATACCACAGTGCGTGCCTGTAAATCACGCTGTCGGCCACGATCTTGCTGACCAGTCCACCCGGCAGGATGCCCCAGTTGACCTCCGACAGCGAGAACGTCGCGTCCTCTGCTGCAATCGCGAAATCGGCCGCCATCAATTGTGTGAATGCACCACCCACACAATACCCCTCGACCATCGAGATGGTCGGCTTGTCGTATTCGTAGATTCGCTGCCAGCGCCAGCGGGCCGCGGCCTCCCCGGCCCGCCGCCGGTCGCGCGGTTTCGTCTCGTTCGCCCGGAAGAACTCTTTCAGGTCCTGCCCGGCAGAAAAATTGCCGCCGGCACCCGAAATGATGACGCACTTTGTGTCTGGGTCGTCCTCCAGCAGTGCCAGCGCCTCGTCCATCTCGAAATGCAGCGTCGGATTCATCGCGTTGCGCTTCTCGGGCCGATTGAGTGTCACCCAGCTGATGCCGTCACGGGTGTCGACCTTGATGCATTGGTACGATTTACCAGCCATCTCTGCTTTTCCTCCACTGGTTGGCGCGATGTTGTTCCTGCCTCTTGAGGGGCGGCCGCTGAGCAAAGTGTCATGGTAATTGCCGCTTGCGGCAAGCCATTTATTGTCCCAAGCGGGCGGGGCCGGACCGGCTGAAACCGTATTTCGATGTTCCGCCTATTGCGGTTGGCCCGCAGGCGGCGGCAGAATGCCCGCCATCGCACCCCGGCCCGAACCGTTCGTCCGGCTTGCGCCAATATGCCGGCAGCCGGATCGCGCTGGCCGAACCAGGAGGACCCGCCGCAATGGACTACGAGCTTCCAGAAGAGCTGCAGATGCTGAAGGACACAGTGCGTCGCTTCGTCGATCGCGAGCTGATCCCGATCGAGCGCGACACCATGGACGGTCCCAAGCTCAAGGCGGACGTCCAGAGCAAGCTCGAGGAGAAGGCCAAGGCCGTCGGTCTGTGGCTCTATGATGTTCCAGAGGAATACGGCGGCCAGGGTATGGGCCTCCTGGCACGCGCGGTGGTGTGGGCCGAACTCGCCCGCACAATTGCGCTGCCGTCCCGTGCCGGCAACATCTTCGGCCCGACTGTCAGTCCGATCCTCTATTTCCTGAATGACGAGCAAAAGAAGCGCTATCTCTATCCGGTTCTGGAAGGCAAGCTGAAGCATTGCTTCTGCCAGACCGAGCCGGAAGCCGGCGGCGATCCCGCCGGGATGCGTGCGACGGCAGTACGCCAGGGCGATCACTACATCATCAACGGTGTCAAACGCTTCATCACCGGGGCAGGCGATGCGGATTTCGCCCAGGTCATTGCTGCTACGGATCGCGAAAAGGGCGCGCGCGGCGGCATCTCCGCATTCCTGGTCGACATGAAGACGCCCGGCGTGAAGCTGCTGCGCCAGCAGGTGACCATGATGCACGACCGGCCGTGGGAGATCGCCTTCGAGGATGTGAAGGTGCCGGTTGAGAATCGCATCGGAGAGGAGGGCGAGGGTTTCAAGTTCGCGCAGAACTGGATCAACGCCGGACGCATCCGTCACGGCGCCCGCGGTGTTGGCGTCATCGAGCGCTGCCTGGAACTCGGCGCCTCATACGCCAAGCAGCGTGTGACCTTCGGCCAGCCGCTCTCGCAGCGCCAATCGGTGCAATGGATGCTGGTCGACTCGTATGCCGACATGCACATGCTCCGGCTGATGGTCTACGATGCGGCCGCTCGCGCCGACGCAGGAGAGGATGTCCGCTATCTGGCCTACATCGTGAAATACTTCGGCGACACGAAGTCATTCGAAGCCACCGACAAATGCATGCAGATCCACGGCGGAATTGGCCTCACCACGGACTTCCCCATCGAGCGGATGTGGCGCGATCAGCGCAGTTTTATCATCACCGAAGGGCCAACCGAGATCCTGAAAATGACCCTGGCCCGCCACGTGTTGCGCCAGTACGGGGGCTAGCGTGGCGTCGCGCCTGGATCGTCAACAGTTGCCGCTAACCTGGCGATTTAGGCGCGACCGGCCACTGGGCCGTTATAGGCCACCCTCGGCTGCGGGCTAGGTCGCCGGCGTATGTCGGACAACGGCTCGCGGCCTGCAACCCCTGTATGGCACTGCAGCGAGTGCGCTGCACTATAACTCTCTACGACCAAAGACTGAGACGGTATAGGCTGTTGCAACCGCTAGAAATTCGTCGCTGAACCGGCTTCGGCCGGACCAGTGCCAACCAGGGAGAGAAACAATGTCGAGCCGCAATCGCAGCGCAACCGGACTGCCGTTGTCGCCGGCGACGAGCCGTCGCACCGTCATCGCGGGCCTCGGCGCCGCTGGCATCGTCGCCGGCACCGCCCCATTCAACATCGTCCGCGCGCAGGCAGGCAAACTGAAAGTCGGTGTCTTGCTGCCTCGCTCAGGCTATCAGGCCGGCATTGGCCAGGACTGCCAGCGCGTCGTGCCGCTTGCCAATAAGATCTTCAAGGATATCGGCCTGCCCGAGCTAGAGATCATGAACGGCGACACGGAGACGAAGGTCGACGTTGCCCGGGCACGCGCCGAGCGGCTCATCAGCGAAGGCGCCCAGCTCCTGGTCGGCGCGTTCGACTCCGGCCAGAGTACCGCCATCGCTCAGGTCGCCGAGCAGAAGGGCATTCCGTTCGTCATCAATATCGCCGCCGCTCCGCCGATCACGGAGCAGGGCTACAAATTCGTCTTCCGCAACTTTCCGACCGCACCGATGATCCTCGGGGATGCGTTTGCCAACCAGAAGGAGATCTTCGCGGCGGCCGGCTCTGCGCCGAAAACCGTCGTGTTCATGCACGTCAATGATACGTTCGGGACCGCGATGAGGGGCGGCATCTCGAAGGTGATGCCCAAGTTCGAATATGCCCTACAAGATCGTGGAGACGATCTCTTATCGATCCGGCTGCCCGGGATCTGTCGGTCGAGGTCGCCAAGGCCAAGGCGACCGGCGCGGAGGCGCTGATGGTTGTCAGCCGCCTCAACGATGCGATCCTGATGACGCGCGAGCTCATCAAGCAGCGCTGGACACCGCAGGCCATCCTGTCCATGGGCCCCGGGTGGTATGACGATCAGTATTTCAAGACGCTCGGTAAGCTGTCGGATGGGCCCATCAGCTTCGTGCCCTGGTACGATCCGAACAAGAAGATGTCGAACAGCTGGAGGCCGAGCTCGCCAAGAGCCACAAGGGGGTGAATCTCAACACCAACCATATCTATACGTTCGAGGCGCTTCTGGTTGCTGCCGATGCCTTCAAGCGTGCCGGCACCACCGATCCCGAAGGCGTTGGCCGATGCCATCCGCAAGACCAACATCACGGACAATGTCTCGATCGGCCCTGGCATCCAGTTCAACGCCAAGGGGCAGAACGACAAGCTCAAGAACGCCGGCATCCAGAACCGCGGCGGCAAGCTCGTGACGGTGGCCCCGAAGGCAGCCTCGAATGCCAAGGTCGAGTGGCCG
>CAWGUF010000014.1:0-47001 GCA_963825625.1 uncultured Alphaproteobacteria bacterium | reverse complement strand
CTGTGGGGCCCCACCTGCCGCGACATCCTTGGCAGCCCCCATCCCCTTCAAGTACTTGATCAAAGTTCACTCCCAGTGGAGAGTACAAGCGTCGTGTCCCTGGCGATAATCGACCTGTACGACTGCGTCGTCCGCGTCGAATTCATAGAATTCGACCGCCTGGGGGCTTTGATTGTAAGATTTTGCGTAGATTTGGGTCGCCTTTGCGTCGGCAATTCCCCTGATCCCTCTACCTGCCGGTAAGCTTCAGATTTGGATCTTGTTCAGATCGCGCACACGGTTGCCCCGTATTCTTGCAGCCTCGCCATTGCCTTCAGCCAGGAACCTCTCGGCAATTTGACGACGCTCACTGATCATCCGGTCATAAATTTTTGGACGTACGCTCTCATTGTAGTTGATCCGCTTAAATCGGATGTCGAGCAGGCTGACGCCAAATACGCGTAGCTTCTCGGTTGCCTCGGTGAAGATTTCCTGCTCGACCAGCATGCGGCCTTTTTGGATCGGCACGAGCAAGCCCATATCCAGCTTGCGCTCGGCAGTCGTGAGAATTGCGTCACGCAACGGTACGCGATCCTTGGTCGTGCGAATGATTTCTATGAGTTCGTGCTTGGCAACTGCATTTCGGATTTCACTGCCAAGGATATCGTCGAGGCGAGACTGCGCGCTACGCTCATCACGCAATCGTAGAAAGTACTGAAGAGGTTCCGTAATGCGCCAGCGGGCAAAGACATCGACCGAGATGTAGAGCTTATCCTTGGTCGGCATATCGGAAGGTGTTCCGTCCCACTCGAGAATCCGCTTGTCGATCGAGTGGATCTCCTGGATGAACGGCAGCTTGAATTTCAAGCCGGCGGTGGTCACCGGTGCGCCAACAGGTTTTCCGAACTGGGTGACAATGGCCTGTTCGGTTTCATCTACCGAATATATCGAGCTTGTCGCGACAAATATTGCGAAACCTACGATAGCCAGGATGACACCCCGAGTGATCATGGTCATGGCTGGACCCGATTCTGGTTGTCGAGATTCAATAAGGGTAGAATACCGCGGGTTTGTTCATCGACGATGATCTTGGAGCGAATGCTCGGCATCACGTCCTGCAAAGTCTCGATGTAGATGCGGCGGCGCGTGACTTCCGGGGCCTTGCTATATTCGGTCAATAGAGCGTTGAAGCGAGCCGTGTCGCCTTCCGCCTCGTTGACCCGCTTCAGCCTGTAACCGTCGGCTTCGCGGATTCGTTGGTCTTTCTCTCCCTCGGCCAAAGGGATCACCTTGTTATAGTCACGCCGCGCCTCGTTGATCAGCTTCTCTTTCTCCTGCTGCGCTTGATTCACCTCGTTGAACAACTCCTGTACCGGTTTTGGCGGATTGATATTCTTCAGCTGGACCTGATCGATACTTATTCCCATCGCATACTTGGTCGAGAGTGCCTGCATCTTTGCAAGCGCTTCCGTCTCGATTTCCTGCCGACCGATAGTAATAACCTCGTCGACCGTGCGATCTCCAACGACCTCGCGCATGACAAATTCAGAAACGTAGCGGAGTGTTTCTCTCGGCTCACGGACCTCGAAGAGGAACTTTTCGGGATCGGAGATACGATATTGCACGACCCATTCGACCAGGGCGGCATTCAGGTCCCCAGTAACCATTTCTGTTTCCTTCAACTCATCGCCAGGTCGCGGACTCTGAAACGGATCTCGAGCACCGGCAGTAGAAAACCCGAATTCCTGCTTGAGCTGGCGCTTTACGGGAACAATCGTTGCCGTGTCGATGTTCAAGGGCAGCTTGAAATGCAGCCCGGGCGTGACGGTCTGAATATATTTGCCAAAACGGCGCACTACAGCAACTGAGTCGCTCGGAACCGTGTAGTAGGCCGTCCAGACGCCGAAACCAGCCAGGAAGACAAGGGCAATAGCTAAGAGGCCCCTTGGGCTCCCGCTAGGGAGGATAGCTTTCAGCTGGTCCTGGCCTTTTCGGATCAAGTCTTCCAGATTCGGTTGGACCTTGCCGCCCTGGCCCCAGGGGCCCCGATCGCCGCCGCGGCTTTCAGTTGGCATGTGGCGTTCCTTTTTTGAGTATATTGCAGCGCGAGCCCGTTGGTGCGGCGCGCAAAGATTGCCTGGCGAATTCAGAGTGATGCGTTGTAAAAGAGACAAATTCTAGTATAGGCTTTTGAATCGCATAGCGGACTGATCTGGATCAACTTTACTATCGAACCTTGGTCGCGACGCGCAAATAGCTACCCACCTCAACTAAATTGGCAGACGGTCGACCACCTTGGAGTAGAATACTCTGCAGAAGTCGAGTTCTTCGCAGCTGCCTGTCTTTTGGTAGCCGCGATTGTCATAAAAGGCAATATTGCCGGTGTTTTTTTCATCAGCGAACAGTTTTATGGAGCCAATATCACGCTTGATCGCCACCCCCTCCACGAACTCCAACAATTGACTTCCTAACCCTTTCCGTTGGTGTTCAGGCAATATGGCGATGGATTCTATGAATAGATGATTGAAAACTTGGGCAAATGATACATATCCCAGGATACGCTCGGGATCGCAGATTATGTGGACTGCGCCATCTCGCACTTGCTCCTCCAGCTGCCCTCCCAATCTGACATCTTGCCTGTATTTGTTGCTGCCGGTCGAACCAAATGCCAGCTCCCTGCACGTGAACACATCGGCCAAATCGCTTGGATTTGCCGTGCGGATACGCGCGCGATCAGCCCTAGATGCAGGTGTGGGATTGGAAATCTGACTAGGATCCTCATTCATTGCGATTGACGAACGCATACTGTCAGCGATCACGATTGCGCCGGTGGCGACGTATCCACTGGTCGGAGCTCCAAGGCCTCTCGTCGCGCAAATGTCCGGTAGATTCCGCGCCGCCCAGCCCTTGCGTTTGAAGTATACGGAAATGAAGATGGAGTGTGATCGCTATTTCCTGAAACTACTGAAGGTTCATCGGGTTCGCCGGTCACATCCCCGAATTGCTCCATCCAGCCATCGGCACCGGGGTGCATGCTATTGAAACGTTTGCGGGCCTGCGCCCGGGTCTTCCCGGTGACGTACTCGTCATTGAGAATGTTGACCATAATGTAACAACTGCTCGGCACTCCACGCTTTTGCAAGCTGGGAGCAAGCATCTTCAGAATGGCCTTGCCCATTTGGCCTACGCTTCCAACGATTTGCGTGCCTTGCGGCTCGGCAGTTTTTGCATCGAGCATCAAGTGGTTCCTCCGATAGCTGCAGAGAATCCGCTCTGGGATACGCTAACAGGCCGCCCACAGCATAAGCTGCAAGCGGCCCTGCTCTGGCGTTAGTCGATCACTGCAAGATTGCTGGCGGCCGACTTGCCGTTATTGCCTGTCGTGAGTTCGTAGGACAATTTCTGTCCTTCGTGCAACTCGTCGAGGCCCGCAAACTGGACTGCGGTAATGTGGACGAACGCGTCCTTTGATCCGTCCTCGGGTTGAATGAAACCAAACCCGCGATTGACGTCAAAAAACTTCACTGTTCCGATGGTCATAGCTACTCCTCGTGCATTGGGCCAAGGACCGAGCGGTTGCCCGGTCCGGTTGAAAACGTCCACAATGTCAGGGGTAGCTTTGCTAGCCGTTGATGCGTCTATGCGAGATACGATCGACGATTATGTAACGTGTAGGTTACATATGGTAGTAAGCTCCGTGGAGCACAAGAGCAGCCGTCGAAAGCGTACTCACTCTTGTGGGGTTTGCTCCGCTGGTGTGCCTCGCCGATGAGGCGGTTGCTCCTTGCCAAGGACTTCGAGCACTCGACGGTTAGTATCGGACCGGTGCACCGATCAAGGGCGATCAGTATGTTCGACCGAACCCAAAACTCGACCCAGCAGGTTTCTGCGAACGGCCCTACAGCGGCCATGTTGAATTGCAAATTCTTCACTGAGCAACGGGCGGGGTCGATGGCAGCGTTCTGCTCCGCGACAATCGAGCTCTGGCAAGGTTAGCCGATGCTTAAGGCGTGCCATGGGTCAGGGAGCCCGGAAGCCTGCATTCGCCGCGACAACGACCGACCCGGCATGCGCGGAAAGCACATGCCGTCTGATGTTCCGTGTCTCAGGACGTCCGTCCTTGATGTGGTGGACGGCGCCCGCTCCCGGCATCGAAGTGCCATAGGGTGATCGTTGGAACGAATTCAACATGAGGGGAGCCGTCCACATGCAGATTACTACGATCGGTTTGGATCTCGCCAAGAACGTATTCCAGGTTCACGCGATTGACGCGAGCGAGAAGGTCGTTGTCAAGAAGCAGCTCAAGCGCAGTCAGGTGATCGCGTACTTCAAGGCGCTGCCGCCGTGCCTTGTCGGGATGGAGGCGTGTGCCACCGCGCATTACTGGGCGCGCGAGCTTGCCAAGCTGGGCCACGAGGTTCGCCTGATGCCGGCGAAAGACGTTAAGGCCTACGTCAAGCGCAATAAGAACGACGCGGCCGATGCCGAGGCGATCTGCGAAGCAGTGCGCCGCCCGACGATGCGCTTCGTGCGAGTGAAGTCGCCCGAACAGCAAGGCCGGCTGATGCAGCACCGCGCGCGTGATCTCCTGATGCGCCAGCGTACACAGCTGATCAATGCCATGCGGGCTCACTTGGCCGAGCTCGGCATCGTGTCGGCACAAGGCCGGGAAGGATTGAGCGAACTGCTGTCGGTCATCTCCGATGAACAGGAGATCCAGATGCCGATCGATGCGCGGGCGACCCTGATGGTTCTGGCCGCGCAACTTCAGGCCCTGCAGACGCTGATCGGCACACTCGACAAGCGGATCATGGCGCAGCATCGAACGAGCGACGAGAGCAAACGGCTAGAGACGATCCCTGGCATCGGCCCGATCGGCGCCACCACGATCGTGGCAGTCGTCCCCGATCCAAGGTGTTCAAGTCGGGCCGTGATTTCGCGGCCTGGATCGGCCTCGTGCCGCGACAGGATTCCACCGGCGGCAAGCAGAAGCTGGGCCGATCTCCAAGCAAGGTGACCGCTATCTGCGGCGCATCCTCGTCGTCGGAGCACACGCAGTCCTGCGTCGTGCCAGGCAGAATCCCGCCAAGTACCCTTGGCTCACACAGCTTCTTGCGCGACGCCCCTTCAAGGTCGTCGCCGTCGCGCTCGCCAACAAGATGGCGCGCATCGCCTGGGCCTTGCTGGCCAAGGGCGGAACATATCGATCACCTGAGCTTGCGGCAGCGTAGCAAGCGGCTCGGCAATGGGTGATTGAATTAAGCGTTACGTGCGTTCTCGAACTGCAGGGGTGAAGAAGACGTTGATGCGAAACGGTCGAGACCGTCGATCGGGAGAACCCGTTTTGGGGCCACGCGAGGAAAGAACGCGTGCTTTTGATTGGGACCCGATCAGCGGATCACATCAGGGCCAGCGGCCATAGCGGCTGCATCGCGATGAGGGTTCGCCCTTCATCCGACAACAGGCCGGATACATGGCTGCACCCGATAGTTTCGCTGAACCGTCAGTTTCCTCTTGCACCGCGGGCGCCGTCCATACATGGCCCAAAGCTGAGACGCGTTGCGGTGCAGCATTTCGGCAGGTCGTTGGGGGTAAGCGGAACCGATTCTCCCTCACCTCGCCCTACTTGCCCAAGGGCGAAGGCGTGAAGAGTTCGCAGGTGACCCAGGCCCCCTCGATCGCCGCCAACAATCGGGCTCAGCTGCACTGGTTGGCGGCTCCGTCAATCGCTTCGCTCGCGTCGACCACTTTGCCTACGTGCACAGCCCACGCCTTGAACGCCGCCGCTTGATCATCCGCGAAGGTCTCGCGCACATAGGCCTTGCTCGTGATGCTTGCCTTAATGGGCGTCACGTGGTTGAGGCACCGGCTGATGATGCGCTCGTCGATCTTCAGCCTGGCCATCCCGGTCGCGCATGTCCGTCGAAGATCGTGCACGACGAACGGCGGCATCTTCAACAGCACGTCGGCAGGGACCATCTTCATCACGCGCTTGCCGTCCACCATCTCGAATGATCGCTTGCGGCCCTCCAAGGCCCACCTCAGAGCCTTGTTGATGTTCCTCTGATCGAACGGCTGATCGGTTCGCTCGCTCGGGAAAACATACTCGGCGGAGCCCGACAACTCGGCGGCGCGGCTGAACAGCGTGGCCGCCAGCGGCGACAACTCAACCATGTGGGGCACGCCATTCTTGGTTCGCCCGCGCACGAGCTTGCCCTTTTCCATCCTGTCGCCCGGCAGATTGAACGTGGGTCTCTCGCCGTCGAGCCCGGTCAGCTCGGATCGCCGCGCTCCCACGATCTCCATCTTGCGGCAACCGGTTAGAAGCAGGAGTTTCACCATGATCTGCCGAGGCTCGTCGGGAAAGATCGCCGGTAAGGCGTGCCACAGCTGGGCGATCTCGTCGTCGCAGAGATAGCGATCACGCCCTTCATTCCCATGGTATTTCGGGAGCTTGGCCGCCGGGTTGTCGCGCTCGATTTTCCCGTGCTCGATCGCCCAGTTGAAGATCCCCGAGATCAGCATGCCGACCTTGTCGGCCTGCCGAGGGGAGCCGCGACCTGCAACCGCTCCGACAATTTCCATGACGTGACCGCGCCTGACCTTCTCGACCTCGGTCGCGGCGAGCGCAGTGTCATGGCCCTTCGCATCCTTCAATATGTCGACCTCGAGCGTGCGCTCATCCTGCTCCCAGGTTTTGCGCTTCGGCTTGGCGTAATCATCCAGCCACATCAAAGCGAGGCCTTTGAACTTGAGCGGCTCGGCCACGATCGCGAATGGATCGATCCCCGCCTCCACCTTCGTCCGATATGACCGTGCCAACTCGCGAGCCTCGGATAACGTCAGAGGGCGCGTGCCGTTCGGATCTACCGGATCATGCCCTGGGTCCTTGGAATAGGGGCCGAGCACGACGTTGCCGCGCAGTTCTCCGACCCGGTAGGTGAAGCCCCAGGTCCGGCGCCCATTGGGATAGATGCGCAGCGTGAACCCTGTGCAGGCGGTGTCGTGAATGATGCGCAGCGCAGGCCCCGGCCGGGCATTCCTGACGAGTGCATCCGTGAGCTTCGCCCTGATCGCCTTCGCTTTATTTGCCTGACGAGTTTCCGGCTCAAGCGCCGGCTCTGAGGTATGGGCGCCAGCGGTACCGCCAGGGGTCGGGATGGAGGAGGTCATGCTGTTCACCAGGATGCGCTTGGACAGGGCCGCATCCTAGATGAAAGACATCTCATGTGACAGGCCATGTGACAGAACAAATTGGATACTGTCGCATCTGGCCCGACCTCATTGGACGATCATGGATAGGAAAATATTGTTTAAACATACACATAGGTCGTCCAACGGCGTTTTGTGTGGTGCGGCCAAATCCGAAAGAATAGGCTTCGGGAGCAAGGGGTCGCGAGTTCGAATCTCGCCGCTCCGACCATTTTCATTTCTCAGAAGTCTTTGAATTCCACGCCGGCTCAGAGTTCGCAGCTCGAGCCGATGCTTGTCTGGTGTGTGAAATGCGCCCTGCCTAGCAGCGGTATGCTCGCCGCTATCGTCCCACGATCCACTCGGCCGTCCCACGATCCACTCGGCTTTGCCTAAAGGCACCCGCGGCGCCAGCGATGAACGCCGGCCACAGCGGCGGATTTTCGCGTCCAGGCCAGGCGGTGCGGATTGCGCCTCGGGAGCGAATCGGTCAACCAGCTATTAACTACGTTCAGTGCATTGCATCGGCTGGACTATAGTCTTCAGAGGGGGCTTTTGTGATCGACGACATACGCCAGACGGCAGAGCGTGATGCCAGCCGTAACTCCCGTTCCCGTTTCGCGTTCGCGGTCGTATTTGCAGCTACACTTGGATTTGCAGGCAGCAGCGCCTGGGCGCAGGTCGGCTGCCAGGGGCAATCCGCCAGTGGCGGGCAGACGGCCGAGCTTGGGCAGGTCATGCAGCAACAGACGATCGAGCAGGCCAAGGCGGTGGCCGGGCTGTCGATCGTTCCGGTCTACGGCGGCGGCAGCGTCAACTTCACCAAGCTGGAGCACGACGGCTACAAGCTTCGCTCGCCGCAGGCGCAGAGCACGTGCGTGACCGTGCCGCCGCTGGTGCGGACGCTCAAGTTCGAGACCAGGACACGGAGCGTCAGCAGCATCGGGGAGTTGGATCTCACCCGCTCGTTCGGATTGACCGGCAATCAGATGCTGCGCATCGGCGGTGCGCTGGGCTGGAAATCCCTCGATACGAAGACGGCCGATGTCGCGACCGTGTTCCCGGCGAATGCGGGGGCATCGAAACTGTCGGAGGACGGCTTCCAGGTTGATCTCTATGCGCTTGTTGCCAGCGGTGCGACCTACGGTCTGTTCGCGGCGTCGCTTGGGAGCGGCGATTCGGACATGGCCAACACCTCGAATGCGGTGGTCAATGGGCAGCTGGCTATCGGTAGAGGAAGCTCGGATTACAACGAGTACTCGCTCTCCGCCACTGTTGGGCACGTTTTCACGCTTGCGAGCCGGGCAAACAGCAGGCTGCTGGCCGACGTCAGCGGCGGGTTGCTGTACTCCAGCTACACGCGTGACGGGTTCATCGATACCGTGGGTGCACGCTTCACCGACAACGACGTCGATGAATTCTCGGGCAAGATCGACGTGAAGCTGGCCTACCAGATGATGCACGGCGGCTACAGCATCACGCCCTACCTCAAGGGCGGTGTGAAGCACCGCTTCAACTACGACAACACCATGTCGGCGACCGATAATATCGGTCCCGTCCCAGCGGTGACGATCCGTTACGATCTGGCCTCGGACGACACGTTCTGGCGGGCAGGCGGCGGCGTCGGTGCGTCTTTCAACGGCGGTGCGCAAACCGGCGTCGTGGAGCTGATGTACCAGGGCTCCGGCGACAGCAACGAATTCATCGGCCGGGCGCAACTTGTCATGAAGCTTCGTTGAGAGCCGGGGATACGCGCGGCACGAGGAATTAACGAAGTTCCGGGGCATTCGACGGCCGATCTCTTCCAGGGGTCGGCCGTTTCGCCGTTCTGACGCGGATCAATGCGGTGGCCGGGGGATCAGGGCGTTGTTTGGGACATGAAGCCGCTATGCCTGTCGGTCACAGCGGGAACAGCGGCGGGCGCAAAAAGCGTCTATAAGCGGGACAACCGTGGTTTCCTGGGGAACCCTGCTCTCACAGATGTACGATGTTGCGGAGAGAAGGATTTGACGGGTAGGCGCGGATGAAATAACCTGAGATTGATCAGAGCTGTATCCGCCCGCGCGGTTAACTGTTATCATGGCCGTTGGGGTGGGATCGGAGAAAGGCGAAAGCGCTATGGCCCGGACATCGGCTATACAGAGACGGTTGGCCCGAGCAACGTTGGGCATATTTCTGGGCTCCGGTCTCATGCTCGGCAGCTTCGTCGGCGCAGCGAATGCCCAGGATGCGCGTCTCGTGCCGGTTGCAACGACACCGGACGACGTTACTGGTGGTGTTCAGGGGCCGGCAACGGCGAATGCGGCTTCCCGCATGCTGATCGTCGTGATCCAGGCTACGCTGGCGCAGCGCGGATGCAGCACAGTGGCCGTAAATGGCCAGTGGGACAATTCCACACAGGGTGCTGCGCGTGGCCTGCTGGCTGGCATGGAAGGGGTCGATCTGACCTCGATTTCGCCGAGTGCGCAATTGCTCGAGATGATTCGCGGCTCGAACGCCAATGATTGCCTGGGTGCTCCGGCCGGCGCTCCTGAAGGGGTGACTGCGGTGCGGCATGTGCCCGACGAGAAGGCGCCTGCGGCCAAGGCAGGTGCGGCGGGAGGAAAATCTGCTGCTGCCCCGGCTGTGCGCAAGAAGCGGGCTACAAGCAAGGCGAAGACGGTCTATCGCAAGCGGGCGTCGACGCGGACGGCTGCGGCCTCCGCGCCGAAGCGCGCCGCAGCCAGGTCCGCTGGATCGGCCTCTCGTGCCACGAGCCGTGGGCAGGCTTCGGGACCTCCAGCCTTTGTCCGTCCGGTTGGTGTTGGAGCGTTTTGAGCGCCAGACCAGCATCGGATGTTGCTGCAATTCTCGTGTAATGGAGCCTGAGTGCTGCTGTTCGCGTAGCGTGCGCGGAAGGCTTCTGTCTCGCCGACATTCAAGCTGTACGGGCTTTGATTGGGCTCGCGGGCGAAGTGCTGCATTGAGGTCGGGCGAGGAACCTGTTTCCCTCGGGACTGCATTGCAACTGCAATCTAGACAAGTTTTGGCCAGCAGCTTGCAGGGTTGCGGCTTCGCCCCGCCAATGTTGCAATCAGCGGGGGCGCCAAGCATATTTCTTGCGTAGAATTTTTGCGTTCGTCTGGCAAATCTTGCCGGTATGCGATCGCAGGTCGGGACATCATGAAGCGTTGGGTCGCCAGCATCCTGTCATTCCTGGTCCTGCTCTGCTGGCAGGCCGGGGACGCGGCTGCGCGCGGCCGGGTCGCCCTGGTGATTGGTAATTCCAGCTATCCTGCAGGCGGGACACTTGCGACGCCTGGTCGTGATGCAGCGGCAGTGGCTGAGCAGCTCGAGAGGCTCGGCTTCGATCGGGTCATCGTCGGCCGGGATATGACCGCTGCCGACATGCGTTCGGCGGTGATGGCGTTCTCGCGGCTTGCCGCGCAGGCAGAGATTGCCGTCGTGTTCTATGCAGGACGAGGGCTGGAGATCCAGGGCAGGAATTATCTCATCCCCGTGGATGCCCGGCTGGAGCGGGTGGCGGATGCCGAGCTGGAGGCTCTGGGGCTCGATACCGTCCTTGCGCAGATCAACGGTGCCCGGCGATTGCAGCTTATCGTACTGGAAACGTGCAGACCGCCGGTATTCCTGCGTGGTCAGTTCCGGGTACAGAGCATCGGTTGTGGTGCGGGCGTGGCTCCAATCCGGTCGGGCTCCAACATGCTGATCGCGTTCGCCAATGGCATCGTGGCTGGGCCGGATGTGAAGGGTAGCAATGGGAACAGCCTCTATGTCAGCTCGCTGTTGCGGCATCTGGGGGCGACGGGTGCTGATATCAGGATCATGCTCGACAGGGTGCGCAACGACGTGATTGCGGCGACCCAGGGACGGCAGACGCCGTTCGTGCTGGGGACACTGGGAGGCAGCGCAGTGTCGCTGAGCGAAGGCGAGGCTGCAGGTTCCGGAGGGATGCTGGGCGGCAGTGGGGCAGTATCGCCCCAGGCCAAGGCGGCTGCGAAGTCGGGCTCAGGGTCGGGCAAACGCGACGCCCCGAAAAAGACGTTCAGCATGCGCGAGTTGCTCGGTCCGATGTACAGGGAGCAGGGCGGCGAGCAGCCAGAACTCCGGCGTCTCGGTACCTGTGGCGACAGCACCAGGTCCGCGCCCATCGGGAAAGGCAGATGGCCAAATTCAAGCCGGTCGACCGCTGACGACTGTGGAGCCCAAGGATGTGGTTTCGCAGCGAGGTGATGACATCAAGGGGTCCGGAGCTGCGGGCGTCGACGACGATGCCATGCGGCGTCAGCGTGAGCGGCTGCTGCTGGGGGATGCCGCCGACAGGGTGCGGTCTGCCGAGGGGCGCCGGCTTGCTAATCAGATCCTGCTGCAGAAGAGGGCCGGGCAGGAGCAGAGTGGCGCGGCAAACGGTGCGAACGACCAGCGAGGCGATCAGCTATCGATGTTCTCTGCCAAGGATCGTGACGCGGCCGGTGAGCAACAGACGTCGCTGCGCGATGTGGAGCGACGTGCGGCTGAGCAGGCGCGTGAGAATGCCGAGCGGGTAAAGCGCCAGCAGATGGACGAGTTGTTGCGCCGTCAAAGACTTGATCATGCAAAACGCGAGAAAGACCTGGAGCGGCAGCGGGAGACCGAGCGTCAGCGTGCCGCTGCCGAGCAGGCCAGACGGGAGGGTGAGCTGCGCCGGCAAAAGGATGCCGAGGAGGCCATGCGCCGCAAAGCTCAGGAGGCGGAGCGGGTACGAGTCGCTGCACTGGCCGATGCGGCGCGGCGTCAACAGGCCGAGGATGCGCGGCGTGCGCAAGAAGATCGGCGTCGCAAGGAGATCGAGGCGTCGGAGACCGGCCGCCTGCGCGAAGCGGAGCAGGAGCGGGGGGCTGCGGTGCAGGCAGCGGCGTACCGGGAGGCGGAAGCCGAGGCCGAGCGGCGCCGTCTGGCAGCCCTCGCGGAGGCTCGTCGCAGGGCTGAAGAGGAACAGCGTCGCCAGCGGGCCGAGGAGGAACGGAGGTTAGCGGCACGGGCCGAGGCGGAGCGCCGGGCAGCGGAGAGCGGTCGGGTCGAAGAGGCGGCACAGGAGCGCGCCGCTGCTGTCGAGCTTGCCCTCTTGCGCAGAGCGGAGGAGGAGCAGCGTCGCAGGCTTGTGGAAGAGGCGGAGCGGCGGCGTCAGGCCGAGCTGGCCGAGGCGCGCCGGCAGGCCGAGGACGCGGCACGGCGGCAGGCGGAAGAGCAGCAGCGTAGGCTTGCCGAGGAGGCGGAGCGGCGGCGTCAGGCCGAGCTGGCCGAGGCGCGCCGCAAAGCCGAGGACGCGGCACGGCGGCAGGCGGAAGAGCAGCAGCGTAGGCTTGCCGAGGAGGCGGAGCGGCGGCGTCAGGCCGAGCTGGCCGAGGCGCGCCGCAAGGCCGAGGACGCGGCACGGCGACAGGCGGAAGAGCAGCAGCGTAGGCTTGCCGAGGAGGCCGAGCGGCAGCGGCTAGCGGCCATGGAGTTGGAAAAGCGGCGAAAGGAGCTGGAACGGGCTGAGGCTGGTCGATTGAACGAGGCAGGTGAGGAGCGTCGGATCGCTTCGCTTGCGGACAAGATCGAACGGGAACGTCAGACTGAGGCTCGGCGGCGGCTGGCACAGTTCAAGCAGTGCGTGGCGAGCGAACAGAAAGCCAGAAAGCAGCAGCCGTTGAAGGCCGTAGAGGATAAATTCGCGCCCGAGATCAAGAAACTTCTGGAAGTGCGTCTGATCCAGTACGGGGTGTTTTCAGGCAAGGCCAGCGGGCAGTTCGGTCCGGAGACGCGCTCGGCGATCAAGAAGTTCCAGGGGATACTGGGCGCCCGCCAGACCGGCTATCTCACCGCCTGCGAGTTGCAGACGCTGTTGGTCCCATGACGGTTTCATTTTTGCTCCGGACTATCGCGCCGATCTGCGTAAGTCGCGCATGATTGGAGATGGTTGAGGATCAAGGGTGCGGCTTGGCGGCGCCCTTCCCTTTACAGCCTTGCTGTTGGTTGCGATGGTGACGGGTGTCATCTCAGACCAATAACAAGGCGGGTGGCAAGGGAGGGTGCTGAGCTATGATCATCGAGAATGCGCTACAGGCGTTCCTGGTCCTCATGGACCCCATGCGCTTCGGTTTCCTTTGCCTCGGCGTATTCATCGGATTGATGGTGGGCGTGATCCCGGGCGTCGGCGGTCTCGTCGGACTGGCACTGGTGCTGCCATTCACGGTAGCGATGGATAGCTACACGGCGCTTGCATTTCTGATCGGACTTTCGGCAGTTACGGTCACTTCCGATACGATACCGGCAGTGCTGTTCGGTGTGCCGGGAACGGTGGGGTCGGCCGCGACCACGCTGGATGGGCACCCGATGGCCAAACGCGGGGAAGCGGGCCGGGCGTTCGGCGCAGCGTTCAGTGCATCGGTGCTGGGGGGACTGTTCGGGGCGCTGCTGCTGGGCGTTTCAATTCCCGTGCTGCGGCCGTTCATGCTCAGTATCGGCTCGCCTGAACTGCTTGCTGTTTGCATCCTAGGCCTGACGCTGGTGGCCTCGCTCAGCGGCAAGAACATTCTCAAGGGGCTTGTGGCCGCGTGCATCGGCATGATTCTCGCTCAGATCGGCGATGAGGGGCAGACCGGTATCACGCGCTGGTCGGGAGACAACCTCTATCTGCTTGACGGGCTGCCGCTGGTGCCGGTTGCGCTCGCCATGTTCGCGATTCCGGAGCTGATCGACCTGGCTATCTCGCGGACCAGCGTGGCTGCTGAGACGACCAGGAGCCAGCGCCTGCAGCAGTTGGTCGGGGTCAAGGATACGTTTCGAAACTGGTGGCTCGTCATTCGCTGCTCCGCAATCGGCAGCTTTCTGGGCTCGATCCCAGGTATCGGCGCGTCGATTATCGACTGGATCGCGTATGGCTATGCTGCTCGCACGTGCAAGGGGGCTTCTCAGTCTTTCGGCACAGGCGATGTTCGCGGTGTCATCGCCTCGGAGAGCTCCAACAACGCCAAGGAGGGCGGTGCGCTTGTGCCGACCATTGCTTTCGGCGTTCCGGGCTCGGCGTCGATGGCATTGTTGCTCGGCGCATTCCTGATCCACGGCATCGAGCCTGGGCCGAAGATGCTGACCGAGAAGCTCGACGTGACCTATACGCTGGTATGGAGCGTGGCGATCGCGAACATCATCGGTGCGGGTTTCTGTTTCGCCTTTGCTGATCAATTCGCCAAAATCGCCTTGGTTCGCGCGGGAGTCCTCGTGCCGATGATCATGGCGGTGACATTCGTAGGCGCCTATCAGGGCTCGCGCGATCTTGCTGATTTCACGGTGCTTGTCGGCATCGGTTTCGTGGCTTGGCTGATGAAGAGGCAAGGTTGGCCGCGTCCGCCAGTGATCCTCGGTTTCGTGCTCGGGGACCTGGTCGAAGACTACATGTTCATCTCCTACAATTCCTACAAGTTCGACTTCCTGCTGTTCCCGGGCGTCATCTTTCTAGGGGTTCTGCTGGCACTTGTGCTGCTGCGTCCGGTCTTGGCGGCGATGCTCGGCTCCGGAGCGCCAATCAGATCGAGGCCAAAACCGCGCAGCGCCGGGGCGCATGCGCTGGGTCTCTTGTTGTGGGGCCTGGCTACTGCTGGGTTCGTCTATGTGCTCGCGACGAGTTGGAATTGGCCGTTTGCCGCGCGATTGCTGCCGCAGGTCGTGGGTTTTGTCGGGGTCACGGTGATCGGTCTGCGTATCATAAAATGGCTGCTCGACATGCAGGCGCCGCCGGTCGCAGCGGAAGGCGTGGCCGAGAAGCGCGACCACATGCAGGAGGAGGACGCACTGGCTGCGCTGCCCAACTCGGAACTGGTGAAGCGATCGCTTCTGCAACTCTTCTGGCTGCTTCTACTTCTGGGGCTCGTACAGACGGTCGGCATGCTGATCGCCACGGCAATCTATGTTCCGGCCTACATGATCTTCGAGGGCCGCGTTCCGATCCTGAAGTCGCTATTGATCACCGTATGTCTGGTTGCGGGTATGTATCTGCTGTTCGGCGTGCTGCTGAACATGCCGTGGCCGGATGCCTTGCTGGGTGACATGTATCCGGAGTGGCGCAATTATATGGGATTGAGGCTGTTTTAGTGGCGCCCGGCGACTCCCCTTTTGGGTAGCCGGCCGCCGGGCGCGTTGCCGAGGCGTGGCGCAACTTCGCGGTCGCCGGGCACTCGAGATAAAGCCCTACTCCAGCAGCCAGCCGAATTTCTCCCTGGCCTTGAGGGCGACTTCGGGGCTTGGCGTGTTGCTCGGCGGAAACTGATCGCGCCAGGCGTAGGGGCGGCAGGCATCGATGATGGCGACGGAGTGCGTCATGTCGCCGGCCTTGCGTTTTTCCGGCGTCTGGCGCGGATCGGCGTTGGAGTCCCACACGCTGTGCAGGTACTGGATCGAGATCTGGGGATCGGTGCGTGTGCACATGGCCCAGATCAACTGCTCGAGATTGGTGACGTCGACGTCCTCATCGACCACGATGACATATTTCGATGCATAGGCGGCGGCACCACACTGCGCCGCGATCGCGCCCGCCTGGACGCCATGGCCGGGATGGGTCTGCTTGATCGATATTCCGTGCAGCAGCCGGGAGGCGCCGGTCTCGTGACACCACACCTGCTGGACGCCGGGAACGCCGGCCTTGACGAGCTGGTCTTTCAGCATTGCTGATCGCATGACGGCGCGGTAGCGGGCCATCTCGTCTGGTCCGCCGCCCATGGGTGGAACGCCGAGCAGTATCGGGTCGTTGCGATGATAGATGGCCTTGATCTCGACAATCGGCAGATTACGGACGCCGCCGGCGTAGTGACCAGTCCACTCGCCGAATGGGCCCTCGGGATGCGTCTTGTCGGGCGGCACGAAGCCTTCGAGCACCACTTCCGCGTTCGCGGGAAATGGCAGCCCCGTCACCTTGCCTCGCACCATCTTGACCGGCCGGCCGCGCATGCCGCCGACGATGTCCAACTCGAACACGCCGTATGGCGCTTCCGTGCCACCGTGAAAGAAGGCGAGGGGGTCGCCGCCGAGCACCATGACGATGGGAAGTGGCTCGCCCTTCTTCCAGTATTTCTCGCGGTGGACAAAGCCGTGGTGGCCGCGCGCCTGCGAGATGCCAATGGTGTTCTTGTTATGCACCTGCGCCCGGTAGGCTCCGGCGTTGAGCCAATCCTCCTCGGGGTCGCGGGTGATCGAATAGGTGCCGGTGCCAATATAGCGGCCGCCATCCTGCTCATGCCAAACGGGGGAAGGAAACTTCTCCAAGTCGATGTCGTCACCTTCAAGGATGTTCTCGAAAACCGGTCCGTCGTCGACAATTTCGTGCGGGATGATGCGGGGCTCGGTGAGATAGGCGTCGAGGTAGGCGTTGCTGAGCTCCCATTTGTTCAGATGCTCCGGCAGGCCAAGCGTCATATTCCGCCGATTGCCCGCAAAAACATTCAGCAATAAGCGAAAGCCCTTAGGGCACCCCTGTACTTCATCAAAAACAACGCAGGGACCTTTTTCCTCGCGCAAGATCGCTTCGGCGACGAGGCCCATATCCTCCTGCCACGACGCGCCCTTGATGTGGCGGACCTCGCCGTGGCGCTCGGCCAATTCAAGCCATTCGCGCAGGTCATCATAGGCAATATGTGCCGCGGTGTTTCTCATATCGTCCATAATGTCCGGTCCTTGTCAGAAAGTTGCCAAAGTCAGGCGCAGGGAAATGGAACAGATTTTGCGGACCTCGACAACTCGTTTACCCGGGACGGCTTCACACTGCTGCCTGCACATGTCAGAATGGGCATACGATGGAGGACCAACCTCAACGGTCGCCGCTTGGTGCGAGAACAGTTTTTCGCATGCTCAGGCGCGATCAATTCCGGCGGCGCTGTGCCGTCGGCCAATGATCGGGCGACAACCAAACTCCATCGAGGGTGTCGGGCGATCGCATAAGGGAGAAAACTACATGTCGAAATTCTCGCGCGGCCTGATGCTGGGTCTGGGCGCATCGCTGCTGGGTACGCTCGCGGCGGGGCCGGCCGTCCTGGCGGAAGATTTCTACAAGGGCAAGACGCTGACGATCCTGATCGGTCACAACCCCGGCGGATCCTATGATGGTTATGCGCAGCTTGCAGCGCTGCATCTGGGCAAGCACATCGCCGGCAATCCGAACGTGATCGTGGAACACCGCCCAGGCGGCGGCGGCACGAAAGCAGGCGCCTATTTCTTCTCGAAGGCGCCGACCGATGGCACAATGATCTCGCTGCTGCCGGATTCGATGAATCACAGCCAGTTGCTCGAGCCCAATCGCGCGCGCTGGGACATGCGGAAGGTGAAATATCTCGGACGCATGGCAACAGCGCATACGGTGTTCGGTGTCAGGGCAGACACCGGCGTCAAGACGCCTGCGGACTATATGAAGGCCGCCAACCTGAAGGCCGGCTGCACAGGCAAGACGTCTCCGAGCGCCTGGGGACCGCTGATGGTCAACAACCTCGAAGGCACCAAGGTCACGCTAGTGTGCGGCTATCGCGGCTCGGGGCCGTTCATGCTCGCGATGGAGCGCGGCGAGGTGAACATGATCTCGATGAACTGGGGCACCTGGGAAGCCAAGCTCATGGACAAGGTCAAGTCCAAGGAGTACGTGCCGCTGATGCAAATCGGGGTCAAGCGCAACAAGCTGATTCCGGATATTCCTCTGCTGCAGGAGGCGATCGGCAACGACAAGTCGAAGAAGATCTATCGCTGGCTGGGCATCACCTCGGATATCGGTCGCTCGCCGTTCGGTGCGCCAAACATGCCGATGGAGCGGGTGACGGAGTTGCGCACTGCGTTCGACAAGATGGTCAAGGATCCAGCGTTCGTTGCCGATGTGAAGAAGCGCGGCTTCCCCTACGATCCGGCACCCTGGTCGGAGATCGAGGAGTTGCAGAAGGAATCCTTCGCAGTCGATGCCGAGACGGTGAAACTCGCGGCTGAGGCGATGAGCATCGGTTTCAAGGGTGGCGGCTGCGTCACTTGCGAAGGCAAGAAAAAGGCCGACAAGAAGGGCTAAAAACCTTCATCGACGGCCTATGGTGTTGCGGCGGCCTCGTTTGCGCGAGGCCGTTCGCGCATGCGGGGCAGGAAATGCGGCTGAGGACGCGGTTCCAGCTTGTCGAGACTGGCGCTTGTGCCGCACACTACGCGCGTATCAGCTTTCGGCGGCGTCGGCGGCCGCCCGCAGCGAAGGATCACCAGCATGACGCGAGCAACAGCAGACGATTTCCGCAAGTCCGCCAGTCTCGATGACATCTATAGGCACCTCTCCACGCTCTCGATCGAGAATGGTTGGGCAAAGAAGGAGCCGTCACTCTATCCGCTGCCGAAGAAGAATTTCGTGCCGGCTCACTGGTCGTATCGGCCCGCCAAGGCGGCACTCGAGGCCGCGGGGCGTTTCGTCAACACGGAGTTGGCCGAGCGCCGCAACCTTATCCTGGTCAATCCCGTCCCCGGTAACACGTATCCGACGGTGCGCACCCTCGTTGCCGCCTATCAGATGGTGAAGGCGGGAGAGACGGCGAAATCGCATCGCCATACGGCAAATGCATTGCGCATCGTTCTCGACACAGCGCCGGAGACCTACACCATAGTCGATGGAAAGAAGATTCCGATGGAGGCGGGTGACGTGTTGCTGACGCCAAATTGGTGCTGGCATGCCCATTCCAACGAAAGCAGCCAGGATGCCTACTGGATGGATGTCCTGGACGTGCCGACCGTGCATCTGCTCAATCCGATGTTCTTCGAGCATCATGCGGAGGGGATCGAGACAGTTACGGGTACCGATCTCGATTCAGCTGCCCGGTTCGCTTGGAAGACAACAGTCGAACGGCTGGCGGCGGCAGCAGAGGTCGCACCAGGTTGCCGCCAGATCGAGCTGAGTCCGAGCGAGGGACCGGCAATGTCCACGATCTCGCTGCACGTGACCCGGATCGATGCCGGTGCGCAGTATACGTTCCCGTCGACAACATCGAGTGCGGTCATCGCCGTGATGCAAGGTGATGGCACCTCCGAGATAGGCGGTGAGATATTCCGCTGGAGCCGAGGTGATGCGATGGCATTTCCATCGGGAACCGCCCACAGGGTGAAGGCGGAAACGGAGGCCTACATCCTGCGTGCCACAGACGAGCCGATCTTTTCAGCGCTTGGCTGGCTGCGCGAGGTGCCGGTGGCATGATGCGGACGCTTGATGTTCCGGTGAATGTTCAAATGCAGGGAACTGAGTGATGCCAAAGCTCGACGACGTCATCATGGAGTTGGCGGCTGCCAATCGCATTCTTGCCCATAACAACGTGGTGGATGCATACGGGCACATCTCAGTGCGTCATCCCAATGACCCCAACCGCTTCCTGCTGTCGCGATCGCGTAGCCCGGAGCTGGTGGAGCCAGAAGATATTCACGAATTCGGTCTGGATGGTGAGCTGGCCGACGGCAGCGGCGCCAAGCCCTACCTGGAACGGTACATCCACGCCGGCATCTACGAGGCCAATCCGGAAATCATGTCTGTCGTGCACAGCCATGCGCTCGATGTGCTGCCGTTCTCGATCTCCAGCGTGCCGCTGGTTCCCTGCATCCATACCGCCAGCCACTGCGGCGCGAATATTCCGGTGTGGGACATTGCCGATAATTTTGGGGACACGAGTTCTTCTGGTGGTCAACCGCGAGCAAGGGCGCGATCTTGCGAAAACGCTGGCAAAGCACCGCGTGGCGCTGATGCGCGGGCACGGCTTTGCGGCGGCGGGCCGGTCGCTCGGCGAGGTGCTGAAGGTCTCGATCTACATGCCGCAGAACGCGCGGGTGATGATGGATGCGATCCGGCTGGGGGGAAGCGTGAAGACGCTCACGGCGCGGGAGATCGATATCCGCGACGAGGGGGGACCGGGCGGCAGGGAGTTGGAGCGGGCCATGGAATACTGGGCGCACAAGGCCGGGGCCAGCCATCTGTTGCCGCCCCGTCGATGATACGGAATAAAGCCGGGTCGGTTGTTGGAGGTCGAAGGCGATGGCAGGGGCACAATCGGGTGAGAGCGAGCATCGGCGCGCGCTGAGGGATCTGCGGGGGCAGGGACAGTCCGCGCTGACATGGGGGCTGCCAAATCCGGTAACGGAATCCGTCATCGTAGGGATCGGTATTCTGCTGCGCGACTGTCTGGCCGATGCTGCCGAGGAGGGGCGTGCATCGAAGGCGGCGGCGCTGGCTGGCGCGGTCCTGGAGAAGACGATTGCGCGGATGCCGCAGGCCGACAGCTTTGCCTGCCGCAAGGGGTGCAGCTTCTGCTGCCATTCCACCGTTGCGGTGTCGGCTCCAGAGGTGTTCCGCATTGCGCAATTCGTCTCGCAGGCGGGCGGACCTGATCGATCACATCTGCTTGCCGCCTGCAAGTCAGGGAGCGGCGCAAGCGTCGAAGAGGTGCTGGGGCGCAGCGACCCGTGTCCGCTGCTGATCGAAAGCGCCTGCAGTGTGCACGAGGTGCGGCCGCTGGCCTGCCGGCAATACGTCTCGGTGTCGTCGGAGGCATGCGAGGCAGCGCTGCTCGGAAAACGAGAGAGCTACCCGTTCGTCCCAGGGGCAACGAATGCCGGTGTCATGATCCGTTCACTGCTGTTAGGTGCAGCGGAATCGCTCGGGCGGCCGGCGGAGATCTACGATCTGGCCAGTGCGTTGGCGGTCGTGCTGGAGATGCCCGACGCGGAGGCGCGCTGGCTTGCAGGTGCGGATGTGCTGGCGGATGCGGTGAAGCTGCCGAAGGCGCCGAAGATGACGGAAAGCGTCGAGCGTTGGGCACCGATGCTGAAGACGCTGGTGGAAGGCACCTGAGGGCCCCGGGAAGGGGCGGAACGGTTCTGCATTCTGGGGGATGGTGGCGGCGATCAAGGGTTGCCCCGATGGAAAAGAATACGGCGAATTCAAACGATCGCGACCGGCAGCATGACGCAAGCCCTGCACGAATTGAGCATACTGGAGGCGGCGGCGCTGATCCGTGATCGGCAGTTGTCGCCGGTCGAACTCGTCGAGGCGCATCTGGAAAGGATCGCCTCGCTGGATGGAAGACTGCACGCGTTCATCACTGTCGACGCTGACGGTGCTTTGGCGGCGGCGCGGGAAGCGGAGGCAGAGATCGCGGCGGGACGGTATCGCGGTCATCTCCACGGTATCCCTATCGCGCACAAGGATATCATCGAGACTCGGGGGGTGCGGACGACCGCGCACTCGAATGCGTTGAGAGACTGGGTGCCGGCGCGAAATGCTACCGTCGTGCGAAGGCTGCAGGAGGCCGGCGCGGTCTCGCTCGGCAAGACGTCGCTGCACGAGTTTGCATTTGGTTCGCCGGGAGCCGATGAGGCGTTTCCTGCCGCGTGCAATCCTTGGAATACGGATCATATGCCCGGCTCTTCGTCGAGCGGCTCGGGAGCCGCGGTCGCGGCGGGGCTGGTCATGGGTGCGACAGGCACAGATACCGGCGGCTCGATCCGGCACCCGGCAGCCGTCTGCGGGATCGTGGGGATGAAACCGACATATGGCCGTGTCAGTTGCAGCGGGGTCATTCCGCTGGCGCCGGGCATGGATCATGTCGGGCCGATGACCCGAACCGTTGCCGACAACGCGACCATGCTCAGGGTGATTGCGGGCCACGATACCGCCGATCCCGCCGCGCTGAAGCAAGCCGTGCCAGATTTCGGTGCCTTGCTCGGGACGGGGGTCAAGGGGCTGCGTATCGGCGTAGCACGCGCCTTCATGGAGACGATCGAGCATACGCCGGACATGCTGCGTGCTTTCGAGGAGGTGCAGAAGCTGCTTGGCGATCTGGGTGCCCGGCTCGAGGATGTCGATCCGGACGGGCTTGCGGATTCTCATGATGCGGGTACGCAGATCATCACCTACGAAGCCTATCAATATCATCGCGGGCGGCTCGAACGCGAGCCGGAGAAGCTGGGGCGGAATTTTCGCGACCGGTTTGCTGCTGCTGCCGACCTGACGCCGGATGTCTACGACAAAGCGCGTGAAGCCCAGCGGGAGTTGCGGAATGCCGTGGAAGCAATCTTCAGGAGCGGGGTTGGCGCGATCATCAATCCGGCGCGGGAGCGACCTGCGCAAACGATGGCCGAATTGCGCGCCGATCCGCTCGGCAAACGTTCGCTCGCGCTGAGGATGTACTCGCTCACCGGGCATCCTGCGCTTGTGTTGCCGATGGGTTTTTCAGGAAATGGCCTGCCGCTCGGGCTGCAGATTGCCGGGCCGCTAAGCCGGGAGGACCTTGTCTACCAAGTCGCTCACGCTTATGAGCAGGCCGCTGGCTGGTGGCGCCGCAAGCCTGCTTTATAGAGCTTCGTGCGATAAATCGCACTCGCTCTAAAATCTTTGCGTTCACTGGCCGCACCGGCCTTCGGCCTGGCCCTCCGCGGCCTTCGCGTGCGTCCGATTAATCGTCCGGCGCGCTAAATGTCAGTCTGTCGTTCGCAAGCGTGATCGTTGCACCAATGCGACGGTCAACAGCGGGGCCAGGACGCCGATCAGCGCGACCGTTATGAGCAGCCAGCCAAGCAGCGAATAGTCCGCGGGGACCTGGATGGCGCCGCTGGCCTTGTCCTTGACTTCGCGGGTGACGACGAAGACCTCGTTCAGGTACCTGGTCGCGAGACTGCTGGCCGATAGAGCTAGGTTGGTGAAGGAGGCCATGACGGCGAAGAAGGTTGCCTTGAGGTCGGCCGGTGCGTTGCGCGCGATCCACGTCAGCATGGGGATCATCGCGATCTGGCCCAGGGGGGATTCGAGCGTCGTATCGATAATGGCGATGAAACGAGCATCGACGATGCCGGCGGTGAGCCGCGATGTCCATTCGTGGATGCCGTAAAAGAGGCCGATGTTCGGCAGCGACAGGATACCAGCTGCGACGGTGAGAAGGACCACGATGTAGGCGATCGATCGCGTTGCGATCAGTGGGCGCAGAAGCACCATGCCGGCGAGCGTCAACAACGAGGCGATCAGCGTCAGCACGGACAAGAACTGCTGATCGAACTTCAGGACATCGATCTCGAACCATGTCTGCCCGGCGCCGGGCAGCGGCACGGCGCGGAACACGAACACGATGATCGCGGTGCCGATCAGCATACGTGCCTTGTCCGCAGGCAGCTTCTGCAGGAGTTGCCAGATCAGGGCCAGAACGATCGTCATCGAGCCGACAAACACCAGCTCCTGGGCCATTGGAATATTGGATAACCCGACTGCGAGCGTCAGTGCTACAAACGCGGCACCGCCTCCGAAAATCCACCAGTTGGGCTCGGTTGTGCCGCCCGGAGCATAGACGAGCCGGTCTGCCTCCGCCGTTGGAACACCCTGCGTTACGAGCTGTCGCATCTGCATCGCCAGCATGATCTGGGACAGCACGAACTCCGCTGATCGAGACCAGAGGGATGGCCAGCGCCATGAGATATATACGCGCGTAAATCTCGGCCTTCTGGGCCTGCGTGAGCTTCTCGACTCCGTCGAACATGACGATGTTGACGAGCGCAACAAATACCAATCCGCTGATGAGCGAGATGCGCCCGAGCGTTTGCATCGTGGTGTGCTGGACCTTGGTCTCATCGTCCGTCAGGGATGTGCCATCGGGCTTGAAACGGGGTACGGCCTCCACCGACATCGCGTCGGCTACCGTGTCCTGGATGACGTAGCCGGCAGGCGCCAGCAATGTGGATAGAACGAACCAGGCGGCCGGGCTCATCACCGCTGTCATCGCCGCGGTGTGGGCGATGAGGCCATACATGATGAGCAGGCTGGCGGCGATCAGTGCTGCGCCGAGGTAGACGAGCAGAGCCTTCCATCGCCAGATCAGATCCACCAGATGGCCGAGCGGCATTTTCAGCGCCCAGGGAATGCCCGCCCAGAAGGCAAGGCCGGCCAGGAAGGCGGCGGAGAGCCCCAAGTATTCCTTGACGAAAAAGGCGCCGACAATGCCGGTCAGGCCAGAGATGCCGGCGGCGAAATAGACCATCAGCGGCGGCAGGAAGGACCAGCGAAGCTGGCCGACGAGGTCGACGAAGGTGTCCTGGATGAAGGTATTCAATCTGCTCAGCATTGCATCGCTACCACTACCACTTCCGGCCCCGGGGGCCTGGAGTGTCCCATCTATCGTGTCGCTGCGCCCGGTTCGAAAACGCAGTTGGCTCGTGCGCCCATCGTGCGTACGCGGCGCTCGATCACCGCGGCAACACGCTTCAACCTCGGGCTCGGCTTGCTTGCGATCCTTGTGGCGGGGTTGGGGAGCGAACTGCGAGCAGCGTCGCCTCCTTCGGGTTGAGCCGCCGGGCGGGTTTGCGGAAATGATACCGCGCGGCTGCTTCCGCGCCGTAGATGCCGGGGCCGAATTCGGCAATGTTCAGGTAGATTTCCATGATCCGCCGTTTTGGCCAGAGCTGTTCCATCATCAGTGTCACAGGCACCTCTATCGCCTTTCTCGCATAGCTGCGATCGGACCACAGCAACAGATTCTTCACTGTCTGCATCGAGATCGTGCTGGCGCCACGGACGAAGTCGTCGCCTTGGTCTTCGGCTTTTTCGATGGCGGCCAGCAGTTCCGTGATGTCGATGCCGAAGTGGCGGCAGAACTGGTTGTCCTCGGACATGATGACGGCCCGGACGAGGTGGGGCGAGATCGCCGAAATCGGGATCCAATGCTGCTCCACAGGCTCGGCCCGTAGCTGCCTGGCTGCCATGACCATCGAGCCGGGGGGATCGAGATATCGGAAAGCCAGCAGGATTGCTGCAGTAGTCAGGGTCAGGCCGAAGGCGGTGATGATCAGGGCCGTCGTGCCGCTCACCAGAGCAATGCGCAGGCAGGGCAAAATGCTTCCCAGCGCTCTGCGAGCGGCGCCGCGGGAATTCGCTGGGGTATCACGGGCCGGTGCGCGTATTTCAGGGTCCTCCGGTGCGTCCATTATGCGTTCTCGGCCGTGGTGTCATGCGCTGGTGGCAAGTGCTATAGGCAATTTCCTGGTGCGGACGCTCCGTTCCGGCGACGCATAGGATACCTCCACCGTTTTCTGCACTTTCGCTGCTGCATATAGGAAGCCAATGACGTTCGAAGAAAGGCTGGCTGTCAGGGCGCGAGCCGTCGAGAGCCGGCTGTCCGAACTGCTTGACGTGCAATGCCGAACTGGCAGCTGCGTGCCGGCTCGGCTGGATGGCGCGCTGCGCCATGCCGTTCTGGCGGGGGCAAGCGCATTCGTCCCTTCATGATGATCGAGAGCGCGGTGTTGTTCGGGGTGCCGGAAACCAATGCCATGCCGGCAGCAATCGCGCTGGAGCTGGTGCATTGCTACTCGCTGGTCCATGACGATCTGCCGGCCATGGATAACGACGATTTGCGTCGCGGCCGGCCGAGCGTGTGGAAGGCCTATGACGAATGGACGGCGATCCTGGCGGGTGATGCACTGCAGGCGCTTGCCTTCCAGGTTCTGGCAGAGACCGCTGTAAGCTCTCCGCCTGGCGTGACCGTCCGCCTCGTGTCGGGCCTCGCACGGGCAGCGGGTGCCGCGGGCATGGTGGGCGGCCAATGCCTGGACCTCGAAGCGGACAAGCTGGGAAATCCCCCGGCACCGGATGTCGCGCATGTCCGCAGGCTACAGGCCATGAAAACCGGTGCGTTGTTCCGGTTCGCCTGTGAGGCCGGGGCAATTCTGGGCGGCGCAGCGGCGGAGGACGAGGAGCGGCTGGCCAGCTTCGGCGACGCTGTGGGCGCGGCCTTCCAGCTCGCTGACGACCTGCTTGATGCGGAAGGTGATGCCGTCGTGGTCGGCAAGGCGACTGGCAAGGATGCGGCAGCCGGCAAGGCTACGCTGATCGGGCTGAAGGGTATCGAGGCCGCACGGGCCGAGCTTGGCCGCATCGAGGGCGATGGTCGTGCCGCGCTCGAGCCCTTCGGCGGTCGGGCCGACGTGCTGCGCCAGGCACTCAAATTCGCAGTGGAAAGAACGGAATTGATGCGGCGCGTGCGGCTTTACAAGAGGCACTGACGGTAGCCAGAGGCGAAGCCATGGGAGCGGGTTCGACATGTCGATAAAATCGCTGGCCCGGCGCACGCGCGTCAAACCGGGCGAAAAGGTCGACCTCAAGACGTGGCCGACGCGGGTCGCGCTGCCCTATGACGGCAAGCAGGATTACAAGAGCCTGCTCGAGGGGCACGTCTCGCGCCTGAGCGAGCTGCAGGAATTGCTATACGCGACCAACCGGCATGCCGTGCTCGTCATCTTCCAGGCGATGGACGCGGCCGGCAAGGATGGCTGCATCAAGCATGTCATGTCGGGGGTCAATCCGCAGGGGTGCGACGTCTACAGCTACAGTCATCCGAGCGCGGTCGAATTGCGGCATGATTTCTTGTGGCGGACGACGCGGGATCTGCCAGAGGCCGGCAAGATCGTCATTTTCAATCGTTCATACTACGAGGAGGTTCTGATCGTGCGGGTGCATCCGGAGATCCTGCACGCCGAGGCGCTGCCCGATGATGGGGATGCGGCCCGGATCTGGAGTGAGCGCTACGAGTTCGATCGTCGGGCTGGAGCGCCACCTGGTGCGCAACGGTACGCGCATCGTCAAGATCTTCCTGCATGTCTCGAAGGAGGAGCAGCGCAAGCGTCTCATCGATCGCATCAATATCCCGGAGAAGACCTGGAAGCTGAAGCCCTCTGACATCGAGGAGCGCGCCTACTGGGGCCAGTATCGCAAGGCCTACGACGCGTGCCTGTCGGCAACAAGCACGAAGGAAGCGCCCTGGCATGTCGTGCCTGCCGACGACAAGCCGACGGCCCGGCTGATCGTGTCCCATCTCATCCTGGACACGCTCGAAGGGCTGGATATGAGCTTTCCGAAGTTCGACTCCCGAACGGGTCCGGGAGCTCGAGGACATGCGGGTGCGGCTGGAGAAGGAGTAGCGTCAGGCCGCGGTCAGCTTGGCCATCACAGCCTCGTCGACCTCGAAATTGGAGAACACGGCCTGGACGTCGTCGTCGTCCTCCAGCGTCGCGATCAGCTTCATGATGCGACTGCGCGTGGTCCTCGTCGACCTGGGTGGTCAGGTTGGGCTTCCAGATCGGCTTTGACGCTCTCGGGCGCGCCGAGCTTCTCCTCCAGAGCCTGAGCGACAGCACCGAGGCCCTCGAAGCTGCAGGATGACGACGTGGCCGTCCTCGTCGGAGATCGACATCATCCGCACCGGCCTCGATCGCGGCGTCGAGAACGGCGTCTGCGGAGCCGCGTCGGACTTGCAGCACGATCTCGCCGACCCGATTGAACATGTGGGAGACGGAGCCTGTCGAGCCGAGGTTGCCGCCATGCTTGGTGAAGGCGGCACGCACGGCGCCGCCCGTGCGATTGCGGTTGTCGGTCAGCGCCTCGACGATGATTGCGACGCCGCCAGGGCCGTATCCCTCGTAGCGGATATTCTCGTAGGTCTCGGTATCGTTGCCGGCCGCCTTCTTGATGGCGCGCTCGATATTGTCCTTCGGCATGTTCTCGGCCCGCGCAGCCTGCACGGCGAGCCGCAGGCGCGAGTTCATCGTGGGGTCAGGCGTACCCGATTTGGCCGACACGGTGATCTCGCGTGCGAGCTTGGCGAACAGCTTGGCCTTGGCCGCATCCTGGCGGCCCTTGCGGTGCATGATGTTCTTGAACTGGGAATGTCCGGCCATGTCGGGTCTCGTGTGGTGTGGGCGCCGCGCGGCGGTTGGTTTTGGCCGACTTATAGAGCGGATCGCGGGCAGAAATCCATACTGTCGGGTGCTTCTTTACAGGGACCTACCCATGGCATAGGAGGGGCGGGCGGGAGATGGAACTGATGCCGGTGCCGGCCAGGAAAGGGCTTCGCAGATGACCGAAGACATGCATGAGCGGCTGCTGATCCGCGAATTGGTGGAGAACTGGGCCGTCTGGCGCGATGCATGTCTTTGGGATCGATTCCGGGATGTCTGGCACCCGGAGGGGCAGATGTGGGCGACCTGGTTCCAGGGGACCTACGACGAATTCATCCAGGTCAGCGAGCAGGGGTTCGCCAAGGGCGTTCGGATTCTGCATTTCCTGGGGGGCTCATCCATCGACCTGGCGCCGGGGCTGCCGAACCCTCGTGCCATAGCCCAGACGAAGATGACGATCTCGCAACGCGCGATGGTGCACGATGTGGAGGTCGATGTGGTGTGCACCGGGCGGTTCTACGATTTCATCGAGAAACGGGAGGTGCCGGGGCGCGGCAAGGAATGGCGGATCGTGCTTCGCCGGCTTGTCTATGAGAAGGATCGAATGGACCCGGTCGATCCGGCCGCCACGCTCAAGCTCGATCCTGCGCTTCTGGCCCAGTTCCCGATCGGCTACAGGCATCTCGCCTACCTGCAGACCACTATCGGCTACAATGTGAAGAAGGATATGGCAGGGTTGACGGGGCCCGAGGTCGAGGCGCTGTATGCGCTGGGCAAGGGCTGGCTGGAAGGCAAGCCTGCACTGTAGAGTAATTTTCGTCTTCCTCGCGCAGGGGTCGGGGATCCAGCAAAGCACCGGTGCGCCGCATGCAGAAGAATACGGCGACCCGGGCGGCGTTTCCTGCTGGAACCCGGCACCTCGATGCGGCCAGGCCGCATCCGCATGAGGGCGACGAGATGTTGGATCATCACCGGAGGAAAAAGCATGCGTGTCGTCGCCCTTGAAGAACATTTCACCGTACCCTCGGCCGCGGGCCGCATCAGCGCCGAGGCAAAGGCCAAGCGCGGCTTCCGGCAGCGCCAGGTGGAGCCGGGCGGCAACAATCCGCTCGACCTGCTGCCGGAATTCGATGTCAAGCGGCTGAAGTCGATGGATGAGAATGGCATTACCGTGCAGGTGCTGTCGCAGTCCGGGCCGGGCTCGGATCTCGTCGACGGCGAGGAGGGTGTGTCGATTGCCAAGGAGTTCAACGACGCGCTGGCCGCCCAATGCCAGAAGCATCCAACGAGGTTTGCGGGATTTGCGCACCTGCCGCTGCGCTCGCCGGAGGCGGCCGCCAAGGAGCTGGAGCGCTGCGTCAAGGATCTGGGGTTCGTCGGCGCACTGGTGAACGGCACCTGCCAGGATAAATTCATGGATGATGCCAGCTACGACAGCATTCTGTCGGCCGCCGAGCAACTCGACGTGCCTCTCTATATCCATCCAAGCCTGGCACCGGAAGGCGTGCGCAACATCTACTACTCGAACCTTCCGGGTACGGCAGGAACAGCACTCGAAACGGCCGGGTGGGGCTGGCATTCCGAGGTTGCGATCCATACGCTGCGAATGGTGCTCAACGGTACGCTCGACAAGCACCGTAAGCTGAAGGTCATCATCGGGCACATGGGCGAGATGTTGCCGGTCATGATGGCGCGCGCCGATATCGTATCTGCGCCGCATGTGGGTCATCTTCAGCGCTCGATCAGCCAGACCATTCTCGAGCAGGTCTGGATCACGACGTCCGGCATCTTCACGCAGCCGCCATTCATCGCGGCACTGCAGACGTTCGGCATCGACCGCATCATGTTCTCGGTCGATTATCCTTATGCGCCCAATGCGCCGGGCAAGCGATTCCTCGATCAGGTCGCGCTTTCGCCGGCGGACAAAGCCAAGCTGGCGTATGGCACGGCTGACAAGCTGCTGAAGCTCAAGGTTCAGTAAGCTTCTTGTGTTGCCCAAACAGAGGCCGGGACCTGTCATGCAGGCGCCCGGCCTTATTGCATTCTGGCAAGCTTCAGAGTGCGGCCTACTGCTGGTAGAAGGTGGCGGTCCAGTTGGAGGAGCGCTTGCGGCGATAGTGGCGGCGCTTTGGAGGCCGGGGCTTGGTTACGCGAGGTGCAGCAGCCGGCGCGGATGGCGACGTGTCAGACGCGACGACGTCCATCGCAGATTCCGGGATAGTGGCCGTCGAGAGGACCCGGCTCGCTGGCGGTTCAATGGGGATGGGCGGCACGTCGGCGCGGCCGGTTTGGACGACACGTGCGGTAGGAAGGCGGGGCGCTTCCAGCGGTGTGGTTGCAGCCGTGTGAGCTTTCGAGTCGGCTTGGCGGGATGGGACAGTTGCCACAGTGCTCGCAGGTACAAGTCCGTCAAATTCACCTGAGCTGAGCGGCCTGGAGATCGACTGAGTTGCGGGCGTGGTGCCGCTTGCTCGAAGGCCGACGATGCCGGCGCCCAATGCGATGATCGCGGTCAGCGTGGCTCCGGCCCAGAGCAGGTGCCGGTGCGGGTTGCGGCGCTCTACGCGCAATCCGAAATTCGAGGTGTGCTGCCGAAGATTGGCGCTTCTCGTGGCAAATGTCACAGTGGATGATGCGGTACCGGTGCCGTGCTCGGGCTGCATGTATCTGTCCCCATTGCCGATTTTGACCGGTCGTCAGGGTTTAGCAGATTCCCGGGCCGCGCATTGAGCCCGCGGCCATGGCTCCTGTGGACAACTTGGCCTGGCGGCGGGCAGAGCGACGCTGCCTCTATTGCTGCAGTGCGCTTCTGATCTTTTCGGCATGGGCAGCCAGCACGGCCTGGTCTGCCATCCTACCGGTATGTGGACCGACCGTTACGCCCTCCTTGCGCGGAAGAATGTGATAATGAAGGTGAAACACGGTCTGGCCGCTGACGGCCTCGTTATATTGCTCGATGGTCACTCCAGGTGCGTCGAACGCCGTCATCGCGGCCCGGGAAATCTTCTGTACGGTGAGGAGGCAGGCCGTCAGCTGGGCCGGGCTGGCATCGAGCATATTGCGGGCCGGCGTCTTCGGGATCACAAGCGTATGGCCTGGCAGCCGGGGCATGACGTCCATGAACGCCAGCGTGTCAGCATCCTCGTAGACCTTGTGGCACGGCAACTCTCCGCGCAGAATTTTCGCAAAGACGTTGTTGTCGTCGTAGGCCATGTTCCCTCATTCGTCCTGCGCTGATTTAGTCCTGCTCAGGATGCGGCGGTCCCTTGCGGAACGGCAGGTATTCCGCCAGCATCTCCCGCTCATGCTCCATGTGCCGGCGCTCTTCTTCCAGGAAGCGCTCTACCGCCCGGTTGAAGCCAGGATCTGGTATGAAGTGCGCGGAGTACGTTGCCACCGGCGAGTAGCCGCGAGCGAGCTTGTGGTCGCCCTGGGCGCCGGCTTCCACGCGTGCCAGCTTGTGCTCAATCGCGTGTTCGATGGCCTGATAGTAACAGATCTCGAAGTGCAGGCAGGCGTGATGCTCGATCGCGCCCCAGTAGCGGCCATATATGCAATCGCCGCCGACCAGGTTGAGGGCGCCGGCTATGTAGCGTCCATCGCGGCGCGCCATGACCAGCACGCAGTTGCCGGCCAGGCGCTCGCCCAGGAGCGAGAAGAAGATGCGGTTGAGATAGGGGCGGCCCCACTTGCGCGATCCGGTCTCCATGTAGAACTGGTAGAAGGCGTCCCAGTGGGCTTCTGTGATGTCCGCGCCGGTCAAGCGTTGGATGTCGATGCCGGCGCTGACCGCCTCGGTACGCTCCTTGCGCAATGTCTTGCGCTTGCGGGAGGAAAGTGTGGCCAGAAAGCCGTCGAAGCTTGCGTAGCCCTCGTTGGCGAAATGATACTGCTTGCCGGTCCGCTGCAGGAAGCCAAGGGCGCCGAGCCGGGTCCATTCTGCTTCGGTCAGATATGTGATGTGGGCAGAGGAGAAGTCGTGGCGTTTGGTGAACTCGATGATGCCGCTGGCGAGCAGCGCCTCCCTCTCGTCGTGCTGGTCTCCCGGCTTCACCAGCAGGCGGGGGCCAGGCACCGGGGTGAATGGCACTGCAAGCTGTAGCTTGGGATAGTAGCGCCCGCCCGCGCGTTCATAAGCGTCGGCCCAGCCGTAATCGAAGACGTACTCGCCCTGGCTGTGGCCCTTGACGTAGGCGGGAGCAATGCCGCTGACGCCACCATTCGCGTCTTCAAGAACAAGATGCTGCGGCAGCCATCCAGCGCGCCGGCCCACGCACTTGGCGTCTTCCAGGGCTCGCAAGAAGGCGTGCGACACGAACGGATTGGCGGTGGCCGGGTCGGGGTTGGCGCAGGCGTCCCACGCCTCCGCCGCCACATCGGCTACAGCCGGCACGACCCGTATGACTGCCTCGGTCGCGGTGCCCGTTCTGGACCTGCTGCTCATGACCGACCTTAACCCTCAAAGCCCGGTGCAGCTATGTCGTGGCTCTTCGCCAGGCTGCACACGCAAGCATAAAGGTTGGTCCTTGCGCTGGCCAGCACAAGCAGCTGTCGCGGAGCGGGAATTACGTCCGAGGTTGGTGGTTGTTGATTGCTGCTGTTTGCCCGTTCGAAGCCGAATTTTAGAATTGCAAGTCGCACCAGAATGTTGGCCGATTTTGCTGGATCCTGGTGCGGGTTCTGCGTGGCGAAACCCCGATAGTCCGCCTCGAGCGGGGGGAGTGGAAAATCGATGGTTGACATACATACCAACTGGTTGGTATGTATTTACCCGTGAACCAAGCTGATCGACCCAAACGATACTCTGCACGCAACAAGCTGCTGGATGCGGCGCTGCAGGTGATCCGGGAAAAGGGCTACGCAGCGACGACAGTGGACGAGCTGTGCGCCAGGGCTGGGGTCACGAAGGGGGCGTTCTTCCACCATTTCGCTAGTAAGGAGGCTTTGGCAGTGGCCGCCGCCGCGTACTGGTCCGACGTCACCGGCAAGCTGTTCGAGGCTGCGCCTTATCACCAGCCGGCCGATCCGCTCGACCGGGTGCTTGCCTATATCGATTTCCGACGCTCGCTGATTGCCGGCGAAATCCCACAATTCACGTGTCTGGTCGGTACCATGGTGCAGGAGGTCTACGACGCGAGTTCGGCGATCCGCCAGGCTTGCGCACAGAGTATTTTCGGGCATGCCGGCACGCTGGTGGCCGACATCCAGGCCGCCATGACTGCGTGTGGCCTCGAAGCGGACTGGTCCGCAGAGAGTCTGGCCAACCACACTCAGGCGGTGCTGCAGGGCGCTTTCATTCTGGCGAAGGCTAAGGGCGATGCAAGTATCGCCATCGAAACCTGCGATCATCTCAGGCGTTATGTCGAATTGCTGTTCGCGGAGCCGAAAGCCGAAAGGAGCGAAGAATGAGCGACCTCGCCAGGATTACCGTCGAGACGGTCGTGCGTGCTCCGATCGAGCAGGTCTGGCAGGCCTATACGACGCCTGCGGACATCAAGCAGTGGAATGCTGCCTCGGACGACTGGCACACGACGGCCGCGAGCGTGGACTTGCGCGAAGGCGGCTCGTTCTCGTCGCGGATGGAGGCCAAGGACGGCAGCGTCGGTTTCGATTTCGCAGGAACCTATACGAAGATCGTCGAGCATGAGTTGATCGCGTACGCGTTCGGCGACCGCGCGGCGCAGGTGACGTTTGCGCGCGTGCCGGAGGGTGTCCGGGTTCGCGTGGCATTCGACAGTGAGCAGACGCATTCGGTCGAGCAGCAGCGCGCCGGGTGGCAGGCGATCCTCGACAATTTCGCCCGCCACGTGGAGGCGAAGCGGAAGGTGTGAAGGCGCGGTGGTGCAGCGGCACAATTGGCACGCCCGTTGTCGAGGGTTGCAGTGATGGAGGCTGTTGTGCAGTTCAAATCCAAAGTCCGCACCTGCTTGTGGTTTGCGAGGGGTGGCCTGGAGGCGGCGCACTTTTACGTGTCATTGCTTTCCGACAGCGAAGTCGATGCCATCTACGCGCACGGCCAGAGCGACGATCCGATGGTCGTGGAGTTCACGCTCGCGGGTGCGCCGATGATGATCCTGACCGCGGGGCCAATGTACGAGCACTCGCCGGCGGCGTCCATCAGTGTGCTTGCGAAAGACCAGGCTGAAACGGATCATCTGTGGTCGATGCTGCTCAGCGGTGGCGGCAAGGAAAGCATGTGCGGCTGGCTGACCGATCGCTTCGGCGTTTCGTGGCAGATCGTACCGGAAGCGCTGCCCCGTATCCTCGGCGACCCCGATCCGGCGCGTGCCGCGCGCGCCAGATCGGCGATGATGACGATGACCAAGATCGACATCGCGGCGCTGGAAGCCGCGGCAGCGGGTAGCTGAAGGATAGACACCATGACCTACGTCGACGGATTCATCATCGCGGTGCCGACCGCGAACAAGCAGGCGTTCATCGAGCATGCGCGCACGTTCGATCCCATGTTCATGGAGTTCGGCGCAGTTCGGATCGTCGAGGGCTGGGGTGACGATGTGCCGGAGGGCAAAGCTGACCGATTTCCGCCGTGCGGTGCAGGCCAAGGACCGACGAGACGGTCGTGTTTTCCTGGATCGAGTGGCCGGACAAGGCGGCGCGCGATGCGGGTATGAAGAAGATGATGGCCGACCCGCGGATGGACCCGGCGACCAGCCCGATTCCGTTCGACGGCAAGCGCATGATCTTCGGCGGCTTCGCGCCGGTCGTCGTCATGCCCGAGGCGCCGATCCGCCCGCAGCCGGCGGTGCAGCCCTATCTGTTCTTCCGCGGCCGCTGCGAGGAGGCGATCGAATTCTACAGGGACATGCTGGGTGCCGAAGTGCTGATGATGATGCGCTTCAAGGATGCGCCGGACAAGCCGCCCAGCCATCTCGAGCTGCCGCCGGATGTCGACGAGCGCGTCATGCACGCCTGCCTCAGTATCCATGGCACCAACGTGATGATGTCGGACGGAATGGCGTCGGGGCCGCTCGATTTCAATTGCATGTCGCTGTCGATCACGGTGCCGGACGCGGCGACGGCGAAGCGCGTTTTTGACGGCCTGGCAGACGGGGGCAGCGTGCAGATGCCGCTTGGGCCGACATTCTTCTCGCCATGCTTCGGCGCCGTTGCCGACAAGTTCGGCGTGTCGTGGATGGTGATCGTGCAGCCGGAAAGTGGGTGAGGGACAGGCTGCCGTTATGCAGGGGCGTATACAGAAGCGGGCTTCGTCCGCTTACCCCGACTTCCCTACGGTCGTCATGGCCGCGCCGGGCCGAGGCGTGAGTTTTTGGTTTGTCGCTGGCGACTCGTATTCAATTTGTCGCTGGCGACTTCCCTCCGGGGAGCCGGCCGCCAGCGACGTGTTACATGCGCCGGATCGCTGCAGCGCTCACGCAACACCTCGGATCGGCCATGACAGCACCACCCCCGAGGGCGGACGTCAAGCGATCCTTTAATCCGGCCGTCATGGCCGCGCCGGGCCGAGGCGCAGCCGAGGGCCGGGACCAGGCGGCCATCCACGTCAACGCTCTGCATGCAGACCGGCGGGGGTGACGCTCGAACGCCGAGAATTCCCGCTGCGCTCGCACATGCCGAGCACCGCGTGGATGGCCGACTTTTCCCCTCGGTCTCGTTTCACGAGACCTCGGATCGGCCATGACGTCCAGGCCGCCCGCAACGCCCGGTCAACGTCCGCTTCCTCCGTCTAGCTACGATCCGCTCGACATGCCTGCGGCAGGCAAGGGGCTGTCGGCCCCTTGCGACCCCGACCAGGGCGTCGCCCTGGACCCGTTGTTATTGGGCCGTCGTGGCCTCGCCTCCGGTACGCGCCCGGCGGCCGGCTCCCCGCAAGGCGAGTCGCCGGGGGCAATCAGAGCCCCACGCGCCCGGCGGCCGGCTCCCCGCAAGGGGAGTCGCCGGGCGCAATCAAAGGCGTGTCGCTGGGCGCAACTCGCGACTCAACCGCTGGCGATGCGCTCGATCTGGGCGCCGCAGCGGGAGAGTTTTTCCTCCAGCCGCTCGAAGCCGCGGTCGAGGTGGTAGACGCGGTTGATCATGGTCTCGCCGTCGGCCATCAGGCCGGCGATGACGAGCGAGACGGAGGCGCGCAGGTCTGTTGCCATCACCGGCGCACCCTTGAGATGGCGAACGCCCTTGATGGTGGCCGTGTCTCCGTGCAGGTGGATGTCGGCGCCGAGCCGCACGAGCTCCTGCACGTGCATGAAGCGGTTCTCGAAGATGGTCTCGCGGATGACGCTGGTGCCGTCGGCGCGCGTCATCAGCGCCATGAGCTGGGCCTGCAGGTCGGTGGGGAAGCCGGGGAACGGCTGCGTCTCGATCGAGATCGGCTCCAGCTCGCCGCCATTGCGGCTGACGCGAATGCCTTCTGCAGTGTCGGAGACTTCGGCGCCGGTGCCGCGCAATGCGTCGAGGGCAGTCGACAGCAGATCCGTCTTGGCGCCTTCCAGAATCACGTCGCCGCCGGTCGCGGCCACCGCGAACGCAAAGGTGCCGGTCTCGATCCGGTCAGGCAGCACGGTGTGGGTTGCGCCCTCCAGCCGGTCGCGACCCTGAATGCGCAAGGTCGATGTTCCGATGCCGTCCACCAGAGCGCCCATCCGGATCAGACAATGGGCCAGGTCGCCGATCTCGGGCTCGCGCGCTGCATTGTCGATGACGGTCTCGCCACGGGCCATTGCCGCCGCCATCAGCGCGGCATGGGTGGCGCCGACGGAGACCTTCGGGAATACGATGCGGCCGCCTTTCAGGCCGCCCTTGGCGCGGGCCACGACATAGCCGCCATCGATATCGATCTGCGCGCCCAGAGCCTTCATTGCGAGGAGGTGAAGGTCAACAGGCCGGGTGCCGATGGCGCAGCCGCCCGGCATCGATACGCGCGCCTCGCCGCAGCGGGCCAGGAGCGGTGCAAGCACCCAGAAGCTGGCGCGCATCCGGCTCACCATCTCGTAGGGTGCGGTCGTGTCGACGATGTCGCGTGCCGTGAAATGATAGGTCTCGCCCATGTGCGCGAGCGGCCCGGCGCGCTTGCCTTCGATCGTATGATCGACACCGTGGTTGCGAAGGATGCGAGCGAGCAAGGCGACGTCGGCGAGATTGGGGACGTTCTTCAGCGTCAGCCGATCGGAGGTCAGCAAGCTGGCGATCATCAGCGGCAGAGCCGCATTCTTGGCGCCGGAGATCGGTATGCGGCCTTGCAGGCGCTGGCCGCCGATAATTTTGATGCGGTCCATATCAATCCTCATGCCGACGAGACGGGAAAGTCAGGTCCAGCTTTGCCGATAATCGAATCACGCGCGTGCTGGCCTGTCTAAGGCGACCGGTCCAACAGCGCAACCGGCCATGCCGTATTGCTGCTTGTCAGGCGCCCTGGTCGCTGTCGACCGATGCGGCCCGCATGTGATCTGCTTCGGATTGTGCGGTGTCCTCTCGTGACCGGGCGCGGGCCTGCGCCTTGCGCTTCTTGAGGTTGGCGCGCAGCTCCGCCGCCAGTCGTTCGCGACGGGCCTCGGCGCTCTCGGCGCGCTGTCGCGTGCCCTCACGAGCATCAGGCATGGCAAGTGATCCTCCACAATCCCCGATCCGAACGCTTATAGCGGGATCAGGTTCTGGATGCACCACGGTTGCGGCTTATCTGCGGCCGAACAGCCGTTCGATGTCGTTGCGCTTCAGCTCGACGTAGGTCGGCCGGCCGTGGTTGCACTGCCCGGCCTTTGGGCACGCTTCCATGTCGCGCAACAACGCATTCATCTCCTGCGGCGTCAGACGGCGGCCGGCGCGGACGCTGCCGTGGCAAGCCATGGTGGCGGCTACAGCATCGAGGCGCTCCTTGAGGAGCTGTCCGCCTTCCTCCCGCATCATGTCGGCGGCCAGATCCTTGACGAGGGCGGTCACATCGGTGTTGCCGAGGAGTGCCGGTGTCTCGCGGACGGCAACGGCGCCGGGGCCGAAGGGTTCCAGGGTAAGGCCCAGTTGCTCGAGATCTTTTCGTGCCTCGCCGAGCACGTCCACGGCGTCGGACTCCAGCTCGACGATATGCGGGATGAGCAGGCCCTGGCGTGCGACCTCGCCAGCGGCAAGGGCTTCCTTCAGCCGTTCGTAGACCAAGCGCTCGTGGGCGGCATGCTGGTCGACGATGACAATGCCATCGCGGGTTTCGGCGACGATGTAGGTTTCATGGAGCTGTGCGCGTGCGGCGCCGAGCGGGTGGTCCAGGGATGCGGGATCGGGGGGGGCGGAGCCCGCGGAGGCGTCGGCGCTGGGCTCGCTCAGGGCGTCGAACGGCGCCTGCATAGCCTCGGCAAGACCTGGGCCAAAGCCAGGTGGATAACGGCCTGTACCTTGTTCGAAACGGTTCGCGCCGAACGGGCGCGAAGGATCGGAGCCGCCGGGCTGATCGGCATAGCCGGCATGGGTGAAGCCGGTCGTGGAGCCCGGCGGCTGCGCGTTTTGCGCCTGTGCCTGCTGGGCGCGTTTTGCGAGTTGCTCAAGTGTCGCCAAGCCGCCGGCGCTGGTCGCACGATGGCCGGCTCGCGCAAGTGCATCGCGCAGACCGCCGATGATGAGGCTGCGCACGGCACCGGCATCGCGAAAGCGGACCTCCGCCTTGGTCGGGTGGACGTTGACGTCGACGGCGCGAGGATCGAGGTCGATGAACAAGGCCAACAGAGGCTGCCGGCCCTTGGGCAGCATATCGCCATAGGCGGCACGCACTGCGCCGATGAGAACCTTGTCGCGCACCGGACGGCCGTTGACGAACAGGAACTGCATCGTGGTGTCCGGGCGGTTGAGCGTGGGCAGGCCAGCGAAACCGGAAATCGTAATGCCCTCGCGGCCGCCTTCGAGCAATATCGCGTCGTCCATGAAGGGCCGGCCCATGATGCGACCGAGGCGCTCGAGGCGACCAGCGGGATCGTCGTTCTGGGCGGGTAGCCGGAGGCTGGCGCGCTCGCCTGTCACGAGGGTGAAGGCGATGGCGGGGTGGGCCATGGCAAGGCGCTTCACAGTCTCGGAGATCGCCCTATTCTCTGCGATCTCGGACTTCATAAACTTGAGGCGGGCAGGAGTCGCGGAGAACAGCTCGCGGACCTCGACCCGGGTGCCGGTGTTGTGAGCTGCGGGCTTCAGCGGCCCCTTGGCGCCGCGATCGATGGTGATCGACAATGCCTCGGTCGAGGCGCGGGCTCGCGTTGTAATCACCAGGTGCGCGATAGATCCGATCGACGGCAGGGCCTCGCCGCGAAAGCCGAGTGAACGGATGTCAAAAAGATCCTCCTCGGACAGCTTGGACGTCGCGTGGCGCTCGACGCAGAGGGCCAAGTCGGTTGCGTCCATGCCGATGCCGTTGTCGCTGACCCGGATCAGGGACAATCCACCGCCCGAGGCGACCGTTTCGATATCGGTCGCACCTGCATCGATGGCATTCTCCACCAGCTCCTTCACAACGCTCGCCGGCCGCTCGACAACCTCGCCGGCTGCGATACGGTTTACGGTCTCGGCCGAGAGCTGGCGGACAGACATGGCTTGGGACCTCGAGACGTACGGGCGCGCCGAATCATTGGCCGCCCATCCGTTCAGGTGGGCGGCGGGCCCGGTGCTCGTCAAGTCCCGGCAGGATCAGCCGCGGGGAGAACCACTCTGGGTTTTCGGCTTGCTCTTGGGCTTTTCGGCGCCCTGGAGCGCTTCTGAGAACCCTTCCGGCTGGCCGACGACGGTGACGATCAAATCGTCAAACTTGAGTATGCCGCTGAGCGACCCGGCGCGCGTCGGCAAGGGTGACGGCGTCGATCTGCGCGTTGCGGTTGTCGACGTAGTCGATGCCAAGATCCTGGACCAGGATGCCGAGCAGCTGGCTGGCGATCTTGGAGTTGGTGTCGAAGCGCAACGCGTACGAGCCCGTCAGATAGCTCTTGGCATTATCGAGCTCGATCTGGGTCGGACCGTCCGTCGGCCATCCGCTTCAGCTCGGTCCGGATCACGTCGAGCGACTGTTGCATCGCTCGTCATTCTTGGTCGCGACGCCGCCGGTGTAGACGCTGGCATGGTCCATCGGCGCAGAGATAGCTGTAGACCGAATAGGCGAGGCCGCGCTTCTCGCGCACCTCCTCCATCAGGCGAGAGGCAAAGCCGCCGCCGCCGAGGATCTGGTTCACGACGTAGGCGGCGATGAAATCAGGATCCTTGCGCTTCATGCGCGGGGTGCCGAACCGGGCGACGGACTGCGGCACCGGCATCTCGATGACCTTCAGCGCGCCGGTGACGGGCTTTACGTCCGGCACGGTGCGTCAGGTTCGCCTTGGCCGGGAGGCCGCCGAACACGTCATCGAGCAGTTTGCCCGAGTGTCTTGGCATCGATGTCGCCGACGGCGACGACCTTGAGCGTGTCCCTGGCGAAGATCCGGCGGATGATAAGCCTTGAGGTCGGCCGGGTTATCGAGCGACGACTTCTGACGGTTCCGGTCGGAGGACGTCCATAGGGGTGATCGCCGGAATGCGGTCTCGTTCCAGGCTCCGCAGGCGACCCGGTTCCGGATCACGCGTCGGCGAAGGCAAGGTTGGCGGAGAGCTGCTTTGCGATACGGTCGACGGCATCCTGGTCGAAGCGGGGCTTGGGTGAGCGCGAGCTTCAGCAGCTCGACCGCCTTGGCGCGGTTGCACGGTCAGCGTCTCGAAGCTGCCGTAGAAGATAGTCGCGGCCAGTCCTCGAAGCTCATGCGCATGGCGATCTCCTCCATGCGCTCCTGGAATGCGAGCTGTCGAGATCGCCGGCGCCCTCGTCCATCATGGCCGTCATGAAGTTGGCGAGGCCGTCCTTGCCCGGCCGGATCCTGGGTGCTGCCGCCCTCGAAGGCGAATCGCAGCGCCATCAGCGGCACGTTGTGGCTTTCCACCAGCCAGGCCTTGATGCCGCCGGGGCTCTTGATCTGTCTGGATTTTCATGATGACGGTTCTGGCTCGCTGTGCGGTGGCTGAGGGGCTTGGCGGGCGCCGGCGCGCTGGTCCTGGCCACCTGCGCGGCAGCTGGGACAGGGGCACGGCGAGCGAGTGCCAAGGCAGCGGCGCGGCGCGGCGGTCCAGTTCGTGATCGGGGCCGGGCGGTGCTGCGTCATGGACGTTGCTCATTGGCGGTTCGTCTGGAATGGCTGGACGCCGAGGAGAGGTTCAGGTGCGGTTGGGCCGTGGCTTGCGTCTGGAAGCTGCGGGTGCGCCTTCGGGGGCACGGGCAACAGATGACCGGTGACCGAGCGGCGGATGTCGAGATAGGCTTGCGGGCTGCGCTTCGAACCTCGGCGCGGTGTCACCTTGGAGATGCGATCGGGCCAGGCGTCGACGTCCTCGATCGTGCGGCCGACGACCAGGCCCCAGCCGTAGCGGCGGGCCAGCGTCGACTGGCTGTCGCTGTCGTAGACGTACTCGGCGATGTAGTTGGACTTGGCCCGTCGAGCTCGGCCTCGGTGACGCCGTTGGCCTTGACCTCGGCCAGCACGGCGTCCATTCCGGCTTCGAGCTTGGCGAGATCGACGCCATCGGCGGGAACCGCATAGACGCCGATCTTGCTGGTGTCGAGCCCGTAGCCGCCGTAGTAGCCGCCGGCGCTGGAGGCGATGCGCTTCTCCACCACGAGCTCTTTGTAGAGGCGGCTGGTCGGCGCCGACGCCGACAACCTTCATCAGCAACGTCGAGCGCCTCGGCCTCGCCGGGCGCGGCCGATGACGTAGCTCGGCAGCCATGTAGTGGCGCTGCAGCGATCGGTCTTGCCGGCGCGCGGATCCTTCAGCTCGACGCGCAACGGCGTGGCGACCGGGCGGCTCCCTGACGCCGGACCCGCGGCTTGATGGCCGGGCTCGGCTTGAGCTTGCCGAAACGTCTGTCTCGGCCAGCGCCTTGACCTCGTCGACGCGTGACGTCGCCGGAGACGACCAGGATCGCATTGTTGGGCGCGTAGAAGGCCTTGTAGAAGTCCAGGGCGTCCTCGCGGGACAGCGCGGCGATCTCATGCTCCCAGCCGATGACGGGGATGCCGTAGTGGATGATTGCGATAGAGCGCGGCACTCATCTGCTCGTCGAGAATGGCGGACGGATTGTTGTCGACCCGGCTGCGGCGCTCCTCGAGGATGACGTCGCGCTCGGTGAGCACCTCCTTTTCGGCCAGCCGCAGATTGACCATGCGGTCGGCCTCCATCGCCATGACCTGGGGCGAGACGGCTGCTTGGCAGACGCGCTGGAAATAGGCGGTGGCATCATGGCTCGGTGAAGGCGTTGTCGTTGCCGCCGAGGCGCGAAACGATCTTGGAGAACTCGCCCGAACGGAGCTTCTCCGTCGCCTTGAACATCAGGTGCTCGAGGAAGTGGGCGATGCCGGACTTGCCGGTCGGCTCGTCGGCGGCGCCGATCCGGTACCACACCATGTGGGTGACGACGGGGGCTCGGTTGTCGGTGATCACGACGCCGATCATGCCGTTGGCGCAGCGTGAACTGCTCGACGCGTGGGGTACTGGAGGCGGGCGGAGTGCGTCTTTGGACGAGGGCGAGCATGAGGAGGGCAACCACGGTGCTGAGACGGATCGAGGCAGAAGTTCGGCATGGACGGCGTCCTTTGCGGCCATGCTTAACGGATAGAGGCACAGAGTAGATAGGCGCACAATGCAGGGCCGGAATACACTGTGGACGAGCATTGTGGCCAACTCCAGCCGGTTTTTTTATCGGCAATGGTTAGAATGCAGCGCGGAAGGAGCGATGATCTTGGATCATCGAGAGCTGTTCGGCTGCTCTGCAATAATCGTGCGGAAGCGGGTGGTGCGGCCGGCATTGCGCTGCTGCATGAGGCCAGCGTATCACTCGATTGACCCTCAACACCTGCGAGATCAACTCCTTAACGAGATGACCGACCTCAAGCTGATCGCCTTCGACGAGGAGGACCTCAAGGTCGTGTCTGCACATCTGCAGGACGCTGTGGTCAGGGTCGGGGACATGGCGTATCTACCAAAGGAGCGGCGTTTCGCCGCGCTTTTGAACCGGTTCGACTGGGAATTGGCAGCGGGAGCAGGGGACGGCGGCAAGCGGCGGAGGAAGATGCTACCGTCGGCGGCGCTCAGCGTTGCGCTTCGAGCGGGTGCTGGCGGCCCGCGTGCAGGGCTTGGATCTGAAGGCGGCATCGGAGGTCGTTTCGCTGCTGGCAATCCAGTTCGAGCCGATCACCGCGCCGGGTGGGGCTATTACCTTGATTTTTGCCGGTGGGCCCGCAATACGGCTCGACGTGGAATGCATCGAGGCCGAGTTGAAGGACCTTGGAGCGGCGTGGCGTACACAGTCGACGGCCTGACCATGGCGATGACGAGACGGGGGCGGTCTGAGAGGCCGACACCCGTTCCATTCGCCAGGCAGACGATGTTCGGCGCGGCTTTGTTCGGAGCGCGGATCTAACGCAAGGTTGTTGGCGCATGGCGCAATGGCTCGATACATCAGCAGCTGATTTCGAGGACGCTTTCCGCCGGTTCCTCGGCGCCAAGCGGGAGGTCTCGGCGGACGTCGATGCGGCGGTCGCCGACATCATCGCGCGCGTGCGCAGCGAGGGAGATGCGGCGCGTGGTCGCGTCTATCGGCCGAGTTCGATCGGATCGATCTGGGAAAGGTCGGGCTGCGTGATTACGGATCGAGGAAATCAGCGACGGCGGTGAGCCAGCTGCGAGGCGGACGTCATGGCAGGCGCTGCAATTCGCGCACGACCGGATCCTGGACTATCACGAGCGGCAGAAGCCGGAGGCGCAACGCAGCTACCGCGACGCTCTGGGCGCAGAGCTTGGGCACCGGTGGACGGCGATCGAGGCCGTCGGCGTTTATGTTCCTGGCGGTCTGGCTTCCTATCCGAGCTCGGTGCTGATGAACGCGGTGCCTGCCAAGGTGGCCGGGGTGCCGCGTGTTGTGATGGTGGTGCCGGCGCCGGGCGGCTCAGCTCAATCCGCTGGTGCTGGCGGCGGCGCGGATCGGTGGTGCGCACGAGATCTACCGGGTCGGCGGGCGCGCAGGCGATCGCGGCGCTTGCCTATGGCACTGCCACGATCGCTCCGGTGGCAAAGATCGTCGGGCCAGGCAATGCCTATGTGGCGGCTGCCAAGCGGCAGGTGTTCGGCCAGGTCGGGTATCGATTCCATTGCCGGGCCGTCGGAGGTGCTGGTCATCGCCGACAAGGCACAACGAGCCGGAATGGATCGCGGCCGACCTGCTGGCGCAGGCTGAGCACGACACCGCAGCGCAATCGATCCTGATGACCGACGATGCGGATTTCGCCGAGGCCGTCGAGGCGGCTGTCGCCCGCCAGCTCGCGGTACTGCCGCGCGGCAATATCGCGGGGGAAAGCTGGAGTACGTTCGGCGCGATCATCCTGGTGCGGATCGCTCGAGGAGGCGCCGGCGCTGGCCGATCGCATTGCGGCGGAGCACCTGGAGATCGCGACGGAAGATCCCGATGCGCATCGCGGCGACGGATTCGCAATGCCGGCGCGATCTTCCTTGGGGCGCACACGCCGGAGGTGATCGGCGACTACGTCGCGGGCTCCAACCACGTGCTGCCGACCGCGCGCAGCGCGCGATATCGCCTCCGGTCTCGGCGTGCTCGATTTCATGAAGCGGACCTCGATGCTGCGGCTGGACGCCGCGGCGCTGGCGCGCGCTTGGCCGGGCCGGCGATGGCGCTGGCGCGCGCAGAGGGGCTGGAGGCACACCGGCGGTCGGTCGAGATACGCCGGTTGGGCAGGAGCTAGGCTCAATCGTTCGACACAATTTGGGCTTTGCGCCAGTCAGGGTGCGGACCGGGATAGGACCATGGACGATTCCAACGCGACGGCCCCGGCACGACCGGAACGATCCCGCCTCGTGGCGATCGAGCTCGACGAGGCTTCGATCCGCCGGGGGGCTGCCAACATCGACCACGAGCGTGAGGTGGCGATCTATGATCTGCTGGATTCGAACTCATTCGCGCTGTCGGACCGGGATGACGGGACCCTATCGACTGAAGCTGTCCATCGTCGACGACAGGCTGGTATTTGCGATTGGCAACGAGGATGCCGACGGCTGGGTGAGGCACGTGCTCTCGCTGACGTCGTTGCGGCGGGTGATCAAGGACTATTTCATCGTCTGCAACAGCTATTACGAGGCGATCCGGTCAGCGCCGCCGTCGCGGATTCAGGCCATCGACATGGGGCGGCGGGCGTTGCACGACGAGGGTAGCCGTATTCTCATGGAACGGCTCAAGGGAAAGATCGAGGTCGACCACGACACCGCGCGGCGTCTTTTCACGCTCATTTGCGCGCTGCACTGGAAAGGGTAGCGCGTGGAGAGCGAAGGCGACGGGGAAGCGAGCGGCTATCCCGGGTTTGAACGGATCGTAAAGCCGGGAGAGATGCCCGGTGCGGTGCTGTTCGCCTGCACCATGAACGCGGTGCGTTCGCCGATGGCGGCTGCCATTCTGCGGCATCTGGCTGGACGCCGGGTCTACGTGGAATCGGCTGGCATCCGGCGCGGGGAGCGGGATCCATTCGTGGATGAAGTGATGGAGGAGATCGGGATCGACGTGCGGCGTCATTCTCCACGCACGATTGCGGATCTCGACGACACCTCGTTCGATCTCATCATAACGTTGTCGCCGGAGGCGCATCACCAGGCACTTGAGTTGACGCGGACATTCGCCGTCGACGTGGAGTACTGGCCGACATTCGATGCCTCGCTGATGCTGGGACAGGGCTCGCGGGAGCAGGTACTCAATGCTTATCGATCGGTGCGGGACGCACTATTCCGGCGCATCAAGGACAGGTTCGGTCTCGCTGGCGGGCCGACGACGTGAGTGCCGCGCGGGGTGCGCGGCACTGCAGTCACTGTCGCGGGCACGCAGAAAGCTCAAAAATCGTCTTGCGCATCGCGCGTTCGCGTCTTAAGAGGCTCGTCTGCGCCGCCGCTGGCGACGTCGTCCCAAGAGATTACCCGGATCGGGGCCGTAGCTCAGTTGGGAGAGCGCTTGAATGGCATTCAAGAGGTCAGGGGTTCGATTCCCCTCGGCTCCACCAATAAAAACAAAATAAAATCAATAATTTAGAGTGAAATTTCTTCCCCTTCATGTCCTCTCCTCTTTTTCTCCCGTCTACCTCTGGTCTACCAGGAAGGATGGGGATAACCGCCACCGCGCCATAGCTTCTCCCTGCTACACTTCCTGTCATGGACGACAGCACACGACCGGACGCGACCGCGCACGACGTGTCGCGACCGGACGCGACAGCGCTCGATAACGACTACACCCTGACCATCGAGCAGGTCGCCGACCTCTACGCCAGGGCCGGCCATCCGCGCACGATCAGGAGCCTGCAGCGCTACTGTGCCAAGGGTCACCTGGAGAGCCGAAAAAGGAGACCGCGCTCGGCGGCGAGCTGTATCTCGTCACTCCGTCAGTCGGTCGCGCGCCACATCGCGCAAATCGAAGAACTAAACACGAACGACATAGTCGCGACCAGTCCCGACGCATCGCGACATGTCGCGTCACCTGTCGTCGCACAACAGAGCCCGGCATTGCCCGACACATCGCCAGCGACAACGGACGACACGTCGCGCTATGTCGCTCGCCTCGAACACGAACTTGAACAAGCCAAGGATGATCGCGAGTTCTTGCGCGAACAGATCGATCGCAAGGACAAGACCATCGATGCCTTGATCGAGCGCGACCGCGAGACCAACTTTCTGGTGCGCGGCCTCCAGGAAATGCTCACGCCGTTGCTAAGGGCGCCTCGACAGGACCCTCCAAACGATAACCACTTCACCTGACCGCGTGTTGATAACCGTCGCCGGCATATCCCGCGATGCTATCATGCGCTCATATGGAGCATATTGGCTCTGCGCTCGACCGAGCCCGCAACAACATCGAGATCATCGGTGCCGATCCGGTGACGCGCCATGGCTTCACGATGGTCCCAATTTTCTGCTTACCAAGAAGAGCTCTCCGTCGGCGCCAAGCTCGCTTACGCCATGCTGCTCAAATACGCCTGGTCGGACGACGCCTGCTATCCGGGGCAACAGAAGCTCGCCGACGATATGGGCTCGGGCGAGCGCAGCG